>JAZRDP010000001.1:0-116285 GCA_045660345.1 Acutalibacteraceae bacterium
CTTTTCAGGAAGATATTTTTCACCGTATTCCTTTGTGATAAAAGCATTTGCTGCCGCTCTTGCTTCTTCAGAAATACGAAGAGAGTCAGTTCTCATATATGTGATAAGACCTGTCATACCGCTTCCTTCAAGCTCGATACCTTCATAAAGCTCCTGAGCGATTTTCATTGTCTTCTGAGCCTGGAAGTTAAGCTTTCTTGAAGCCTCCTGCTGCATTGAAGAAGTAATAAAGGGTGGAGCTGGTTGTTTCTTTCTTGTACCCTTTTTAACGCTTGATGCGGTATAAACTGCATCTTCAAGGCGAGAAAGATAATAATCAGCCTGCTCTTTATTTTCGATTTTAACCTTGCCGTTTTCATCCGCAGTAAGAGCTGCGCTCAATGTTTTTCTGTTTGAAAGGAATTTTGCATCAATTGACCAATACTCTTCGGGATTGAATTTTTCAATTTCCTCCTGACGGTCAACAATAAGACGAACTGCAACGCTCTGCACACGGCCTGCAGAAAGACCTCTTCTGATTTTCTGTGAAATGAAAGGACTGAGTCTGTAACCAACAAGTCTGTCAAGAATACGGCGAGCCTGCTGAGCATCAACAAGACCCATATCAACAACCTCGGGATTGCTGATACCACGCTTTACGCTTGTTTCATTAATTTCGTTAAATTTAACTCTGTTTTTATCATTAAGGTCAAGTCCTAAAACAGTTGCAAGATGCCATGAAATCGCTTCTCCCTCGCGATCAGGGTCAGTTGCGAGATACACCTTGTCACAGCACTGAACCTTATCTTTAAGCTCTTTGACAAGTTTCTCCTTTCCCTTGATAATTGCATATTTAGGACTAAAGTCATTTTTTACATCAACATTAAGCTTTGCTGCGGGCAAATCTCTGATGTGACCCATTGAAGCCACAACATCAAAATCATTGCCAAGATATTTTTTGATGGTCTTTGCTTTCGCAGGAGACTCAACAATAACAAGTTTGGACATTGGTTTCATCCTTTCGCTATATAAACGCTTTAGATTATTTTATATTTCTTACCGCTTTCCAGCTGAACAAAATCCAATATTTCGAGTTCAGTCAGACTAGACAGTACAACATTCATTTTTAAATTTGTTTCCCTTACAATATCATCAATATGAACGCCATTTTCATTCAGTACTGAATAAATGATTTTTGCTTCTTCACTCATATCCTCGGGAAGCTTTTTCTTTTCAATTTTCTCTTTTGGTTTTTCGACTACTTTTATTGTAGCCTCTTTTTTCACGGGATTTGCCTGTGATTTTTCTTTCTTTTTTCTGTAATCCACATAAGGAACAGAAGCAATAGTTGTCCTTGAATTTGACATATCAAGTAAATCTCCGTAGCGATACTCGTATTCACTTAACACATCTTCTGCGGTAAAGACGGGCTTTGCGCCGTTTTTGATAAGGTGATTTGTTCCGTCGAAGGATGAGCGGACAATATCACCAGGTACTGCAAAAACATCCTTGCCCTGCTCAAGTGCAAAATTAGCAGTAATAAGCGAACCGCTTTTCACACCTGCTTCAACAACCACGACACCCAAGGAAACACCTGAAATAAGACGGTTTCTTGTTGGAAAGGTTGTTTTGCTTGCGGTAGTGAATGGTGAGTATTCTGACACTACTGCGCCATATCTTGTTATAGCTCTTCTTAAGGCTGCATTTTCCATAAGATAATTCACAGAAAGACCACAGCCTAAAAATGCAAGGGTGCGACCTTTTGCCAGCATTGCACCTGCGTGAGCCTCGCTGTCAATACCCAAGGCACCACCGCTTACGATTGTTGCACCGGAAAGAGCAAGCAGAAAAGATAATTTCTGCGCAGTTTCGATTCCGTAATTACTGGCGTTTCTTGTACCGACCATACCGATGCTTACGGCATCATTCATAACCGAGCAATCACCGACTCCGTAAAGAACAAGGGGCATATCGGGAAGATTTTTCAATCTGTCAGGAAAAAGATTGTCGTCGGGAGTTATTATTTTATACCCCTTCTGACGACATTCATTTATTATCTCGGTAGTTTTTTCAAAGGTAGAGCTTTTTAAAGCTTCGATTTTTCGTTGAGTTAAAAGTCCTGATAAACGCCATTCATAATCCCCTGCTTTATACATTTCTTCAGGGGTTTTGAAATATGCAAGAATCTCATCGGTACGCGCACCTGCGCCCAATGCGTTCTGCAGCCATATCCAATATTCAACAGGACAATTACTCATCTCATCATTTCCCAGATAATAATTGAAGCGGCAGCGGCAGCATTAAGAGATTCTGCTCTGCCCTTCATAGGTATCGTTACAAGCTTTGTTGCCACCTTACAGGTTTCCTCGGTAATACCATTACCCTCATTACCGATGACTGCAACAACACCGCCACTCATATCAACCTCAGTTAATTTTTCTGCAGTTGAATCGGGAACACCTGCAAGCACAGCCATACCGTTTTCAGAAAGCTCCTTTAGGGTTTCGGGCAAATTCTCAACCTCAACAACATTGAGTCTGAAAAGAGAGCCCATAGCAGCTCTTTGAGATTTGGGATTGTAAATATCACAACCACCGCTTACGATAACGCCATCAAGTCCTACCGCTTCGGCAGTTCTTACAACTGCACCTAAATTGGCAGGATTTGAAACATCTTCCAAGGCAATATATTTCCCATTGTATTTTATTTTACCTATATTTATATTTTTGTCAAGCATTTTACAAAGGCAGAAAACGCCCTGACTATTCTTTGTATCAGAGAGCTTTTCAGCCACATCCTCAGACACAACAAAGCAACGCTCGGCTTTCTCTTCAACCAAACGCACATAGTCTGAATATTTACTTAATGCTTTCTCTGTTACATACATTTCTGCTATTTCAACACCGGTTGAAGCCGCATCGAAGCAGAGTCTTGCACCCTCTGCAAAAAACAGCTTTTCCTGTCTTCTGAGAGAACTGCTTTCACGAATTTTCACCGCGAATTTAACGCGGTCGTTTGCTTTACTTGTTATTTTTTCCATAGTTAAAAAAACATCTTACGCCCGACCAAGTTTTTGGTCGGGCGCAATAATCGATTATTAAAGAGCTGCTTTTGCTTTCTCTACGAGTGCTGCAAAACCTTCGGGATCTGCGATAGCAATTTCGGAGAGCATTTTTCTGTTAAGTTCGATACCTGCTTTTTTGAGGCCGTTGATGAATGTTGAGTAGTTGATACCATTCATTTTGCAAGCAGCAGAGATTCTTGTGATCCAAAGACGACGGAAATCTCTCTTCTTCTGCTTACGACCGATGTAAGCATAGTTACCGCTCTTCATAACAGCCTGTTTAGCTGTTTTGAAAAGTTTGCTCTTTGAGCCATAATAACCCTTTGCGAGTTTAAGAACTTTATTTCTTCTTTTGCGAGTCATCATCGCACCTTTAATACGTGCCATTATAAGTTACCTCCTGTACCGTTTTCTTCTTATTTATAAGGAATAAGACGTTTAATCTGCTTCTGATTTGTAACGTCTGCAACATTAGTCTTACGAAGACCTCTTTTACGCTTTGTTGTTTTCTTGGTAAGGATGTGAGATTTGTTTGCATGTGCACGAATCGGCTTACCGTTTTTAGACATTTTGAAACGCTTCTTAGCGCCTGAGTGAGTTTTAATTTTAGGCATAATAATATCCTCCTTAAATTTTACTTGGATGCTTTGGGAACAAGGAACATAAGCATTTGACGACCTTCAAGCTTAGCAGCTTTTTCAACTGAACTGGTTTCGGAACAAGCTTCTGCAAAACGCTGCATAATTGTAGTGCCGTATTCGGTGTGTGCCATCTCCCTGCCTCTGAAACGAATTGACACCTTAACCTTGTCGCCGTCCTTTAAGAAACGGAGAGCATGGTTTACCTTTGTGTTAAAGTCTCCTGTGTCGATATTCAAAGATAAACGAACCTCTTTGATATCCATAACCTTCTGTTTTTTCTTTGCTTCTTTTTCACGCTTAGCCTGTTCGAATTTGAACTTACCGTAGTCCATAATCTTGCAAACAGGAGGAACAGCGTTGGGAGCAATTTTAACAAGGTCAAGATTTGCTTTTTCTGCTAAAGTGATAGCTTCCTTTGCGGACATAACTCCGACCTGCTCGCCGTCTGCAGAAATAACTCTGACTTCTTTATCTCTGATTTCTTCGTTGATTTGATTCTCCTTGCTAATACCTAAGCACCTCCAAAAAATAATGAAAAGCTCGAACAGAAATTCCGTTCGAGCTCCAAAACGCACCTGTGGCGTTAATTAATGAAACTATTGACCAAACAATACTCTCGGTTGGTGAGAACGGAACAGTTCTGCTTTATTGCCACAATATAATACCAACTTTGTTATCATTTGTCAAGTATTTTTTTATATTTTATTCTTCCGCGGGAGTATCAGCATTTCCATCATCTAAAGCAGGCTCATCCACCTCGGTTATTTCCTCGGTTATTTCCTCGGTTGTTTCCTCGGTTGTTTCTTCAACATACTCGCCATAGTAATAAACAATAATCTTATCACTTACGGAAAGTCTTCTGTCATCAGGAATAGCAACCCAGTTATCTGTCCTTGATTCCTGGCAGACAACGCTGTAAACCTTCATAGAGTCAGATTCTCTGTCTGCTACATTTCCTGCAACAGTTTCAACCTTTTTAAAGCCTGCAGCCTTAAGGTCTGCTACTGCATCCTTCAAGGTCTGACCCAATACATCGGGGACCTCTTTACCGTTACTGATACGCAGGGTAATGGTTCGTTCCTCGAAAACAATAGTACCTTCTGTTAAATCCTGAGAAATAACATTGCCTTTTTTTTCATCGCTGTCAACATACTCTGTTTTAAAAACAAGGAAACCGTCATAAATCTTATCCGCTTTTATATCGTCAAAGGCTCTGCCTCTGAAATTGGGAACAGTTATACTTGAAGCACCGATTTCGCCTGTTGTATCTTCCTCGGAAGCATACTCATCAGTTATCTCTTCTGTTGTAGTTTCTTTATCGTCTTTATCAGAAAAGCCTTTTATACCAACAAGAGCAACAATAAGAATTCCAAGACAAAGAATAACGCTTATAGCGAATACCGCAATTGTGCTTTTCTTAATTTTGGGAGAATCGGGAGTTTCCTCGTTTTCTTCCTCAAGCTCAACCTCTTCAACAATTGTTTCTTCGGCATCATCAGCCTGAGAAGCATACATTGAAGAATACGCTACAGAAGCAGTGCCTGCCGCCGCAGGAGAAGCAGAAAGCTCATCTCTCAATTCTTCTGCAGTAACTGTTCTGTCATCGGGTAAAATCTGCAAGCCGTTTACAAGGGCATTTATAACATAAGCAGGTAACTGCTCTGCAAATTTGCCCGGAATCATAAGCTTATCATTTGTAAGTCTTGATGCAGAGCTCATAGGCACGCTACCGATAAGTGCTCTGTAAAGAACTGCAGAGAAAGCGTAAATATCTGTGCTTGTGCTCAAGCCTTCGCTGAAGCCATACTGCTCCACTGCTGCATAGCCATCGAACAATTCGCTTTCCATTGAGCTTTTCTGACGACGAACCGCTTCAATAGAATAGCCTGTAATACGAAGCTTTCCGTTTTTATCAATAATGAGAGTTTCGGGGCAAATACCGCCATGAATAATCCCTGCATAGTGAAGCTCACCTAAAGCGGAAAGAGCAGGCATAAAGAGAATCCTTGCATCATCCCATGAAATATAGCCTGTTTCCTGGGCTAAAAGGAATTCTCTTAAGGTTTTACCTTCGCCAAGATACTCGCTGACTGCATATACAGTACCTAAATCCTCAACAAGACCATAAACCTGAGTTAATGCAGTAAAGCCCTTGATTTCTGTAAGCTTAGTCCAGAGCTTAACAAAATCTTCTTTTGCATCAATAAAATCTGATGCCTTACCAATATTAACGAGACAATAATTACCCTCGCCTCTTGAAAGAATTCCTGCAGGAAAAAGTTCTCTTAAGGTAACAGGAATTTTCTTCTCCATATCAAAGGCATAATAGGTTGCGCCTTCGCTATTTGAAGCAACAAGTTTGCCCACAAGATACCTTCCGCCTACAACAGTTTTAAGAGGCAAAAAGGGTTCCTTCTGGGGTTCGCTGTTTTCTTTGCGACAATAGGGACAAAAATCATTGTCACCGATTTTTCGCATACAGCGCAAACAAAGTTTTTCTTTTTCCATTAAAAATTCACCTTATTCAAAATCAGGTCTTGTAGTGTTATTGTGTGCAAGAGCTTCTTTTACGCTCTGACGAAGCTTTCTGATGTCATTAACACTGTTTGTAAGAGTTTCATCAGTATCTCTGATAATGGTTTCAACATAAGAGCTTGCGTTTCTTCTGATGTCGTTTGACCATTTTTCTGCTTTAAGAGTGATTTCTTCAGCGCGTTTTTTAGATGAAGAAAGAAGTGCATCTGCTTCTGCCTTTGTCTGACGGAAAATATCTTCAGCTGCACTTTTAGCCTCTTTTGTAATCTGATGCTCTTCAATCATAAGGTCAGCTCTCTGACGAGCCTTGTTTATGATGTCCTCTGCTTCAAGCTGAGCCTGATCGAGAATATCGCGTCTTTCCTGAGCAATTCTCTTTGCCTGAGTAATTTCCTCGGGCATATTAAGACGGATATCTTCAATAAGTCTTGAAAGCTCCTCTGTGTCCATAAGAGTTTTTGTTGAGAAGGGAACTGATTTCGCCTCATCAATAAGCTGTTCCATATCAGCAAGTGATTTTTCTACAATACTTGTAGCCATTGTAACGACATCTCCTTAAATTTTATTTTTACTTAGATAATCTCTTTACTATATCGTTGCAGATTTCCTCGGGGACAAAGGTTGAAATATCGCCACCCAAGCTGCAGACCTGTTTAACTACGCTGGAGCTTAAGAACATATGCTCTGCGTTTGAAACCATAAAAATTGTTTCCATTTCGGAATTAAGCTTCTGGTTTGTGAGCGCCTGACGGAATTCATCATCATAGTCAGAAATAGCTCTCAAGCCTTTAACTACTGCTGATGCACCCTTTTCGCGGACATACTCTGCAAGAAGACCTGCATAGCTATCAACTGATACATTGGAAAGATTTTTGGTGCAGCGCTTTATAAATTCTACTCGTTCCTCAGTTGTAAAGCTTCCGCTGTCCTTATTGGGATTTCTCATTACAACAACAATAACCTTATCAAAAAGCTTTGCAGAACGGGTAATAATATCAAGATGACCTATTGTAAGGGGGTCAAAGCTACCGGGACAAACAACTGTTTTACCCATTATGAATTCCCCTTTCTATATACAGTTAATGCAATTTTACCGTATTTATAGCGTTTCGAGGTGAAGCCCTCAATTTCTTCAGGAAGAACCTCTCTTTCGCCTGTTTCGCAGACGATTATACCACCATCTGCCATATGAGGAGCAACTCTTTCAATTGCATCATCCATAATACCTGCGTGATAAGGCGGGTCAAGGAAAGCAATATCAAAAATCTCCGAGGTTCTGTCAAGGTATTCAAGAGAGTTTGCAAGGACGGTTTTTGAAACACCCCTGAAGCCTGTTGTTGCAAGATTTTCTTCTGTAACAGCAATTGATGCTCTTGAAATATCAACAAACACAGCAGATTCGGCACCGCGACTCAAAGCCTCAATACCCAGCTGACCGCAACCGCAGAACATATCAAGAATTCGTCT
Organism: Acutalibacteraceae bacterium; assembly: GCA_045660345.1. GTDB lineage: Bacteria > Bacillota > Clostridia > Oscillospirales > Acutalibacteraceae > DTU089. The sequence continues at coordinate 7,687 of JAZRDP010000001.1, forward strand.
GCCCTCAATATCAAACTGAATGATATTAAAAATTGACTCCTTAACTTTATCGGTTGTAGGTCTGACACTATCACCCTCAAGAGTCTTCAATTTTCTTCCGCGGGCAGAGCCTGTAATAACTCGCATCAGCCGACACCTCCATAAATTAAATATAAATATATTATATTTCTTTATGACATATAATATCAGTTTATTATTACATTTTCTCACCGTATTTGTCAAGTTTTTATTCGAACTTTAAAGTGAAATTTACTCTTACAAACAATTACCCATTACCCACCATATTGTGCGGTATTTTGTTCTCTTCCGTTTCTCGTAGGGTACAGGCTTGCCTGTACCGTGGAATAAACTATAAGTATGGCAATACATTTGACATCTCCCCCACCCGATGCTAATATTAAACCAACAAATAAAGAAAAGAGAATAGCAATGCCCAAAATAGAATTAACAAATATGGTTATGATTCAAAACCCTGAAACAAAAGAGGTTTTAGTGCAAAAAAGAATTAAATATTGGTGCGGAATTACCTTTCCCGGCGGTCATGTTGACAATGGTGAAAGTATATATGACAGTGCCGTAAGAGAGGTTAAGGAAGAAACGGGACTTACCGTCACGAACCTTAAGTACTGTGGCTTGGTTCATTGGCATAACATAGATAACAATGACAAATATTTTGTTCATATGTATAAAACATCAGATTATGAGGGTGAGCTTTTAAAGGCTACCGACGAAGGCGAGGTTTTCTTCACAAGTCTTGAAAGCCTTAATAATATGAAGCTCTCCCCTAATTTTGATAAATATATACCCATGTTTTTAAGCGACGAGTTTTCTGAAATCTTCTGCAACTGGAACGAGAAAATGAAAGAAAGCTGCGACGGCGAACCTGATTGGAATTTTGAATACAGATAAACAACAAGGAACAGGCCCAAAAGTCTGTTCCTTGTTGTTTTATTCTCCCTTAAAGGCTTTGATTATTTCAATTGCATTGGCTTCGGTTATGCCGGGAACGCTCATTAATTCTGCCCTTGTGGCTTCTCTTATTGCATCCATTGTTTTGAATTTTATAATAAGATTTTTAGCCTTTTTTTCTCCGATACCCTTGATGTCTGTAAGTGATGCGGTAAGGGCAGTTTTTGTATGCTTTTTGCGGTGGTATGCAACAGAAAATCTATGAACCTCATCCTGAATATTTGTAACGAGAGCGAATGCTTTTTTTCTCGCATTAAAATCAATTCTGCCACCTGCGGTAGAAATCGCAGAGGTTCTGTGCTTGCTGTTTTTAACCATACCGAAAACAGGAACATCAATATTATATTCCTTTAAAAGCGGTAAAACCGCATTGACCTGACCCTTGCCACCATCAAGCAAAATAAGGTCAGGAAGCCTTGCAAAGCCCACTGTTTCGCCCTTTTCCTTATGGGCATAATATTCCTCAAAGCGACGGGCAAGCACCTCATTCATTGAGCGGTAATCGTCCTGACCGCTGAAACCCTTTATTGCGAAACGGCGATAGGCTTCCTTAAGAGGTTTGCCGTCCTTGAAAACAACCATACCTGCAACATTGTCGCTACCACCGGTATGAGAAATATCGTATGCCTCGATATATTCAGGAAGCTTTGACATTCCGAGAAGAAGCGAAAGCTCCTCCAGAGCTTCTCTGTTTCTGTCATTAACCCTATATTTATCAAGCAATTTCTGAGATGCATTGGACTTGCACATTTCAACAAGCCTTGCCTGAACGCCCTTCTGAGGTATAACTATATTTACATTTGTTCCGCGCTTTTCGGAAAGCCATTTTTCGATATTTTCTATATCTTCAACCTCTCCGTCGATTTCGATTCTCGGCGGAATTTTTCTGTTCATTGAATAGTATGAGGTGATAAATTCCTCTCTCATTTCAGAGATTTTATCGCCCTCTTCTGCGAAGAAATGCTCCGTATCAAAAAGTCTGTTATCGCTGAAACGAAGAACGGAAAAACAAGCTTTGCCATCCATAACGGAAAGTGCAAAAACATCCTGTTCCTTATAGGTTGAGGAAACAACCTTCTGGTTACTGCCAACCTTTTCAATGCTTTTTATAGTATCGCGGATTTTGGCTGCTTTCTCAAACTCAAGGTTTTCTGCAGCCTCGTTCATCTGCTCAGTCAAACGCTTTATTGTTTCCTTGCTTCCGTTTTTAAGAAAATCCAGAGCATCCGATACATTCTTCTTATACTCGCTGTTTTTAAGCTTACCCGAGCAAGGCGCACAGCAAATGCCGATATGGTGGTTAAGACATGGTCTGCCCTTTCCTATATCTCGCGGAAACACCTTCCCACAAGTAGGAAGTTTAAAAACCTTTTTCGCTTCCTCTACCGCCTTTGTTACGCTATAGCCTGCGGTATATGGTCCGATGTATTCTGCCTCTTCATCATCCTTCTGAAGAACGGGGTAAATATTCTGCCAATCGCCTTTGGTAACCTTAATATAGCTGAAGCCCTTATCGTCCTTCAAAAGAATATTGTATTTAGGCATATTCTGCTTTATAAGGCTACATTCAAGAACAAGTGCTTCAAACTCGCTATCAGTGAGTATATAGTCAAAATCCTGAACATTTTCAACCATTTTCTGCACCTTGGTTGAATGCTTCTGCTGAGAGCCGAAATACTGACTTACTCTGTTTTTAAGAGCCTTGGCCTTGCCGATGTAAATAATCTCATTATCCTTATCCTTCATAATATAAACACCGGGACTTAAGGGCAATTTATTAGCCTTGTCCTTTAATCGACGGAGTCGTTGTTCCATATACTCACCACCTTTAAAATGCAAAACGCAAAATGCAAAATGCAAAACAAAAAACACTTTGCCCTTTGCGCTTAACACTTTGCACTTTATAAAAACAGCGGTAAAGGTTACCCTTTACCGCTTTAAAATCTGAATTAAACCTCTGCGAAGCCGCTGTCCACTAAAGCAACGAGAGCATTAACTGCCTGTTCTTCGTCAACACCGCCTGCAATGATGCGGATTTCGGTGTCACCCATAATACCGAGAGAAAGAACGCCGAGAAGGCTCTTTGCGTTTACTCTTCTTTCTTCCTTCTCAAGCCAGATTGAAGACTTGAACTCGTTAGCTTTCTGAATAAAGAAAGTAGCGGGACGTGCATGAAGACCTACCTGATTTTTAACTGTTACATCTTTAACGTACATAATAATTCTCCCACATTCAAAATTATAACATTGAATTATTTCTTACTGTTATGAGTGCAAAAATCTGCAATTCATTTACTATATTATACCACTAAAACCTTTTAAGTCAACGAAAAAAGACCAACCTTTTATTCAAAAACCAATAATTCGGATGGAATACTAAACCTCATAAAATTTCAACGGCGTGTTTTGTGCAACTTAACTACAATTGTCAATAGATATTATTGAAGATAGACAATTAATCAACTTTGTTTCGCAATTCTTCAAGAAATGCGCGTTCTTTTTTATCTAACTCTGCATTTTCAAGAAGGTCGGGACGGCGTTCAAGGGTTTTTTCAATAGAACGCTCTCTCTGCCACTTTTTGATATTAGCATGATGTCCTGAGGCGAGAACCTCGGGAACCGCCATATCGTGCCATACGGGTGGCTTTGTGTACTGAGGGTATTCGAGAAGAGAGGAGTAATGACTCTCGCCCATAAAGCCCTCGGGCTCTGAAAGAACGCCGGGAAGCATACGGGAAACTGCATCTGCAACAATCATTGCGGGAAGCTCTCCACCGGTTACAACATAGTCACCGATAGAAATTTCTTCATCAACAATCTCGTCAATAAGCCTTTGGTCAACACCCTCATAGCGACCGCAAAGAATTGCAATATTCTCCATTTTTGAAAGCTCTTTAACTCGTTCCTGAGTAAGAGTTTTTCCGCAGGGTGACATATAAATCAAATGTGGCTTCGTTCCTGCCTCTTCACATACCTTCATAAAGCAATCGTAAATTGGCTGAGCCATCATAAGCATACCTGCGCCACCGCCATAGGGTGTATCATCCACCTGATTATGCTTGTTTATGGCAAAATCACGAATCTGATGGAAATTCATTTCCACCTTCCCTGCTTTTCTCGCCCTACCGATAATGCTTTCGCCCATTACCGCCTCGCACATTTCGGGAAAGAGAGTTAAAATATCAAACCTCATCGAAAAGCCCCCTTAACGGACGAATGTATGCAACATCATTTACCACATCGCATTTGATAACAACATCCTTGATTGCAGGAATAAGAACCTCTTTGCCATCAGGAGTTTCAATGTACCACACATCATTTGCGGTATAGCTTTCTATATCTTTAATTTTGCCATAGCAAATATTATTATCATCGTAATCAAGAACAGCGCAGCCAATAAGCTCAGAAACGAACCATTTACCCTCAGGCAAATTAACATCTGCTCTCTTCATATAAAGAATTGTATTTCTCAATTTCTGCGCCGCTTCAACGGTATCAACACCCTCGATTTTAAGCACAGCAACATTACCGTGAGGACGGCAGGAAACAATTTTAAAAATGTCGTTTCCCTTTTCATCGCGGTAAAGAGTTTTAAACTTTTTTACAAACTCGGGAGAATCACACCAAGGATTAAGTCGCACCTCACCCTTTATTCCGTGAGTGCTGACAATCTGCCCGATTTCAAGAAATTCTTTAATCATAAATACTCCAAAAATAAATGAAGACTAAAACCAAACAAAAAAAACAAAGACGAGTTGATTTTAGATGCAGAAGGCGGAATTTTACACCGACGGCGTATAAAGATACTCCGAGTGTGTAAAAAACGCCTTATGCGCTAAAAGCAACCGTCTTCAATTTAGTCGATATCGACCTGTACCTTTACATCTTTACGAATAGCTGCGGCACGCATAACAGTACGGATTGCCTTTGCAATTCTACCCTGCTTACCGATAACTCTTCCCATATCGTCGGGTCCGACGTGAAGATGATAAACAACTACACCCTCTTCGTTGGGCTCGTCAACAGTGACCTCGACTGCGTCAGGGGCATCAACGAGTCCCTTTGCGACTGTTTCGAGTAATTCTTTCATCGTAGTCACCTAATTACTTAATGATGTTTTCTTTTTTGAGAAGGTCACGAACTGTATCAGTGGGCTGAGCGCCGTTCTGAATCCATTTTGTTGCTTTCTCTGCATCAATTTTGATTTCTGCGGGATTGCTGATGGGGTTGTAGTAACCAATTTCTTCGATAAATCTGCCATCACGAGGATAACGTGAATCTGCAACTACTACACGATAGAAAGGTGCTTTCTTTGCGCCCATACGGCGAAGACGAATTTTTACTGCCATTTTAATTACCTCCGAAAAGTAAAATAATAATAAACTAATTTATATTAAACACACTTGTGTTTAAAGACTTACATTGGGAATCCACCTATGCCGCCCATACCGCCGGGCATTCCTCCGCCCATACCCATGCGCTGCATACGCTTCATCATTTTTTTAGAACCTTTGCCATTAAGCTGTTTATAAAGCTTCTGCATTGAACGATACTGATTAAGAAGACGATTGACATCCTCAACCTGCAAGCCACAGCCTGCGGCAATTCTTCTTTTTCTTGAAGGATTGATTATATCGGGATTTTCGCGTTCCTTCAAAGTCATCGAACGGATGATTGCCATTGTATAATCAATCTGCTTATCGTCAACATCTGTGTCCTTAACCTTTTTATTAAGTCCGGGAATGAGAGAAATAATGTCCTTCATGGGACCCATTTTCTTCATTTCCTCAAACTGCATAAGCATATCGTTAAGGTCAATTCTGTTTTCACGAAGCTTCTTTTCGAGCTGCTCCGCTTTTTTCTCATCAAGAGCGATTTCAGCTTTTTCAATAAGAGAAAGCACGTCACCCATACCGAGAATACGGCTTGCCATTCTGTCAGGGTGGAAGACATCAAGATCTCCCAGTTTTTCACCGATACCGATAAACTTAATAGGCTTACCTGTAACTGCTCTTGCAGAAAGCGCTGCACCACCTCGGGTGTCACCATCAAGCTTTGTAAGAACAAGACCGTCAATACCGAGAGCGTCATTGAAGCTTGAAGCAACGGTAACTGCATCCTGACCGAGCATTGAGTCGATAACAAGAAGAATTTCGTGAGGCTTAACCTCTGCCTTTACATCCTTAAGCTCCTGCATAAGCTGCTCGTCAATATGAAGACGACCAGCAGTATCAAGGAATACATAGTCATAACCGTTATCTTTTGCAACCTTGATTGCTTCTTTTGCAATTTTAACGGGGTTTTCAGTACCCATTTCAAAAACGGGAACACCGATTTGCTCACCAACAACCTGCAACTGCTTAATAGCAGCAGGACGATAAATGTCACAAGCAACAAGAAGAGGTCTGTGTCCCTGTTCTTTGAGTCTGAGAGCGATTTTAGCACTATGAGTTGTTTTACCTGAACCCTGAAGACCACACATCATAACAACTGTTGGCGGATGCGCCGCTGTTGAAAGTCTTGCCTGAGTTCCGCCCATAAGTGCGGTAAGCTCTTCGTTTACAATTTTAATAACCATCTGCGCAGGAGTAAGGCTTTCCATAACCTTTGCACCAATTGCGCGCTCGGTAACTGTATTTGTAAAATCCTTGGCAACCTTATAGTTTACATCTGCCTCTAAAAGTGCAAGTCGCACCTCTCGCATAGCATCACGAACATCCGATTCGGTAAGGCTACCCTTACTTTTTAATTTTTTAAAGGCATTATCGAGTCTGTCTGAAAGTCCTTCAAAAGCCACGGTGCAACCTCCTTTACTAGGTTGAAATGATTTATCCAAACCTGCCTAAAAGCAAATCTTTTTAAGTCTTTTCGGCGTTTCGGTCTTGAAAGGCGCTAGCCTATCTTCGCCCTCAACACCAAAAATCCAATAAAAATCTTTCGCTTTTAGGTCGTAGATTTTATACAGTGCGGATTTTTGGTCAGACAAGGCAAAAACGCAGCTAATCCTTTTGGATTGGCGAGTATTTTAACGCAGGATGAACGGAAATCCGCCTGTAGAAAACACGGTTCGGATAATTCCTTTCACCCTATGTTTATTCATCAAGAGCAATTATTGCAGATTTAATATTAACAACTGCATCGTTAATTTCTCTTGAGAGAGAAATATTCATATTATATTTATTGATTTCCTCAATGTTTTCCATAACAACATCGAGAGCCTCTGTGATTCTCCTTGCACGCTCGGCAAAGCCTAGCTTCTTTTCCATATCATAAAGCTGGGTTTCTGCCCTTTTGACTGCATCACGGACACCTTGTCTTGTGATACCCTCATTCTGCGCAATTTCGGAAAGTGAAAGGTCGTCGCTATAATAATACTCAATGAACTTACGCTGATTATCTGTAAGCATTTCGCCATAGAAATCTGCAAGTAAAACAACATCAAGATTTTTAGCCACAATTACACCCCTTTCAAACCACACTGTAAAGAACTTTACCTTTACAGAAGTGCATTATAACAGAGTAGGCTATGTTTGTCAATAGTTTTTTTACAATCCGATATTATTCAATATAAAGGCATCTATATTAGCCCAATAAGCCTCTTCATCTGCCTCAAGATTTCTGCCGTGCGTACCGTTTTCGATAAGTACCTCTTCGACACCATACGCTTCGCAATTCTCATACAATCTCTTGCTCAAAAGCGGTGGAACGACAGCATCGTTTTCACCATTGATAAACATTATAGGAAGCTCAATATCTCTCACACTTACAATTGTATCGGCATTTTCCAAGGTTTCGCCTCCCTTGCTTTCTGCAAAGGCTGATGTAAGAGTTGAAACCATTGACGGCAATAAGCTTGTTTCGTTTTCAAGATACTCCTTTACAACGCCCTCAAATGAGGTATAACAACTATCTGCAATTGCAAGGCGAACATTATTGGGTAAATCCTCTGATGAATAAAGTGTCACTGCATTTGCACCAAGAGAAACGCCAAAAAGTGCAATTCTTGCACTCTCGTCATTTTCTATAATGCTTTCAACCCAATCTGAAATATCATACCTATCATAATAGCCGAACGAAATATTGTTATAAGAGCTTTCTCCGTGGCCTCTCATATAGGGAAGAAGTATATTAAAGCCCATATCATAAAAATGCTTAGCATACTCTTCCATTGAATACGGACTTCCGCCATATTGATGACATATGATAACATAGCTATGAGAAATATGCTCATTTTTAATTTCTAAAGCCGCTATTTTCTTTCCATCTGAATTTTTGATTTCTGTTTTTTCGCCTTTTGCAGAAATCCATTCTGATGTATCTTTTAATTCCTCACCATAAGAATATTTTTCAAAGTCGCCCCAACCCTCTTTTTTTAACAATGTAAGCGAGAAAAATGCTGAAGCGCACACATTTGCCAGAACAGCAACTATTACTATTACGAGTATTATTAAAAATACTGCTCTTTTTTTATGTTTGAATATTTTTTTCATTTTTACACCCTCTTAATCTGAAATCAATTTTATCATAAAACATACATCAAAATCAACTTATTGACATAAATTGTTATTTATTATATAATTCACTTCCAAATTAAAAAGGAGATTTTAAAATGAGTATTTTAGAAATCATTCTTCTCGCAGTCAGCCTTTCAATGGATGCTTTTGCAGTAGCGCTTTGTAAAGGTCTTGCACTAAAAAAAATAAAAATAAAAAGCTGTGTAATTGTCGGACTTTGGTTCGGTGCTTTTCAGGCATTAATGCCTATGATAGGTTATTTCCTCGGCAGCACCTTTGCAGATAAAATAACATCTATTGACCACTGGATTGCATTTATTCTTTTAGCTCTTATCGGTGGTAATATGATAAAAGAGGCATTGGAAAAAGACGACGAAAAGGTTAATGATTCTCTCGGCTTTAAAACAATGCTTATTATGGCAATTGCAACAAGTATAGATGCCCTAGCAGTAGGTGTAAGCTTTGCATTTACAGATTTCGAGCCTGATTGGTATGTTTACATTGCATTTGCGCTTATCGGCATAATTACATTTTCACTTTCCGCTATCGGTGTCAAAATCGGTAATATCTTCGGAACAAAATACAAATCAAAAGCAGAATTCGCAGGCGGTCTTATACTCATTCTTTTAGGTCTTAAAATCCTTCTTGAAGGCTTGGGTATATTAAAATAAAACAAAAGCAAAAACCTCTTACTTTCAGTTTACGCTGAAATAAGAGGTTTGTTTTTTACATACCTTTAATCTTTTTCAAATCGCGATAGTTAATAAGTTCAATACCGCAAGCCTTAATATGCTGTAAGGTCTGAGGGTCAGAGAAAAGTCTGTGCTCCCATACTCTTCTGTGCCATACTCCTGTTATAGCCTTAAGGTCATCACATTCAAGTGCAGGATGAATATATGTTTCTGTTACACCATTGGGGAATGTTTTGTAAAGCTCATAGATATATTCCTTAAAGTTTTCGTAGCTTTCCTCCTGAGGACCATTCCATTCACCGGGGATAAGGTAGTCAGGCATAGCAACTCCCATACTCTTTGCATAACCAAGAACTTGATCGAAAACAGCCCCGATAGCATTTACATCAATTTTAACATCAAGAGTTTCGTTAGTAAACATCTCGGGTACGAATGTGCCGGGGAAACGGAAAGGAAGACCATATTCACCTGCAAGCTCAAGAGTTTTTGTAAGAACCTCAAAGCGACCTGTTTCAATTCCGTAAAGAGAGCCCATATGGTTATCAAGATGAGAAGGCTCAACGCCAAAGGATTTGAAGCGAGCAATCTGAGCTCTGATTTCATTTTCCACCTCAGCAATATCACAATTTTTCTCAAATGAGCCTGAATCATAATACATAAAGTCTTCTGCATCTCTTAAAGATTCTGTATTATTATGTGCAACAGGGCCCCATCTGTAATTGCCCCATTCGCTTGTGAATGTAAGATGAACACCTACTGCATATTCAGGGTGAGCAGCAGCCCATTTGCCTGCTTCCTTCGCCCAAGGACAAGGAGTCATAATTGTAGAGGATGTTATTCCGCCCTTTTCGAACAAATCAAAAACTGCCATATTGGAGGAATGATTCATTCCGAAATCGTCTGCATTAATAATTAAATATTTATCCATTTATTTTCTCCTATTTAACAAGCTTTTATTTATTGTTTTTTTCAGCTTCTTCGAACAAATCTGAAAGACTGCTGATTCCGTTAGCTTTATTTTCTGCCTTTTTAGCTGCTTCTTTTTCTTTTTTCTCTTCCTCAGCCTTCTTCAAAGCCTCCATTTTCTTCTTTTTAAAAACGAAAAGAAGAACAATTCCGCCAATTGCCAATACCCAGATTATAACGAGTACAACTACAAGGGCCACAACAGGAACACCATTTTCATTATCTGCAGAAGCTGCCTGATTTGATGTGCTTATACCTGTTGTTGCATCTGAAGAAACCTCAATAGCGCTGACATTACCGCCGAGAATTGACTGATAATAAAGAACCTCTGCAGCCTTTATTACCTCTTCGGTAATATTACCGTCAACAGTTAATTGATTTTCATGCTGAAGCTTTTTAACAACAGCAACAGTATCTTCATCAAGAACACCTGTTATACCATCATCCTTCAAGCCATAGCCTGTGTAAACAAAAATCCATTGAAGCCATTTAATGCTTTCATCCTCTGCACCTGCAGTAAATTCAGCAGTAGGCTTTGTATAAGGATTGGTGCTATCAGCATAATCTACAGTTTCACCTGCGACTACACTTTCATCCGCAGTTGATGATGTCTGCACTTCAGAAGAAGTCTGAGTTGCAGCAGGAACAGGAATAATTAAGCCTGAATCTGCAGAGGTTGTTGCAGGAGCAGTAGTTTTAACGCTACTAGAATCGCCTAAGCCACCAAATATACCACCCAAGCTATCACCAAAGCTGCTTCCTATACTACCAAGAGAATCGCCGATACCACTGAAAGAATCACCGATTCCACCAAGAATATCCATAGAATCGCCGAAGCCACCTATTGCACTCTCTATATCACCGGAAACACCCTCGATACTACCTATAACGCTATCAATTGTACCAGATGACGAAGATGAGCCCAAGCCACCTAAAACCTCATTCACAATACCATTCAAACCACTGCTTGTAGTATCTTCTGCTTTAGGTGCATAATAGTTTTTCATTGTAGCTGTAGTAACATCGTTTTTCATATCAGCATTTGTTGCACCGAATATTGCAACGCAGATTGACAAAGCAACCATAACACTACATAACGCAGTAAATTTTTTCTTCATTATATTCACCATATACTCTTTCATAATTATATGCGTAATATTATAACACAAACAAAAAAGCAATTGCAACACTTTTTAATTTACCTTTACACATAATTAAAAATCAAAAGAACTCCGAATAATCGAAGCTCTTTTAAATGTCATTTATCTTAATTACACTTCAAGGTTAAGAACCTTTTCAGGATTTGCAAAGAAATCCTCCATCTTTGAAATAAAGGGTCTAACCTCGCCAAAGTCAAGAGCTCTGTGGTCAAAGCAGATATTCATAGGAAGAATTGTTCTGATTTCAATCTTTTCGTTGCCATCCTCATCCTTAACAACAACGGGCTTTCTCTGCATTGAGCCAAGACAGATTACGCAAACCTGAGGAGGAATAACCATAAGCATCGCTGCCTGACCTGAAAGTCCACGGGTATCCGCACCGATGTTGGAAACTGTAATAGTCCCCTGCTTAAGGTCCTTATATGTAATTCTGTCGGTCTCAGGAATTGCTTCGTAAGCTTTTTTCTCATCACCCTTGAGAAGCTTGATTTTATGATTCTTGTTAGTGTTTGCGCCCACAAGTCTTTTGATTGCTTTAAGGACATGACCCTTTTTAAGCTTTTCAATAGTATCATTAAATGAAACAGAATACAAAGCCTCTGTAAGATTTGTTTTTTCAAGTCTGCGGTTGATATCTGCCTGATATTCTGCAATTTCCTTAAGGGTTTTATTGCCCATATCCTTCATAGTAATTGTCATCATATTACCATCGGGAAGAATCCACGGAACGGAAATATCAATATTATCAAAAACAGTAACCTTACCTCTTACAAGGCCTTTTTCAAAGTGCATATGAGCATTAATCACAGGATCTACTTCAATTGCTTCTGCAATTGCTTTAAGAAGTACTGCATTAAAGGTGATTCTTGCACTGCTGTCACCCTGATGCTCTGCTGTAAATTTTTTAAATTCTTCAACAAATTTTGTAACATCGGGCTCATACTGATAACTAACATGAGGAATATTCTGCCAGCTTTCAGTAGTCATATTGGCAACAATTTTTCTCTGAATACCAAATCTTGTAATACTTTTGATTCCCATATTTAACACCTTTCACAAAATCATTTGTATAAAAAATCAAAAACATCATAGGTCGGGATTTGCGGTTTTACCCCTACAACCCCAAATTAACAATTAAATTATATCAAAACGAAAAGTGAATGTCAATTCACTTTTCGTTCAAAAGCCCGTTCACATATCAATTTTGTAACAATAAACAAATACTATTTTCTTCGGATATGCAAGATACACAAGATAATGTTGCAATCCTGTTAACAAATTATTAAGATATAAAATGTATATTATTCTATTGTGATTTAAAAGCCACTATGGTAAAATATATACATATATTCTATAGGTCTAAGGTGACACTATGAAAATCATAAACAAAGCACTTGTTAAATTGCATATAAAGAAGCCTCCCCGTCCGGATTTCTTTCCCTCGGGGTCTTTGCCCGAGCCCATAAAAAAAGCTCTTCAGGAAACAGGACTTAATACAGATTCAATCATCCATCATTTCAAATCTGATATGATGGGGGCAGAAGCCTTTGCTGACTGCTATATTATGTTCGACGAAAAAGGCGTTTATATTGCAGAAATTGAAGAACCTGAGTTTCCGAAAAAGAACCCGAAGAAAAAGAAAAATGCGCCACCTCCCAAGCCTGTTATTCGTAAAATCACTTCTTTACCTATAGACGAAATTGATGAGATTTTCACAGAGCACTATCTTGCTACAGGTCAGTTGACCTATAAATTCAATAACGAATATTACTCCTTAGGCTATTTTTCAATCGGTCTTCTTTCAAAAGCAGATACATTCCGAAAAATATTCAATGTATTTAAAGAAGGAAAAGACTATAAACAATACTTAACAAATGACAAGGATTCAACCTGTCAGAAATGCGGAAAGCCCCTTCCTAATGGTATGCATTTCTGCAAGGATTGCGTAAGCAAAAATTCGACTATCAAACGACTTTTTTCATTTTTCAGTGATGTAAAATGGAAAATGGTCTTCATTCTGCTTTTCATTCTCTTAAGCAACGGTTTAAATCTTTTATTACCCAAAATCAGCACTCAGAAGCTCTATGACGAGGTTTTAAATCCCGGGAATACTCTCGGCTACGATGCGCTTTTAAAAAGTCTTTTCACTGTCGTTCTTTCAATGGCGGCAATAAAAATCTTCAATCAGCTATTCACACTTATATATCAATACCTTGTAGGCGGTATGCTTCCCAAGGTTATTTACAGTATAAAAATCAAAATCTTCAAGGCTATGCAAAGGCTTTCTGTAGGTTTTTATACACATAAGCAAACAGGCTCGTTAATGGAACGCGTTACAAGAGATTCCAATAACATATATTGGTTCTTTGTAGACGGCTTCCCCTACCTTATCGGTAATCTCATAATCGTCATCGGTATTATCATAATAATGTTTGCAACAAGCGTAAAACTGACATTGATGATACTTCTCGGAGCTATAATAATTTTTATTTGCTACCCTGTCTTCAACAAGCTTTTCAGAAAAATGCACCATAAGGTATGGGTTCAGCATTCCCGTCTTACCTCAAAGGTAAGTGACAACATCAATGGTCACAGAATTATTAAGGCTTTTTCAAAGGAAGAAGATGAACTTTCCTCTTTCAACAATATAAGCGACAAAGTGAAAAATGCCGAAATAACTGTTGCTAATGCAGAAAATACAGTTTTCCCTGTTTTGTCTATTTTCATTTATCTTTTAACCGCTCTCGTTCTCGGTTACGGCGGTGTTCTTTGCATCACAACTAAAGAGCTTACAATTGGTGAGCTTCTTACCTATGTAATATATCTCCAGATGCTTCAGGCACCCATTGATTTTCTTTCATGGGTAACAAACTGGTGGGCTCGTTGCGTAGACTCTGCTCAGCGCGTTTTTGAAATTATGGACACCGAGCCTGATGTTAAAGACACGGAAAGCCCTATTATTCTTGAGAATTTCAAGGGTGAAATCGAGCTTAACGAATTGCAGTTTGAATACGAGCCCGCTCACCCAATTATCAAAAACCTTTCACTTAAAATAAACGAGGGCGAAATGCTTGGTATCGTTGGTAAAACAGGTGCAGGTAAAACAACAATTTCAAATCTTATTGCCCGTCTTTATGATCCCAAGGAAGGCGTTGTTAAAATTGACGGCTATGATGTCAAGGAGCTTTCCTCAAAGCAATTAAGGAAAAACATCGGTATAGTTTCCCAAGATATTTTCTTATTTATGGGCACTATTGCCGACAACATAAGATATGCTCGTCCTGATGCTTCAAATGACGAAGTTATCGCCGCAGCAAAGGCAGCCTCTGCTCACGGTTTCATTTCAAATCTTCCCGACGGCTACGAAACCTGGGTTGGCTCAGGCGGACAGGATTTATCAGGTGGCGAAAGACAGAGAATTTCAATTGCTCGAACCATAATTCAGAACCCGAAAATCCTTATTCTTGACGAAGCGACTGCCGCTATGGACACGGAAACTGAAAGAAATATTCAAAACGCTCTTTCTGAGCTCAAAGCAGGAAGAACAACAATTGCTATTGCTCACAGACTTTCAACGCTTCGCGATGCCGATAAGCTTGCAGTAATTGATGATGGCGAATGTATCGAGTTCGGCACTTTCGATGAGCTTATGGAAAAGAAAGGCGCATATTACAAACTCTTCAAGCTTCAGGAAGAAGCTTTGAAATTCATCGGAATAGAACAAGAAACAGAAGAAAAGGAGGCAAAAGAAAATGAATGATAACAAGCTTTCAATAACATTTTTAGAACCTGATAAATGCAAATTCTCCTTTAATCAGAATGGTTTTCTTGTGCTTTTTGTTGAGAATGAAAGCAAAGGCAGAGTTAAGCTCATAAGAAGCTACCCCTATACTCTTACGGATGAATACATATGTGTTCACGATATCGAGGACAATGAAATCGGAATTATCAGAGATTTAAAGGAGGTTGACAAGGAGTCTCTTGAAGCTGCGAGAAAAGAGCTTCAAAACAGATATTATTGCCCTACAATAACATCAGTAAAAAATGTCAAGGAGCGAATGGGTCACTTTTATTTTGATGTTGTTATCGACGGAAAAGACAAAAGCTTCACTGTAAGAGATTTAACAAGAAATCTCCGTCAGGCAAATGAAAGCACACTTCTTATTTTTGATGTTGACGGCAACCGCTATATAATCCCCGACCAAGAAAAAATCGAACAGAAAAGCAGAAGGCTTTTAGAGCCCTATTTATATTGATTATGGAAAATAAAACCGTACATTTTGACATCTCCTCCGAGGGCAAGGTTTGTAACGGTACATTAACTCTATGCGACGGTTACATCCTGAAAAGCCATGACGGGAAAAAAGAAAAATTTAATATTGATGGTATCGAGGAAGCAGTTCAGCTGACAGATATCGGGTGCGGTAAGCTCGAGCTTAAGCCAAAGGGTGCAAAAAGTGACGGTAGCGAAAATATTACCGTATGCCGTTTTTCAATGAGTCAGGTGGGCGAAATCGGTGAGCTTGTCAAGGTTCTTAACCATTATTTTGAAAGTGGCGAAATGCTACAAATGAACACGGACGATTTACCGATTTGTCCTAAATGTCACCGTCATTACCCGAGAGGTATGAACGCCTGTATGTTCTGCGTGAAGAAATCATATGTTTTTTCCCGTGCATTCACTTATTTCAGACCCTATCTGAAATCGGTAATCGGCGCAGGTCTTATTCTGACCCTTGCAAACATTTTAGGGGCAATAATGCCGATGTTTAACTCCGTTCTCATTGACCATTATTTAGTTCCCGTAGAAAATGCAAAGCCCTTTTTCGAATCAAGGACAATAGGTATTGCTTCAATCGCAGCTTTAATGGCTTTAACCTTTGCACTTTCAAGGGTTTTAAGCATTATAAGTAACCGCATAACCAATCGTGTAGGTTCAAATTTCTCTAACGATTTGAGAACTCTTGTTTATTCAAAAATCCAAGAGCTTTCCCTTTCATCAATGTCAGGTAAATCTGCAGGTAATCTTATTCACAGAGTTACAAAGGACACAGAAAGAGTAAAGGAATTCTTCAATCAACAGGGCAGATATTTAATTGAACAGATAATTATGTTCACTGTTATTCTGATTATTCTTTTCTCAACCAATGTAACCCTTACCTTAGCAGTTATAATACCCATTCCCATCGGCGTTTTGTTTATGTCAACCTTCCGCCATTCAACAAGGCTTCGTTATCACAAGCAATGGCGAGTTGACTCAAAGGCTACTTCAATTCTCCACGATATTATTAAAGGCATCAGAGTTGTTAAATCCTTTGGTAATGAAGAAAGAGAAATTGAAAAATTCTCTAAATATTCAAAGAAGCTTGCAGATGTTGCTGCCTCCAACGAAAAATATTGGGCAGTTACATTCCCGCTTGTGGGTAACTTTATGGCATTGGGCGAGTTCTTAGTGCTTATAATCGGCGGAAAAATGGTTCTTGACGGAAAACTCACCTTAGGTGAATTAACCCGCTTCAATTTGTATTTAGGCTTCCTCTATGCTCCGCTTCGCTGGATTTCTCTTTTCCCGAGAAGAGTCGCAGATTGTTCAACAAGCCTTGTAAAAATCTATGAAATACTTGACGAAACACCGCAGATGGTTGTTACCGATAAGCCAAAGCAATTAAATTCTGCAGGCGCGGTTGATTTCGAGGGCGTAACCTTTGGCTACAAATCCTATGAGCCCGTTCTCAAAAACATGAACCTTCATATCAATCCCGGTGAAATGATTGGTCTTGTAGGTCATTCGGGTGCAGGTAAATCAACAATGATTAACCTTTGTATGCGTCTTTATGACCCATCCCTCGGTAAAATCACCATTGACGGAGTTGATATAAAGGACATTCCTCCTGAAGAGCTCAGGAATAATATAGGCGTTGTTTTTCAGGAAACCTATCTTTTCTCGGGAACAATATTTGATAATATTGCCTACGCCCGTCCCGATGCTTCTCTCGATGAAGTAATTGCGGCGGCGAAAGCGGCAAATGCCCACGAATTCATAACAAAGCTTCCCGATGGTTATAATACTGTTATTGGTGAAAACGGCCACTCACTTTCAGGAGGCGAAAGACAGAGAGTAAGTATCGCAAGAGCAATTCTTAAGAATCCGAAAATTCTTATTCTTGATGAAGCAACAAGCTCTCTTGACCCTGAAACAGAAATCAAAATCCAGGAAGCACTTACAAGACTTATTGAGGGCAGAACGACAATTGCAATCGCCCACAGACTTTCAACCCTGAAAAACGCAAACAGACTTGTGGTTATTGAAAAAGGAAGAATTGCCGAGGTTGGCTCTCATAACGAGCTTATCGCCCAAGGCGGTATTTATGCAAACCTGGTTGCAGCCCAAAGACAAACAAGTTCGTTACATTAAGAAAAAAGAACTCGCTCAATTGAGCGAGTTCTTAATTTTATTGTGAGTATGGGCAAAATCGTAATTTTTACCTGCAACTTCAAATTTAAAAATTGATGAATCTGAGGAATTTGCTAACCGAAGCTGTATAAGATACTGCGAGTGTGAGCAAAGCCTCAGAGTCGCAATTTTTTATTTGAAGTATTTAACAGCAGCTTTGAACATCTGTATGTCATAGTTACCTTCAACATTCTTATAAAGTCCGTCACCGATACGTTCGCTGTGACCCATTTTACCGAATACTCTGCCATCGGGTGATGTGATACCCTCGATTGCAAACATAGAGTCGTTGGGGTTAAAGTGAACATCAACAGTTGCGTTACCATCAAGGTCAACATACTGAGTTGCAATCTGTCCGTTTTCTGCAAGCTTTCTGATAAGCTCTTCGCTTGCAAGGAAACGACCTTCACCGTGAGAAATCGGCACATTGTAAATATCGCCAACCTCTGTAAGTGCCAACCAAGGAGATTTGTTAGAAGCTATTCTTGTTCTTACAATTCTTGACTGGTGACGAGCGATTGTTTTGTATGTAAGAGTGGGTCAATTTTCGTCTGTATCAATATTCTTACCATAGGGCACAAGACCGAGTTTGATAAGTGCCTGGAAGCCGTTACAGATACCGCACATAAGACCATCACGATTATCAAGAAGGTCTGTAACGCCCTCTTTAACCTTTGCGTTACGGAAGAATGCAGTAATAAATTTAGCGGAACCATCGGGTTCGTCGCCGCCGGAGAAGCCACCGGGAATGAAAATCATCTGTGCATCCTTAAGCTTTGTTGAGAACTCTTCAACGCTTGCAGTAATATCTGCAGATGAACGGTTCTTAATAACAATGATTTCGGGTTCTGCACCTGCGTCACGAACTGCCTTTGCACTATCAAATTCACAGTTTGTTCCGGGGAATGCAGGAATCAAAATCTTGGGTTTAGCAACCTTGATTGCGGGAGCTTTTCTCTCTGTTGCGGAGAATGAGAAATTCTCAACTGGTGTGTTAGTATCAGGAATATTACAGCTGTAAACACTTTCGAGTTTATCCTCGTAAATTCCGAGAATTTCGTTAAGACAGATGCTTTCATCACCGAGAGCAATAGCCTTTTTATCTGTAACAGTACCGATAAACTGAGCACCTGCAACATCCTCAGTTGCTTCAACAAGGAAAGTTGCGTAGTTATATTTGAAGAGGTCTGCAACAGTTAAAGAGGAATCGAATTCGAAGCCGAAGCCGTTACCGAATGCCATTTTCATAACTGCTTCTGCGATACCGCCCATACCGGGTGTGTAGCAGGAAACTGCCTTACCTTCACGAAGAAGAGCGCAAACCTTGTCAAACACCTTAAGAAGTGAGTCTGTTTCAGGAAGACCATTTTCGTCAAAGTCAGGAGTAATAAGGTAAACCTTGTTGCCTGCCTTTTTGAATTCGGGAGAAACGATGTCCTTAACCTTTTCAGTTGTAACTGCGAAGGAAACAAGTGTGGGAGGAACATCGAGGTCTTCGAATGTACCGCTCATTGAGTCCTTACCACCGATAGAACCGATACCGAGGTTTTTCTGAGCCTTGAATGCACCAAGGAGAGCTGCGAGAGGCTTGCCCCAACGCTTTGCATCCTTGCCAACTCTTTCGAAATATTCCTGGAATGTAAGATATACATCTTCAAATTTTGCACCTGTTGCAATAAGCTTACAAACTGATTCAACAACTGCAAGGTAAGCACCATGGTAAGGGCTCTTTTCTGTGATAAAGGGATTATAACCCCAAGACATAAGAGAGCAATCGTCTGTATGCTTTTTCTCAACGGAAATCTTCTGTACCATCGCCTGAATGGGAGTAAGCTGATTTTTACCACCGAAGGGCATAAGAACTGTACCTGCACCGATAGTTGAGTCAAAACGCTCGGAAAGACCACGCTTTGAGCAGATATTAAGGTCATCTGCCATAGCTTTCATATTATCTGTGAAGCTACCGCTGATTTCTTTATCGTAAGATTCGGGTTTTGATGTTGCAACATCAACATGCTTATCTGCACCATTGGAGTTAAGGAAATCACGGCTGATATCGCAGATAACCTTGCCATTCCAATGCATTACAAGTCTTGCTTCCTCTGTTACAACAGCAACGGGACAAGCCTGTAAGTTTTCTGTTGCAGCAAGCTCTAAGAATCTTTCAACATTTTCTTTTTCGATAACAACTGCCATTCTTTCCTGAGATTCGGAAATAGCAAGCTCTGTACCGTCAAGACCCTCGTATTTCTTGGGAACTGCGTTAAGGTCAATCTTAAGACCGTCTGCAAGCTCACCGATAGCAACTGAAACGCCACCTGCACCGAAGTCGTTACAACGCTTAATCATTCTTGTTGCTTCTTTATTTCTGAAAAGTCTCTGAAGCTTTCTTTCCTCGGGAGCATTACCCTTCTGAACCTCTGCACCGCAGGTTTCAAGAGAATCTGCTGTGTGAGATTTTGAAGAACCTGTTGCACCACCGCAACCGTCACGGCCTGTGCTACCACCGAGAAGAATAACTATATCACCGGGGTCGGGTCTTTCACGGCGAACATTCTCCTGAGGAGCAGCCGCTACAACAGCACCGATTTCCATACGCTTTGCAGCATAACCGGGGTGGTAAATTTCATCAACAATACCTGTTGCAAGACCAATCTGGTTACCATAAGAGGAATAACCTGCAGCAGCAGTTGTAACAATTGTTCTCTGGGGAAGCTTACCCTTAATTGTTTCGCTAACAGGCTTCAAGGGGTCAGCAGCACCTGTAACACGCATTGCGCCATAAACATAAGCACGACCTGAAAGAGGGTCACGGATTGCGCCACCGATACAGGTTGCAGCACCACCGAAGGGCTCAATTTCTGTGGGGTGGTTATGTGTTTCATTTTTGAAAAGAAGAAGCCAAGGCTCGCTTACGCCGTCAACATCAACATTGATTTTAACAGTACAAGCATTGATTTCTTCAGATTCGTCAAGCTTTTCAAGCTTGCCGTTTTCTTTAAGATATTTAACTGCAACAGTTGCAAGATCCATAAGGCAGATGGGCTTTGTTCTGCCAAGCTCTTTTCTTGTTGCAATATATTCATCGTATGCACTCTGAAGAAGCTCGTCTTCAAAAGTTACATTGTCAATAACAGTAAGGAATGTAGTGTGACGGCAATGGTCAGACCAGTATGTATCAATCATTCTGATTTCTGTTATTGTGGGATCGCGGTCCTCAGATTTAAAGTAATTCTGGCAGAAGGCGATATCGTCTGCATCCATTGCAAGACCGAAATCCTTAACAAACTGCTCAAGACCTGCTCTGTCAAGCTTAATGAAGCCTTCAAGAGTTTTAACCTCTGTAGGAATATCATACTGCATTTCAAGAGTATCATATTTTTCAAGAGTTGCTTCTCTTGCTTCAACAGGGTTAATAACATGCTTTTTGATTTCTGCAATATCTTCAGCGGAAAGGTCGCCATAAAGCGCATAAACCTTTGCGCTCTTTACTGTGGGACGGTCACCCTGAGAGATAATCTGAATACACTGTGCTGCAGAGTCAGCTCTCTGATCAAACTGACCAGGAAGGAACTCAACTGCGAAAACAGTTGCGCCATCCAATTCAACTTCAGCTGTTGCAATGTCAAGCTGAGGCTCGGAGAAAACTGTTTTGATTGCATAATCAAAAAGCTCTTCTGTAATATTTTCTGCATCATAACGGTTGATAACGCGAACATCCTCAAGGTTATTAATACCTAAAAGTGTACGAGCATCACCTAAAAGAGCCTTAGCTTCATGAGCGAGCTCTTTTTTCTTTTCTACATAAACTCTATATACCATTTCTTAATCCTCCAAAACACCTTAATCTTTTAAAACTGCAAGAGCTTTTGCGCCGATATCATTACGATAGAAAGCGTTGTCAAAGCTGATTTGTTTTACAAGTTCATAAGATGATTTAACTGCATCTTTAAGATTATCTTCCACAGCAGTAACGCCTAAAACACGACCACCATTTGTAAGAAGTTTGCCATCTTTAAGAGAAGCACCCGCAACATAAACATTACCCTCAATTTCTTCGGGGATGTTCATTTCGAAGCCTTTATCATAGCTTACGGGGTAACCCTTTGATGCCATAATTACACAACAAGCACTTTTTTCGCTGAATTTAACTTCTGTTTCAGCGAGTGTACCGTTGGTTGTTGCTTTCATAATTGTGAGCAAGTCACTTTCGAGAAGAGGTAAAACAACCTGAGTTTCGGGGTCACCAAAACGGCAGTTATATTCAATAACCTTGGGGCCGTTAGGAGTAAGCATAAGACCGAAATAAAGGCAACCTTTAAATGTTCTGCCCTCTTTATTCATTGCATCAATTGTAGGAATAAAGATTTTCTCCATACATTCTTCTGCAATTTCTTTTGTGTAATAAGGGTTGGGAGCAATTGTTCCCATACCGCCTGTGTTAAGACCTGTGTCATTGTCCCCTGCTCTCTTGTGGTCCATTGATGAAATCATAGGAGCAACTGTTTTGCCATCTGTAAAGGCAAGAACAGAAACCTCGGGACCTGTAAGGAATTCTTCAATAACTATGTTGTCACCGCTTGTGCCGAACATTTTGTCCTGCATCATTGAAACAACTGCTGCTTTTGCTTCCTCTCTTGTGTTAGCAATAATAACACCTTTACCGAGAGCAAGTCCGTCAGCCTTGATAACTGTGGGAATGGGAGCTGTTTCAAGGTATTCAAGAGCTTTTTCCATATCGTTGAATACTTCGTAAGCTGCGGTAGGAATACCATATTTCTTCATAAGGTTCTTTGAGAAAACCTTGCTTCCTTCAATAATCGCTGCGTTACCCTTAGGTCCGAAGCAAGGAATACCTTTTTCCTCAAGTGCATCAACGCAACCTAAAACCAACGGATCATCCGGAGCAACAACTGCATAGTCAATTGCATTTTCAACTGCAAATTCAACGATTTTCTCGATATCCTTTGCGCCGATATCAACAAGGGTTGCATCCTTTGCCATACCGCCGTTGCCGGGGAGGGCAAAGATTTCTGTAACCTCTTTATTTTCTTTTATCTTTTTGATGATAGCGTGTTCACGACCGCCACCACCGACAACCATAATTTTCACTAATTTTTCACCATCTTCTTTAGTTTTTCAACACCAAAATTTGAAAGAAAATCGTTCAGAGTGCCGTTTTATGCGAACGGTGCCGTATGAAGATACTGCCCTGAGCATAAGGCGGTGCTATGGGCGATTTTACTCAAATTTAATTAATGGTGGAAGAGACGCATACCAGTAAATGCCATTGTCATGCCGTATTTATCTGCACATTCAATAACAACATCATCACGGATTGAACCACCGGGTTCTGCAATGTATTTAACACCGCTCTTCTTTGCGCGTTCAATATTATCGCTGAAGGGGAAGAAAGCGTCAGAACCAAGAGCAACACCATCAATAGTTGCAAAATATGCTTTTACATCTTCATCTGTAAGAGGTTCGGGCTGAGATGTAAAGTATTTCTGCCAGTTGCCGTCTGCGCAAACATCTTCTTCGTTTTTGTTGATGTAGCCGTCAATAACATTATCTCTGTCAGGTCTGCCGAGAGTGTCCTTGAAGGGAAGGTTAAGAACTTTCTCGTGCTGACGAAGGAACCATGTGTCTGCCTTTGTACCTGCAAGGCGTGTGCAGTGAATTCTTGACTGCTGACCCGCACCAACACCGATTGCCTGACCGTCAACTGCATAGCAAACTGAGTTTGACTGAGTATATTTAAGAGTGATAAGTGCAATTATAAGGTCGCGAACCGCACTTTCGGGCATATCTTTATTTTCTGTAACAATATTTTTGAGAAGGTCTGCATTGATTTCGAAATTGTTTCTGCCCTGCTCAAATGTGATACCGTAAACCTGCTTATGCTCAATGGGAGCAGGAACATAGTTTGGGTCGATTTTAACGATATTGTAGTTACCTTTTCTCTTGGATTTGAGAATTTCAAGAGCTTCGGGCTCATAACCGGGAGCGATGATGCCGTCGGAAACCTCACGCTGAATGAGCTTTGCGGTTGTTACATCACAAACATCTGAAAGAGCAACCCAGTCACCGAAGGAGCACATTCTGTCTGTACCTCTTGCTCTTGCGTATGCGCAAGCGAGAGGAGATTCGTCAAGACCCTCAATGTCATCAACGAAGCAAGCCTTTTTAAGCTTATCAGAAAGCGGAACACCTACTGCTGCTGATGTGGGGCTGACATGCTTAAAGGAGGTTACCGCAGGAAGACCAAGAGCTTCTTTAAGCTCTTTAACCAACTGCCATGAGTTGAATGCATCAAGGAAGTTAATGAAACCGGGGCGACCGCAGAGGATTTCAATAGGAAGCTCGCTACCGTCTGCCATAAAGATTTTTGCAGGCTTCTGATTGGGGTTACAACCATATTTTAATTCGAATTCTGTCATTACGATAATCTCCTTATTTGTTTTTATTAACTATACGGGAATCATATTTACCTGTTTCAAGGTCGATGTATCTTACGAAAAGAGAAACCTTGTTATCTTCGTTAAGATTCTTCCAAATGATATCTGTTAATGTATCGATATCAACATCGGGAAGCTCCAATGTTTTGGGTTCGCCCTCAAAGCTGGGGAGAGGGTTGCCATCGCATTTATATGTATGAATGAATTTTGCTTTTCCGGGAAGAGGATTTGAGTAAGCAAATGTATATCTCTGGCAAGAAGAACCATCACCATCTGCAGATTTGAGAATGGACATTGCATAGTTCATATCACCATTTTCAAGACGGATGATACCTGATATACGAGGTGTAAAGTTAGGAGCATCGTCTTCAAATTCACGGGTACGAAGAGCCTGTTCAAAGGTCATCTGCTTGTCCATCAATTCATAGATTGTATCGGTCTGGTCGCCGTTTGTAACAATTGTTTTATTGCCTAAAACTCTTACAGGAGCATAGATAATAAGGTGGGGGTCAACCATTTTTGACTCATCAAAAGCCTGAGTTCTGATGCCTTCGCCATCTTCAATAAAAACTCTGTTTCTGCTGTTTTCGCTTCTGCCCATAATGAAATAAGCTGTAACAGCCTTTTTAGAATCGGCACTCTTACCGATTATGATACCTCTGCCGTGATAAGCAAGAGAATTAAGTTCATTTTCAAGATTTCTGATTTCCATTATTATCTATCCTTTCACTTCAACTTACTCTTTAATAACTGTCTTTCCACCAACAACCTCAACCTTTCCGTCGCAGAAAAGCTGAACTGCCTTAGGAAGAATTTTCCATTCCGCCTGTTCCATTATTCTCTTCTGAAGAGTTTCGGATGTATCACCCTCAACAACTTCAACTGCCTTCTGGAGAATAATAGGACCTGCATCACATTCCGCAGTAACAAAATGAACTGTTGCACCT
The DNA here is from genome assembly GCA_045660345.1 of Acutalibacteraceae bacterium. Taxonomy (GTDB): domain Bacteria; phylum Bacillota; class Clostridia; order Oscillospirales; family Acutalibacteraceae; genus DTU089. The sequence goes on from JAZRDP010000001.1 coordinate 32,846, forward strand.
GAAACCTTAACACCCTTTTCCAGAGCACATTCGTGAACGTGAAGTCCATAAAAGCCTTTTCCGCAGAATGAAGGAATAAGTGCAGGGTGAACATTAATCATTTTGTTTTTGAATGTATCGCAAACATTTTCATCAAGAATTGTCATAAAGCCTGCATAAACAACAAGGTCTGCTTTTTCTTCAAGAAGCGCATCTCTCATTGCGATGCTGTATGAAGCAATATCCTGATAATCTTTTCTTATAAGAGTTCTTGTTTTAATTCCGTTATTTTCTGCTCGGGTGAGAGCGAAAGCATCTGCTTTGGAAGCAATAACACAAGTTATTTTACCTGCACCAAGCTCTCCCCTTTTCTCTGCATCAATAAGCGCCTGGAGATTTGTTCCGCCACCTGAAACAAGAACAACAATATTTTTTGTATCGGGCATTTTGCTACCTCAATTATTCAAGTATAATCTTATCTTCGCCTTCGATAATTTCACCGATTACATAAGCATCAATACCATTATCCTTAAGAACTGAAAGAGAAAGCTCTACTTCATCTGCGGGAACTACGATGCTCATACCAACACCCATATTATATGTGTTGAACATATCGCGTTCAGGAACGTTGCCCCATTTTGCAATTACATCGAAAATAGGAAGAACCTTAACAGCAGATTTATCTATTTTTGCACACAAGCCATCAGGAATGCTTCTTGGAATATTTTCATAGAAGCCACCGCCTGTGATATGGGAAACACCTTTAACGTTAACTTTTTCTGTAAGAGCAAGAACAGGCTTAACATAAATCTTTGTGGGAACAAGTAAAGCTTCTGCAATGCTTTTGCCGCCTAATTCTTCGCGCTCAACATAAAGCTCGGGATTGTTGTTATCAATATCAAAAACCTTACGGCATAAGCTGAAGCCGTTTGAATGAATACCTGTTGAGGGAAGAGCGATAACAACATCGCCAACAGCCATTTTGCTGTTATCAATCATTTTAGGTTTATCAACTATACCTACTGCAAAACCTGCAAGGTCATAATCTTCAACAGGCATAAGACCAGGATGCTCTGCAGTTTCGCCACCTGTAAGAGCGCAGCCTGACTGAACGCAGCCTTCTGCAACACCGCTTACGATTTCAGCGATTTTTTCAGGAATGTTTTTACCGCAAGCAATATAGTCAAGGAAATACAAGGGTTTTGCGCCAACGCAAACAATATCGTTTACGCACATAGCTACTGCATCAATACCGATTGTATCATGTTTATCCATAAGAATAGCTAATTTAACTTTTGTACCGCAACCGTCAGTACCGGAAACTAATACAGGATGCTCCATACCTTTACAGAAACCAAGGTCAAAGCAACCACCGAAACCGCCAACGTCATCCATTGAACCTTCGTTACGAGTTCTTGCAATGTGTTTTTTCATAAGTTCAACTGCTTTGTAACCTGCAGTAATGTCAACACCTGCTGCTGCGTAACTTTCTGATCTTGAATTATTCATATCTATTCTCCTATAAATTATTTCTTAATTAATAAAATCAGCCTTTACCATTCCAACAATATGTGCAAAGGTCTTCTTCGGGAAGTCCGATTGCTTTAACAATACCCTCTAAAGATTGGAACTCAAGAGAAGCAAAATGAAGTTTTTCACAAATCGCTTTTCTCATTTTTGCGCCGCGTTCAGTAGAAGCGTCACTGTACTCATCAATATGCTTGAAGCCTTCTTCGCCTTCAAGCTCCATAATGGTAGCTCTTGAGATAAGATCCATATCGCTTGTTCCTCTTGAGAAATTAAGGAACTTACAGCCATACATAATGGGAGGGCAAGCAGAACGCATATGAACTTCTTCTGCACCATTCTCATAAAGGAATTCAACTGTTTCGCGAAGCTGAGTACCTCTTACGATACTGTCATCAACGAAAAGAAGCTTTTTACCTTTAATAAGCTCGTGAATCGGAATCTGCTTCATCTTGGCAACCCTGTTACGCTCTCTTTGATTAGATGGCATAAAGCTACGGGGCCATGTGGGAGTATATTTAATGAAAGGACGGGCAAAAGGCACACCGCTTTCATTTGCATAACCGATAGCGTGAGGAGTACCTGAATCAGGAACACCGCTTACATAGTCAATGTTCTGAGCTTCACCAAGCATTTTATCAGTCTGCGCCATAATCTTTCCGTTTTCATATCTCATAGCCTCAACATTTCTGCCTTCATAACAGGATGTGGGGTAGCCATAGTAAGACCAAAGGAAAGCGCATATTTTTTTCTTTTCTCTTGCAGGAGAAAGAACCTTAACTTCGTCTGCAGAAATTTCAACGATTTCTCCTGGACCTAATTCTTTATAGTCCTCAAAGCCTAATTTTTTATAGGCAAAGTCTTCAAATGAAACGCAGAAGCCGTCTTCACGCTTACCAATAAGAACGGGAATTCTGCCCACTTTATCTCTTGCAGCAATAAGCTTACCATCTTCTTTGAGAATAAGAATTGAAGATGTACCATCAATCATATCCTGTGCAAAACGGATACCCTCCGCAAAGCTTGATTTCTGGTCAATCATTGCTGAAACAAGCTCAGAAGAGTTAATACCCTCGCTTGTCATAGCGCCGAAATGACCGCCACTGAAAGAAAGGTATTGCTTAACAAGCTCTTCACTATTATTTATGATACCAATAGTGCTGATAGCATAAAGCCCGTGATTTGAACGCATCAAAAGAGGTTGCGCATCTGTATCACTGATACAGCCTATTGATGAATTACCGCTCATCTGATCAAGAATATTCTCGAACTTTGTTCTGAACGGAGAATTTTCTATTTTATGAATTTTTCTTTGCATACCGTTTTCTTCGCTGAAAGCAGCCATACCCGCACGGCGTGTGCCCAAGTGTGAGTGATAGTCAACTCCGAAAAAGGTATCAAGTACAGCATCGTTTTTAGATACTACTCCAAAAAAACCGCCCATTTTACACCTCTGATTAAATGCAAAATGCAAAATGCAAAATGCAAAATTAATGGTCTGCGACGCAATTTATAATTAAATTTTCAGTCGCCCTAATTTATTGTTAATTATATTTCTCTTCTATCGCTTTATTCTTTTCAAGAACTGTTGCAGTATCCTTTGCTCTTTTATCTGCAAGTTTCTTTTCAAGTTCGGGCTCACCGAGAGAAAGAATTTCAATTGCAAGTAATGCAGAGTTTACTGCGCCATCAATTGCAACTGTCGCAACAGGGATACCTGAAGGCATCTGAACTGTTGAAAGGAGTGCTTCCATACCGCCAAGGTTCTGTGACTTAATCGGAATACCGATTACGGGTAAGGTTGTGTTTGCAGCAACTGCACCTGCAAGGTGAGCTGCCATACCTGCTGCAGCAATAATAACACCAAAGCCGTTAGCACGGGCATTTGCGCTGAATTCTTTTGCTTCAACGGGTGTTCTGTGAGCAGAGAAAACATGAACCTCAAAAGGAACCTCAAAATCCTTAAGAGTATTTATTGCTTTTTCAACAACGGGTAAATCGCTATCGCTACCCATAATAATTCCGACTTTTTTCATATAAAACATCCTTTCTAGGGTGAAATGAGTTATCCGAAACCTGCCAAAAAACCAAAAAGGCGCACTCGTTCAAAGAAAGAACAAGTGTGCCCAGACGGTCGACTGAATACGGGAAATCACTTTCCTGCTCCTTTGTGGTGCTCCACTTAATGTTCCGTCAGTTGCAGGAAAATCCGCTATAAATTTATGATTTAATTCTATCATAAATAAGTGCATTTGGTCAAGGCACATAAGGTCTAATAAAACCCTTTTAAGTAACCGATATTATGTTGATTTTGCTAATTATTTAGCCTGTGTTTCACAATAGATACAACGGTAAACTCCGTTATCTTTATCTGTAAGCTTGAAAACGTGGTTAATCTCCTGCTCTGTGGATGTTATGCAACGGGGATTTTTGCATTTAATAACATTTGTGAGCATCTGAGGAAGTTCAATTGTGCATTTTTCAACAAGCTCGCAATTCTTGATTACATTAACTGTTGTACCGGGGTCAACATAACCGATAACATCAATATCAATAGCAATATCTGCATCGATTTTGATAATATCTTTTTTGCCCATTTTTTTACTTGCAACATTTTTGATAATTGCAACAGAGCAATCAAGATTATCAAGACCTAAAAGGTCATAAAGCTTCATACCGCGGCCTGCGGTAATATGGTCGATAACAAAACCATTTGTAATGGAATCTATATTCATTTCTGTGCCTCCTCTAATAATTTTAAGATGAGAGCCATACGAATGTATTTTCCGTAAAGAACCTGTTTAAAGTAACAAGCTCTTGGGTCATCATCCACCGCAACGCTGATTTCGTTAACTCGGGGAAGCGGATGCATAATGCACAAATCCTTTTTAGCGTTAACGAGCTTCTTTGGTTCAAGAATATAGCTGTCCTTAAGGCGCAAATAATCCTCTTCGTTAAAGAAACGCTCTCTCTGAACTCTTGTCATATAGAGAATGTCAAGCTCGGGCATTACGCTTTCAAGGTCAGTTGTCTGCTTATAAGGAATACCGTTCTTCTTAAGAACATCTTTCTTTATGTAGCTTGGGAGCTTCAATTCTTCAGGTGAAATAAGAACAACATTGATACCACTGTATCTTGAAAGAGCGGTAATAAGAGAGTGAACTGTTCTACCAAATTTAAGGTCACCGCAAAAACCAACCGTAAGGTTCTCAAAACCGCCTTTTTCACGATGAATTGTGAGAAGGTCTGTAAGGGTCTGGGTGGGATGATTATGTCCGCCGTCACCTGCATTGATAACAGGAATTGTAGCATTCTGAGCAGCAACAAGGGGCGCACCCTCTTTAGGATGGCGCATTGCAATAATATCCGCGTAGCAACTGATTGTTTTTGCAGTATCTGCCACACTTTCGCCTTTTGCAGCAGAAGAATTATTTGCCGCAGAAAATCCGATAACACTACCGCCCAACTCAATCATAGCCGACTCAAAGCTGAGACGCGTTCTTGTTGAGGGTTCAAAGAAAAGTGTTGCAAGTTTTTTTCTTTTACACTTTTCGCAGTATTTATCGGGGTTATCTATAATATCGTTTGCCGTTGTAATAAGCTCGTTAACTTCTTCAACGGTAAAATCGAGAATATCAATTAAGCTTCTCATTTACTACTAATCCCCTTTTTGTATTTTAATTTTCTGAAAATGTTTAATTATTCTTTAGCACCGTTAACTGCAAGATAGTTTTTGATACGCTCAACATTTTCTTTGTTTTTCTCGTCTTCTTCGAGATATTCGATAATATCGTAAACGTCAACAACAGAATATACGGGGAAGCCGTACTCCTCGCCAACCTCTGCCATAGCAGATTTATCTGTCTGACCTTTTTCTTTACGGTCAACCATAACGAAGGTTGCAGCAACCTTTGTGCCTTTAAGACCTGAAAGGATTGACATACTTTCACGAATAGCAGTACCTGCTGTGATAACGTCTTCAACGATTACGATTTCTTCGCCTTCCTGAGGCTTGTAACCAACGAAAACGCCACCTTCACCGTGGTCTTTTTCTTCTTTACGGTTGAAGAAAAAAGGAACATCAAGGCCATTCTTTGCAAGAGCAACTGCAACTGAAACTGCAATCGGAATACCCTTATATGCAGGTCCGTAAAGAACAGTTTTCTTGTTGCCAACTTTTTCAAAATATGCTTTTGCATAGAATTCACCAAGCTTACAAATCTGTTCGCCTGTTTTAATATCACCTGCGTTAATGAAATAAGGGATTTTTCTACCGCTTTTTGCAGTGAAATCACCAAATTTAAGAACGCCTGCACCTTCTAAAAACTGTATAAATTCTCTTTTGTAGCTTTCCATTTTTAAATCCTCCTCAATTAGTCACAAAATTCTGCCACACAACGATTATATGCTGCAACGGGGTCTTCTGCTGCTGTGATGGGTCTGCCGACAACAATGTAGTCAGAACCGATTTTCTTAGCTTCTGCGGGAGTCATAACTCTCTTCTGGTCGCCGATGTCACCATCTGCAAAACGAACACCGGGAGTAATTGTAAGGAACTCTTTACCGCAAGTTTCGTGAACCTTACCTGCTTCAAGAGGTGAGCAAACAACACCATCAAGACCTGCAACCTTTGCATTGTGAGCATAGTGCATAACAACCTTGTCGATGGGCTCTTTGATAAGAAGGTCGTTTTCCATTCTTTCCTGGTCAGTTGATGTAAGCTGAGTAACAGCAATAAGAAGAGGTCTTGTTCCGTCGGGACGGGTAAGTCCTTCAAGAGCACCTTCCATCATACTGATTGTACCTGCTGCATGAAGGTTTGTAATATCAACATCAAGGTTTGAAAGAACTGCCATTGATTTTTTTACTGTGTTGGGGATATCGTGAAGCTTAAGGTCAAGGAAAATTTTATGACCTCTCTTTTTGATTTCACGAACAATCTGAGGACCTTCTGCATAGAAAAGCTCCATACCGATTTTTACGAAAGGCTTTCTTCCACCTTCGAATTTATCAAGAAATTCATAAACTTTTTCTGCGCTTGCAAAGTCGCAAGCAACGATTACGTCTCTACCCATTATTTTGCCACTCCTATAATATCACTTAAATTTTCAATTTCGTATTTATCCATAGCTGCAGGTAAATCGTTAATAATATTACGACATGCACAAGGGTCAATAAGGTTTGCCGCACCAACCTCAACAGCGGTTGCACCTGCAAGCATAAGCTCAATAACATCCTCTGCAGTAGAAACACCACCCATACCAACAACGGGAATGTTAACTGCATTTGCCACCTGATAAACCATACGAACTGCAACGGGGAAAATTGCGCTTCCTGAGAAGCCACCCATTTTGTTTGCAATTACGGGTTTCTTTGTTTTAAGGTCAATTCTCATACCAAGAAGAGTGTTAATAAGGCTGATACCATCTGCACCTGCTGCCTCGCACTCTTTTGCAATTGCAACAATATCTGTTACATTGGGAGAGAGCTTTATAATTACGGGTTTGGTTGTTACTGCTTTAACTGCCGCTGTAACCTCTGCCGCAGCTTTAGGGTCTGTGCCGAAGCTCATACCACCGCCGTGAACATTGGGGCAGCTTACATTAACCTCAAGCCAACCAACCTGTTCTTCTTTATCAAGCTTTTCGCAAGTGTAAGCGTAATCATCAACTGCGAAACCACTTACATTTGCCATAACCTTTTTATTAAAGCATTTTTTAAGCTTAGGGAGTTCTTCAGAAATAACCTTTTCAACACCTGGATTCTGAAGACCAACCGCATTTATCATACCCGCTGTACATTCTGCAATTCGGGGTGTAGGATTACCGAAACGAGGATCCTTTGTTGTTCCCTTGAAAGAGAATGTACCAAGGCAATTTATATCGTAAATTTCTGCAAACTCATAACCATAGCCAAAAGTTCCGCTGGCGGGAATTATGGGGTTATCAAGCTCGAGACCGCAAAGGTTAACACTTAATCTGCCCATAAAATCTCCTCCTTCTTGAGCACGGGACCTTCCTTACAAATACGCTTGTAGCCTATTATAGTCTTGCAGGAACAACCCATACAAGCACCAAAACCGCAACCCATTCTTTCTTCAAAGCTGAACTGACCGCTTGTCGCACTTGCCTTATAAATTGCTTTAAGCATAGGCTCGGGACCGCAGGTGTAGAAATATGTATAATCAACATCCTTCATAGCGTCCGTTACAAAGCCCTTGATGCCATAAGAGCCGTCAACGGTTGTAACAAAAACCTCTGCACCGAGAGCCTTAAAATCCTCTTCACAGAAAATTTCAGCCTCAGTATTAAAGCCGAGAACAACGCTGACCTTTTTACCCTCTGCAATAAGCTTTTTAGCGAGCATATAAAGAGGAGGAACGCCAACGCCACCGCCTAAAAGCAAAGGCTTGTCCCCTGCAAGAGAGAGGTCATAGCCGTTACCAAGACCTGTGAGAACATTAAGCTCTTCGCCCTCTGACATCTGTGCCATCTGCTCTGTGCCCTTACCTACAACCTTGTAAATAAGAGTAAGAACGCCATCCTCACAATCGCAAACGGAAATAGGTCTGCGAAGGTAAAGACCTTCTAATTTAATATTTACAAACTGTCCGGAAGATGTGATTTCACTCACATCTCCCTGAAGCTTCATTTTATACACCGTTTTTGTAAGAGGTGCATTTTCAATTATTTTAAAAATTGATTCTCTCATACATTACCTTCCGCATCGATAGTTGAAATTGTAAGTGTGATATCTTCAAGAACATCAAGAAGAACCTTTACAGTATCGAGTGCTGTGAAAATTGTTACATTGTTTTCAATAGCATAACGGCGGATTAAGTGACCATCGTTGTTGTTTTCGCTGCTACCGTTAATATCTTTTGTATTTATAACATAAGCGATATGACCCTGACGGAGTGCCTCCGGAACCTCGTTGCTGCCTTCGCTGATTTTGCCGAGAACATGAGTTCTGATTCCGTTTTCTTTAAGGAACTTTGCAGTACCTGCAGTTGCCTGAATGTTGAAGCCGAGCTTGTAGAAACGGCGGATAAGAGGAAGAGCTGCTTCTTTATCCTTATCTGCAACTGTTGCAAAAACTGTACCATAGTTCTGAAGGTGCATACCAGAAGCCTGAAGAGCTTTATAAAGAGCTCTGTTTAATTTATCGTCATAACCGATTGCTTCACCTGTCGATTTCATTTCGGGTGAAAGGTAAGCGTCAAGACCGCGGATTTTGTTGAATGAGAATACGGGAACCTTTACATACCAACGCTTCTTTTCGTCAGGATAAACATCAAAGATACCCTGCTCCTTAAGGCTCTTGCCCATAATAACCTCTGTTGCAATATCTGCAAGAGAGTAGCCTGTTGCTTTTGAAAGGAAGGGAACAGTTCTTGAAGAACGGGGGTTAACCTCGATAATATAAACATCGTCATTTTCATCAACAATAAACTGAATGTTGAAAAGACCGACAATGCCGATTCCGAGACCGAGCTTCTTAGCATACTGAAGAATTATGCCTTTAACTTTATTTGAGATACTGAATGAGGGGTAAACACTGATAGAGTCACCGGAGTGAATACCTGTTTTTTCAACGAGCTCCATAATACCGGGAACAAAAACATCTCTGCCGTCGCAGATTGCGTCAATCTCTACCTCTTTACCATAGATATATTTATCAACAAGAACGGGCTTGTCCTCGTCAATTTCAACGGCTGTTCTGAGGTAATGACGAAGCTGCTCTTCGTTAGCAACAATCTGCATTGCGCGTCCGCCAAGAACGAAGGAGGGACGAACAAGAACGGGATAACCGATGTCTGCTGCCGCTGCGATACCATCTTCAAGATTTGTAACAGCTTTACCCTTTGCACGAGGAATGTTAAGCTCGTTAAGAAGGTTTTCGAAAGCGTTACGGTCTTCTGCACGATCAATAGCAGCGCAGTCTGTACCGATAATCTTAACTCCGCGGTCGTGAAGAGGCTGAGCAAGGTTGATAGCAGTCTGACCGCCAAGAGATGCAACAACACCCTCGGGCTTTTCAAACTCAACGATGTTCATAACATCCTCGGGAGTAAGAGGCTCGAAATAAAGCTTATCAGCAGTTGTATAGTCAGTAGAAACTGTTTCCGGGTTATTATTGATAATAATAGCCTCGTAGCCTGCATTCTTGATAGTCATAACTGCATGAACGGTTGAGTAGTCGAATTCAACACCCTGACCGATACGGATAGGACCTGCACCAAGAACGATGATTTTCTTTTTATTTGTAAGGCGTGAGCTGTTCTCGCCTGTGTATGATGAATAGAAGTAAGGAATATATGCGTTTGTATGGCATGTATCAACCATTTTGAATACAGGGAAAAGATTCATTTCCTTACGCATATTGTAAACATCAAGCTCATCGCATTTCCAGAGGCGAGCGATGTATTTATCGCTGAAGCCCATTTTCTTAGCAGCAACGAGAATTTCCTTATCTTTATTGACGCGAAGCTTTTCTTCCATGTCAATGATGTTTTTGATTGCTTCAAGGAAGAAGGGAGTAATCATTGTGATTTCATGGATTTTTTCAAGAGAAACGCCATGATAGATAAGCTCTGCAATAGCGAAGATATTGTCAGAACGGAATTCTGAAATATATTCAAGAAGCTCATCAACGCTCATATTATCAAACTTTGAAAGGTACATATGGTTAGCACCGATTTCAAGAGAACGAATACCCTTAAGAAGAGCTTCCTCAAGGTTTGAACCGATACCCATAATTTCGCCTGTTGCCTTCATCTGAGTGCCGAGCTTATTAGTAGCAGAAGTGAATTTATCAAAGGGGAAACGAGGTAATTTAGCAATAACATAATCGAGTCTGGGCTCAAATGCTGCATTTGTGTTAGCAATCTGAATTTCCTCAAGAGCCATACCAACTGCGATTTTTGCAGTAACACGGGCAATAGGATAGCCTGAAGCCTTTGATGCAAGAGCAGATGAACGGGAAACTCGGGGGTTAACCTCGATAAGATAATATTCAGATGTGTGAGGATTGAGAGCGAACTGAACGTTACATCCACCTTCGATTTTAAGCTCCTTGATAAGCTTGATAGCTGAATCGTTGAGCATCTTCTCATCCTCTTTGCTGAGAGTCATAATGGGAGCTACAACGCAGGAGTCACCAGTATGAACACCAACAGGGTCAATGTTTTCCATACCGCAAATGGTAATAGCGTGGTCATTGGAGTCGCGCATAACCTCGAACTCGATTTCTTTATAACCCTTAACTGATTTTTCAATAAGAGCCTGATGAACGGGAGAAAGCTTGAAACCGTTTGTACCGTTTTCGATAAGCTCCTCTTCATTGTAAGCGAAGCCGCCGCCTGTACCACCAAGTGTGAAAGCAGGACGAACAACAACGGGGTAACCGATGCGAGCTGCAGCCTCCTTTGCTTCCTCTAATGAGTAAGTGATTTCTGAAGGAATAACGGGCTCGCCGATAGATTCGCAAAGCTCCTTAAACATTTCACGGTCCTCTGCGCGTTCAATAGAAGCGCTTGATGTACCAAGAAGCTGAACCTCACATTCCTTAAGGACACCTTTTTTCTCAAGCTGCATAGCAAGGTTAAGACCTGTCTGACCACCGATACCGGGAATAATAGCATCAGGACGCTCGTGACGGATAATCTTTGCAACATATTCAAGAGTAAGAGGCTCCATATAAACCTTATCAGCGATAATGGTATCAGTCATAATTGTTGCAGGGTTAGAATTGACAAGAACTACCTCGTAGCCCTCCTCCTTAAGTGCCAAGCAAGCCTGAGTACCTGCATAGTCAAACTCTGCAGCCTGACCGATAACAATGGGACCTGAACCAATGATTAAAACTTTTTTTATGTCTGTTCTCTTTGCCATAGTTTAATTCCTCCAATTTATATCATCGTGATTAATTAACATTTTCATAAGCAACCTTGCCGTTACAAACCGTAAGAACACATTCGCTCTTAACCTTCATCCCCTCAAAGGGCGTTGCCTTGCCCTTTGAAAGGAAGTCATCAGGATTTATAACATTTTCTTTATCTAAATCCCATACTGTGAAATCCGAACCAAGAGGTATTCCGAATCTTTCACGGGGATTGATTGCCATAATTTCTACAAGCTTTTCAAGAGTGATTTCACCGGTTTCAACGAAGTGGGTATACATAATCTGGAATGCAGTTTCAATTCCTACAACTCCGAATGCGCTACCTGCAAGACCTTTGCTTTTTTCCTCTGCTGAATGCGGTGCATGGTCGGTGGCTATCATATCGATAGTTCCGTCCTTGATACCCTCAATCAAAGCAAGCTTGTCCTCTCTTGAGCGAAGTGGCGGATTCATTTTAAATCTGCCCTCTTCTATTAAATCGCTATCTTCAAGAATAAGGTAATGTGGACCTGTTTCGCAAGTTACATCCAAGCCATCTGCTTTAGCCTTTCTTATAAGCTCAACGCTTTCCTTTGTTGAAATGTGGCAAACATGGTATTTACAGCCTGTTTCCTTAACCAATTTCAAATCTCTTTCAATGGGCTTCCATTCGCTTTCACTGCAAATGCCCTTATGGTTATGCTCCTTGCAATATTCGCCATCGTGAATATATCCACCGAATAAAAGCGAATTATCTTCACAATGGGCAACTATCATTTTGCCAAGCCTTTTTGCTTCAAGCATCGCTTGTCGCATAAGCTCCTCACTCTGAACGCCCTTGCCGTCATCAGAAAAAGCGATTGCATCAGCAACCATATTTTCAAGCTCCGAAAGCTCCTCGCCCTTTTGACCGACTGTTATCGAAGCATAGGGGTAAACATTTATTGTTGCATCCTTTTTGATTATATCTGTCTGCTCCTTAAGATGCTCCGCCGTATCAGGCACAGGATTCAGATTAGGCATTGTGCAAACTGCGGTGTAGCCACCTCTTGCAGAAGCTCTGCATCCTGTTTCAATAGTCTCTTTATAAGAAAAGCCCGGCTCACGAAAATGCACATGCACATCGCAAAAACCGGGAAAAATAAAATATTTATCACAATTGAAAACAGAAAGAGCAGGACAAGAAGACAACTGAGCCGCAACATCTACATAAAAGGAGGGAGAACCGACCTTTTGAGTTGCAGCGATATTTATTGTTTTTGCCTTTAATTGCTGTGACATAAAAATCCCTTTCCGAAAATTCGTTTTTTACCTAATAAAAAAGCCTTGCACATTGGCAAGGCTGAACACACAAAAACATTGATACAGTCATAGCTGTACCGAATATATTTATAATTCATCTTGCCGATCTCTCTGTACCGACTTAAAGACCTTATTTATGATACCAAAACACCAAAAAAAAGTCAATAGAAACTCTGTTCACCCACCGCCATTTTTCAGTACATAAATCAAGGCATTTTTGTTGAGTTTGACTAAAAGTTATTTTATCATAAAAAAACCTTTCAAACAAGAAAAAATATGTCATTTTTGGTATTTTGTTAAAATGCCCAAAACTGAAAACCCAAGTTTGTCAATGTGACGAAGAATAAATGTTGAATATCGCTTTTTTATAGTGTAAAATAAAACATTATATTGTCATAGTCAAAAATATGGTTGATTCGGGGTGGTGATGCTTTGAGAAAAGAAAATGAACTTTACATTTTCCAGAAAGGGTTCAACTATTCTCAGGATGGTCCCGGTAACCGCCTTGTTTATCATTTATCGGGGTGCAATCTGAAATGTCCCTGGTGCTCAAATCCCGAGGGTATGGAAATCACCAAGGATGCAATTTCTTTAAGTATTGAAAGCATTGTTAAAGAAGCTAACTCCTGCAAAATGATGTTTATTGACGGCGGTGGCGTTACCCTTACGGGCGGTGAGGTTACCTGCCAGAAGGATGCCGTCATCAATCTTCTGAACCGACTCAAAGAAAATGGTATCAATACCTGCATTGAAACCAATGCATCCTTAAAGGACTGCGAAGAAATCTTCGAGGAAGTTGATTATATGATAGCCGATTTCAAATCACCTGATTCAGAAAAACTAAAAGAAATCACAAATGCAGACTTTGAAATCATAAAGAAAAATCTTCTTTTCCGTGCTAAAACAGGTAAGCCCTTACTCGTAAGAATACCGCTTATAAACGGCTTCAATAATGGAAAAGAAAATGCGGTTTTGTTTGCTGAATTTTTTGAAAATCTCAAAAATCAGAGTGGTAATAAAAACTTACATTTTGAAATACTTACCTATCACGAGTACGGTAAAGAAAAATATGAAAAGCAGGGCAAGGAATACAAGGTCGAAAACGGCTTTGTTACTCCCGAGGATGTTAAAGCTCTTGCAGCAGAAATCATAAATAAAAATTTGGATTTAATTCACACTTGAGGTGCTTGTTATGTATAAATTTGACCCCATTAAAACAACAGAAAAAGCTAATCTTCTTTTCAAAGAGGAAAGAGCAATAAATCATCTTGAGGGCTGGTTTATTGTTAAAGAGGCTGAGCAGAATGCTGATGAAAAATACTGCTCTCTTCCCCCTATGAGAAGAGCCGCAGAAAAATTCAGAGAAGCAGTAAAGGTGCTTCCTTTGTCTATCAGCGACCACGCTATTTTTGCAGGTACACAGAGAGATGCATTTGCAAGAAGCTATGCTCTTATTAACCCTACCTTCAGAGTTGAAACCTTTGCAGGCTACTGCGACCCTACCGCAGTTTATAACGACATTGATCCAACCGAAGAATTCCCCAAGGAAAGAATTGAAGCTCTCCGCGAGCTTGATAAGCAGACTGATTATGTAAAAAATCTTTCTGCAGTTTATAAGGATTGCGAAAAGCTTACAGGCGAGGTTGCATTCTTCGTTGAGCAGGTAACAGGTCACCTTATTCCCGATATGCGCTATGCATTGAAATTCGGTATCAAAAAGATGCTTTCTGATATTGAAGAAAAGCAAAAGACCGCAAATGATGAGCAGAAAGATAACTATGAAGCAATGAAAATTGCTCTTGATTGTGCTCTCATTCTTGCAAAGAGATATAAGAAAATTGCAGAAGAAAAATTGGCAGTTGCCGAGGGTGAAAGAAAAGAAGAGCTTCAGCTTCTTGTTGATACTCTCGCAAAAGTTCCCGAAAACGGAGCAGAAACTCTTTATGAAGCAATTCAGAGCTTCATTATTCTCTGGGAAACAATGTGCCTTGAACAAGCACCCAATCCATTTGCATTTTCAGTTGGTAATGCAGACAGAATTTTCGAGCCCTACAGAGCGAACGACGGTCTTTCAAGAGAAGAAACTGCTGCACTTTTCAAGCATTTCCTTGTTTTCTTCAATGTTGCAGACAGAAGCTGGGCAATTTCACAGAACCTTATTGTAAGCGGACGTGATAAAGACGGCAACGACCTTACAAATGACTCCACCTATGCTCTTCTTGATGCATACTATGAAATGAATCTTCCTCAGCCCATTCTCTCTGTTAAATTACATAAAAACACACCCGAGAAATTCTATAGCGAGCTTGGCAGATTCCTTTTCACACCCGGTTGCCTTACTCCATCATTCTTCAACGATGATTCACTTTATGAGGTTCTTTCCGAAGCAGGAATTGATATTGATGATATTGCCGATACCTCAATTGCAGGTTGTCAGGAGCCTCTCATTATGGGTAAGGACAACGCCAACACAACTAACAGCTGGTTCAACCTTGGAAAAGTTCTTGAATTAACCCTCAATGATGGCTATTCAACCATCACAGGTGAATATATCGGAACAAAATGTGAGAAGGCTGATGCTTTGACTGCTCTTAAAAATGTCAGAGAGCGTTTCTATAAAAATGCTCAGTATTATTGCGATGAAATGGTAAAAGCTGCAAATGGTTGCTCAAGAGCTATTTCTCATTTACCCGTACCTTTCTTAAGCACAGTTATGGGCGGTATTGAAAGCGGCTACGATACCCGTGACATCACCCATCAGGGAACAAAATACAATGGTAGCGGATGCCTTATCCACGGAACAAGCGTTGTTGCAGATTCATTTATTGCAATTGATAAGCTTATTTCAGAACGCCCCGAGGATGCTCAGAACCTTATTGATGCCTTGAAATGCAATTTTGAAGGTTACGAGGAGCTTCGTGAGTTCTTGATGTCTGCAGAAAAATTCGGTAACAACATAGAAAATGTTGATAACGAAACTGCAGAGGTTACCTCTAAAATTGCCGATATGGTAAGAGCACAGAAAAACTATCTCGGCAACAATTTCCGCCCCGACTTTTCAACCCCATCAACTCACCTTTTATATGGTTATTGGGTTGGTGCTCTTCCTTGCGGAAGGAAATCAAGAGATATGCTTGGTTATGGTGTTGACCCACTTTACGGAGAGGCGCAGAATGGTCTCGGCTTCCGTACACTTTCACTTATGAAATTACCTTTCAATAAAATGTGTGGCGGATATGCTTCTCACTTTGGTATCGACCCCAAATATTTCACAAGCGATAATTACGAGGGCAAAGGCGTTGAATTCCGTGATAAAGTTATGAAGCCCTTGTTCTTTAATGAACTTAACGAGAATGTTGCACCATTCTATCTTTATGTTAATGTTACTACTGCAGAAATTCTCAAAAAGGTTCTTGATAATCCTAAGAAATACGCTCCAAGCGGAGTTTATATTATGAGAATTCACGGAACCTTCGTTAACTTCCTTGACCTCTCCCCTGCAATTCAGCAGGATATTATCCGCCGACTTGACCCTGCTTCAACAGTAATGTGCTAAGGAAAATATATGAATATATTAGGAATTGATATCGGCACAACTACCGTTACGGCTCTTGTGCTCAGTACAGATAAAAGCGAGATTTTAAAATCCTGCACTCTTAAAAATGATTCATTCATTGAGGGCAGAGATTTTGAAAAGCTCCAAGACCCCAATTTAATAATTGAAACTGTTAAATCTGCAGTTGAAACTGTTACCGAAAACATCAATATTGACGCTATCGGCATAACGGGGCAAATGCACGGAATTCTATATCTTGATGAAAGCAATAAACCTTGCTCTCCCCTTATGATATGGCAGGATGAACGAGGAAACGAGGTTTATAAAAACGGACTTTCCTATGCAGAATATTTAACAAAAGAAACAGGACTGAAAGCCGCATCAGGCTTCGGTCTCACAACTCATTTTTATAATCTGATTAATGGCGAAGTTCCTGAAAATGCAGTAATGCTCTGCACAATTCACGATTATCTCGCCTCACTACTCACAGGTACAAAACCCGTTACCCATAGTAGCGACGCCGCAAGCTTAGGCTTCTATAATCTTAAAGAAAATTGCTTCGATGAAGTGGCTTTAGAAAAAGTCGGCATTGATAAAAGCTTTCTTCCACGAGTTATAAAATCCACTGCTTTAGCAGGTAAAACTAATTGTGAATTTCTTCCCGTCCATATTCCCGTTGCCGTTGCAATCGGTGATAATCAGGGTAGCTTCTTAGGCTCCGTTGCAGATGCAGAGAATTCTGTTCTTGTTAATGTTGGCACGGGCAGTCAGGTTTCGTTTATAACCGAAAAGGTAGAGGAGCTTTCCTGCGGTGAAATCCGCCCTCTTACAGACGATAAATATATTTTCGTTGGCGCTTCTCTTTGCGGTGGCAGAGCTTATGCAATTTTAAAAGCATTCTTTGAAAAATGCGCCGAAATGCTTGGTGGCAAAGCAGAAAACCTCTTTGCTCTTATGGACCAAACGGCTGAAGGCGTAAAGGATTTTTCTGATTTATTGACTGTTAATTGTCAGTTCTGCGGTACTCGCGAAAACCCGAAGCTTCGCGGTAGCATCGAAAATATCGGTATCGAAAATCTTACTCCTGAGAACCTTATTTTAGGAACACTCAAGGGTGTTTCAAAGGAGCTTTTCGATATGTACGAAAGCGAAAAAGTCTTGTTAATTAAAGAGCCGTCCACCCTTGTTTGTTCAGGTAACGGTTTAAGAAAAAGCGAAATCTGGAGAAAAATCTTCACAGAGAATTTCAGAATGACTGCTACTCTTCCCAAGCATAGCGAGGAAGCTGCAACAGGAGCTTGCGTATTTGCAAGCGTTGCAGGCGGTATTTTTGAAAATATTAAATCTGCGCAAAATGCGCTTCTGAGGTAAATTATGGATACAAAAACAATTGCAAATAACCCCATATTTTTTGAAAAAAACAGAGTTTTTCGTGTTTATTTGGGCGGTAAGCTTTTCAGCGATTTCTTTGGTGATAACAGCGAGGATTCATTCTACCCTGAAGAATGGATTTGCTCTTCAACAAAGGCGCTCAATGAGGGTAGTACCGATGAATTTGAAGGACTTTCAACGGTGGAAGGCACAGATATTCATTTCAATGAGCTTATTGAAAGCGAAAAAGAATTGATGCTCGGAAGCAGAAATGGTCTTGATGTGCTTGTTAAAGCCCTTGACTCTGCAATCCGCTTACCCGTTCAGGCTCATCCCGACAAAGCATTTTCAAGAGTACATTTCAATTCAGAATTCGGTAAGGCTGAATCTTGGCTTGTTTTAGGAGCAAGAGAGGATGCTTGCATCTATTTCGGCTTCAAGGATGGCGTAACACCCGAGGAATTCGAAAAGGCTGTTGAAGAAAGCGAAAATGACAAATCCGCTATGGAAAAGCTTTTGAACAGAATCCCCGTAAGCGTCGGAGATGTTTATTTTATTCCTGCTAAAGCCGTTCACGCTATCGGTGCAGGATGCCTTATTCTCGAGGTTCAGGAGCCCACAGATTTTACCATTCAGCCTGAGCGCTGGTGCGGTGATTATCATCTGAGTGACAATGAAATGTATATCGGTCTCGAAAAAGACACCGCTTTAAGCGTCTTTGATTACTCTTATAATTATGACAAAGTTATGAAGGAATGTAAAAAAACACCCGCAACTGCTTACGAAGCAGACGGATGCAAAAAAGAAATTCTTATCAGCACTCAGGACACACCCTGCTTCAGCGTTGAAAGATATATTGTCAATAATGGCAAAACTGAAAATCTTCAAGGCGTTTGCGTGTATGTTGTAACAGACGGAGAAGGAAAAATCCTTTCTGATGGTTACGAAAAAGAAATTAAAAAAGGCGATTATTTCTTTATGCCTTATAGCTGTGATGGTAAATTCTTTGTAGAAAGCGACTCTTCTCTTACACTCGCAAAATGCGTTCCACCTTCGATTAAATAAAGATATAGCGAAGCCTATCCCTCTTTTTTGCAGATCAAAAAGGAGGGGGGACCACCGCAGGTGGTGGGTGGTACAACAAAAAGGAGTCACCTATGCAAAACAAAAAAGTTTTAGTAGAACGCGCTCACAAAATGCGTAAAGAACCTACCGAACAAGAAAACAAGCTTTGGCATTTTCTACTCAAAAAACTCCGTCCACGCTTCCTTCGTCAACGAGTTATAGGGAATTATATTGTTGATTTTTGTTGTCCCAAATTGAAATTAATTATTGAGGTAGATGGATCTCAACACTATATGCCCGAAAACGAGAAGTATGAGAAAACACGAACTTCTTTTCTTGAACAAAATGGTTATAAAGTGTTAAGATTTTATAATAGCGATATAAATAAACTTATAAGAAATATTGAACTTTCAATTATTGATATCTGTAAAGAAAGAGCAGAAGAATTAGGGAAATATTGAGCTGGAGTTTGTTAAATAGGTACCACCCACCGCTAACGCGGTCCCCCCTCCTTTTTTACATTCGTAAAAAAAGAGGGATAGCTTCGCGCTTGATTTAGAAATCCTGTCAAGGAGAAATTTATGACACAGACATTTTTAAAAACCAAAACCTGGAACACTAAAATCGTTGGTGAATTTTTAAAAGAATTGGGCAAGGCCGAAAATGCTTATACCAACGGGAAAAAGTGCGATTATATAAAAGAAGCCGCAAAGGAGCTTTTGAAACGAGGGGGCAACGCCAATATTTCCTCTGCTGAAAATATTTTGATATATGCCACTCAGCATTATTTCGAGGGTACTGAGCCTCAGGCAAAAGCAGATATTTATTACATTCTTGGCGAGCTTTATGAAATGCACAAAGAAAATTTTGTAAGAGCATATACCTACTATGAGAAATATACTCTTAACAATAAAACCAACAGCGGTACTCATTCGCTTATGCTAAAAGCTCTCATTCTACGCGACGATTTCACATATTCTGATGAGCTTGAAAAGGAATTCAGAATGAGCCTTGCGGAAGCAGATTTAGGCACAAAAAATGACAGAATTTATGAAAATCTCGGAAGATATATTGTTCTCAAAAATGAGGGCAACGAGGAAGAGTGCAAAAAAGTTATAAAGCGCCTTGGGGGTATTATCAAAACCGATGAACTCATTATTCCTGATTTGATTATTAAGAAAAGTCTGGATGATAGAGTAAGGGTTCCTCAAAAGGTTAAGGATTTTATTTGTACCACCCACCGCTAACGCGGTCAACCGGTTGCAATATAGTCGTCTTGCTCGTTATTCACTTCGCAATACTCCTAATTGCGCCCAGAGCTTATTGTTCGCTGTATCTGCCACTGGCAGCGCTCACAACCGCTCACCCTCCTTTTTTACATTCGAAAAAAAGAGGGATAAAAAAATCGACTTGCATTAAGCAAGTCGATTTTTTATGTTTTATTCTTTAACTTTTTTGTTTCTCTTATTAACCTTAACAAGAGTAGCTGTAACACCAACACCACAAAGCACGAATACTGCAAGCCATGGTGCATTTTCAGCTGCTGCCTCTTCATCAAGAGCATTTGTTGCAATTGCAACAAGAGGCTTAAGAGCAACTCTCACAGCTGCCTTAAGAGGCTCACTCTCTCTTATAAAGTCTGCAACAGGTGGTGAAAGCTTATAATATGCGTTTACAAACGCTGTACCCAAGGAGTTAGTCAACAAGCATTCATCACGGAATTTACAAAGAAGACCAACCTCACCGGAATCCTGACCATAAGAAGCAGTTGCGATGAAGCAAAGTGAGGGTACGTCAACGCTCGTATTGGTATCATCACCTGCGAGAATAGAGTCAACATAAACTCTGAGAACATCAGCACATTTTTGAGCACATTCGCAATCGCAATCAGCACAATTATGCTTTGTTGTAATTTTGCAGCTCTGACCGCAATGCCCGGGAGTACACTCCTGATAAAGAAGCTTACCACCTTCAGCAATGTCCTCATAGCATTCCGTAGCTCTTTGAGAACCCACCTTATTGCCTTCAGCATCATATACAGTTGCTGAAGAAATCATATCATCTGCAATATAGTTGACCCTTCCGCCGGTCTCCTTAGTTGCCATATTCGGAAAATGATAAGCAACATCAAGACTATAATAAATGTCATCTGACTTTGGGGGTATGCCTAAAGCATAGTCATAGTCATCCTCAAGAGCCGCAAGAGTTATAAGAACACCGCATTGATTTTCTATAGGACCGCTTTCAGTGCTCTTATCTTCAAAAACTCTAATTGTCGCATAAATCGGAACATCAGAAAGCTGCCGGGCTTTTTCACGCTTAACACCCTTATTGAGAATATAAAGGAAATAGCCGTCAACTTTTTTTGAACCACCGTTACAATTTGATGATGTGCATGCATTGTTCTTATTATCCCAATCCTTTTCGCAATTCGAACAAACATAATGCTGCTCTGTATAAAGGTATGAATAAGCATCATCAACAGCCTCACCGTTGGGAACTACCGTTCGGGGCACACTAGGGTTCATATCAAATACATCGGCAGTCTCTGCGGCAGCAACATTGTTAGCACCGGAGCGAAGAAGCTCAGCAACACTCTTAACCGCTTCCTGCTTAATGCTTCGCTCCTCGGCTTTTTTAAAGGCATTATATGTAACCTTAAACATATTAGCCATGGCAAGAACACCAAAGGAAAGGAGCAGTAAAACCACTATAAGCTCTATTAAAGTAAAGCCTTTTTTGTTTTTACTAAGGAATTTAAACATATTCCCACTCTCCTTTCTTAGGTTGTAATATACCCATCAATAGCATAAATTCTGTTGCTTTCGCCAAGATTCTGCCACATAAACACATCGTCGGTAGCACTCGAGTTATAACCTGCAATATAAAATGGATCGCCATCTGTGATAGCTTTAAGTGAATCAATATTAATAGCACCAATCCAACAGTTATTTTTACCATCTCGGTTTATATTACCGTAGCCACTGAGGTAAAGATAATTACCTACTATTTTTGCGCTATCAAGAGTACTATTGGTTAAATATTCACCATTACTGTATCTCATAGCATGAACTTTCCATGTCCAGTTATTGTTAGAATCTCTAATTCCCACGACAACACCATTGTAAGGCGCACCAAAAGCACTAGCCGGATGTGGAGTACCTGTTATTACAATTAAATCATCGCGGCTTTCAATAGCTGTAATTTCACTGAACACCTGACCTATTGCCAAGCCATAACGACTTAAATAAATAGGTTGCATTCCATAGATAGGTTTATCTACACCAACATCGACGGGCGTACCTGCATCGGGAACAGGATAACTCTTAATTACATCAACCAATTCAACGGTTTCCTCTGCTGAGTCACTGCTTGCGTCAAACTTAACCTCTGCAGTTGCAACGAGAGATCTGTAAATATTCGCTTTATTATCAGCATAATAGGCAAAATATCTCTTTATACCGCTACTTGAGCCTTCATTACTTGTTGTTTCTGCAGCAATGCCGACTTTGACGAATCTGGTATTTTCGCGTGCATGTTGTTCTTGAGTGCCCGTTCCGGTTACATAATTATGTCGGGTAATAAACTCATGTGCTTTGTAGTATAACAAGTTCTGGAATACTGTTGTTTTTCCGCCTTTACTTGAATCAAGTTCATACTGATGATCGCCATCATTTGTATACGCTGCCAGAACGCCATCATTATAAACGCTACCAAGAGCAGTTCCGTACATACGACTTCCTGCCGCCAAACCGGAGGATTCTTTCATATATGTTGAACCGGAAACAGTATAACCAACAGCAACTGTAACACTATCTAATGTAGCTGTTTCTGTAAGATTATAGAATTCTCCGGGGAACCAAACATGATAAGACAAGTTTTGTGCACCTGCAGTATTGACAGCTTCGTTACCGCTAGCATCAGCCGGGAAAGGATTGAAATAATTCTTATAATCTATAAGACAATAGCTATTGATATGATATTTTTCATAGGAACGGGTTTCTTCCGTTTTTCCGTTGGAGGTTACCTCACCAATTGCCATACGCCAACGAGAGCAGTAGCCCAAGGTAAAGGTAAGCTCTGTATCAGTAAACTTATAAACAAAATCTTTAACTCCAAGATCACGTGAAGTTAACCTAAAAAATCCATCCGGATTATATGTGGGAGTTGCTGCGTCCGGAGTATCGTTATTGGGATTGTTATCAACATCATTGTAACCCGCATTTCTGATCAGATCTGACGCTACCCTAGCATCATTTTCATCGAGGCTATAACCTTTATACAAGGTACTGCCAACACCATCAGAACCACAGATTACATAGACAGTTGCACGGCTTTCTTTAGAGTCTGTTGTATTGTATACAATAGTACCACCCTCGTTAGAACCTTTACCAATATCTGATGATTGTCTGATATAAGCATACGCGGGAACATAACCAAAATAGATTACCTGACCCTGACCATTGCTACCCGAACCGGGAAGATACGCTGCAGATGTAATAGTTGCAGTATTAGCATAGTCTTTCGTTAGCCATTGTTGATCCTTATTGGGTTCTTTTTGGTGAAGATTATTTTCACGGTTATAACTACCATCGTCCGAATTAGGATACCAGAAATCACCTTTATAAAAGTTATCCTTATATTCACTGCTGCTTTGCGAAAGAGAGAACGGATTGATAGATGTATAAGATTTTAATTGTAAATATGCAAAGTTTTTGTCAAAGTGTTCTTCATCAGTACCATTACCCGAGTATAAATATACAGGTGTCCAATCATAAACTTCTTTTGCATTAGAGAGCGTATAAAAGTTAAACTTTGAACCATCAGCAAAAACTAAGGGTTCAGGCTCCCAAATGCCTGTATGGCCTGCGAAATCGCCTGATGACTTCTTTTTACCTGCCAAACGGAATGATCTACCGTCTCTTGCTTCTGTAAGTATATACGAAATTCTTTTGCTTGCCTGTTGCTGATATTGGTAGCTTGTTGTATAGCCACTGAACATCATAACATATCTGAGCGTTGTATCAAAATAATTGTATCGTGTGCCAATGGAGTTTTTGGCTGTAGTTCCGCTACAATCGACCTTGTTATCAGCAGTAGTACCGTAACCGGCTGCTTCTAGAGCAGTTTGGAAATTATACTGGTCGCTTATTTCACCACTCCAGAAGGATGGGTGAACTGTTTCACCTGTTTCAATATTATATCTTGCATCAGATGTTGCATTAACATCATTCTGAGTTCCCAATAACTCCTTAAGACTCAAATTGCTATTCATATTGTACATACGGTAAACTCGACCATTTGTACCCGCCATTACATAATAGGGGTCAAAACCTTTCTGGTCATTATCAACCCACTGAATTGTGTTAATTGTAACTCCGCTGGAATGAGGGCCTTTTTCAATAAGGGTACTGTTATCAAGAGACATCCCTCTACCTTCGATATTGAATTCATATCGGGTTTGTTTAGTAGCGTTTTCGCCATCTCCCGTAGAAATATCAACCTTCTCAATACCGGCAGAGGTGAAATAGTCTGCGGTACCCTTACCTGCCATCATCAAATGCGCAGGTTTAATATAAATATAGTCTGCAAGTGTCTTTAAAACACCGCGCTCATTCTTATAATAAACACAAATTTTAAGGGGTGACTGAGTAAAGTCTGCACCCTCAAAAGTAAGAGCGATTGTCTTCTTATCAGGATCTACAACAAATGAATTTTCAACAATATCAGCTCGAACACCTTTTTCATAAACAGCTGAATCGACACTTGTACCAGAATTGTTTGCCGCAGATTTATCGGGCTTTACAATATCGATAATAATCTGACTAGGTCCAAGCTCTTCCTTTAATTTTTCAATATCTCCGCCGACCTGTTTGAAAATCTTAACATCTCCGCTGTCCCAATCAAGACCCGTTGTCTGCAAAACAATATCATGCTTTGATGTATCATCATAAACAACATCAGGAGAAAGTAATTCAACCTTCGCTCTCACGCCATAGAATACTGTTTCTAATCCGCTTTGAAGATGAGAGGCAATCTTTCTGCCTGCTACATTCATATTTTCGAACAGCTCCTGACTGTTCAAAATGAACTGCATTCCAATATTGGAAACAATTGTAGAGTTTCTTGAAGCCAATCCGCCTTCAATTTCCACCTTTGAATCATATGCCTCTTCAACCTTTTCTCCTGCTATATAAAGAGTTTCATAAGATGAAAGAAGCATCGGAGTAAACATTACAACAATAAGACTGAGCAATGCAAGAGCGCAAATAAGCTCAATATAGGTCATACCCATTCTATTGAAAATACGCTTAACGGGCTTCTCTTTTTTTGCGCTTCGCTTTTTCATTGAATCAATCCTTTCTATAATCTAAAAATGTATTGCCGCAAAATCAAGCTGAATCAGCTTTCCCAGACAACATAGAAATCATCAACAACAGGAGCTTTTTCGCCTGCACCTGAATAGATATTACCAACCCATTTCAAATCGTCCTTGGTATAGGTTTTACTTCCATAGTTTGCAAGTGCTCTATTGAAGATTTCGTATTTTATATTGCCCCAAACATCATACCACGGGCTTGTTTTAATATTGCCTGCAATCCCTTCATAATAAACATCCATAAAATAACTTGTCAAAGAGAAGCCTGCTTCCCCCGGTTTACCATCAACCGTTGTAGGAACTTCGGCGTTAAAATAGAAAATATCACCAGCATTTGCTACCTTATAAAGATAAATATCTGAACCTTTATAATATACAGTCTGTGTTTTGTAGCCCGAGCCATCTTCCCCATATGGAATAACCCAAACATAAACATCTTCAGCAAAGAAAACTCTACCTGCTCTTACAGTCTGAGTACCTGTACCGGGTTCTTCAACAATACTTCCGTCAGCATTTCTGTCACCATTAAGATAGCTATATGGAGTATTCTTGGGAGCTGACAGCATAATTGTAGTCATTCTGTATGCATCATCCGTCATATAAAGTGATACGAAGCTATTTATACTTCTGTTAAAAACAATTGTCGGTGCCTGGAAAATAAGCACCTTGTAAAGAGAAGCATTCTTATCAAATCCATCACCCAACCTATTAGCTCGAGCAGGATTTACAATAAGGTTAACAGGTAAATCAACCTGAATAGCACTAGTCGCAGTAAATGCAACATAGTTATCAAGATGAGCATCCTTAGCCCATTCATTCATATTATAGGTTCTCAAGCAATTGAACTGAGGGTCATTATCAGGTTCACGAGTACCTGTTTCAGGGTGAAGGCCAAAGGACATTTTAGTTTTATCATAAACTAAACCCTCATCTCTCATTGCTTGAGCAATGGGCTTTCCGTTATATGTAAGGTTTTCGTCAGAAATAACCATATTACCGATGCAAGAGAAGATATAGAGAGGCTGCTGAACAGCTCCACCACCATTAACTCCCCCACCAATTGAATTGGATTTGTCGTAATTAATATTGGTAATACCGGAAGCTAATGAGGTGTCCGGAAAAATCTGGTTGCTTCCTAATTCTGCAGGAGCAATCCACTGTTCCTCAGAAGGCTTTGACGGAAGAACCATAACGCATCTTCTGATCGAATTCTTACCGTTTACCTTTGCTGACGCAACGAAGGTAACGCTTCTGTTTTCAACGCGAGTATACTTATCACCCTGAATATCTGTACCATTTTTTATGGCATCTTCAATTTTTGTTTTATTTTTCTCATATTCATCTTTTTCAATAAGTCTCGAGTCACCACTCTCGTCGATTTCGTAATATTTTGCGCTATCGTCATATGTAATCTCACATTTAGCGGTACCTAACAAGCTATAGTCACCTTCCGGTGCTTCAGAACTAGTCTGATAAATAATACCTGTTTTTTCGTATTCCTTAAATTTCGCCTCGTATTCTTCTATAGCAGCTTCATATTGCTCCTCATTATAATCCGCTTTCTGAGGCTCAACAGGATAAGGAACATCATTATTTCTGAACATATAAATATCAGAAACAGACATAGCTTTACGAAGACTGGCATCCTTATTAGTAAAAGCATCCATCGCCTCTTTATAGGTTTTGTATACAGAATCATCAACATCAATAGGTTGATTTTCTTCCGCCATATCATAGAAATCCTCAAATGTTGCAACGGACATTTCAAGCATAGTTCTTGCAAGGTATGAAGCCTTAATTTCATCATTTCCTTTCATTGCTGACCTTGCCGCACTTTCGGACATAGTAAACATAGCAGGAAGAAGTAATGTTAAAACAAGCAAAAGAGTCAATACTGCTACAAGAGCAATACCGTTTCTGTTTGTTATAATCTTCATACGCTCAAAACCTTTCTTATAAAGTGCAAAACTCAAAACGCAAAGCGAATTGCCATTTTTATAAAACATTAGTTATTCTAAATTTATTGATTATATATCAAATAAAACGAATAAACGAGTTGTAATTGTGCCTTCCTTCAAAGGAAGGCTCAAAAAACATCAACTTTTTTGAATCGGATTTGTTTTTTCAAAACTATCAAACACAGTCACCATCCCTATTTTGCTTCGCAAAACAAAGATAATAGGTTGTGCTTTGCATTTTGCCCTGTATAAAAAGTGCTGCGCACTTTTTATACAATAACACGAAGTACCTCTTCAACTGAGGTTGAGCCTTCGAGAATTTTATTTATACCTTCCTGACGAAGAGTATTCATACCCTGACTAACTGCAAGGTCCTTAATTTCCTGAACGCCTGAGCGTTTAAGAATAAGATTTTTCATCTCGGGTGTAACCTTTAAGAATTCAAATACACCCTGACGACCTTTATAACCTGTATTACTGCAGGAAATACATCCCTTAGGCTGATAAATTTTCACTTTATCATCAAGAGTTTTTCCCTCGGGAATGGGGAAATCCTCCATACTGTTGCGGACTTCACGATATGTAACCTCAACAGCTTCCTTACAACGAGGACAAAGAACACGAACAAGACGCTGAGCAAGAACACCTACAACTGATGATGCTGTAAGGAAGGGTTCAACGCCCATTTCATCAAGACGGGTAATTGCACTGGGTGCATCGTTTGTATGGAGTGTTGAGAAAACCATATGACCTGTAAGAGCGGATTCAACAGCGATTTTTGCAGTCTCGCCGTCACGAATTTCACCGACCATGACAATATCAGGGTCAGCACGGAGAACTGAACGAAGAGCTGCCGCAAAGGTCATACCCGCTTTAGTATTCATCTGAACCTGACAGATACCTGCCATTCGTCTTTCGACAGGGTCTTCAAGAGTGATAACGTGCTTTGTAATATCACTAACCTCTGCAAGAGTTGCATAAAGAGTTGTTGATTTACCTGAACCGGTAGGACCTGTAACGAGAAGGAAGCCATAAGGCATATTGATTGTTTTTATAAAGTTTTCCTTTTGAACACCTGTAAACTTAATATCTTTAAGAGTTACAGAGTTACCGCCGCGTTCCAAAAGACGGAGAACGATTTTCTCGCCATAAACTGAAGGAAGAACTGCAATACGAATATCGTATGTACGATCGTCAACCTTAACTGTTGTACGACCGTCCTGAGGAATTCGTCTTTCGGCAATATCCATACCGCCGATAACCTTGATACGGGATGTTACCGCTGCATGAAGCTTGATAGGCTGCTGAAGAACCTCATGCAAAACACCATCAATTCTGTAACGAACGCGCAATGTTTTTTCAAGAGCCTCAACATGAATATCGGATGCACCCGCTTTAATAGCGTTTGTAATAACCTGATTAACAAGCTGAACTGCAGGCTTTTCATCTGCTGCAAGGTCGTCAAGAACTGCAGCAAGATCATCGTCTACAACCTCTTCATCCTCGTAGGTATCAATTGCAGTAGCATTGTTAACTATTGTATCAATTGCAGCATTAAGCTCTGTATCAGTTGAAACAACGGGAACAATCTCGAGACCACCTGTAATAACTGAAAGGTTATCTCGAGTAAGAATATCATTGGGGTTGCGCATAACAACATAAAGTGTTTTACCCTCCTGATAGAGAGGAAGAACACCTTTTCTTGCCATCAAATCTGCAGGTATCATATTTGCTAATGCAAAATTAATACCTGTTTCTTCGATTGATACATATTTGCAATTGGTTTTCATTTCAATAGCTCGGGCAACAGCAATTTCTGTACAATAGCCCAAGTCAACAAGGATTGAACCAAGGAGAGCCTTGGTTTCCTTCTGTATTTTTAATGCTTCAAAAACCTGTTCCTCAGTTGCGGCGCCGCTCTTTACAAGGTAAAAGCCCACGCTACCGGGAATAATTACACTCATATCTGCCAAAACAAACTTCCCCTTTGAATAAATGTATAAAATAGGCTATAAGTCGAACTATTTTTTTTACAAATCGTTCGACTTTGCCGCGAAATTTTTAAATTATGCTGCAGTTTGACCATCAATAACTGCACCCGCAACTCCCTGAGCACCATTCTGGGAAAGAATTGTAAGGGAAATTGTTGCTTCATATTTATCTCCTGATTTCACAAGTGATATTGCATCAAATCTGTGAATCTGCTCAAGGGTTGACATATATGCCATATAACTATGAATGTTTTCAAATGTACCCTTTGCATTGAAAACGAAAGTTGTCTCCTGAGTCTGTGCAATAGCCTGAGCGAAGTCAATAGTAGAAAGCTCAAGACCAAAATTCTTACAGGTTGCAATAACCTCTTCTTGAAGTATATAAACATCACCTAAATCATCGGGAAGAATACCTTTATATATTTCAAGCTGCTGCTCTGCCTTCTCACTCTGAGCTCTTAACTCTTCAAGAATAGCAATTTCTTTTAAATTCTCTTGATATGAAATACGAACCTGAACGATTTCATCCTTTGTCTTAACAATATCATTAATAAAGAATGCTATTACACCAATAACCAATGCTATAATAAGACCTAAAATAACCGCTATTGTATAAGGAGAATTTTTAATATCTGCTAAGTTTATGCTTTTGCCCTTCATATTTAAACTCTCCTTTCCTTATTCTGCTGCAGTTGTATCTTCAACTGCTGAACCATCCGCACTAGTTGCAGCTTCTGTTGTTGCAACTACGGAAGCAGAACCACCCTTGCAAGTGATATTGATAGTAAACTGAACCTGACCTTCAATACCTGCTGTGTAGTTAGCACAAACAACGCTTGTAGCATCTTCCATCTCGCTAACAAGTTTCTCAAAAGCAAGATACTGCTCACGATTATCACAAGTACCTGTAAGAACACAGGTTCTTGTTGTTTTCCAATCTGTACACTCAATGCTGCTTATTGAAATACCGGGAGCCTTAAGATTAGAAACCTTAGCAAGGAAATTCACAAGCTGAGGCTCTTCAACCTGAATGCTCTCAATGAGCTGAACCTTCTGCTGAAGATTTGCATTAATTTCGCGGAACTGCTCAAGCTCTGCAACCTTGCGAGCATACTCGTTATCAAGTACCTGAGCTTCCTGAAGCTTTTTATCAGCATACATACGAGTACCTGTAACAACCATAAGAAATACTGCTAAAACAATAAGAACTACCAGTGCAAAAACCTGAATTTTTTCAAGCTTTTTTCTACCTTCTAATTGCTTCCTGACATTCTCGGGAAGCAAACTAACTCTATACTTCACGATTAACCCTCCAATGCTACCTTTGCAAGGCTGATGCAACCAGCATACTCGCTTGCATTAAATGATGCTGTTGAATATTCTTCGTATAATTCAGGAATTTCAAGAGGCACATAACTCTTTTCAGAAATTTTATCAAGAATTTCATTCTGAAGCTCGGTAGCTGCAGAGAAGAATACTTTATTCATCATATATCCGGTTTGCATCTGGAAATAGTTAATTGAAGAGGAAAGCTCAGAATAGAGTAAATCTACAACTGTTTCCATTTCTGATGTTACAACTTCTTTTGCATCATTGAAAATCTTTTTAACTTCAACAACAGCTCTGTCAGGAACATTAATTGAACGAACCATTTTGATTTCTTTATCTGCAATTGCAACGAAATCAATAACATCGTCTGTAACGCAAAGGAAGCCAACAACATCCTCGGGCTTTAATTCATCTATTATAACTCGTGTCCATGCAAGGAATGAGCTATCAATATCTACAACCTGAAGCTTTGCGTCCTGGAAATTCTGAACAAGATTCTGGAGCATAATGTTTCTTGCGCCAACAAGAAGAACATTCAAAGCAGGCTGGTCATCATCATCAGTTGTTTCGTCAATAACAACGAAATCAAGACTTAATTCAGAAATCGGAACAGGAATGAACTCCTGAGCCTGCATTGTTATAACGCCTCTGAGCTTATCATCAGGCACCTTGGGGAATGTTGCATAACGCATAATAACATTTTCGTTATTAACACCTGCAACAATCGGTGCATTTATATTAAATTTACCTCGAGATAATAAATCTGTAAGTGCTGCATTGAAAAGAGCCTGATCAGCTATCATACCATTTGATATAACACCCGGTTCAAAAACTTCCTTTTCAAATGCTGTTACTTCATATTTACCATCTGAAACTTTAGTAAGTTCTACTGCATAAATATCATGTGAATTATATTCGATGCCGATAGCACTATTCACTTTTGCCATTGTATCTACTCCCTTACAAAGGATTTGAATTATTTGTGATTATGTTGGTGTTGCTGTTGTTGCCTGGAATACGGGCAGATAAAGAGCAATAATAAGGAAACCAACAATACTTGCAAGACCAACAAGCATAATGGGCTCAAGAGTTGAACCTAAGCTCTTTGCAAGTGTATCAACGTCTTCTTCATAGAATTCAGCAACCTTATCAAGCATAGTCGGAAGTGTACCTGCTTCTTCACCGATTGCAATCATACCGATAAGCATTGGTGGGAACAAGCCGGATTCATCAAGAGCCTCGTGAATTGTACCACCGTTTTCAACTTCCTCAATCGCTTTTGTAACCGCTGCCTCAACAAGCTTAGAGCCGGAGGTAGGTCCTGCTGTTTCAAGAGCTTTAACCGCTGTAACACCGCCACCGATAAGAGTAGCAAATATACGGCAGAAACGAGCGAGAATTGTCTTAGTAATAAGCTGACCGATAATGGGACATTGCATTTTATGGTTTTCCCAGAAATGCTGAATCGGAGGTGACTTAATAATTCTTATAATCAAGAAGATTAACACACCGATTGCAGGGAAAATTGCATACCAATATGCACGCAAAGACTCTGAAAGGAAATAAACTAATTCAGTAATTGGATTTAACTCCTCAACAGTTTCAGTCATACTCTGGAATGTAGGAACCATAAAAATAAGCATAACTATAAGGATAATGATAGCAAACGCACCAACCATTTTAGGATATGATGTTGCTGATTTTACTGAGTCTTTAAGCTGTTTATCTTTATGTAACTGGTTTGACATAGCAAGCAAGGTTTTATCGAGCATACCACCCATTTCACCCGCAGCAATCATAGAGCAGAACAAGTCTGAGAAAACAGGACGCTGAGCAAGGAATGCTTCAGAAAGAGCTGAACCACCCTCAACATCATCTGCAATATTTTTGATTGCACCAGCAAGTGTCTGGTTAGTTGTCTGTCCAACAAGAGTCTGCATAGCCTGAGTTACAGGAATACCTGCGCTAATCATAGCTGAAAGCTGACGAGCGAACATAGACATATCCGCAAGAGAAACCTTTTTTCCTCTTGTTTTCTTTACACCTTTACTTTTTGTTTCAGAAAGATTGGTAACAACAACGCCTACTTCACGAAGCTTTTCATACGCCTCGCTGGTATTGTTAGCTACAACCTTACCGGTTATTGACTGACCTTGTCGGTTTAACGCTTCATACGTAAATTCCAAGAGTCTGCCCCCTTATATAAATGAATATCAATACATCTGAATCTGTCTTAAAATCTCTGCTCTTTCTACGCAGTTTTCCAAAACTGATTCACGGTTAATTTTTTGTTCTCTGAGTAATTTAAGAAGTGCCTGGTCCATAGTCTGCATCCCCTCTTTTTGAGCAGTCTGCATTGTGCTGTAAAGCTGATGGTCCTTACCTTCACGAATCATATTTCTGATTGCAGGAGTGTCAACCATATATTCAACGGCAGAAACTCGACCACCGCCAACACGAGGAAGAAGCTGCTGGGAAATAACAGCACGAAGGGTATTACTAAGCTGGCTTCTTATCTGGTTTTGCTGCTCACTAGGGAAAGAGTCGATAATACGAGCAATTGTAAGAGGAGCAGTCTGAGTATGTAATGTTGAAAGAACAAGGTGTCCTGTTTCAGCAGCTGTAAGAGCGATACTGATACTTTCAGGGTCACGCATTTCACCGATCATAATAACATCAGGGTCGTGACGAAGAACTGTTCTCAACGCATTATTAAAGCTAAGTGTATCTCCACCGAGCTCACGCTGTCGTATAATAGAACGCCTATGAGAGTGCAAGAACTCGATAGGATCTTCAATTGTAACTATGTTATATTCATAGTTTACATTCATATGGTTGATCATTGCTGCAAGAGTTGTTGACTTACCGCTACCTGTAGGTCCTGTAACAAGAATAAGACCACGAGGAAGAGCGCAAAGTCTTCTTACATCAGCAGGCAAGCCCAAGTTATCAAGGTTGGGAATTTCAAAGGGAATTGCTCTGAAAACTGCTGCCAAGGTACCTCTCTGTACAATGATATTACCTCTGAATCTAGCACATTTGGGCAATGAATAAGAAATATCAAGCTCAAGATTTTCTTTCAGATCTCTTTTGTTTTTGTCGGTTAAAACCTGTGAAAGTAAAGATTCAACATCAGCCGGCATCATTGGGGGAAAATCCTGCTTAACGATGTCACCATCTATACGGATGCAAGGAGGCATACCAACAACAAGGTGAAGGTCAGAGCCTTTTTTCTCTACTGTAAGCCTGAGCAAATGCTCAAGGCTTACAGGGTAATTACTTTGTTGATTAAGAAAATCCACAACGGTCACTCCAAATGTGATAGTTTTTAATAATTTAGTTTATATCTGACCCCACATATTAATGATAAGATCAATGTTTTCAGGAGATTCAAGAACATAAAGAACCTGTTTTACGCCTTCATCTGAAGGATCAAGATCATCTGAAAGTTCAAATTTGCTTGCAACTTCAGGTTTGTTGATAAGCTTTGCAACAAGTGCAATCTTTGTATTAAGAACTTCAAGCTCAGCTGCATCAGTAATTGTTGCGATGGGATAGTACATATCGCCAAGGTTGTTGTCAAGAGAATCAATGAGAGTTTTGATTTCTTCAACCTTATTCTGGTTGCAATATACCATAATTGATGTTGTAAGCTCGGGATAAGAGCCGAAGTAGAACTCAACATCGTCGATATTTACAAAAGCAATTTTGCTCTGAAGCTCGGAAGCAACGATATTCTTAAGGTCATATGTGAAGAATGTTCTTGTTGCATCATTATCAGCTGTATCGTTTTCTTTAATACGAGCAACAGCCTCTTCAACTTCATCAGCTGCACCCTTAATCCAGATTCTCTTTTCATAGAGGTCAAGACCAAGAACATCTACATTGTAACCGAATGTTGTGATGATATCGCTAGCGTTGTCCTTAGTGATGTACTGAAGATCAACCTTAACAAGTGATGTCTCACCATCTGTGATTACAGTATCGGTAGATGTGTTGCCCTGATTGTTGTTCTGATTGTCATTAACAGTAGTATCCTGAGTGCTGTCGTCTTTGTTATCTGTTGCTTCGTCAGTTGTAGCATCTGTATCTGTGCCTGCCTGAACATTAACATCCTCAAAGTCAACAAGCTTCTTAACATTCATAATATCCTGGTATGCATCACCTGAAGCATAAACATAAAGTGTCATTGGGTGAGCAGCCATTACAATACCGGTGTGAAGACCGAGAGAACCAAGCAAGCTACTGAATTCGCCTGCAGTGATATGTTTAAGTTCGATAGCGGAAAGGCTTGTGCTGATGCTTGCGCTACCAACTGTTGTATTCTTTTTGTTATCGAGAATTTTAATGAGCTGATTTACCTTAGCAAGCTCCATAGGAGTACCAGTAATCCAGAATTCTCTGAGGTTGATGTCAACCTTTACAAGCTTAACTGAAACACCAAGAGTTCCAAGCTGAGAGGTAAGTGTATCAGTTGATATGTATTTAAGAGAGAACTTTGTGAGAGCCTGGCTGTCAACAAAGCTGGAATTAAGAGTTGAAGCTGTACCTACATAAATGATGTCATCGTTTTTGATATATGTCATATCAACCATACGAAGAATGTAATCAACAGCTGTAAGAGGAGTTACATTTTCAAGAGAAATCGCAGGAACAGTTGCAGATGAGCCTTTGAAAATCATTGTGTAACCTGTATGAGCAAGAACTGTTTCAAGAGCACCAATAAGGTCAGCATCTTTGAAGTTTACAGAAATTGTGCTTGAAGAACCGAAAACAGTAGTTGAGTCATCCTCAACTGCAATTGCACCTGGAATATCAAGCTTCTGTCCTACATAGAGCTCAGCAGATGCTGAAATACCATTTGTTGTAACGATGTCAGAAACAGTTGTACCATGAGCGGCAGCGATAGAAGAAAGAGTATCGCCCTGTTTTACGATGTAAGTTCCCATAGCTTCATCGATTGCACTACCTGCTGCTGAAAGAGGCAAAATTGCGCTCATAAGCATAACAAGAACAAGTGCAAAGATACCTATGGATCTCATTTTGCTTTTACTTGTTTTCATTGGATAATCCCCCTAATTTATATATATGTAATAAATTATTTACTAATTAAGATAAGCTGAGCTTCTTGGTCATTTCGCCGGCTCTGAAAATAACATAATCAGAAGCAATTTCAATAAGCTCCCAGTTTGAGTCGCCTATTGTTTCACCGGTTGCAAGAACCAAAATATCTCCGCTTGAGCCGATCTGAATAAGAGCCGTTTTAAGACCGCTTGAACCAAAAACAGAACCGGTATATTTAGCGTTTGCAAGAATGTCTGGTGAAAGCGGATCATTATCAATGAGGTCAACAAGCTCCTTATCTTTTATGATATTATTTCCGGGAATAACCTGAACCTCATTTGATTGAACAGAAGTACCAAGATTATCGGTATCGTCTTCACCTGATAAAATTCCGTCGCCAAAAATCACCAAAAGGAATATTGCAACAAGAATAAGGAAAAGAATTACCGGAATTGCAATTTTCATCCATGGGTTTTTCTCAAAGAATTGCGAAATTTTAAGAATAACGCTGCTCTTTGCTTCGGCGAACCCTGCCGCATTTTCTTTCTTTCCGAATTTGGGTAATTCAAGTGCCATAAAAAAGCCTCCAAACCAAAGTGTATAATTAACAATTGAAATGCCGAGTCAAGCGATGTTTTTGTGCAACCTACCCAAAAACCTCGCCAAAGGGTGCAAAAGCCCCTAAAATAGACTATATCACATTAGATATGATACTACAAACGAACGAAATAATCAATACTTTTTGGCGTTTCTGTTGAAAAAATCAGCAAAAACACAAATAAAAATTTCTCAGAATATTTTATATAAAATGACGAAAAAATAATCCTCCGACTATTCGGAGGATTACTCAATAAATTATTTACTTTATCTGTGATGTCTGTGTCTGCTACTGCTCTTTCCGGAGTTACCATAGTAATATGAAGAACCACGGCTACCATAGTAATATGAAGAGCCATAATATCCGCCGTAGCGATTTGAGAAGTAACCACTCTTTCCACCGAAGTTCACATTAGAGTTACCTGCATGGTTATAGATACAACCAAGAATTTCTGCCTTTGCAGTAGTAAGGTCACTGAGAGCATATTCAATCTGAGGAATTGCAACCTTGTTTTCAGATGTAACGAAAATAACTGAATCTGTATAGTTAGCAACGATAGCTGCGTCAGCAACAACACCTGCGGGAGGACAGTCAACTATAACATAGTCGAAGTTTTCTCTAGCCTGCTTAATAATATTTGCCATGCCTTCGGATGCAAGCGTTTCAGAGGGATCCTGAACTGCAGCAGAAGCAACAAGAAGATAAAGGTTGAGCTTTTCGATATATTTAACAGATTCTTCAAATGTTTTGTTACCTGTTACGATATCATAAACACCTTTTTCACCCTCTACGGAAATACCGAGAGTTTTGCATACAGCAGGCTTTCTCAAGTCAGCGTCAATAAGAAGAACTGATTTACCGCTTTTTGCAAGAGAAAGAGCTGTATTAACTGAGCAGGTTGTTTTACCTTCACTTTCAGTTGAGCTGGTAATACAGAAAACTGAATAACCCTTTTTTAACTTAACATTTTCAATTTTTGTTCTGATAAGCTTAAAGGTTTCAATGAAGGGAAGACCAACATTTTTATCTGTGATAAGAAGTCTTGTTCTGTCATTTTTGTTTTTCTTTTTGCTCTTGATATCAGAAACAGTAGCTATAATGCTGATATTGAAATTATTTTTAATATCATCGGGGGAAAGAAGCTTATTCTGAATCTTTGCAGTAATAAGAATAATAAGAACAGCGAGTGCTGCACCTGCTATAAGACCGATTGCAGTGAAAAGAAGAGTTGAGGAATCATCAGCAAGCTTGGCTTTAGTAGCGTTGTCAGCAATACTGATATTTGCAGTTGGGAAAATGTCCTTTGCAATTTCAGGGTAAACGCTCTGGATTGCAGTAGCAACAGCATAAGTCAAATCCTTATCGCCTGATTTTACAGTAACCTTAATAAGAGTTGTATCTGCAACAACCTCAACAGAAATAAGTCTTCTGAGGTAATCCTTTTCATATTCATTACCAGTTGTAGACTGAACAATTTCCTGAATTTTAGTAATAAAGTCATTACCTGACTGAATAAGGGTTTTAAAGTTATTAGCAATAGTAGTTGAAGCCTGCGCGTCACTTGCAGTTGTATATAAAGCTGCTTCGCCAACAATTTCTCTGTCCTTATTGGAAACATTGAAAATAATTCCTGACGTAAATTCTTCGCTATATGTAATCTTTGCGATACCGAAGCCGGCAATAGAAAAAGCAACTACAAAAATTACAATAAGCCACCATTTATTAAGAATCTGCTTAACAAGCTTAATAATAGGTTCGAGACCGGTCTCTTCGTCATAAGATGATTTTTTCTCTTCGTAAGCCATTTTATAATCTCCCTTTAATTATTCGGCTGCACCGCACCAAAGCACAGTACACTATCTTGAGTATTCTAACATAAATAGAAACAATCTACAATAGTTTTTTAAAATTTTTTACAGCCCCATATCATCCAAAAAGTCTTTCTGTTCCTGTTTCTGACTACTGTCTACGGAAAATACAGTTTTGGTTTCCTGAGAAATTCTGTTGCGGTCAAAAAATGCAGACAAAATCCTTACACACCAAAAAATCGGCAAAAGAATGGGAAGTTTTTTAAGAATCGGGTATCTTATACTAATAATTTTCATTGATGGGAAAAGTCTTCTAAAAAGGTAGGAATTGCTGTTTTCCTCATATCGTCCTTTTGCAACACCACTGAGATAATTGTTCATCTCATTTCCGAATACACCGCTAAAAATAACATATTCGGCTGTTTTTTGTGCAAAGCTGTCCCCTTCTGAATCCTCGAACCAGAAATCGCAAAGCTTGTCTATACGCTGATTAAATCTTGTTAAGCCTATATTTTCAAGTGCATTCTCCAAGGTCAAGGCGTCGCATTTAGGCTTCAGCTTTTTTCTCAGATAATAATGGTCGACTATGCTCTTGATACCTGTTCCGCCAATTTCAAAATGATGAGCTGAATGAGAAAGAATATAAACATAAAAATCCTCATTGCTCATATTCATTGCATAGCCATTATCGGAAATCATTCTTTCAAAAGCACCCTTATAGTAATCATAGCCCTTATCATAATCATATTTAATTTCTTTATGAAGCTCTATGATTAAGAACGGTTTCTTGATAAATGCAGTATCTTTATCATCACCGTTTGAATTTTTCTCATAGCCTCTGCTTACAAGAAGCTCTTCTGCTTTTTTGATTTTATCTTTTTCAACATACAAATCCATATCAAGCATAAAGCGTATATCAGGGTTGTCATAATATCTGCCGACCTTTGAGCCCTTTAAAAAGCAGTGCTTAATTTCATTCTCGGAAAGAATTTCAGAAAGCTCTGCTCTTTCCTTGTCCTGAGCGGTATATCTTGCAGAGTATTTAAAAAGCTCTTTACTGAATATACCTTTGATTTCTTTATCGGCAAATTCGCATTTCATAACCAAGGGTGCAACCATAGCCGTAACCCTATGATTATGAGCAAGCATATAAAGCTTTTTAAAATCAGTAGCTTCAGGAAATTGATACTCTGAATCTGTAATCTGCGCTTTAATAGCATTTATAAGAATTGAACCAATATTGATAATATCTTGAGTTTTATCTATATTTACCTGATTTTTTTCAGGTTCAATTCCGCATTCTACATTCCGCATTCCGCAATTAAAAATCCGTCTTTTTGCTAACGCTAATTTATATCTTAATCGCCTTGCAGGGTAACGGCTTCTTACATTTTTCAGATATTTTTCTTTATGCTTAAGATATAAAGCATCATTATCAACATCAATTTCATTTCCGTTGATAATAAGCTTTTTAGCTATACCTATTATATTAGCATCTGTTATGCCGTACTCCAGAACAAACTGATTATCACCACACATAACATATTCGCCATTTTCTTTAATATCAACCACTCTGTGTAAAACGAATGCCCCGTCTTTTCTTCTGTAAAGAGGAATATCACCTTTTTCAAGAGGTAACGCAGGCTTTTGAATTTTAACAAAATCTCTGTTCTGATAAAGAAGAGGATTCATACTTGTTCCTGTTATAGGAATCTGAAAGTCAAGTCCGCGAGTAAATGCCTCTTCTATAAAGGGAAGCAAGCTTTCCATATTAACTTTTGGCATTTAATCACATCCTTATAATATTTTTGCGGTACGGATGAATCCGTAAATTTAGGGGGAATAAGTTTTGGTGGTTCATACCTCTCTTCAAAGAGAGGTACCACATACATCAATTTTGTTGTTCTGAATTTATATTCTTTCATTTAAGTTCACAAACATTATAAACTCAAATAAAAACCCATAAAAAACATAAAATCTTTCAAAACACAAGCCGGGTTACCCCGGCTTGCTGAATATCAATTAATTGAGATATTACTCACAATCGCTTCCTGCCGAAGCAGGAAGGATTGTTAAAACACAAGGTAATTAACCGATGTTGGAATTAATACCAACCACCATCATCAATATTACCTGCGCCCCTAGAAACTGTGAGTACATCTTCGAGCTCGAACTCCATGATTTCGAGCTCAGGTGCTGTGTATTTTTTCATTTAAAAAATACTCCTTTCAATATCTGTATATCTTTATTGAATCACTGAAAATAATCGTCAGGATTGAAGCTTATATCGCCCTGTCCATTTCCACCAACCTGAAGTCCACCGGAAGTTGTATCCGGAAGAGTAGTTGTCGGTAAGGTGGTTATAGGATTAGTTGTGCTTGGTGCAGAAGTTGTATGAACAACTGCTGAAGAGCTAAGCACATCCTCAAGAGAAAGCTCAATAAACTCTACCTGCGGTTTTTCATAAGCTTTCGAAATCATTGTAATTTTTCAGCAATAACTGCTGAAGGATAAACATCAACGGACTCACCGTATACTACTGGGAGACTGGAGTCACTATAAACAACATAAGGAACAATTGTATATTTGTTTTCATCTTCTACAGTTCTGTCTTCGATGATTACACGATACTGGTATTCACCATTAACTTCATAAACATAAGGTGACTCAAATACATCATTAACCTTAACATCATTTACATAGATATCTGCACCAACGCGATCAACGGTTGTTGAGAAACCTGCAACATAACCATCTGTACCATCAGAGAACTGGATATCAATATCTTCGGGGCTGAAAGTAAACTTAACGCCTACATCGTATGTGCCGTTGGCATCATCTCTAATCTGATTTTCTACGTGTCTGATGGGCTGTTTTTCTTCGCCAACTGTGATTTCAAGAGTACCTAATTCATACATATTAGGAACTGAGAAGCCCATTGAAGAAGCATCTTGACCATAAAGACCGCCCAAACCAAGGCCATCGTTTACGAAACCATTGCAGTAGTCAGAAGAATATCCTAAGGGATTGAAACCGATAGTATATGTTCCGTCGGGAGCGTCAGCTTTAACTTTAAGATCAATTGTGAAAAGATCTACACCTGCTGTTGCATCAAATGTTGTACCATCATCACCAACCTGGTAACAAATTGTTTCGTTCCAGTCATAAAGTTCTGAAGGAGCAGTTGCATTACCGGGTGTCTGAACACCAGAAATACCTGCATCATAACCAGCCTGAATTGCTACAAAATTATGATCGTCAAGTACGTCGCTTTCTGTTGCAGGTTCAAAAATTGCATTATTATATGCAATTTCGTACTGACCACCGATCATAATTGAAGCGAGTTCGGGATG
Source organism: Acutalibacteraceae bacterium (assembly GCA_045660345.1). Taxonomy (GTDB): domain Bacteria; phylum Bacillota; class Clostridia; order Oscillospirales; family Acutalibacteraceae; genus DTU089. The sequence goes on from JAZRDP010000001.1 coordinate 74,008, forward strand.
TGCCTGTGCAGAAAATTTAATTGTGATTGTTTCGCCTTGAGCATAGCTTTTGTCTTCTGCTGACATTGAGAGCTTAACCAAAGTATCGTCTGGGAAAGCTGCAAATGTTCCAATTGCGAAAACATTGAAAATCATGATGAGAGCAAGAGCCACACCAAGAATTCTTTTAGAAATTTTCATTGGATTTATTCCTCCTGTTTTAGGATAATTAATTATTTGTAGTAAGCTGTAAGGCTTGCCATTTTTGCTGCGAGAGCAGCTTGATCTACTCTTGCACCTTTAGCGTTTGCCTGAACAGCCTTTGTATCGTTAACGTTAATTGTATGCATCATAGCTGCAGCAGCAACATTCTGACAGTTAGCTGCCATTCTCTGAACAGTGTTGTTAGCATAAGTAGATGCTACTTTTGCTGCTTTTTGAACAGCTTTTGTATCGTTAACGTTTGTAAGACCATTACCATCAATATCACCGAAGATAACTACTACATATTTAGCAGCTTCTGAACCATCAGCGTTTTTAACTGTGATAACTGTGCCTGTACCGTAACCTGTAGCACCAATTGAGCGGCTAAATGCAAGAGAACCACCATTTGTTGCTTCAAGGTTTGTTGTAATATAGTTTGTGTTCACAAATGTATTGTTAGCTTTCTGTTTAAAACCGTAAACTACACCTGTGTAAGTGCCGCCGAATGTGTGAGCTGTATCAATAATGATACCTGCTTCAGCAGTTGCTTTCTTTGCAAGATCTGCGGGAGCAGCTTCGCTGCCGATGTGAGCTGTTGCATCGTCTGCAACTACATTCTGACCGTAAACCATTGCGCCTTCTTCGAGAACGCCATCAGCCACACGAAGAGCGATGAGAGTACCATCAATGTTTTTACCTGTTTTAGCATCGCTAGCCTTGATTTCAAGATCTGCAGCTTCGCCATCGGGAACGTTGTAAACAAGTTCAGCAATAACAGAACCTTCTTTTAATTCAACAGCTTCTGCGCCCATGTCGGGATTAGGAATGATAAGAACCTTACCGTTTTCATCGTTACACTGAAGAGTTGCACCATAAGTATCAGGAATAGCTGCACCAATTTTGGATGCTTCTTTATCTAATGTAACCTTAGGGTTTGAATTATAAATTTTAAACTGGATAGCGCCTACTGCATAGTTAGTTGTAAGCATAACTGAAACTTTCCATGTGCCATCACCGTTATCGTTTGCTTCAAGAGCCCATGTCTGTGTGTAGCTTGTGCCTTCTTCTTCAGCATAAGAATTATTGTTTGCGAAAGCAGAAACAGTAAACGCTGAAAGAACGAACACGAGTGCAAGAACTACACTAAGAATTTTCTTAGACATATTTTTGCCTCCATTTTGATAATTTTTTCAATTTCTCTCCAAATGACAGTCCGAGGACTGCACCTTATGATTGAATTGAATTTTTATACTTTTTTCCACACGCTTCGCGTATATATATAATAGTATATAAAATTTCTCTTTCCTCTCTCGCCGATTTCTCGACGAGAGAGTTTTTTCAATCAAAGGATTTCATTAATCACAAAAGTGAATTAACATTTCTTAAATTAATCAAATAATTAAGCAAGAGCAATGTTAACGATTGCGCTGATATCATCTGCAACGATCTTTTCAGAAGCTGCATCGAGGTTAGCTGCAAGGAAGTAGCAACCTTCGAGCTCGCCCTTATCAACAGAAACGAGAGTAGCATAAGCTGCGTCAATTACGTCAACAACACCGTCACCGTTTACATCACCGTTAACAACAACCTTAACTGTTGCAACAGGAATCTTAACATCACCTACTGTTGTGTAGAATGTTACAGTAGCGTTTGTACCAACAAATGCCATTTCCTCTGCATCAACTGAGTAGTTATCATCAGTTGTGATTACGATGTCTTCAGCTTTAACTGCACCATCTTTGAATGTTGCAGCAAAGTCAGCAACAGCCATAGAAACTGTCTGAGCAGATTCAACAACAGAAATCTTAGCCATGATAGCTTCGATGCCTTCTTCCTCATTACCGGGAACGATAACGCCATCTGTTGCACCAGTACCATTGTATGTTACATTAGCGCCTTTGAATTTAAGTCTTGCAAGAGCTTCTTTAAGCTCTGTTGCAGCGCGGTCGATCTTATTCTGATCGTCTGCACCGTAAGCGCGAGCTACAACTTCAAGAGCGTTGCCGGGGAAGAGCTGGATCTCATCACCATCAGTATTTACAAATGCATCGTAACCAAGCTCTGCAAGAACCTGACCGAATTCTTTGTCTGTGTTGTTATAAAGGCTTGCGTTTGCAAGTGCCTGTCTTGCCTGAGCAATAAGTGCTTCAAGCTCTGAGTATTCAGCTTTATTTTCTGTCAATACGAGAGAATTACGAGCAACCAAAAGGTTGTACTTAGCGTCAAATACTGTCATCTGAGTGGGGTTAGCAAGAACTTTTTCTGCGTTTTCAAGAGCAGCAGCATAGTTGTCCCAGCTACCTGTTGTATAGAGGCTTGATGCGCCAACCATATTCTTTGCAGAAGTAATTTCATCTGCAAGGTATGTTGTGATTACACCATGGTCACGAGCAAGAAGACGGGGACCCATTTTTGCAAGATAGTTAGCTGCCATTTCAACGTCAAGAACCTGACGGGTCTGGTATTCAGTCTTCTTATCTGCAAGCCACTTAGCTGTAGCTTCTCTTTCCTCTGCATCCATTTTCTCGAGAAGAGCTACGATATAGTTTGCGTATTTGTCACCCTTTACAAGAGTTCTGAGGTCATCCTCGTTGATCCATGTGTAGGGGAATGTTTCGTCGATTTCATCAACTGTTGCGTTAGATGCATCGTTCATAAGGTTAATATAGTATGCAGCATCGTCACGAGCATCGTTGTAACGATTCCATCTGTACATCTTGTAGTCTGTATAGTCTTTTGTATCGCTATACTGTGCTTCAGATGCATCAAGTGCTGCTTTAAGAGCTACAACTGTTGCATCAATGCTGTCGCCCTGACCTTCTTTAACAAGCTGAACAGCAGATTTCTTACAGTAGCTAACGTCGTTAGATGCTACATAAAGAGCTTCGTAAAGAGCTTCAAAATCCCAAAGAGAATTGCTTCTGTGTGACTGCATAGCACCGCGAACGCCGGAAAGGAATGCAGCAACATAATTGTTAACTGCTGTTGCACAATCGATTACAGTAACCTTTCTAACATTGATCTTTTTATCGCCGTCCATTACATAACCAACTGTACCTTCTTCATCAGTTGTTGTAACTGCAGAAGCATTATATTCTGTAACTGTTTCACCGTCAACTGTCTTACCGTTTTTATCAACCCATGTACCTGCATCATCATCTGCAATCCAAGCAACATTTGCTGCTACAGAAGATTTGAAGTTAGTTTCACGGTAAACGATTTCGCCCTTATCGTCTGTTGTATTGGTATCCTCAATAACAAGACCTGTATAAACCTTACCTTCAAGGTTATAAGTTGAAGCAAGTCTGAGAGCACCCATTTCGGAGCTAGCAAGAGATGTAAGTTTGCTTAACGCAACATCATCATAATAACGAATTACAAGTTGTGCCTTCTGTGTTGTGCCTGTGTCAGGTTTAAGATTGATGTCGAATGTTGTTGTTGCACCTGATGTTTTCTTCTTATAAGCACCATCTGCAGCAACGCTACCTGCAATATTTACTGCGTAATCACTACTATCATCTTCAGAGTCTTGATGAGTATAATTCTTAAAGTTGGTCATGTTATTCCACTCATGATCACCATTACCAACATTTAATTTGAATTTACCGAATGTAATTCCATCAACTGTTGCATTAATAGGCTCAATGGCAACGTCATGTCTACCACCGGAACTGATAACTTTATATTCACGAATAACTGATGTTGTTTGTAACTCGGGAATATCCATCTCTGCAGTTGAAAGTGCAACATAGTGAGGAGAGTGAAGTCTTGTTTTAACTGTACCTTTACTACTCTTCTTTTCTGTAGTTGCCCCTGCATCAGTACCGTTTTTATTCAACCATGTATAAGCTTCGGTATAGAAAACCTTACCGTCAGCCATTTCTTGGTTATCTTCATCGATAACCTTGTATCCAACTTTGAATCTTACAAGAGCACCCTCGTCAGGAACACCTTTAACTGTATAAGAGAAGCTGATACTCTGGCCGTAGTCTGCTGTAGCATCTTTTGTAAAACTAGGAGTTACATAGTCAGATTTAGGTGTAGTTTCGTCAAGCTGGTCGTAAACAACAACGCTATCAAGCTTAATCTTATACTGGTTATCAGTATATTCATTACCTGCTGCATCTCTGTAATGTCTCCAAACACCCTTTGAAGCATTACGGATTGTAACAGTTTTAGCTTCAGTTGTAGCACCATTTGTAAGGTCAACAGATTTTTCAAGAGCGATATCAGGCTCTACGAATTCCTGTTCTGTACCCCAACCATCGATAAACATACCAACAATGGGAAGAGCGCAGGTAAGAAGATCTTTACCCTGTTTGTTAAGAGCTCTGAGAAGCTGCTGAATAGTGATTTCAAGGTTTTTCTGAGTAACGATGTTGTCAAGGCTCTTTGTACCAACACCCTGAAGAAGACCTGTATAACCATTGCCGTTTTCACTAATGGGAAGAATAAGGTTAACAATACCGTTTACAAGGTTGAGAACCATATCCATAAGGTTCTTTGTTGTAAGGATGTTGTAAGCTTCTTCATTTCTACCAAAGAGAGAAGCAAGCTCTGTAAGGTCAAATGTTGTAAGAAGAGCTTTGAGCTTATCAAATACAACGCTTACATTAAAGTCAAATTCACCTTCTGTACAGCCACAGATAAATCCGAGAGGAAGAAGTGTGTTAAGTACATAGCTGAACTTATCGAGAGGATCTTTGTATGCATCAAGCTTTGCGGGCTCGAAGCCGTGGATAATGCTCACTGAACCGTTACCTACATAGTTAGCAGCCCATGTAACTACTTTACCAAGCATATCCTTCCAACGAGCTTCTGTAACATTCTGAGCAGGAATTGCAGTATTGAAGTTTGTGATGTTGTTAAGATATGTGTAAGCAACATCAAGACCCATATTAAGGATGATGTTGAACCAAGCATCTGAATCGCCATCATAATCCTTGAAAAGTCTGTCATCAGCAGATGTTACATCGCCGTTTGCAAAGATGTATGCATCATAGTTAACATTGGGAGCAATTTCTGTGATAAATTCACGAAGAACGATTGCACCAAATTCAAGAACCTGAACGCCTTCATGGAATGCATAAGTACCATCGGGGTTCTTAGGCATAATAAGCTGAGGCATTGCATCTTCAAAGAGAACCGGTCCGATGATTGCAATGATATCAAGAATGCTAAGGTCCTCAACAAAAACTGTGCTATCATTTATTTCTCTGCCCTGATCCAATGCAAAGTCTTCACTATATTCCCAAGCTACATAGGGAGAGTCAGAACCGAAGATCTTATCTGCATGCTCTGCAAGGAGATACTTAAGAAGACGAGAAGCGTTATCCATAAATACGGATGTTCCGTCTGCATATTTCTCAGTTGTAGCACCGTCTACCCAGTAGTCACCTGTCATCTCAGCGAAGTAATCCTTAACATCCTGCTTAACTGCTGTTTCGAAAACAACATAGAGAAGGTGGTTAAGAGATTCCATAATTGAGCCGTACTCATCAATAAGAGCTTTGTAGTTGATAGCTGAAAGGTTATCAAGTGCAAAAGCATCATCATCTTCTTCAGCACCGGGTGCGGGAGCAACGAAATCCCAACCGAAGTCGATAAGCTCATAGAAATCGTTAGCAGTTGCTGTGTTAGCTTTGTAATACTTACGAATTCTTACGCTCTGTTCGTTACCTTCTTCATCAAGAACGGGCTCATCGCCATTCATCATTGTTTCGTTCTTAAGCGTTGTGTAATAGAATGTTGAGCCATCCTGATAGATTCTGTCGTAAGCGATGTAGTTCACATAGCTTTCTTTACCATCTTCTGCGAGAATCTCGAAATCCTTTGCAACAGAAGTAAGTTTAGTTTCTTCTTCTGCATAACCGGGAAGAGTTGTTACATCGACTTCAACGAATTCAACCTCAACAGCTTCAAGAAGAGCTTTCTTGAGGTTATTGTTAAGAGCGTTGATACCAAGGTCATAAAGAGCATAAGGAGCAATTTTGTCAACGAGACCAAGAATGCTGTTTTCAGTAATCTTTGTCATTGACTTGATGTTGTCAATACCTGTTGCTGCAAGAGTGGGAAGGAGAATAGCATCATCATGCCATACCTTAACGCCGTTTTCATAATGATAATCCTGAGGATATGCAAGAAGACCGCCGATAGCCTGAGCTACCATTTCATCAAGAGTTGTTGCACCTGCAGGAAGCTTATTACCTAACTCTTCAAAGCTTTTTTCATATCCATATGATCCATAGATAATCATATCGTAAACCAAGGATTTGAGAAGTCCGGGGATATCATTAAGCATATCACCGATATCACCAAGGTCAAGGAAGTTACCTACAAGGCCAAGGCTAAGACCATCATCGCTAATACCATAAGCAGCTTCTGCGATGATAGCTGAGTTGTTATCATTACCGATAAGATTAAGAACATTCAGGACCATCTGCAAGTCGCCCTGACTTCTTGATTTACCTGCAATAGCATCAAACTTCAATCTACCAAGGTCACCAAGAAGACCACTACCGGCACCCCAAACCCAACCATTGTAGAGTTCATCAACGTCAGCGCAGATATGATCAATGCTGTCAAGTCTCAACTCACCGAGGATTGAAAGTTCAATAGGTTTCATGCCAGCGAGAAGATCATTATCGACCAAGTCAAGAGCAAGTTCTGCAACCTGTTCAGCAGATAAGTGAGCATCGTCGATGTTATCCCAGGTAACTTGACTCTTATCAAGAGCAGCGTTACCAATAACAGACATGCAGCTGAAAGCCATAACAAGTGCAAGAAGCAAGCTCAACAATTTTGTTGATTGTTTCATAAAAATTTTACCTCCATATTTTTAGTACGCCAATACATAAAATACGCGTGCGTTAACTAAAACGAATACCACAAACACGCACCGATTGTGGCAAAGCATTTTTGTCGCACAGTCCCCCTTTCATAGATTTCCGTTAAAGGACAAAGAAACTAACGAAAATGCAAAGCTATGTAAATAAAAAATCAGAAGAAACTGTTGTTTCTTGCGAAGCTTTATAATGCGTCGCAGACCCTTCATTTTGCATTTTGCATTTTCAATTTTTCATTTCAATGTCCGATAGGATATTGACTAACCGTGGGCCGTTTACAAAGTGCACAGCGCCGAATTGCTCAGAGCGCATAGCGGGAGCACAGTTTAGTTAGGAGTGAGGAGTGAGGAGTGAGGAGTGAAAACACGCCTTTCCTACCCGACACACATAAGCTGAACCGCTGCGCACTCCGCTGCTGCACCCTGCAGCATCGCTTTGTGCACTTAGCGCCCACACACTTCATAAGACAGCTGAAGCCCTGACCAAATGAGCCTCATAAGCCACAGCAGAAAACTGCTTTTTACGGCTTCAGGGCATAATTGCCCCACTGCCCCAACCTTATGGTCGATAACATAATACAACACCATAGACAAGATGTCAATACTTTTTGCGAAAAAATAATGTATTATATATATTATAAGTCTACACGCGGGAGAAAAAACAATTGACAATGCGCAATTCGTAATTCGCAATTAAGCTTCGCGAGGAATAGAGAAAATGCAGAACTAAAAATAACGAATATGTAAAAGTTTTGCGAAGCCTATCATCCCTGTGCGTAAGCGTAGAGATGATAGGCTTCGCGCGTATCAATTTTATTGTGTATTTTGCACAATTATATGTGTAAAGTCTATAAACTTTACTTTTCACACAACGACTCAACAACACGCAAACACATCTACCTCTTTTATTATCAATTGTTTTTAATTGAGTTCATTTAAAATTAGTCCAACATACCTCAAACTGTAAAGGTTTATACTTTTACACTTGTTTCTGTTTTGTTTTCTTTTTATCCCGATTTTTAAAGCTTTCTTTTGTCTATTTTGACGAAGTGTTTTTTACACCCTTTATGGATATTTTCAGGAGAAATTTCAGGTTAATTTTTGTCATTCTGTGAATTTTAAAGCTCCGCATCTGCTACGAGAAAAAAGTTTTATAAAAAAATCAGATTAAACGGGGCAAAACAGTAAGCTCTGCTTTCTCCTTAATTTGTCAAAAAACGACACCTATTTTTATCTATAATTCCCTATTGAAAAATGCGAATTATATAGGTATAATGTGTCTGTTAATAAATTTTGAACAAATTGGGGATTTTTCAATGAAGCTTCTTGAAGAAAAAATCGCAAAGGATGGTACCGCCATCGGTACAGATATTTTAAAGGTTGATATGTTCCTCAACCATCAGATTGACCCTGCTCTTATTATGGAAATGGGCAAAGAATTTTATCGTCTTTTCAAGGACTGCGGTGCAACAAAGGTCGTTACAATTGAATCTTCAGGTATCTCTATTGCAGTTGCAACTGCTTTGCAGTTCGGCATCCCTGCCCTCTTCGCTAAAAAAGGCGACCATAAAAATGTGGGCAACGATGTTTATTCCGCAAAATGCTATTCCTTTACTCACGCTAAAGAATATCAGATGAAAATTTCCAAAAAATATCTCGATTCAAGCGACAAGATTCTTATTATTGACGACTTTATGGCAGGTGGCAACGCTTGTAATGCTCTTATTGACATTATAGGACAAGCCGGTGCAGAGGTTGTGGGCATCGGCATCGCAATTGAAAAGGGCTTCCAGCCCGGCGGACAGGAGCTTCGCCAAAAGGGTTATAAGGTTAGGTCATTAGCAATCGTTGACAGTATGTGTGACGGAAAAATCACATTCAGACCTGATATCGACTGCTGACAATAAAAAAAATCCTATATGGAGGTAATGACAATGAAAAAATTCAGCAAAGTTCTCGCTCTCTGCCTTGCTCTTCTAATGGTAGTTGGCTGCTTCGCAGCTTGCGGCGAGACAACACCCGACGCAGACGCAGACAAGGGTAACGAGGCTGTTGACGTAAAGGTTGGTTTCATCTTCCTTCACGACGAGCAGTCAACATACGACAAAAATTTCATGGACGCTGCAAAAGCAGCTTGTGAAGCAATGGGCGTTGAATATGCTCAGAAAACTCAGATTCCCGAATCTAAGGACTGCTACGACGCAGCTCTTGAGCTCATCGAATCTGACGGCTGTAACATCATCTTCGCAGACAGCTTCGGTCACGAATCATTCCTTATGGACGCTGCAAAGAAATACCCCGACGTTCAGTTCTGCCACGCTACAGGTACTCAGGCTCACACAGCTGGTCTTGACAACTTCCACAACGCCTTCGCATCTATCTACGAAGGTAGATACCTTGCAGGTGTTGCAGCAGGTCTTAAGCTCAACGAAATGATCGATGCAGGCGAAATCAAGGCTGAAGAAGCTAAGATGGGTTATGTTGGCGCTTTCACATTCGCAGAGGTTATGTCTGGTTACACATCATTCTACCTTGGCGCAAAATCTGTTTGCCCCAGCGTAACAATGGATGTTAAGTTCACAGGCTCTTGGTACGACGAGCAGAAGGAAAAAGAAGCTGCACAGGCTCTCATCGCTGGCGGTTGTGTTCTTATCAGCCAGCATGCTGACTCAATGGGTGCTCCCACAGCTTGCGAAACAGCAGGTGTTCCCAACGTTTCCTACAACGGTTCAACTGTTGCTGCTTGCCCCAACACATTCATCGTTTCTTCAAGAATCGACTGGACTCCTTATTTCAAATATATGATTGAGTGCGTTCAGACAGGTAAGGCTATCGACACTGACTACACAGGTACTATTGAAACAGGCTCTGTTGTTCTTACAGAGGTTAACGAAAAAGCTGCTGCTGCAGGTACAGCTGAAAAGCTCGACGCAGTTAAGGCTGACCTTCTTGACGGCAAAATCAATGTTTTCGATACAGCTAACTTCACAGTTGGTGGCGAAAAATTAGATTCTTACCTTGCAGACGTTGATACAGATGCAAACTTCGAAAAGGATACAGAGGTTATCAAGGACGGCATTTTCTACGAATCAGAAAAACGTTCAGCTCCTTACTTTGATGTAAGAATTGATGGCATCACTCTTCTTGATGAAGCATATTAATTAAATTTTAGTCTGAGACGGGAGGAAACTCCCGCCTCGGACTAATTTTGAAGAAATGGCTGTAACTGACTTCCCAGCAACCATTCCTTCAAAATTAGAACGAGGAGGTTTATTGTGACTAAACAACCTGCTATTGAATTAAAAAACATTACCAAAAGATTTGGTAAAAAAGTGGTCGCTAATAAAAATGTTAATCTCACCGCATATCGTGGCGAGATTCTTTCCATTTTAGGTGAAAATGGAAGCGGTAAAACCACTCTTATGAATATGATTTCAGGTATTTATTTCCCTGATGAGGGTCAGATTTTCATCGACGGAAAAGAAGCTCATATCGCTTCTCCCAAGGATGCTTTTACATACAAAATCGGTATGATTCACCAGCATTTCAAGCTCGTTGATGTTTTTACTGCCGCTGAAAACATTGTTCTCGGTATAAATGATGGTAAATATAATCTCAAGGAGTCAACGAAGGAAATCAAGAGCATCAGTTCTCAATACGGCTTTGACCTTGACCCTGAAAAGAAGATTTATTCTATGTCTGTTTCCGAAAAGCAGACCGTTGAAATTATCAAGGTGCTTTATAGAGGTGCTGACATCCTTATTCTTGACGAACCCACAGCGGTTCTTACACCTCAGGAAACAGAAAAACTTTTCGCAATTCTCCGCCGTATGCGTGATGACGGTAAATGTATTATAATCATTACTCATAAGCTTCACGAGGTTCTTTCCCTTTCTGACAGAGTTTCCGTTCTCAGAAAGGGCGAATATATCGGAACAGTAAACACTGCTGAAACAAGCGAAACAGAGCTTACTGAAATGATGGTTGGTAAAAAGGTTGACCTTAACATTGAAAGAAAAGAGCCTCAGAATCCCGAGGAACGCATTACAGTCAACAGCATCACCTGCGTTGACAGAGTTGGCGCAACAGTTCTTGATAATGTTTCCTTCTCTGCAAAAAGCGGAGAAATCCTCGGTATTGCAGGTATCGCAGGCTCAGGTCAGCGCGAGCTTCTCGAATCCATCGCAGGTCTTCAAAGGCTTGAATATGGCGATATTTTCTATTTTGACCCCAAAACAGGCAAAAAGGAAAGCCTCAGAGATAAAACTCCCATTCAGATTCGTCAGATGGGTGTTCGCCTTTCATTTGTTCCTGAGGACAGATTAGGTATGGGTCTTGTTGGTAATATGGACATCGTTGATAATATGATGCTCCGAAGCTACACCAAGGGTCATTCAATGTTCCTTAAGCGCAAAAAGCCCAAGGACCTTGCTATGAAGATTATTCATGACCTTGAGGTTGTTACTCCTAGTGCTAACACTCCTGTTCGTCGTCTTTCAGGCGGTAACGTTCAGAAGGTTCTCGTTGGCCGAGAAATCGCAGCATCACCCACAGTTCTTATGGTCGCTTATCCCGTTCGAGGTCTTGATATCAACTCCTCTTATATGATTTACAATCTTCTCAATGAGCAGAAGGAAAAGGGCGTTGCAATTATCTTCGTTGGCGAAGACCTTGACGTTCTTATCGAGCTTTGCGACAAGATTATGGTTATCGGCTCAGGCAAAATTACTGGTATCGTTGATGCCAGAACAACCACAAAAGAAGAAATCGGTCTTCTTATGACAAAATCCACCGGAAAGGAGAATAACAATGGCTAAAAATACTGAATCTAAATATCATGACCCTCTTTTCCATGTTGTTAAGCGTGACGATATGCCCTCATGGAAGGCATGGCTTATACGCGTTGCGACTATTCTTATCGGCTTTCTCGTTGTTGGCTTCCTTTCAATGGCAGTAACTCAGCAAAGCCTTGGTGACACCTACAACATTATGATTACAGGTGTTTTCGGCAGATTATTCAATGGTGGCAGCACCATGATGCTCTGGAAATACCTTCAGGAAATTGCAATTCTTCTTTGCCTAGCTCTTGCTCTTACTCCGGCATTTAAAATGAAATTCTGGAACTGCGGTGCAGAGGGTCAGGCTCTTGTGGGCGGTCTTGCTTCTATTTTCTGTATGATTAATTTCGGTGAAAAGCTCCCCTACCCTGCACTTATTGCTGTTATCGCTATAACAAGTATCGTTGCAGGTGCGATTTGGGGCGTTATTCCTGCAATTTTCAAGGCAATATTCAACACAAACGAAACTCTTTTTACTCTTATGATGAACTACATCGCCACTCAGCTTATTGCTTACTATGTTTACATTGAAGGTGGCGGTTCAAACGTTATCAACCCCGTTTCCTATGGTAATTTCCCCGCTGTCGGCAACAATGACTATTTTGTAAACATCGTTACAGTTGCTGTTATTACCGTGTTTATGTTCATCTACCTTAAATACAGCAAGCAGGGCTATGAAATCGCTGTTGTAGGCGAAAGCCAGAACACTGCTCGCTATGTTGGTATTAATGTTAAAAAGGTTATTATCAGAACCATGGTTATTTCAGGTGCATTATGCGGCGTTACAGGTATGCTTCTTGTTGCCGGTAAGGACCATAGCATAAACACAAATCTCGTTGGCGGACAAGGCTTCACAGCGATTCTTATGTCCTGGCTCGGTCAGTTCAATCCCTTCATTATGGTATTTATGACCGCAATTGTTATCTTCCTTAAAATAGGTGTTGCAAAGGTTGCTGACACATCCTTCCTCAACTCCTCATTCTCTGAAATTATTGTTGGTATCGTAATTCTTATGCTTGTTGGTTGCGAATTCTTCATTCACTACTCAATCAAGTTCCGTAATAAAAAGGAGGTTAAAGCATGATTATTCAGTTTATTTGCCGTGCAATTCTCCTTGGCGTTCCGCTTCTTTATGGTTCAACCGGTGAAATTATCACAGAAAAATCCGGTCACCTTAACCTTGGTATTCCCGGTATTATGTATGTTGGCGCTATCAGTGGCGTTGTTGGCTCATTCCTTTATGAAAACGCCTGTGGCAATGATATTTCCAATATGAACGCTTTCTTGGCTGTTATAATCCCCCTTTTATGCGCTATTGCAGGTGCGGTTATAATGGGTCTTATTTACAGCTTCCTTACAGTAACTCTTCACGCAAATCAGAATGTTACAGGTCTTGCTCTTACTACTCTCGGTATCGGTCTTGGTAACTTCCTAGGCGCTTCTCTTATCAACATCACAAAAAGTGAGCTTCCCTCAATCGCACTTACAAAAACAAGCACATTCTTCTCAGCAAAGCTTCCTTTTGCGGATGATTTAGGCTGGTTCGGAGAGTTGATTTTCTCTCACGATTTCCTCACCTATCTCGCTATTGCTATTGCTATTGCTTCATCTGTTGTATTAAACCGTACAAGAACAGGTCTTAATCTTCGTTCTGTTGGTGAAAATCCCGCTACTGCTGACGCAGCAGGTATCAATGTTATCAAGTACAGATATCTTGCTACATGTATCGGTAGCGCAATTGCAGGTCTCGGCGGTCTTCAGTATGTTATGGCTTATGCAAGCGGTGTTTGGTCAAACAACGCCTTTGGCGACCGCGGTTGGATGGCTATTGCTCTCGTTATCTTCGCTCTCTGGAAGCCCTCGATGGCAATCATCGGCTCATTCCTTTTCGGTGCTCTTTGCAACGCAAACAACTACATTCCCGGACTCGGAACAGAAACTCAGGAGCTCTTCAAAATGCTTCCTTACATTGTTACAATTGTTGTTCTTATTATTACAAGTATGCGTAAGAAAAGAGAAAATCAGCCACCTGAAAGCTTAGGTCTTAACTACTTCCGTGAGGAAAGATAAGCTCTTATAAAAACAAAGCTTAACAAAACACAGTTATTCAGTTTTTTCCGAATAACTGTGTTATTTTTTATTCTCAGGGTAAAAATAGCAATATATAATTAATTTTTCAGGTGATTCTATGATTGCTATACTTACCGCTATCATTTCGGGCGCTCTGATGAGCATACAAGGAGTTTTTAACGAGGGTGTAACTAAACAGACATCTATATGGATTTCCGCCTCATTCGTCCAAATAACCGCCTTTCTCTTCTGCATTGTCGCGTGGTTCTTTACAGGGCGCGAGGGCTCATTTGCAGCTCTTTTTAAAATAGATAATAAATATATGCTCTTAGGCGGAATTATCGGTGCTTTAATAACTTATACAGTTATACGCAGTATGTCGGGTCTCGGACCCGCACAAGCTGTTATGATAATCGTTACCGCCCAGCTTGTTATGGCATATCTTATTGAGCTTTTCGGTCTTTTCGGTATTGAGAGAGTTGATTTTCAATGGCAGAAGCTTGTTGGTGTTATAATTTCAATAGGCGGTATTCTTCTCTTTAAATGGAATTTCAAATGATAAAAAACAACAAAAAAGAAGCGGTCGCTTATGCAACTGCTTCTTCGATTTCTATATTTTCTGTTGTTTCCTCAACAACGGGCTCAATATATTCACATTCTACACCATTTTTATTGAAATAGCTTGAATATTTACCATTGAGTGCCTTTACGCTGTAAATGTATGTTTCGCCATTTTCAACATCCAAATCAATGAAGGATGTTGCGTCTGCACCGATTATACTTGATATTTTTTCCCACTCGCCCTCAAGGGTTTTGCGGTAAATATCATAGCTCTGTGCTCCCTCAATTTTATTGAAATTGAGAACCAATCCCAAATCGCTGTTCTGGAACTTAAAATCAGCGGGATTTTTAAGGAAAATAGTTTTAAGACCGCTATTATTAAAGCATCCCTTAACCTTGCCGTCATAGGCTCTTACTGTATAGCTATATGTTTCTGAACAAGAAACTGTTTTATCTGTGTAAGTAACCTTGCTTCCGCCCTTAACCTTAGCAATCTGCTGCCAATCACCTGCTTCGCCTTTTCTGTAAACATAATAGCCGTCTGCAGAAGAAACCTTGCTCCAGTTGATTTTAACGCTTGATGTGTAGTTTTTAACAGATGAAAGCTTTGGTGCGCCAAGACAAGTGATTTTTTCACCTGCATAATACTGACTTACCTTTTTACCGTCAACAGCCTTTACCATATAGGTGTATTTTGTACCATTTTTTGCAGCTGAGTCAGTATATGTTTTTGCCTTCTTGGTGGTTTTAATCTTTTTCCAAGAGGTTTTATCTGTTTTTCTGTATAAGTAATACTTATCTGCGCCTTTAACAGTTGACCACTTAACAACAACGCCGTCTGCACCATTTTCAACAGATGTGATTTCAGGTACACCTACATTTGTCTTTTTGCCGTAAAGCTTGGGGCCTTCATACATTCTTATGGAATACATTGTCCAGCTGTCGCCACCGCAATGGTTATAAGTATAAGTGGTCTTTTTACCATTATGGGCATTATTGTGAGCATAGTCCTGAGAATAGCCCTCACTATTTGCACCATTACAGATAACTACATGCTCAAAATCACCACAGTAATTACATTTGTAGAAAATCGGGTCACCCTTTTTAAGCTTTCCCTCATTTGCTGACATACTGATTTTTCCGTTTTTACCGCCTGTAAGAGTCAGCTTGTAAGATGTTCCGTATTTTCCGTTAAGCTTATTATATAAGTCTATAACAGTTTCACCGTAAACATCAATGCCTCCTGCCTGCAAGCATTTTGATGCGAAATCCGCACACAAGCCAATACCGTTATCCCAGTTTTTCTCGGCATATTTAAGAGCTTTGGTAACATTATAAGTTTCATCCTTAGCCGCTACGGAATTAACGCT
The DNA here is from genome assembly GCA_045660345.1 of Acutalibacteraceae bacterium. Classification (GTDB taxonomy): domain Bacteria; phylum Bacillota; class Clostridia; order Oscillospirales; family Acutalibacteraceae; genus DTU089. The sequence continues at coordinate 89,874 of JAZRDP010000001.1, forward strand.
TCCAAAGGGAATCATTCCTATTGCAAAGAGCATAGCAAACGCCAAAGAAAGTAAACGTTTTGTCATATTTCTCTCCTAAAAGTTACAATTTGTAATCAAAAACGAGAGAAATTATACCATAATGTTTACACTTTGTCAAATTTATAGCAAAACATCTGCTTTTACAATAAAAAATATCGGTAAGCTTAAAGCCTACCGATACAAAATTATTCAACTATTTCGCTTGTTGTTTCTGCTGATTTTTTAGCATTCTGCTTATCACGCTCATTCTGAAGCATAGCTCTTATCTGCTGAGGCATTTTGAAGAAATCCTCTTTTTCAAGACCCTTGGTTTCAATAGGAGGCAAGAAGGTTACATAAACAGTACCTGCGGTAATATTTCCTGTTTCTTCAAGTCTTGCTCTCGAGCCTTCAATAAGAACGGGAACAACCTTTGCACCGCTTTCCATCGCTATTTTCATAGCACCGCCCTTGAACTCGCCTAATTTACCATCCTTACTGCGAGTGCCCTCAGGGAAGATAACAAGGCTACGACCGGATTTAACCATCTCAATTGCCTCATGAAGAGAAGAACGAGAGCCGTTTTTCTTTTGTCTGTCAACGAAAACGCAATCGAGAACCCACATCCACTGCTTCAAGAAAGGGAACATGCTCAATTCTTTTTTAGCAATAAACATCGGCATTGTGGGTGCATTAAGAAATACCGCAGGAATATCAAACATACTTGCGTGGTTAGGAGTATAGATAATGGGCTCATTTTCGGGAACAAGCTCCTTACCCTTAACTACAAAATTAACATCTGCCATATCAATCAAAGGAATAAGCCATTCCTTTACATGCTTATCAACAAAGGGCTTGTATTCTGTCCAATCCCCTTTATTCTTCATTTCAATAGCCTTTTTAAGCTCGGGAGTATAACCTAAAAGTGAGGTTATAAACTTTTTGTACCACTTGACTGTAAATGCATTCATAACTGAATCTCCTTAACATTTTTAACTAATTTATTTTATCACACAACCATAAAAATTCAAGTATAAAAAAGAAAAAAGCGGTTTTTTCTTGAAGCCTATTAAAAGGTATGATAATATGTGTGTATACTATTACAATGGTAGGTGTGGCTTATGAAATATAATTTCACAAACTTAAATATCGAGGCAGGTAGCAAGGATGCCATCAAGGCAGCAACCTATTTTGCGAAAGAAATAAAGAAAAGAACAGGAAAATCCTTGCCTGTTTTTGAAAAAGCTCCTGCTTTTCCAAAGGTAATCTTCAAAACAAATGAAGCAATTGAAAACAAGGATTATTTCAACATTTATCAGACTGAGGGTGAAATAATTTTCACCGCAAAAACTATCAGAGGTCTGATATTCGGCTATTCTCTTTTCTTAAGAAAATGCACCTTTGAAAACGGTATCATAACTCTCATTAAAAATATTTCAGGTGATTATGCACCGCAGAAGCAGATACGCGGTCATCAGGCAGGCTACAGAACTACTCCCAACACCTATGATGCCTGGAGCTATGATCAGTATTTCCAATATTATCTTGATTTGATGGCTTTCGGTTCAAACACCATTGAGCACAATGGCACAAAGCCTAAGAATAATTTCAGAAATGCTATTATGAAATATGACCAAGAGGAATTTTTGGTTGAAGCATCAAGGCTTGCTGATGTTGTAGATATGGATGTTTCCTTGTGGCACGCGAACAATGACTACGAAACCGAAGAAGAAGCTCTTGAAATCAGAGATAAGCTTTATTCAAGTATGCCCCGCCTCAACATTGTTTTCCCACCCGGAGGTGACCCCGGCGAATTTCCTGCAGATGTTTTCGTTGACAGATGCCAAAAAATTCAAAAAGTGCTTACAAAACATCACCCCGATGCTAAAATGCACCCTTCCGCTCAGGCACCTCATTCAATCAGAGATTGGGGCAAGGTTTTCTGCGAAAATCTTGAAAACGAGCCCGATGAAATTGATGCAGTTATTATGGGACCCAACCACGCCTTCCCTATTCATGAATTAAGAAAACGCATCCCCGAAAAATACCCTATGCGTTTTTACCCCGATATAACTCATAACCTTCGTTGCGAATACCCTGTTAATTTCCTTGAGGATGATTGGCACTATACCTTGGCCGCTACGCTTTCAAGAGAAAGCGTAAACCCGAGACCTACGGAATTACGCACCTTATACCGCATTTTTGCACCTTACACTATCGGTTCTGTAAGCTATTCCGAAGGTGTTCACGATGACCTTAACAAAGCTGTATGGTCTGCTTTTGAATGGGACTGTAATGCAGATTTAAGAGAAATTGTGCTTGATTATGTACGCTATTTTATGTATGGTGCAGATGAAGAAAAAATCGCAGACTGCATCTTCCTTTTAGAGAAAAACTGGCAAGGCGCACCCGAAGAAAATCCTTGTATAGACACCTCTTACAGAATGTTCTGCGAGCTGTTGAAGGACTACCCGCAGCTTTCTGAAAACTGGCGCTTCCTTCAGCTTTATTTCCGCGCTTGTTGTGACAAAATCGTTAAAATGAGAAGAGTTTTTGAGCTTAAGCTTGTAAAGGATGCAACCGAAGAGCTTAAAAACAGGAATTATTCAAGTGCATTGGAAATCCTGAATACACCCTTCAACTTCCAATATTCTCTCATCAGGAGTGAAATTGACACTCTTGCTGAAAAGCTCTTTGAACTAATCGGCTTACAGCTTGATGTTGAGCATTATTGCGCAGACAGCTGGGAAAGAGGCGCAACCCTCGAAACAATTGACAATAATGTAACCGACCGTGCGTTCTTATTAAAGAAAATCGAGCTTGCCCTCACTCTTGAGGAAAGCGAAAGAAAAGCGTTCATCGACAAGCTTATTTCATACAGAACCTGCAATCAGAATGAAATTTATTATTCAGTTGCTCTTCACGGACTCAACACTCTCGGTATTCGTCAGGAGGGTGAGTTCTATATGGATATTCATGCAGATAAGCCTGTTGCAAAGGAATGCTCAATGCCTATGGCTATGACAAAGGTTTATGACCATTTCTCATTCAAGGCTAAATTCGGCGGATTTAAAGCAAACACAGACTACATATTGAAAATCGCTTACAAAACCGACATCAACCCCGAAATAAATGACCACCGCATTATTGCAAACGGTAAAACAATTTACGAGGGCGCTCAATTCGGTGGCAAAAAAGACCCTGAATTTGACAAAAACCTCTTGATTGAAGGCTTCGAAAGTGCTGAATATGATTTACCAAAGGACATATTTATCAACGGCACCTTGGAGCTGGAAATTTTTGAAGATATTGATGGCTTTAAGCTTTGCGAAATGTGGATTAAGCCTGCCCGAATCTTCTTAAACACAACTAAATAACAGATTTGTTACCTTTTTCGACCGTTTTTGCAATGTTTTTGTAATAAAATGTTGCAAATAACGGTCGTTTTATGGTATTATAAAATTTGTATGAGTGGAAATTTGCTCAAAATACCTAACAAGGTTAAGGTGGATGTATGATAAGAATCATTTGTACTGAATGTAAAAACGCTTATCTTCAGAATAAAGATGAAAATTTAGTTTGCCCTTCATGTGGTGCAACCTATGAGAAAGAAAAAGAAAATCTTCTTTTAGGTGTGCAGTATTATAACGAAGAAAATTTTACCGAGGCTGACAATTGTTTTATGAAATACATTGTAAAAAACAGCCTTGAGCCTCTCTCTCTCTTTTATAAATCTCTTTGCGATGCAAGAAATTTTGATGAGGATACAGTTTCCCTTCAGGATACATACAAAAAAATAATCAACTCTTTCGACGATGTTTCTGACGAGGAATTCCCAAAATTCATCGCTCTTGCAAACGACGAAACAGAAAAAATAGAAAAGCTTCTTTGCGAAAGTCATATCAGAAATTTCGCTGATGCGGATGCTGAAAAAATCAAGAAGCAGGTTGAGATTATTCTCAATATCCAGAACGAGGCTAAAACCTTCAGAGCCGCGCTCTGCGCACTTGTTGCAAATTTCAACGAGCGTTCTACTCGTAAAATTTCCGCCAAATTTTCTGACTGTTTCTTCGTTGAAAGCGGAATTGCTGCAGATGTTGGCGAAATCAAATATCATAGAATCTGTGATAATGTTGCTTCCCATACAGTTTTCACCGGTATTCTTACTAACGACATCAAAAATCTTGAAATTTATTATCGCTGTATTGTTATGTTCTTCCAGAAGAGCTATGACAAATATAAATTCCTTTTAGAGCAATCCGAAAAATTTATTAAGCTTGCAGAAATGCTTGAGGCTGGTCAGTACAACACCATAAAAGGTACAGCTTCAGTTGCAGATAAGCTTAAAAGCATCTCTTACGAATTTCTTCAGGAAAGCTACAAAGAGCATTTTGATGAGCAGATTGATGTCCAGACCGAAACAGTTGTTGTTATCGAGCCTGAAATGGTAGAAGAGCCCGAAGCAGTTGAAGAGATAATTGAAGAAATCGCAGAAGAAGCTGTTGAAGAGACTACTGAAGAAGCAGAAACTATTGAAAATGCAACTGAAGATGTTACTGAGGAAGCAGTTGAAGCTGAAATAACACCCGAAGAGGAAGCTATTGCAGAAGAAATCATCGTAGCTGACTCTACGGAGGATGCTGCTGAAGAAATTATTACTCCTGAAGGAGATATAATTGAAATTGAGGTTGAAGAGACTTCAGAAGAAATCGAAGCAGAGGTAATCGACATCTCCTCTACTACAGAAATTGAAGAAGTAGAAGAAACAGTCGACGAGGCAGTTGAAGAAGCTTCAGAAGAAGTTATCGAAGAAGCAGAAGAAGCTATCGTTGAAGATTCAATTATCGAAATCCCTGTTGATTCAGCTAAAGACGAAGAAGCTGTTAAAGAAGAAACAGTTGAGGACGCTTCATTTGAAAAGGTTGAGGCTGACGAGGCGGTTATAACCGGTGAGGACCAGAAGGATGCTGTAATCAAGCCCAAGAAGGAAAAAGGTCGCAAGGGTCTTGTTTTTGTTATTCTTGTTGTTTTGATTGCAGGTGCTTACGCAGGCTATAAATACGCTCCCGGATTAATCAACGATTATAAATACGATAAAGCCGTAGCCCTTGCAGACAGTGGTAATTATTCAGAAGCCATTAATGCGTTCAACGAATTAGGCGAATATTCAGACAGTCAGGAAAAAGCTCTTGAATGTGAATATAACTACGCTTTAAAGCTTGAAGAAGATGGAAAATTTGCAGAAGCAAGGCTCATTTTTGAAAACCTTGAAGGCTATAGCGACTCTTCAACAAGAGCCCAGGCTTGTGCATATAGCGAAGCTAAATCCGCTCTTGAAGCAAAGAATTTTAAGGTTGCTTCAAAGCTCTTTACAGAATTAGGCGATTATGGCGATAGCAAGGATATGGTTAAAGAATGCTCTTACCAAAATGCCCTTTCCTTAATAGAAAATAAGGAATATAAAAGTGCTATCGAAATTCTTATAGCTATAAGAAAATATTCTGATGCTAAAGATAAAATTCTCGAAGCAAAATATATGTTTGTAACAGATAATTTTGATAAGAAAAATAAAACAACAGTCAAATATCTTAACGAGCTTACAACAGAGAATTATCGTAATAGCGCAGAATTAAGACAGGAGCTTTTAGGCTCATCCGAAGTTACATCAGATGATATAAAAGCCTTTGTAAACTATAGCTCATCAGACCTTGAAACATCCTTAACAGAGCTTGATAACACAAGGCCTATTTATTTTCATGCTGTTGTGAGCGATAAAGCGCTTTACGGCAAAACGCTTACTTTAAAATACACAACCGCATTCGGTTATACACAAAGAAAAACAGTTGTACTTTCTGAAAGCGATAATGTTGCAGTAATGTCCTACCCTGCAACACAGTATAAAAACTATACCGTTGAATTTGAGCTTTTGGATTCAAACGGTCAGAAGATTGCAGGACAGAAAATCACATTCTAAAACCATAAAACCACTCAACACAAATGTGCTGAGTGGTTTTATTTATCTTACCATTCGGGAAACTCCCTCAGACATATCCGTTACCATATCGGACACACCCTCGGAAACATCAGTAACGATGTCACCTAAAACACCATTTTCGCCCTCTTCAGACTCATCTGTTACGACACCGGGATTTTCTGTTGTTGTAATATCAGATGTTCCGGGAACTGTTGTTGTAGATGTTGTAGATGTTGTGTTATTATCATCTCCACCGCAACCGCTGAAAACGAGAACAATAGAACCAATAAGCAAAACAACTGCAACAACGGCAATAATCTTTTTCATATATTCACTCCCTTTCCGGAGATAAATAATCTCAATAGCTCCTATATAATTATTCCTCAATATTTTTTGTTTATTCTTATTTAGTAAGAACACCGCCATCGGAATAAAGAAGAATAAGAATATCCTTTTCTTCACCTGTTACAGGGTCGATATAAACAAGAATTTCCTGTCCGTCATCAGCCTTGCAACGATATTCATAAACATAATTTTCCGTTTCATAATCTGTTGGAATAAATGCTTTTTTATTTGATAAAACCTTTAAATCATCCTTTAAAAGTTTTCCTGCAGACCTTAAATCATATTTTGTGTTTTCAGGTATCTTTCTTGCCTTATGATTCATAATATAGCCCGTTGCGTCAAAACCCAAAATCTCACCATTATCAAGGGCAACGCTGACTTTTATAAGGTCAGTATAATAAGTTATTCCGTCCTCATAGTAGGAATAATTTATAGTACAGACACCGTCATTAGTTGAATAATAGCTTTCCTTGATTTTTGTATAACCCTTTTCACCTAAAAATGCAGTTGCTTTTTTTATAGCTGCTTCTGCATCAATTGTACTTTCTCCTGCATAACGGGATTTAAGCATATAGGAAACCAAACCACCCTTTTGAGTAACGGAAATTGTCGCATCGGTGTTGTAGAAGGTATATGTGCTTAAATTGCTGTCTGTTTTATTGAGAAAATAAATATCTTCTGACCGCACCCCGAGGAATTTTGCCGCTTTTTCCTGTGCTTCATCCTGACTTATTTCTTCAAGATTTTCTACGAGAGCGGATTTTTTTGTGTTTATATGGTCAGAAAATGGTCCGTCATAAATAAGCGTCGGGTAATCCTCCAAGGCTTGATTTGCATCGTTCAATTCTGTTGCAAGATAAAGCCTTTCGTCGCCTTCACTCTGAAGCGTGGATTTCACTTCCTCGAAATCAAGTCCGCCGTTTTCTTCCTCTTCGATAAGATAGTTTACAGTCTGAGAAAGCTTCGCTGAATAATCCTTTAATTTCTTAAGATTTTCAGTTTCTTCTGCTGTTAATTTTTCGCCGGATGCAACCTTTTCATTAAGAGAAAGAGTGTATTCTCCCACCTGCGATAAAAATTTATATACACCTGATATTTCTGTGTTACCATCGGTAATTTCTGAAAGACTTTCCTTTGCAGAGGAGCTTGAGCGCCAAAGCTTTGAAGCAACATCCGAAAGCATTGCAGAGCTTGAAGAATACAAGCATTTCTGCAGATTAATGTCAATATCATCCATATATGTTCCAAGCTGTGTCAATGCCCTTTCCCGAGAAGCCTGAACATCTCTTTTAATAACCGCAAGCTTATACATATTCATACCGCCCCAGACACCAAGAGCCACTACAACTGCAGTTAAAAAGCTGACAATTCTTACTAAACTTCGTCTATTTTTGATCATATTTTTACTCCTTTTAAGTAGTCATTCACATTTTTCTCGAAAGTTAATAAATTATTCAAGATTTTTACAATAAAAGTTCACTTAAAAGCATTTACAAAAATGCTTTTTATATTGTATAATAAGACGATTATATAAATAAAATGGGAAATTATTGAAAGGACGGATTGCTTTGACCGCTTATTTTGACAACAGCGCAACCACAAAGCCTTGTGAACAGGCAATAAACGCCGCAAAAAAAGCTATGGAAGAATGTTGGGGCAATCCCTCATCACTCCATCAATTGGGCCTTGACGCTTCCGACGAGCTCAAAAAAGCAAGGAAGCAGATTTCCCGACTTTTAGCTGTAAACGAAAGCAATTTCTTTTTCACCTCTTCGGGAACAACCGCAAACAATACCGCTATTTTCGGTGCTTTTGAAAAGCTCAAAAGAGAGGGTAACAGAATCGTTACCACCGCAATTGAGCATCCAAGCGTTCTTGAACCCATAAAAAGACTTGAAACAATGGGCTTTGAGGTTATCAGACTTAATCCCGACGAAAATGGCAAAATAAGAGAAAAAGACCTTTTCGAAAGTATAAACAAAAATACCATTCTCGTTTCCTGTATGGCAGTTAACAACGAGGTTGGTTCAATTCTTCCAATCAACCGTATAAGAACTGCTGTAAGACGGGCAGGTGCTCCTGCAATTATTCATTCCGACTGCGTTCAGGCGCTTTCTAAAATTGCTGTAACACCTAAAACAATCGATGCCGATATCATTACAGTAAGTGGTCATAAAGTACACGCTTTAAAGGGTGTCGGCGGTATATATTTAAAATCCAAAGGAATCATTAAACCCTATGTTCTCGGTGGCGGTCAGGAACAGAATGTTCATTCTGGAACTGAAGGTACGCCCGCAATAATGTCCTTCGGCGCAGCCGCAGAGGCGGCTATGAATATAAATTCTCATAGCGAATATGTTAAAGCACTTAAAACCCGACTTGTTGACAGCATAATTGATATTCCCTGTGTAAAAATCAATTCACCCGAGGATGCAATCCCATACATTCTCAACATTTCAATTCTTGGCTTACCAAGTCAACCGATAGTTAATTTTATGAGCGATAAGGGCATATCAATTTCCGCAGGCTCTGCTTGTAAAATGGGTCACAGAAGTCCAGTTCTAACTGCTATGGGACTTTCTCCCGAAAGAATAGACAGCGCAGTAAGAATCAGCCTTTCCCGATTCAACACAGAGGAAGAAATTGATTATCTTATAAGCGCAATAAAAGAAGCCGCAGAAAAATACGGCAAAAAAGATAAAGGAAAATGAAAATGAAAGAAATCATTCTTATAAAAGACGGCGAGCTTGCTCTTAAAGGACTTAACCGTTCCTCTTTTGAGTCAATGCTTATGAAAAATATAAAAAGAAGAATTCATCAATTCGGTTCATTCCAATTAAAAAACTCTCAGTCTACTATCACAGTTACTCCTCTTAACGAGGATGCAGATTTAGATGCTGCAGCAGATGAAATTTCAAGAGTATTCGGTATCTCTGCATATTCAAGAGCAGCTGTTTCTGAAAAAAGTATTGATAAAATTCTTGAAATTGCTCCCGAATACCTTAAAGACCAATTGGAAGAAGCAAGAACCTTTAAGGTTGAAGCAAAGCGTTCTGATAAAAGCTTTCCCTATAATTCTCCTGAAATTTCTGCAATGGTTGGTGGTAAGCTTCTCGAAAGCTTCCCCCATCTTAGGGTGGATGTTAAAAATCCCGAAATCAAGGTTACTGTTGAAATCCGTGACCAGGCATATATAAGAGGAAATCAGCTTAAGGGCGCAGGCGGTATGCCCGTTGGCTCTTCAGGCAGAGCAATGCTTCTTATTTCAGGTGGTATTGATAGCCCTGTTGCTGCATATATGATGGCAAAAAGAGGACTTGAACTTGTAGGCATTCACTTTGCTTCTCCCCCATATACCTCTCTTCGTTCTGAGCAGAAGGTTCACGATTTACTTTCAAAGGTTGCTCGTTACAGTGGCAGAATATGGCTTCATACAGTTCCTTTCACAGAAATTCAGGAGCTTATCCGTGAAAATTGTCCTGAAGAATATTTCACAATTATTATGCGCCGCTTTATGATGCGTATTGCTTGTATGCTTGCAGAAAAAACTGACTGTCACGCTCTTATCACAGGTGAAAGCGTTGCTCAGGTTGCAAGTCAGACAACTCTTGCTCTCGGTTGTACCGATGCAGTAGCAACTCAACCGGTTTTCCGTCCCTGTATTGGTATGGATAAAGAAGAAATTATCACTATTTCAAGAAAAATTGAAACCTTTGATATTTCTATTCAACCATTTGAAGATTGCTGTACAGTATTTACTCCCAAGCATCCCAAAACCCGTCCTCAGCTTAAAGATGTTGAAGAGGCAGAAAAGGTTTTAGATATTGAGGCACTTTGCCAGAGAGCAGTTGACGGTATTCAAAGAATTGCAATTACCTCAGACGGTGTTGAAAATGACAGAAATTGATTTAATAAAACTTGCAGAAAAAGCAGTTTCCAAATTAAAAGAAAACAATAAAACCCTCGCTCTTGCAGAATCCTGCACAGGCGGTTGGGTAAGTAAAATCATAACTGATGTCAGCGGTGCTTCCGCTGTCTATCAGGGCGGTGTATGTTCATATTCAAATGAAGTGAAAATGAATATTCTGGGCGTTAAAGAAGAAACACTCGCCCAATTTGGTGCAGTAAGTGAACCCGTTGCCATCCAAATGGCAGAGGGCGTAAAAAAAGCACTTAACAGCGACATCGGAATAGGCATAACAGGAATTGCAGGTCCATTTTCTGATAATACAAATAAACCTGTTGGACTTATTTACATCGCAATTTCAGATGATAGCAAAACTATTTTCACCGAATTAAGAAATAATTTTAAAGACGATATAAGATTACAAAACAGACTTTCTGCAGTAAAAACTGCGTTAAATCTTTTGGGTGATATATAATGAAAAAACAAAAAAAAGAAGCTGTTTCAACTTCTCCTTACGTTTATTTCGAAAAATCAGAAGAAACAGTTTACAGAACCGATGAAACCCAGAAGCAAGAGGTTTTCAAGCGTTTGAAGAAACGCAAAATGAAAAAGCAGGCTTTGAATATAATCAGCTTCGTTCTTGCTTTTGCAGTATTGGTTTCAGGTTTTTATGTAGGTAAAAAAGGAATCGAAAAATTCCTTGTTCTCCGTCAGGAAGAAAAAACTCATAGCGAATCCCTCCTTCCCGATGATGTAATGAAAGACCTTGAAGGTCTTTCTGAAGAAGAAAAATGGGCATATCTTTATGATAAATACCCTGAGCTTATTGATGTTAAGTTCCCTGCAGGAATTCTTTTCGATTATGCTCTTTATTATGCAAAAAATCAGCAGACAATAGGTTATCTTAAAATCGACGGAACAAAAATTGATACACCTGTTGTTCAGGCAGATAACGATAAATATTATATGCGCCATGACTTTAACGGTGCTTCTACAAGCTATGGTGCAGTTTTCGCAACATACAAGGCAAACTTCAAGCCATTTGACCGAAACACTCTTCTATATGGTCACAATATGTTCGACGGTGAAAGATTTGCCGCCCTTGCGAATTACAAAAGCTTAGACTATTTCAAAAAGCATCCCGTAATTCATTTTGATACGCTTTTTGAAAAACACGATTGGAAAATTTACGCAGTTATTCTTACAAACGGCTCCACTAAAAGCGATAATGGTTATTTCTTTGATTTCACCTTCGACAATTGCTCAGACACTTGCTTTGAAGAATACATCAAGGAAATTGATAAAAGAAAGCTTTATGACACAGGTGTCGACCTTCTTCCTACCGATAAGCTCTTAACCCTTTGCACTTGTACTTATGAATTTGATGATGCAAGGCTTGTTGTTATAGCAAGAATGGTCAGAGATGGTGAAGCATCTGAGGTTGATACAAAGCTTGCCGACTTTAAGGATACACCTGTCAAGTACCCATCATCATACTACGATGATCAGAAAAACAACCCCTATAAAGACGATCCTAAATTCTATTTATACTAAAAAAATCCCGAGAGGTGTTATATATGAAAATCAAAGCATTTTCCTTTGAACAAAACGGCTACTCTCTTGCAACGGTAAAGCAGGAAGTTGTCACAAAGCTTAATGAAAGCGGTGTTTACTTTGAAGGCTTCGGCGATGTTAATGAGCTTTTCAAGGAAATCTCCGCATCACTTGAGGATGCTCAGGTAATTTTAATTGGTGTTGAGCAGGATTCATATTTAAAATTCAAACCGATTCTCATAAAGGCTTTCAATTTCACTCCTGCATACAGTGAGAAAATCGAATCTGCAATCGGTAGCGCAATTCTGGATGAAAAGCTTCTCAAGGCTCATACCTTAGTTCCCAATGAATGTATCGAGCTTATTTCCTCCAACGGACTTTACAGCTCCTTCTATGTAAAATCTGCAGACCAGTATATTGTAGTTTTCCCGTTGATTGAAGAAAGCATCGGCGAAACTCTTTTAAATTCGGGTCTTCCCTTCTTTAAAGCTCCTGAAAGAAAATTTAAGGTTTATGAAGACATTATGAGCGAGGAAAAAGCTTCTCCTAAAGCCGAAAGCATTGTTTCAAAGCTTGTAAAAAATGATTTGAAGCTTGCTATTCCTTCAACTCCTGCGGCAAAGGCTCTTAAGGAGGACATCCGCTCTTGCCCCAACTACGAAAACAATGTATATTTCACACCTTATGTTAACGACTCAGGCGTTGAAGACCCCAAGGAATATGCAGCTCAGCTTGCTAAAGGTGCTATGAATCTTAGAAATGCTGATTTAGGTGCTACTGTTTCAAATATTTTCCGCGAAAAAAAGGGTGACTCAGTTGTCAACTATTACTCCTTCGTAAGCGTTGCTACTGCTGATAAAATTGTTGTTAAAAAGCTCTTTGCAAATGCAGGTGAGGATGTTGACAACCTTATCACAGAAGCAACCAACGAGCTTTATTCAATGATTGATAAATATGCTGATGAGGTTATTTTCAAAAATAATGCCTCTGAAGAGGAAAAAGAAAAATACGAGCAGGCTCTTATTGAAGCAGAGTTCGAGGCAGAGCAAAGACCCACCGCCTCAATCGGCAAAAAAGGTACAATTGCAGCTATAATTGCTTTAATTGTTGCAGTTATCGTTTGTGTAATTTTAGGCTTCAAATTTGGTGGCTATTTCGTAAACTCATCCGATGACCCTGAAAAAGAATCTCTTCAGGCAGGAAATAATGTTGTTGATACAACACCTTCAACAACATTAGGAAGAATCCCTGAATTAACAGAAAAAGAACCTACAACTCAAAAATCACAAATCACAGAATATGTTTCTGAAGAGGAAAGCTCAACATCAATCTTCGATGTACCCGCAACCTCTCAGCTCACACCAGTTCCTGATACCAACAGACCCGTTATAAATTATACGCCTAATACCAATACAGGTCCTGTTACTACTCAGGAGCAGACAACACAAGAGCAGACAACTCAGAAACCCAAGCCCACAACAGAACCCGCATCCACAATGGAAAGCTTTGAATTCTAAGGAGGATTTTATATGGCAGTACTTGTTACAGGCGGCGCAGGCTACATAGGCTCCCATACCGCTATTGAATTACTTAATGCAGGAAAAGAAATTGTTATTCTTGATAATTTCTACAATAGTTGCCCCAAGGTTCTTGACAGAATCAAAGAGCTTTCAGGCAAGGATTTCGCTTTTGAAGAGTGTGACATCCGCGATGCAGAAGGCTTAAGAAAGGTTTTCTCAAAACATAATATCGACTCTGTAATTCACTTTGCAGGTCTTAAAGCAGTTGGTGAATCCTGCCAGAAGCCCTTGCTTTACTATGATAACAATATCAGCGGTACTGTTACTCTTTGCGAGGTAATGGCAGAATTCGGCTGTAAAAAAATGGTTTTCAGTTCATCTGCAACTGTTTATGGTGAGCACAATGTTTCACCTCTTAAAGAATCAATGAAAACCGGCGGAACAACAAACCCCTACGGTACAACAAAATACTTCATCGAACAAATCCTTACAGACACTGCAAAGGCAGACAATGAGTGGAGCGTTTGTCTTTTGAGATATTTCAATCCCATCGGTGCTCACGAAAGCGGCAGAATCGGCGAAAGCCCCAACGGAATTCCTAATAACCTTATGCCCTATATAACTCAGGTTGCAGAAGGCAAACGCGAATTCTTAAGCGTTTACGGTAACGATTATGACACTATCGACGGCACAGGCGTAAGAGACTACATCCATGTTGTTGACCTTGCAAAGGGTCACCTTAAGGCTCTTGAAAAAATTGAAAAAGAAAACGACACCTTCGTTTACAACCTCGGAACAGGTACTGGCTACAGCGTTCTTCAGGTAGTTGATGCTTTCGAAAAAGCATCAGGCGTTAAGGTTAATTATAAAATAGTTGACCGCCGTCCCGGTGACCTTGCTACCTGCTACTCTGACCCCTCGAAAGCAGAAAGAGAGCTTGGCTGGAAGGCTGAAAAAGGTATTGACGAAATGTGCGCCGACTCTTACAGATGGCAGCACAATAATCCTAACGGCTACGAGGACTGATAATTTTTGCAATTCGTTCCCTATAATTCACGAGATATACGACACAAATCAATATTCGGTAGCATAGCCTCAAATGAAAATTTGAGGCTTTGTGTTCTTATGCCCCGTTCCTTCTCCTGCCAGAAGGTTACCCTTGTTTTTCATAAGGATGGAGAAGGAAATCAATACCGCGATTTATTCTGGTGCGGTATGAACGGAGAAAGTGAAGAATGGTGGGATATTAACATCTCATTTGATACAGGTCTTTATTTTTACCATTTCACTTATGAAACACCTTTCGGAAGAGGTAATATTTTCTTGCATTCAGCAGGATGCGGTGAAATCGCCCCCGAGGGTAAGGAATGGCAGTTGACTGTGTATGATAAAAATTATCAGACACCCCAATGGATTAAAGGTGGCATAATGTATCAGATTTTCCCTGATCGTTTTTATAAAGGAAACGGAAACATTAAAAATGTGCCAACTGACAGAATAATTCATGAAAAAACAACTGATATTCCTGTCTGGAAACCAAACGAAGAAGGCAAAATTCTCAATAATGACTACTATGGCGGCAACTTAAAGGGTATTGAGGAAAAGCTTCCCTATATTGCCTCCTTAGGTGTCAATGTTATCTATCTCAACCCTATTTTTGAAGCCCATTCAAATCATAGATATAACACTGCAGATTACAGCAAAATAGACTCTCTTTTGGGTGACGAAAAGGAGTTTAAATCTCTTTGCAAAAAAGCAGAAGAATATGGTATAAAAATCATTCTTGATGGTGTTTTCTCCCATACGGGCTCAGATAGTATCTATTTCAACCGAGAAGGCAGATATAATTCACTCGGGGCTTTTAACAGTACTGAAAGTCCTTATAAAGATTGGTTTACCTTTGAAGAAAACGGCAAATATAAAAGCTGGTGGGGAATTGACACTCTTCCCGAAACAAATGAAGACAACGAAGGCTTCATTGATTATATTGCAGGGAAAAACGGAATTGCAGAAAAATGGCTCAAGGCAGGCGCTTACGGCTATCGTCTTGATGTGGCAGACGAGCTTCCCGATAAATTCCTTGACGAATTCTGTAAAAGCGTAAAAGGGCTTAACAAAGATTATGTTGTTATCGGTGAGGTCTGGGAGGATGCAACCAACAAAATCAGTCACGGCGGAAGAAGAAAATATCTTTTAGGCGAGCAGCTTGATTCTGTTATGAATTACCCCTTTGCAAGTGCTATTCTCACCTTTATGCGCTATGGAGTTGCAGAAAATTTTATGGAATCAATTGTGACAATTTGCGAGAATTACCCTAAAACCGCTCTTGACTGCCTTATGAATCATATCGGCACTCACGACACCGCAAGAATTCTCACAAGTCTTATTTATGATTCAATTGAGCATAAGCCCCGAAACATTCAAGCTGATTGCAAATTAACCGCTGAAGAATACGAAAAAGCTAAAGCACTTTTAAAATGCGCAACCGTTTTGCAATACACACTCCCCGGTTTCCCTTCAATTTATTATGGCGACGAAGCAGGTGTTCAGGGTGGAGGCGACCCATTCAACCGTTCCTTCTTCCCCTGGGGCGCAGAGGACAGCGATATCACAGAATGGTATAAGAAGCTAGGCAAGGTACGAAATGCTCTCAAATGCCTTGAAAACGGCGTTTTCAAGCCCTATTCTGCTATGCTTTCCTGCATCGCCTACACAAGAGAATGTGAAGGCGAAAAAATAATGGTAATTGCAAACCGCAACTACCATGAAATTGACTATTATTTACCTGACGAATTCAGATATAAGGAAGAGTTAATGTCAAACACCTATTCAAGTGAATATATAAAAATCCCTGCAAATAGTGCAGTAATTATAAAAAGCAACTGACATTTCTGTCAGTTGCTTTTTAGTTGCCATTTAATACGCTCTCGTATAAAGCTGTCCGTCTGAAGTTTCAATACCCTTAACCGCCATAAGCTCGGAAACTGTTACAAGCTGATAGCCGTTTTTAACAAGCCATGGAACAATCTGTTCTGTTGCATTTCCTGTTGAACCGTAAAGGTCATGCATAAGAATAATGGAGCCATCACGAACGCCGCTCTTTATATAGGAAACAACAGAGCTTGAGCTTCTGTATTTCCAGTCTAATGTATCAACCGACCAGTTAAACATAGGATACCCTACATTTGCTCTTACGGTTGAATTAACTGCACCACCTGGTGTACGGACAATTTTCGGAGCTTGTCCCGTAATCTTTTTAACCGCATCGTTGGTTTTTGAGATTTCGGATTTTATTGTTGAAGCCCCAACAGATGTCAGAATTGTATGATTATATGTATGGTTACCGATTTCGCAGCCCAAAGCAAACTCTCTCTTAATGCAATCCTTATAGCTTGAAACTCTCGAGCCTACAACAAAGAATGTTGCTCTGCCGTTATACTCCTCAAGAACATCAAGAATCTGATTTGTTACAGGTGTATAAGGACCATCATCGTAAGTAAGAGCTATCATTTTCTTCTTGGGGTCAATTCCGAAAAGCGATGTGGTATTTGAAATGAGGTTTGTATCAGTTACAACAATTCTGTAATTATTCTTTTTACCATAAACGGGTTTAGAATCTGTATAGGTACGCTTTGAAAGACTTGTAATAGTAGAAATTGTTTTCCATTTCTTTTCACCATCCGCTTTTCTTTGGACCTGATAACCGTTTCCTGTAACGGCCTTGTCCCAGTTAAGAACAATGCCCTTGGGAGAATGCTCTGCTGAAGCCTTTGGCGGAACAACATATTTGATGCTGTAGCCCTTGGAGTTATAGCTACCCAAGGTGCTACCCTTAACCTGTCTTACTGTATAAATATATGTTTTGCCGTTTTTTACATCAGTATCTGTATATGAGGTTGTTGAATTGCTCTTTATTTTAGCAACCAATTCCCAATCGGATGCACCCTTGAGCTTTTTATAAACTCTATAGCCTGTACCTGATGTCATTTTTGTCCAGGAAATCTTGACACCATTTGATACAGAATTCAATTCCACCTCTGCAGGTGCTTTAAGGGCAGTAATTTTTACATCTTTAAGATATGCACTTTTACCTCCGTTTTCACCGATTGCTCTTACTGCATAGGTATAGGTTCTTCCGTTTACTGTATTATAATCCCTGAATTGAGTTGATGTCACCTCATGCAGCTTAACCCATTTTGTGTTTTTAGTGTCTTTTCTGTAAATGAGATATTTCTCTACTTTATCAACTGCATTCCATTTAACTCTTATTGAGTCAGAATAATAGTTCTTAAGAGTAACCTTTTTAGGTGTTGTAACATATTTTGCAGTTACGCCTGCTCTGTCATAACCACTATTGTATTCACCATCAATGGCACGGACCATATAAATATATTTTACGCCGTTTTTAACCGTTGCATCCTTATATGTAGAATATTTTTTGCTTACTGTATCAAGGTATTTCCAATCTGTATCATCAGTTTTTCTGTAAACTCTGTACTTATCAGCAGTTGCTGTTTTCTCCCAATAAACCCTTACATAACCATCACCGACGCTTGCCTTTTCAATGGTTGGTGCAGTTATATAAACATTGGAGGTTTTATAAGCAAATGAGCTTCTGTAAATTCCTTTATGAGCAACAACAGTATATTTATATTTTTTATTATTTTTTACATCCTTGTCAAGGAAAATACAGGTATCGTCACCCTCAAATTCTGCAATAGCTATTTCTTCTGAACCGTTTTTTCTGTAAACAGTATAGCCGTCTGCACCTTCACTCTTTTCCCAAACAATCTCAATACCGCCATAAACAGAGCCTGCCCTTGTCAAGGTTGGCTGCCTAAGATAAATTACCGAGCTTTCCTCGCTTAAATCACCCTCATTAAAGGCATTATAGGCTTTTATTATGTATTTATATTCTGTTCCGCTTTCTGCATTTGTGTCAGTAAAAGAATTTTCGTCGAAGCCTCTGACATCTGCAATTTCTTTATACTCACCATCAATTTCACAGCGATAAAGCTTATACCCTGCTGTGTTTTCAACAGGTGACCAGCTTATATTTACACCCGTAGAAGAGTTTACTGCAACAAAGTTTTCGGGAGCCGAGGGTATAACATCCTCTAAATCACCTGCAAAGGAAAGTGTTGTAACACAAATTGCAAATATATTTATAACTGCAATTAAAATCAGCACCGCTGAAAGAGATTTTTTCATACTATCACCACGAAATTTTATTTATAACAATATTATACTTTATTTATTTTCAATTCACAACACGCTACGACAAAAAAATATAAATTATAACAATATTGTAATTATCTTACAATCCTTTCATTGACATTAAATTTAATAAACATTATAATATTTATTTAGTTAAATCCTTGGAGGTGGTATTTTGTCAGATAAAGCATTCAGGCTTTCCTTGTCCTTTTTGTCAATATTTACGGCTTTGGTTTTAACCTTAGGAATTCTTTTTTCATTCTTTCCGACTAATACCACAGCAAGCATCACGCCAACACCTCAAGAAGTTATACACGCCGAAGAAATAATAACAGAAAAGAATATTGTAAACACCTCAACACCTGAAACTTTTGACTCTTTATTAGGTACAATTACCGCCCTTAAAAATCAATTTCCTGACATTATAAAAATCTACACTGCAGGTTATTCCGAGAGCGGAAGAGAAATTTTGATGTATACATTAGGAAGTGGCAACAAAAAGGCTCTCATTACGGGAGCAATCCACGCAAGAGAGCATATAACCACAAAATACATCTTAAAGGTCACAGAGGACTATTGCAACGCCTATTACAACGCAACAGGCTATTACGGAAGCTATGATATATATAATCTTCTTAATGAATATACCCTTTATATCATTCCCTGTGCAAATCCCGACGGACTTGAAATCATTCTTTCAAATGATGCTCCCGAAAAAAATGTCAGAGTTTCAAAGCTTTCTGAATATAAGGCTAACAAAATGGGTGTTGATTTAAACAGAAACTTCCCTATTGCCTGGGATTACATAAACAATGGTGTAACCGCACCTGCAGATTATTATTTCAAGGGCTACCAAGCTGGTAGTGCAAAAGAAACCCAGACACTTATGAGCCTTTGCCTTGATAATAACTTTGCCTTTATGATTTCTGTTCACATTAAAGGCAACTGCATTTTCTGGGGAGATACATATAAAACTCATAACAACGGAATTTATAAAGCCTTTGCTGAGGATATATGCAATGCTTCGGGACTTTTAATGACAAATCCCACTAAAAAACCAAAGGACTATGGCGGTGGCTTTGAAAACTGGTTCAGACATCAGTTTGACCGCCCCGGTGTATGCATCGAATTAAGCGATAATAAAAATATCGTTGAGCCTTGCGGTAGCGAAAACTACAAGAATTTTAATCAGTTTGTCAATTACGAGAAATCCTCAAATGCCATTGCTTCGGCAATGGTTTCCAATAACAAATAAAGAAAAGAGATTTTATGAAAAAGCAACAGTATTTACAAAGCGAAAAATATTCAAGATTAATTTTTATTGCCTGCTTTGCAGCATATTCTGCATCATATATCGGCAGAATTAACTTTTCTGCAGCACTTCCTGCAATTATCGGTGACGGATTCTTTACAAAAACCGAAGCAGGTATCATAGGCTCTGCGTTCTTTATAGTTTACGGTGCTTTCCAGATTATCAACGGCTTTTTGGGTGATAAAATTTCACCCTTTAAAATGATAACTGCAGGCACATTCCTTTCTGCAGTTGCCAATGTTACAATGACTTTCTGTACAACAAATATCCAGATGGCAATTGTCTGGGGCTTCAATGGATTTGCCCTTTCTCTCCTCTGGGCTTCAATTCTTAAAATCCTTGCCAATATAATCAACGATGGTATGAGGTCAAAGGCTTGTCTTAATATTTCAGTAACTCTTCCCATCGGTACAATTTTAGCCTATCTTTTCGCTTCATTTTCCATTAAGTTCTTCAACTGGAGATTTGTTTTCTACATACCTGCAGCAATTCTTTTTATTGTTTGTGCATTTTTCACTGTTTCATCGCTTATTGTAAAACCACATATTACAGAAAGAGAAATCAAAACAGAGAATATTACGCAAAAGAAAAAAGCAAAGGGTGGTCTTATGCCCTTACTTGTTATGGCAGGTATTTTCATTATTCTTCCTGCCGATGCTATTCACGGAGCAATTAAAGAGGGTATAACTACATGGGTTCCCACAATGATTACCGAGGTTTATTCAACCTCCCCCTCATTCTCTGCTCTTCTTTCTGTTCTCTTGCCCGTTTTGAATATCTGTGGTGTCTATGTGATTACACCAATTTATACCAAAATCTTCAAAAAAGACGAATTAAAAACAGGTGCAGCCATACTTCTTTTCGTTCTTCTCCCATTAACTGCGCTCATATTTATGAAGAATCTCCCCGTTGTGTTGAGTGTTGCATTGTTGGCAATAATAACAACCTCCTTGCACTCCTTCAACTATATGATAATCACCCTCGTTCCGATGCATTTCTCCTATTGCGGAAGAACTGCAACAGTAACAGGTGTTATGAATGCCACAGCTTATGTAGGCTGTGCAGCCGCTACCTATGGCTTCGGTGTAATTTCTGATAAAATAGGTTGGAATGGCTCCATATTCGTATGGATTGGTTTAGTTGTTACCGCTATGCTTATAACATTTTCTGCATCAGGCAAATGGAAACGCTTCAAGCAAAGCACAACTGTTAAGGAATAAAGCTATGAATGTTTATGATTTTGACAACACTATATATGACGGCGAAAGCGTTGTTGACTTTTTTCTCTATTACTGCAAAAAGGACAAATCACTTTTAAAGCATATTCCCTCTGTGTTTACCGCTCTTTTCAAATATAAAAGAGGTAAGGTAACCATTGAACAGGCTCTTTCAAAATATGGCGAGGCAGTTGCAAATTATTACAGATTACATCCCGATATTCCTGAAGATATGAAGGATTTCTGGGACTGTCATATGAATAAAATCAAGCCCTTTTATAAAGATATTCAAAGCGACGATGATCTTATCATTTCAGGCTCTCCTGAATTTTCTCTCGAAATAATCTGCAAAAGGCTTGGTATAAAGCGTTATATCGGCTCTCTTATTGATACAAAAACAGGCGAAATCAGCAGACTTTGCATAAGAGAAAACAAAGTTAAAGCCTTTTTTGAAGAATATCCCGATACTAAAATAGATAATTTTTATACTGACAGCGTAAACGATTTACCTTTAATTGAAATCAGCGAAAATGCCTATCTTGTTAAAGGGCATAAAATAACAAAAATTAAGTAAAAATCAAATAAGAAAAGTGGTGACAAATTGACAGACGATATAAATATAATCAAAAAAAGATTCAATGAGCTGTCAATGCGTTCAGACAATCGCGGAATTTATTTTTACAGCGAATTTTTAAATCTCTATGAGCAAACAATTCTTTATGACGAAATCAAAAGAAATGTAACGCTTTATGGTGGTTTTCCCGAGGCAGAAAGAAAAATCGCTTGTTTCGGAAGCGAAAACGAGTTCGGCTATAAACCGAACCCACCAATTAAAATTATTTGTATTAAACCGCTTTCAAAAAAATTCTCCGATGACCTTACCCACAGAGATTTTCTCGGTTCTTTAATAGGTCTTGGTATTAAAAGAGAAACCCTCGGAGATATTATCATTACTGAAAATGTAGGCTATGTTTTCTGTCTTGACAGCATTTCTCAATATATAATTGATAATCTTTTCAAGGTTAAGCATACCAGTGTCAGCTGCGAAGCTTGCGATTCTATTCCCGAAAATGCACTTCCGAAGCCCAAGGAAGAGGTTGTAATCGTTTCTTCCTTCCGTCTTGATGTAGGAATAAGCGCAATTTATAATATTTCAAGAAGCAAAAGCTCCGCCCTTGTTGACGGTGAAAAGGTTTTTATAAACGGTCGACTCATAACAAGTTCATCAAAAAGCATTGAAATAGGCGATACAGTATCTGTGCGTGGCTACGGCAGATTCCGTTATGTCGAAGTCTTAGGTGATACAAGAAAAGGTAGAACGAGGGTTTTGTGTGAAATATATTAAAAGTGAAAAATGCAAAGTGCAAAACGCAAAGTGAAAGGAGATTTACTATGAAAACAATGAAACTCGGCAAAAGCGGTGTAGATGTACCCGTAATCGCAGTGGGCTGTATGAGAATGGCTGACAAATCCGTTGAGGAAGCAAAGGCTTTCCTTGATACCGCTATGGGTGCAGGTCTTAATTTCTTTGACCATGCAGATTTATACGGTGGTGGTAAAAGTGAAGAGGTTTTCTCAAAGGCTATCGGTATGAATGACGATGTGCGCGAAAAAATCATTCTTCAGTCAAAATGCGGTATCTGTCCCGGTAAGGTTATGTTCGATTTCTCAAAAGAGCATATTATTAATTCCACCGAAGGAATCCTCAAAAGACTCAACACAGATTATCTTGATTTTCTTCTTTTACATCGCCCTGATACTCTTTATGAGCCCGAAGAGGTTGCAGAAGCATTTGCAATACTTAAAGAAAGTGGAAAGGTTAAGCATTTCGGTGTTTCAAATCAGAACCCAATGCAAATCCGCCTTTTACAGAAATATTTAGGTGATGAGCCAATTTGCGCAGACCAGCTTCAGTTCAGCATTACTGACTGCCATATTGTAAAACAGGGTCTTTATGTTAATATGCGCGAGGATAACGCAATTGACCGCGATGGCGGAATTCTTGAATACTGCCGTTATGAAGATATAACAATTCAGGCATGGTCACCTTTCCAGTATGGTTTCTTTGAGGGTGTTTATGTTGATAACCCTGATTTCCCTGAAATCAATGCAAAGCTTCAGGAATTAGCCGATAAATATGGTGTTACAAAAAACACTATTGTTATTGCGTGGATTCTTCGCCACCCTGCAAAAATGCAGCCCCTTACAGGCACAATGAATCCCCAAAGACTCCTCGAATGTGCTGCGGCAGCAGATATCACCATCACAAAGCAAGAATGGTACGAAATCTTCTCAAGTGCAGGAAATATTATTCCGTAACGGGAAATGCGGAATTCGAAATTCGAAATGCGGAATTAAGCTATCAGTCGCCAGCCGCCAGCTACCAATATAGCAGATAGCGGTTAGCAATTAGTGAAGCTGTTGCGAAGCCTATCCTCCCTTTTTTCGTTTGGGAAAAAGGGAGGGGGACCATTCTTCGATGGGTAAAAATCTTCGATTAAGTTCATTTCGGGTGATGTGCTATTATATGAATAAAGTCCGGGCGGAATGGTGGTGGGTCGCCCCGTGCCCTCTTTACTTTATAAAAGTATCGCAATCAAATATAATTCATTTTTTCAACTAAATAAACTCAGAACCAAAAATTGATGGTGGTCCTACCTCTCTTCGAAGAGAGGGGGACCACCTTTTGATTTGTTGCTTTATGAAATAAGTTTCAAGCGAGCCAATTGATAAAGTATTTCTATAAAATTGGTCGGGTGGTGGAGAGTTCTTGACGCGAACGCTTGAGCGTCTTTTCACCGCAAGGTGAAACCATAAAAAACTTACTTTATTCTATAGCGCAACAAAATTCACTTTACTATTAGCTGGCGACTGGCATCTGGTAGCTGGCAACTAAAAAATGCAGTCCTTGCGGACTGCATTTTTTCTTTTATATTTTTCTAACTTTAATTACATCTTCGTTAGCTTCAAGGGCTTTAACAACTGCATCGGGGATTTTATCTGCAACAACAAGTGTGTAAGCAAAATCCCCTTTAGCCTTTGAGCCGAACTCTTTTGTTTCAACCCCGTTGCTCATAAATGCACCGAGAACATCGTTCATAACATTAAGAGCGTTGTGGTGAATAACCCCAACTCTTTCACCCTCAGCTGAAAGCTCAACATTAGGGAAGTTTACGGAGTTTTTGATGTTACCTTTTTCAAGGTATTCTCTAATTTCAACTGCTGCCATATATGCACAGTTTTCTTCACTTTCGGGAGTTGAAGCACCTAAGTGAGGAAGAGCAGTAACATTTTCAACACCGATAACCTCGTCAGAGGGGAAGTCTGTTACATAAGCTGCAACCTTACCTGCTTTAACTGCCTCTGCCATATCAGCGCCATTAACAAGCTCGCCACGGGCAAAGTTAAGAATTCTTACGCCGTCCTTCATTTTCGCAAAGGTATCAGCATTAATCATACCCTTTGTGTCCTTTGTGCAAGGAAGATGAAGAGTTATGTAATCTGCTTTTTTATAAATTGCATCAAGAGAATCAACATATTCTGTATCTGCAGGAAGCTCGCCCTTGAGTGCATCGTTGAAATAGGGGTCATAGCCAACAATCTTCATACCAAGGTTATTTGCTGCAACTGCAACAAGTCTACCAATGGCACCAAGACCAACAACACCGAGAGTTTTACCGAGAATTTCGGGACCTGCGAACTGAGATTTACCTTTTTCAACAAGCTTGCCTACATTTTCGCCCTCACCCTTAAGAGTTTTGCACCAGTCATAAGCCGCTGCAACTCTACGGGATGTGAGCATAAGACCTGCAACAACAAGCTCCTTAACAGCATTTGCATTAGCACCGGGAGTGTTGAAAACAACAATACCCTTCTTTGTGCAATCCTCAACGGGAATATTGTTTACGCCTGCGCCTGCTCTTGCTACTGCAACAGTTTTATCGCTGAAAGCGAAATCGTGCATAGCAGCTGAACGAACAATAATACCATCGGGATTTTCGCTGCTATCAGAAATTACATATTTATCGTCAAGCTCTTTAAGACCGATTTGAGAAATTTTATTTAATGTAAGAATATCGTACATTCTGAATCAACCTTTCAGGAATTTTCTTTTTCGAATTTTGTCATAAATTCAACAAGCTTTTCAACGCCTTCGATAGGCATAGCATTGTAAATAGAAGCTCTCATACCGCCAACAGTTCTGTGACCCTTGAGGTTTACAAAGCCTGCTTCCTTAGCTTCCTTGATAAATTTTGCGTTAAGCTCTTCACTGTCTGTAACAAAGGGAACGTTCATAAGTGAACGATCTTCGGGAACTACTGTGCCCTTGAAAAGCTTGCTGTTATCAAGGAAGTCATAGAGAATCTTTGCCTTCTTCTCATTATGTTCCTTCATCGCCTCAAGGCCACCCATCTCTTTAATCCATTTGAACACCTTTCCACAAATGTAGATACCATATGCAGGTGGTGTGTTGTAAAGTGAATCTGCATCTGCATGAATCTTATACTGTAACATGGTCGGTGTACCCGGAAGTACATCCTCCGTAATCAAATCTTCTCGGATAATCACGATAACCACGCCTGCAGGTCCGATATTCTTCTGAACACCGCCGTAGATAATGCCATATTTACTTACATCTACAGGCTCTGATAAGAAGCACGAAGAAACGTCTGACACCAAAAGTTTCCCCTTTGTATTAGGAAGTTCCTTGAACTTTGTTCCATAAATCGTATTATTTTCACAGATGTAAACATAGTCGGCATCTTCTGAGATTGGCAAATCTGAGCAATCCGGAATATAAGAAAATGTCTTATCCTCCGATGTTGCAATCTTATTTGCCTTACCGTACTTCTGCGCTTCCTGATATGCTTTCTTTGCCCATTGTCCTGTCACAATATAATCTGCAACCTTATTTTTCATCAGATTCATTGGAATCATGGCAAATTGTTGTGATGCGCCCCCTTGTAAAAACAACACTTTATAATTATCAGGGATATTCATAAGGTCACGAAGGTCTGCTTCTGCCGTCTTAATAATCTCGTCGTATGCTTTCGAGCGATGACTCATCTCCATAACAGACATGCCTGTACCCTTATAGTCCATCATCTCTGCTGCTGCTTCTTTTAATACGCTCTCCGGTAATACTGCCGGTCCTGCTGAAAAGTTATATACTCTTCCCATCGCTATTTCGCCTCCTATAAATCTTCTTCACTGAACGCTTCGCTGATAGCTGCTCCAGGAGCTACCATCGGCCAAACTTTATCATCACTGTCAATCTGGCAGTCAATCACTACCGGTCTTCCCATCGTGAGTGCTTTTGCAAATGCTTCCTTGAACTCTTCCTGCGAAGTAGCACGGATTCCGAC
>JAZRDP010000002.1:0-1889 GCA_045660345.1 Acutalibacteraceae bacterium
TATCTTTCTTCTATGCTTTACACAAGCGGTGGAAATGAAGTAATAGAAATTCCGTCATTTTCAGGTAGTTCGCCTTTTTACGAAGGTGAAATCAAGCATCCATATATATTTATGGATGGTCAGGAAACTTTCAAATTTGCAGTAAGTAAGATTGTTGAAGATATAAAGAAGGTAACTCAGGATGCCGGACTTGAACTTTCAGATATTGATTACATAGTAACACATCAGGCAAATATCAGGATTATTGAATATGCTGCAAAGCGTCTTAAAATGCCTATAGAAAAATTTATTGTTAACATTGAAAAATATGGTAACACTTCATCAGCAAGTGTTGCAATAGCTTTTGATGAGCTTGTAAAATCAGGCAAACTAAAAAAAGGTGACAATATAGTAATGTCTGCCTTTGGCGGCGGCCTGTCTAGTGCCGCTTGCGTTATTAAATGGTAAAAAATTAAATTTATTTAATTTTTATATTAATTTTATTTTAGGAGGAACTAACTATGACACTCGAAAAGGTAAAGGCAGTTTTGGCAGAACATCTTGAAATGGATGCAGCAGAAATCACAGAGGCAACAACATTTGAAGACCTCGGCGTTGATTCTCTTGATGCAGTTGAAATCATGATGGAAATGGAAGACGAATTCGGCGTTGAAATCAAACCCGCTGAAGCAGGCAAAAGCGTTAAGGAATTGGTTGCATACATCGATTCTAAAAAGGCGTAAGAAAAAGGAGCGTGGAGTAATGTTAAATACACCAATATGTGAAATGCTTGGAATAAAGCACCCTATTCTGCAAGGAGGTATGGCACATATATCTGATGCTCACCTTGCTGCTGCTGTGTCAAATGGTGGTGGACTTGGCATTATTTCTGCTGCGAACGGTAATGTCAGTTGGCTTTCGGAACAGATAGACACAGCACGAAAGCTAACTGATAAGCCCTTTGGCGTAAACATAATGCTTATGGGCGAAAATATTGATGAAATTGCAAAACTCATTGCAGAAAAGAAGGTAGCAGTTGTTACCACAGGAGCAGGTAATCCTGAAAAATACATACCTATGTGGAAAGAAGCCGGTGTAAAAGTTATTCCTGTTATAGCATCGTCTGCTCTTGCAAAACTTGTAGAAAGAAGCGGTGCTGATGCGGTTATAGCAGAAGGTGGTGAATCAGGCGGCCATGTAGGCGAAATGACAACTATGGCACTTGTTCCGCAGGTTTGTGACAGCGTGAGCATTCCTGTTATCGCCGCAGGCGGTATCGCTGATGGCAGAGGAATGGCAGCCGCTATGATGTTAGGCGGTGTAGGTGTTCAAATCGGAACAAGATTTTTAGTAGCACACGAATGCAATATAAGTCGTGAATATAAAGACAAACTTTTAAAAGCAAATGACACGGCAACCATAGTTACAGGAAGAAGATTAGGTCATCCTGTAAGAAGTCTTAAAAGTCCTTTTTCAAGGGGCTACCAAAAGCTTGAATATTCTGATATAAGCGATGAAGAACTTGAAAAGTATGCAGTAGGTTCATTGCGTGCTGCTGTTGTAGATGGTGACAGTAAAAAAGGATGCTTCTTGGCAGGTCAGATTTCAGGCTTAGTTAACAAAGAAGAAAATGCTTCGGACATAATAGCAGATATTGTAACTGAAGCTGAAAATATATTGATTGGAGCAAAAAAATGGGTAAAATAGCGTTTGTTTTCTCAGGACAAGGTTCTCAATACAGCGGTATGGGAAAATCCTTGTACGAAATTGAAGGTATAGCAAAGAAACTGTATGATGATGCAGAAGAAATTCGTCCCGGCACAATGAAGCAGTCATTTGAGGGTACTGACGAAGAATTAAAAATTACGGCAAACACTCAGCCTTGTATGTATCTTGTTGAACTTGCGGCA
>JAZRDP010000003.1:0-2543 GCA_045660345.1 Acutalibacteraceae bacterium
TGCCCCCGACAAGGCACAAGGGACTCGTCCCTTGACCCAGTAACCCCCCGCCCTAAAGGGAGCGAGGGGAGAAGCGAAGCTTTCCCCTGCGGTGTCAGCGTGTCGGCTCCCTCTTCGGCAAGGGTCAAGATGAACAGGGGCTTACCCCTGCCCTTGCCTGCGTTCCGCCTTATTCCTGTCAAGGGGTTCAGCGGTACCGCAGACCCAAAGGGGCGAGGATAAGGAGCGACCCTTGACGGGTTCACAGCCCCAAACACTTTTCCTGCAGAGCAGGACGGAAACACCGTTCCTGCTCCTGCCACACGGCGAGTGCCCTCGGAGAGTGGGGGTTGGGGGCAAAGCCCCCTTAACGGGTCAAGGGATAAGTCCCTTGTCGGGGTTGAGGGGCAGACAGCCCCCACCCTCGGAGAGCCTAAAAATTGCCACAGCCTAAACTTGTAATTAAGAAGAGAGGTTCATTTTTTAAAAAGTGCTACAAACCCAGTAAAATCAAGGCTTTCGGGGTTTTTTGTCAGTTAACTATTTTTTACCTTTCAGTTAACTTTTGTTTATTGTTTGGTTATTTTATTTTTAACTATATAGTTATTATTGACTTTATATGTTAGTTAAGTTATAATTAACTAAATGCTTAACTAAGCAAACTAAAATGTAAAATTAAAATTAACTAAAGGAGGTATCATGGCAGACAAACATTTTGAGTACATACAAGAAACCCAGACACTAGTAGGAAGTAGAAAAAGAGAGTTACTTGATGTTCAGACAGGAGAGCAGGTTTTTGTAGACCAAATAACCAAACGAGTATATGGTTCTAAAAACTTTTGGAAATGTTACTTGATGGATTTCCTTACAGTTCTTGGAATTATAGACAGTAAGCAATTAGATGTTTTTATCTTTATCGCTGAAAATACAAATCAATCAAATAACATTTTTTTAGGCACTTACGACCACATAGCAAAGCAAGTAGGTGTGAGCAGACCAACCATTGCTAAAATCATGAAAAAGCTTCAAGAAAATAATTTCATCAAAAAACTTCAAAATGGAGCATGGCTTGTAAATCCCAACATTCTCATGAAAGGCAATGACCATAAAAGACAGATACTACTTTCGTACTACGAGAGCGAAGAACCAGTCAATGAGATAAGCATGAGCAGGACAAAAAGAAAGCCAATAGAGAACCCGAACGCACCCATAAAGGGGCAAATGCAAATCACAGACACTTCATGTGAGTTAAAGGAGTATGAGGATGGACAGAAATAACTTTGAAGGAGCAGAAATCACAATTTACACCGTGGATGGCGAGCAATTTACCATTGACCTATCAGCAATTCAAACCATTGCAGCCATGAAAATTTTAGGAATTAAATTTAATAGCAGTAGCAGTTATTCCTGCTATTCAGATAAAACCGTAAAAGAACTTTTTGAGTTTAATGGCAACCCATTAAGGGCAAAAGAAGTTTTCAGAGAATAGGAGGATTTGTGGTTATGAATTCGGAAAAAGAGAGGATAAAAAAGATGAATGGATTTACGATGATGGCAGAGAGTTACAAGAAACTGATGAATGAGGGCAAAATCGACACGGAAACCGCCGAAAAGGAAATACGCATATATGAGTTTTTGGCTACTTGTGATACGGACGATTTCTGCCGAATGGTAGACAGTTCCGCATTCAATGACATTATAAGAGCGTTTCTGAAAATGGCGGTTGAAAATGCTGATATAGGCGATAAAGAAAAAGAAAAGGTTATCGGTCAGTTGCGTTGGATATTCGATGAAAAATCAGCGAAAGAGGTGTTGCAGAATGGCTAGGACGATTATTTAAAAAACAGGGATTCCCCAAAATCCGACCAAAGACCACAGGGAATCCCTAAAGCACACCCCGAAGGTGCAGGAGTATTGTATCACACCTTTGGGGATGAATGAAAGGAGAGGTACAAATGAAAAAAAGAATGTCATTGCTGCAGGAAGGGATTATCCGTTATCACGAGGATAACTATAAGCTTTGGTTTCAAGGCACACCATTTACGGAAAAAACAAAGCTTGAAATCATGAAATTCATAGAGTTTGCAAATGCAGAAGAAGAGAGAAAATTTTATGATTTTCTTGAGGATTATGTGGGGGAATACTACTGGGGCGGAATCATTGACGGATACCGTATGTGTATGGGGCTTATGAAAGAATTGGAGCAATTTGAAAGCCCTCATTTTTTGAAAGAATTACTCACAGATAGAGAGATTTAAAAAAGACCAGGCTTAGCCTGGCTTTTTTTATCGTTCCCGGTCTTGCGTGATATTTTTTATTCTGGTCTTGACTTTCGGCATCTCTTTTTTCTCGTCCACCTGCTTTTGCAAAGTGTCCAGTTTTTTGCGGATAGAGGGTCTATCCTCTTTTTTCAGCCCCTGCACATAATTGTCATAAGCTTTTTTAACCGCTGGAAGCCTCATAAAGGCTGGTAAGGCCTCCATGGCAGCATATTTATCATAATTGGCTTGTATGCCCCTTATTTGGGCTTGTATGCCCTCTAATTCCTGTTTCAGCTGTTGGTT
>JAZRDP010000004.1:0-3897 GCA_045660345.1 Acutalibacteraceae bacterium
GCATTCTGGGCAGGTTACTTTGACCGCACAGCTTACTATATCCGTGATTTAGCCCATCAGGCATCAGGTGCATACTATGTAGGTCTTAAAGAAGAAATTTTCAATATGTATTATACCTTCGTAAGTAATGCAAGTGAAAAAACAGGATGGTTTGCTCCCTGGGCATTCAACTTTGACGGCAGTGTTTACTATATGGATACTCCCAACTATAAAAGGTTTGTCCGTGAGATAACAGCACAGTTTGAACTTTGCGAAAAGGCATACAGTCTTTATCTTCTTACGGGCGACAAAAGGTATATCGAGGACGATGTAATATTTAACTTCATTGAAAAATCTTTGACGGTTTTCATTGATAATCTTGACGGCACAGTGCTCAAAGAAAAGAACGGCATTCCTGAAGGTAAAGGTAATATATTTGAAATATCTGCCACTTATAACGAAAGAGGCTTCAAGGCTGCTGAAGCCGCCGACAGCATTGCGGCAATGTATCAGGCAATTTTGTCTTATGCCAACATTCTTAAAATCAGAGGCAACACCGAAGAATCAGAAATTCAGTTCAAACGAGCTACGGATTTGAAAGAATATTTCAATAACGAATGGAGTGTTGTCAAAGGTACCGATATGTTCGCCTATGCAATTGACGACAAAGGTAAAAAACATTACAAATGGAAGAAAATGGGCAAAGAAATTCACGGCGGTGAAACACTGAAATTCATAGCTTTTAAAAATCTTTCTTATGAGGGTGAAAGAACCGAAAAGCTTCTTGACTACATCCAGGAGTGCGAATTTAACCCCAGAACAAGAGAAGATAATATCGAAAGTTTTACATACCTCCCTGACCTGTTTTTCCGTCACGGAAGAAGCGAAGAAGCATGGTACTGGATGAAGCATATCATTTCACAAAAAGATTTGCCCCACGAACACAAGTCACAGGGCACAAACGGAGATTATCCGGAGATTTCATTCACTTTTATTTCGCAGGTTATTGAAGGTATGATGGGTATTGCAGTTAATGCGGTTACAGGCGAAATTGTTGTTACACCCTGTTTACCCCAGGAAATCGAAGACATCAGACTTTTTGATTTGAATTTCGGGGATTATTCAGTAGACGTTTTCATCGAAAACAACAAGATAACCGTGCATAACCACGGTAAGTGACTTTGATTCAGCATTATCAAGCTGATACAAACCGATATAAATTCGCAGAGCAAAAATTTATTTGGAAAATTCATATTTTATATAGCGAGAATGTCAAAATACATAAGAAGTCAGTGATTACAATAAACTAATTCCAATTTAAGTGACCTTTAAATCACATTGAATATTAATTTACAATCAGAGCCAGTTTTTCCGCCCTTAATGTCTTCACTACACCCTCTTACTTCAGACCTTCCAAAAAGCCCGAACGAAGTTATGATGAGTGAAAAGTTAAAAGGTAAAAAAGAAAATCCCTCTTGCTGATGCAAAAGGGATTTTGGGCAGTACGTCTCACTTTAGAACCATAGTTCATTAATGCGTCAACAGCTCTACAAATTCGAATTTGCAGAATTGATTATCTTACCACTGAAGAATGACTGTAAATATAGAATTCTTCCTGACTCGGCATCCACTTCTTTTCCTTTTCAGGGAAAGTTGCATCAAAAGCCTCTACTGCATCTGTGTCTTCGCAACAATCGGCAGCGGTACTTGGAATATACATCAGCTTTCTGCCGTCAAGGGCATTTGGTACAAGTTCACACACAAGAAGAGCTGTCGGAAAGTTACCATCCAAAACAAAACTTACATTTTTCTTTTTGCAACTGACAAATCCACGGCTGACATAATTACCGGGATTTCCGAAGTTGATGTTCACTTCATATCCCAATTTTTTTGCAACCTCAAAAGAATGTTCAATCAAAATTTTACCGAGTTTCTGTCGCTGATATTCAGGAGCAACGCAGAGAGGGCCAAAAGAAAGTATTTCTTTTCTGTTGCCTTTTTCATCCTCAAGCCATGCTTTTGTGTACATAATGTTACCGATGATTTTACCGTCCTTTTCAAGAACGAAAGCAAGGTCAGGTATAAAATCAGGATGATTTCTCATCTTGTGTACGTAATAATGCTCATCAGCCCCCGGTTTATAAACATTCCAAAAAGCCTCTCTGGTTAATTCTTCAACGGCTCTGTAATCTTTTTCGGTTTCCAAGCGTATCGTAATACTATCCATAAAAAATTCCTTTCACATATTCTTATTTATCGAACATATTATATCACGCATAATCTGAAATTACAATCGGGTGAGGGTGTTCCGTCATCACTTATCCACTCTTACTTATTACTTCCCGAAGATCAGTGAAGAGTGAAAAAGTAAAAAGTAAAATCGACGAACTTCTGTCGAAATTCATCGATTTTTTGTTTGCTTCCCATTTCAGAACCAAAGTTCATTACTTTTAAAATTGAAAATATAAATTTGTTATTTTATCACTTTCTGATTCTGTATTTCTCTATTTTTCCCATCATCCTTCTGCCGATTACTTCAGAAAGCTTCAATCCTAATCTGATTTCCTCCTCAGTTTCAAAGGAGTCAAAGAAATGATTGGTTTCAAGGGTAAAATCACCCTGATAATCAACTTCAGCCAATGCCTTTGTTATTTCTTCCCAATTCATTTCACTGAGTCCCGGAAGTGTGTGCATATCATCAAGATAATCGTTGTCATGAACATGAAGAGCCTTTAATCTGTTTCCTAAAATTTTTATACTGTCCTGAGGTTCTCTGCCGTCGAGACTTGTGTGTCCTAAGTCAAGACACGCTGCAAAAAACTCGCTGTTCATTTCGTCAACAAATCTCGCATGCTCATAAGGATTACTGAAAATACTGCCTCTTTTCACATTCCGTTTTTTATCGCCGCACCACATATTTTCACAAGCAATTATAACGCCGTATTCCTCTGCATAGGGAAGAAGAATATTGAAATACTTAATATTTCTTTCCAATGCTTCTTCTTCCCGACCGATATATATACCTGTACCATAAGGATGAACAACCAGCGTTTTCATTCCCAGAAGACCTGCGATTTCAAGACATCTGATATTCTTTTCTGCAAGGATTCTGTATGTTATTTCAGGGTCATAGGTACCCACGCCTGTTACTGCGTGACCCTGGTTGAAAACAATATTATTTCTTTTTGCCGTTTCACGAAGCTCGTTTGCATAGGCTTTATAATTATCCGAATCAAGTACATTCCCGTCCTTTGCAAGAGTGGACATAGTGTAATCAATCGCGTCAAATCCTGCACCGGCAATAAGCTCAATTGCTCTGAATTCTCCGAATTTTGTTGCACAATTATTTTTTTGAGAAAGAATCATTTTTCACACCTCTTTTTAATGTAATTGCAGTGCTTGTATTGTTTTTGCTGATTCTATAAAGCTGAGATATATTATTCACATCTGCAAATTCTTATTATCGGGATCATTATATCACGGTAATCTGAAATTACAATCGGGGGGCGGGTGTCCTGCCCAAACTTCTTCACTATTACTTCTTACTTATTCATTTCCAAAAAATCCTGAATGCATTTTAGTGAAGAGTGAAGAAGTAATAGGTAATAAGTAAAAATCCTGAATACTTTCGCATTCAGGATTTTTTGGAGGCGACAACCAGATTTGAACTGGTGATCAGGGTGTTGCAGACCCACGCCTTACCACTTGGCTATGTCGCCATATAAAAATTGGAGCGGATGACGAGGCTCGAACTCGCTACCTCCACCTTGGCAAGGTGGCGCTCTACCAGATGAGCTACATCCGCATAAAAAATGAATGAGCCGTGAGGACGACTCATCCATGGTGCCTCCGGTCGGAATCGAACCAACGACACGAGGATTTTCAGTCCTCTGCTCTACCAACTGAGCTACAGAGGCA
>JAZRDP010000005.1:0-31165 GCA_045660345.1 Acutalibacteraceae bacterium
TATGAGACAAGATTTAAGACCAATCAGGGGACGGTTCTATGATTGAACCATGATCCCTTGTATATCAGGGTTTTTCAATTTGAAATCAGGGGCGGTTTTTCGTATGAAACAACCCAATCACAGAACCGTCCCCTGATTTTAGTACCAGCAATGTAACACGACCTGTTTCGGGGTGGAAACCTACAAAAGTTGGGTCTGTAAAAATGTATAAAGGATACAAAGTCAAAATTTCAAAGTGGAAATACAAAAAAATAACATATACATCTAAGGAATTTAAGAATGTTTCTGCGCATGAATTTGGTCATTTATTGGGCGTTGACGATATGTATAAAGGTTATGATGAAATATACGGTCCGTCTATTTTTTATAACGAAAAATATCACAATGTCACTAGTCAAGACATTGAAATGGTACTTATTGCTTATATTTTAGGTTATTTTGTAACATGGGGCGGTGCATATTATGTTTAAAAGGTATATTAAAATAATTTTAATATATTTGAACACTTTAATTTTGGTAATACTTTCAAGTTGTGCCGTATCTTCCATAAAGCAACAAAAAATATTTGAATCTGACATAACGGAGTTTTATAACAGGAATCAAGTTTTGCTGAATAAGACAGTTGAAGAATATAAGTCCAATACAGATGGTAAATTGATTAACATATTTTATATTGAAAATTTGGTTTTGGATGGATTTCCAGGTTTGGCAAATGAAACGTCAGAAATTGTTGTATGGGAACCTGAAGCAAAGATAAACCATACAGAGCATATTTCCGAGTATGAAAACTGTGTAGCAACATTAACTCTGATGAATGACTATATGTTGGAAAAAGGCTTTGAGCAGATTAATAAAGATTATACTGTGAATATTTCAACAATAGGATTAAATAACGATTTTACCGTTGGCGATTTTGATAAACCTTTTGTAATTGACTTCGATTTTACAGATATAGAGTGCGATGTTACATATAGTTTGATATACTCTGAAACTGAATTAACAGAAGAATTTACACCAATAGATAATAATTGGTATGTTAAATTTTGGTACGGAATTTAAGGGCAAGACAGGGGAGACACAGACCAATCAGAGGACCAATCAGGGGACGGTTCTATGATTGAACCATGATCCCTTGTATATCAGGGTTTTTCAGCATTTTTCAATTTGAAATCAGGGGCGGTTTTGACACTGATAACCGTCAATCACAGAACCGTCCCCTGATTTTTCATCATGCAACAATCATAACAAAAATTTCTAATAAAGAGATTTACTATTCCGCTCATTCAAGTAATAGATTGAATGCTAAACTTTCAAAAAAAATTGATGATAGGCAGATTCAAAGTGTTTATATTATTTCTTTGAAGAACAATGCAAAGTAGGTGAATATGATGAAAAAAACATTATGTATTGCTTTTGGGGTTAGTTTTTCTATTATACTAAGCTGTGTTATAGTTACTTGGCCATTTGTGTATGTTTATTCACCATTTTGCAAGTATGCACTTGATGTTAAGTTTTGTGATTTTTCAAAGGATGTTTATTCGATATCTGAATTTGAAGAAAAAGAGGGAACCCTAAAGGACTACTTTACTCAAGTAAGTGGAGATGATTTAAAAAATATTAATGATAACTCAAATGATTTTGTTGTAGCAAAACTTAATATAAAAGTTGTAAATAAAAATGATTTTGATGTGACTTATATGAAGTTTAAAAGGATTGTATCTATTGAATACAAAAAAGAAGAAATTTTATTTTGGCATAATCAAAATTGGCTTTTAAATGATGGTTTTCCAATTGAAACACAATTAATGCCTAACGATTATTATGTTAGCGAAGTTTGGATTATTTTACTAAAAGAGGATTTTTACAATTTGATAAGAAACATAGAGGATACAAAAATTATTATCGAAGCGGAAGGTACAAAGGTAGTATGGGAAAACAACAAATGAAACCAATCAGAGACGGACACAGGAAGCAATCAGGACCAATCAGGGGACGGTTCTATGATTGAAGCTTGATTCCTTGTATTCTCTGTGTTTTAAGGTATTGGTCTATTAAAAATTTAAAAAAATCAGGGGCGGTTTTAACACTGATAACCGTCAATCATAGAACCGTCCCCTGATTTTTCTTTAAGTTTATAACCAAAAGACAAAAAAATGGACAAAGGGTTGGATGAAGAGTTGAAGAAATTAATTGCTTTTATTATTGTTGTGTTGTTGATTGGTTGTGTTGCTTATGTGGTGCTCAGAAATACTGATAAATTGCCGGAGAATTGTGAGGCGGAAATCATTTTTGACGACTACACCGTTCAGGATGGTGTTATAACCTTCAACTGTAGGGTTTATTTGAGAAACAATTCTTCTGAAGAAAAATATTATAAAATGAGCGGTGACTTCAAAACAGAATATAACGCTAAAATGATAGATGAAAGAGTGTTATCCTGCTATGACAGGGAAACCGGATCTACTATTTTTTTTGCTCCTGCTCAAGCAGAGGTTATTTTTGAGGTTTCATTCTCTTCAACAGGTGATGATTCTGTTAAAAAACCTGACAGACTTTCGCCTGCTCTTTCGGTAGAAGAAATTCCTGCAACCAATCAAACAAGACAGGGGAAAGAGAGACCCAAGACAGGGGGCAAGACAAGGGACGGTTCTGTGTCCTGATTTGAAAAGTCTTGAATAGCTGTTAAAATCAAGGTTTTGCATTTAAAAATTCAATTGGAATAGGGGATTGTTTTATGAAAAACAACCACCAATCAGGGGACGGTTCTATGATTGACGATTGAGAAATGATGTGATATAGTAACCAATCAAGGGACGGTTTTGTGTCCTACCAAAATAAAACATCCCGTTCTATGAGCATTACCTCATAGAACGGGATTTCTGTATTATTTCTGCATTGATTCGCGTTTTGCTATAACCTGATTATGAATGTCTTCCTTTGTCTTGCCTGTGAGCTTGTAGAAGAAGAAGGGAACACCTGCAAGGAACATCATAATTCCGTGGAATATGGTGTAGAAGAAGAGCATAAGAATTTTTGTGTTAAGTGTCTGTTCAGGCTCGGGAACAAGGTCTGTGGGCTGAATGTACTGAATAATAGAGCCCTCGCCGTAAAGAATCTGAGGTGAAAGAGCGGTTGCAACAGTACCGCTTATCATTGTACCGATACCGATAACAAAGGGAAGCGTTGCATCAAGGCGCTTGCTTGTTTTAAGCTCGATAACCTCAAGAACATCCGCCTGGAACATTGAGGGAAGAAGATTTGATGCACCAAACTGAAGACCGATAAGGAACAAGCATCCGATAAAGGCAATCTGCAAAATGCTTGATGGTGAATTGAAATATGTATAGCCGATTATAAATGCAATCGTATTAGCGATTATTGAATAAATACCTGATGCAATATAAAGCTGCTTTGCATTGAATTTTTTGAGAAGTGCATTGATAATAAGCATACCAACCGCTGTACCGATACCTGTGGGAAGACCGAATAAAAGGAATTTACCTGTGCCAAGAAGAGCGGCTGCAAGGAAAACACCCATATAGTTTGCAATTCCGCGGAAGCTTTTGAGAGTTTCGCTGATAATAATAACCCAAGCGTATTTGTTCTTAAGAACATCCGCAATACCAACAAAGGGATTCTTCTTTTCTTCGCTGTAGGTTATACGCTCCTTCATAAAGCGCATACCCATAAGGGTTATAAATGTACCGACAACGCTGATAAGCGAAGCACCGATTATGTATTCAAGATACTCTCTGTTGGGATTATCGGGTGAAACAGCCTTGATAATTTCATCAATAACAAGCACAACAACCAACGGTGCAGAGTTACCAACCGCACTTGAAATACTGCGGAATGAAATAACCTTATCTCGTTCCTTGTTATTGGGTGTCATAACATAGGAAACAAGGTTTATTGCATTACCGAAGCTGCAGCAAGCACCATGAATCATACCGATTGATATGAGGTAAATCATAAGAAGAGTGCCTGCGAGTCCGTCTGGTGTGTAGAAAAGGAGCATTGTAACAATACCCATAGGAATTGCAACGGCGTTGACTATAGGTATGAATTTACCCTTTTTGCCGATTTTGCGGTTATCAATAATAAGAGCATAAACAAAGCTCATTAAAAAGCCTGCAATGCTTAAGAAGGCGTTGTAGAATGAAACTGCGTCATCCTCCATTCGCAAAACGTTTACAAGATAAGCCTGACGATATGAGCCAACCATACCTGTCATCATAGTGTAAAAGAAGATGGCAGCAAGGTAGAATATCATTTCCTTACTTTTAATGTGATTTTGTTCTAAGGGATTTTTGATTTTGTTTTCCAACACATCACAACCTTTTTATTGATTATCTTTATTATAACCTTAAAAAACTAATTTTGCAATATCGGATGCTGCTTTTGCATCCTTTGCATAGAAATCTGCACCGATTTTTTCGGCGTATTCGGGAGTTAAAACAGCTCCGCCTACCATAATTTTGCAGCCGGCATTTGCATCCCTTAAGGCTTTAACTGTACTTTCCATAGCAGGAAGAGTTGTTGTCATAAGAGCGGAAAGACCGACCAATTTAACATTATACTCCTTTTGAGCTTTAACTACTTCATCAGGGTCAACATCTCTGCCCAAATCAATCACATCATAGCCATAGTTTTCAAGAACTGTTTTAACAATGTTTTTACCGATATCGTGAACATCACCTTTAACAGTTGCAAGAATGATTTTGCCCTTGCTCTCTGTTTTGGTGTTGTTCTTTTTCATTGTTTCTTTGATAACCTCAAAACAAGCACCCGCCGCATCGGCAGCTCTCATAAGCTGGGGAAGGAACAATTTTCCGCTTTCAAAACCTGCACCAACATTATCAAGAGCAGGAATTAAAACATTGTTGATAAGGTCTTGTGCGTCCGTATCTTTCAAGGCTTGTTCAGTTAATTCTGCACCCTGATTTTTAAGACCTTTTTCAATACATTCGCTGATTGTAAGCTTCTTTTTCTCTTGAATAGGTGCTTTTTCTCCTGCAAAAGCGGAAATGTAATCAACAGAATCCTTATCAATAGATTTTAAAACCTTGTATGCTCTCACTGCCCCAATCATTGAGGCGGAGTTTGGATTCATAATGGGTAAATCAAGTCCGTTTTCAAGAGCAAGAGTAACAAATGAGGTATTTACAACCTCTCTCTGGGGAAGACCGAAGGAAACATTGGAAACTCCCAAGGTTGTTTTAACACCAAGAGCATCTTTAACCCTTTTCATTGCACTTAAGGTTGTCTGCGCCGCAGACTGCTTTGCGCTTACTGTCATTGTAAGGCAGTCGATTATAATATCTTCCTTGGGAATACCCAATTCAGTTGCGCGATTTATGATTTTTTCTGCAATTTCAAATCTTTTTTCTACGGTTTCGGGAATACCATCCTCGTCAAGAGTAAGAGCAACGATTGCCGCACCATATTTTTTAGCAAGAGGAAGGACTGCATCAAGAGATTTTTCTTCACCATTAACAGAGTTTATAATTGCTTTACCTGTATAAATTCTCAATGCCTTTTCAAGCACCTGTGGAGAGGTTGAGTCTAACTGTAAGGGGAGACCGATTGAGCCCTGTAAAGAGGTAACAACCCTTTGCATCATTTCCTCTTCGTCAATTTCACTGTGACCTACATTGACATCAAGAATATCTGCTCCTGCTTCCACCTGAGAAATACCCTCATTGAGAATATAATCAAGGTCATTTCTTTCAAGAGCCTCTTTGAATTTCTTTTTGCCTGTGGGATTGATTCTTTCACCAATAACCCTTGGTTCATTAAGCACAACCGCACTTGTAGCTCCGCTGATTACGCCCCTGATAATTTCGGGTTTTTCCTTTATTTCTGTTTTTTCAAGACAGCTTTTAAGACTGGCAATATATTCAGGACTTGTTCCACAGCAGCCACCGAGAATTACTGCGCCCTTTTCATAGAATTTTGTCATAAGAAAAGCGAATTCCTCGGGGCACATTGAGTATTTTCCTGTTTTTAAATCAGGAAGACCGGCATTGGGCTTTACGATTACGGGAACAGAAGAGTATTTCAAGAATTCTTCTACAACTCCTGACAATTTGTCAGGTCCTAAGGAGCAGTTAAGACCAACTGCATCCGCACCTGCGGCAATTAAGGTTGTTGCCACGCAGGATGCGGTGCTTCCGTTCATAGTAAGTCCGTTTTCATCAAAGGAAAGAGTGACAGTAACGGGAAGCTTTGTGTTTTCTTTAGCAGCTAAAAGAGCAATTCTTGCTTCTCTTAAATCGGTAAAGGTTTCAAGGCAGATTAAATCTGCACCTGCCTTTTCACCGCAGATTACAACCTCTTTATAGCATTCATAAGCGCTCTCAAAGGTTAAATCTCCTGCAGGTGCAAGAAGCTTTCCTGTTGTACTGATATCAAGAGCAACAAGAGTAGCAGTGCCTTCTGCCGCCTCTTTTGCAAGAGAAATCGCTTTATTTATACATGCTGAAACAGTATGCTCTGAATTTTCTAATTTGAATGCATTTGCGCCAAAGGTGTCTGCAAGAATAGCATCACTTCCGGCGTCAATATACGCTCTATGTATTTCCTTTACCCATTCGGGATGATCAAAAACTGCATTAACTGTATCCTCATGGGGTAAAAGACCTTTTTTTATAAGCTCTGTTCCGAAACCACCGTCAAGGAGAAAAAATTTGTTTTTTAATAAATCCATAAAAATCACTCTTTTATCAATACAACCGCGAAAATTTTTCGCGGTTGTATTGTATATAATTTATTTGTGATAAAGCTTTTTGCTTTCGTAATGAGGCTCGCAGGTAAGGTTGATACCAAGCTTTCTGAAGGTATCTCTGTCAACCTGAGAAAGGATAACAGTTGCGTGAGCTTCGCTACCTTTAAGAGCTTTGAGAGAGTCAAAGGCTTTTTTAGCATCTGCACTTTCAACAGCGCTCATTGTAAGGGCTATAAGCACCTCATCAGTATGA
The DNA here is from genome assembly GCA_045660345.1 of Acutalibacteraceae bacterium. Classification (GTDB taxonomy): domain Bacteria; phylum Bacillota; class Clostridia; order Oscillospirales; family Acutalibacteraceae; genus DTU089. The sequence continues at coordinate 6,981 of JAZRDP010000005.1, forward strand.
AGTCTTGGGTTGTGATTACCGAGAATGCTTGTTTTCAAATCCTGAATAGGCTCGATAATTTTTCTTTCAATAAGAAGAGCTCTGTCATCAATTCCTGCTACAACCTTTAAAGCATTGAGAAGTGCCGCAGAAGCAGAACCTAAAAGGTCACTTGTTTTACCTGTCACAATTGTTCCGTCGGGAAGTTCAATTGCAACAGCAGGTCTGTTACCGGTTGTTTCGCTTTTGAGAAGTGCCGCTTTAACTGTGGGGCGTTCTGTTTCAACAGAAATGCCAGCCTGATTCATAAGGCTTTCAAGCTTTGCAATTGCGCCGTCATTTTTGTGTCCTGTTTTCTTATCGCAAAGAGCGGCAAAATATCTTCTTACAATTTCCTCATGAGAAGCTTTTTTGCAAACTGAATCGTCAGAAATGCAATAGCCTACCATATTAACGCCCATATCTGTGGGTGATTTATAGGGGCTTATACCCTCAATTTTTTCAAAAATAGCATTAAGAACAGGGAAAACCTCAACATCACGGTTGTAGTTTACGGTGGTTTTGCCGTATGCTTCAAGGTGATAAGGGTCAATCATATTAACATCGTTAAGGTCTGCAGTTGCAGCCTCATAAGCAAGATTGACAGGGTGCTTGAGAGGTAAATTCCAGATTGGGAAGGTTTCAAATTTAGCGTAGCCTGCTTTGTTGCCTCTTGCATTTTCATGATAAAGCTGAGAAAGACAAGCAGACATTTTTCCGCTACCGGGACCGGGAGCTGTTATAACAACAAGAGGACGGGTGGTTTCAATATAATCGTTTTTGCCGAAGCCCTCATCGCTTACAATTTTTCTTACATTGTAGGGGTAACCGTCAATGGTGTAATGAATGAAAGCCTTGATTCCGAGAGCTTCAAGTCTTTCCTTGAACTTGATTGCTGCAGGCTGACCGCTGAATTGGTTAATAACAACGCTGCCGACAAAAAGACCTGCACTTGCAAAGGCATCCATAAGGCGCAAAACGTCACTGTCATAAGTGATACCGTAGTCACCGCGGATTTTATTGCTTTCTATATCTCCTGCGGAAATAACGATAACGATTTCTGCATGGTCCTTAAGATTTAAGAGCATCTGCAATTTACTGTCGGGCTTGAAGCCGGGGAGAACGCGGGATGCATGAAAATCGTCAAAAAGCTTACCGCCGAATTCAAGATAGAGCTTACCTCCGAATTCGTCAATACGCTTCATAATCTGTTCAGACTGTTTTTCGATATACATATCGTTGTCGAAACCGATTTTCTTCTCAAAAACCATAGAAATCACCCTTTCACAAAATATAATTTTAGCATTCCGATTTTGTTTTGTCAACGGAAAAACCTACTGATTTATTGACATTAATTTGTATAAGTTGTATTATTTAGAATAGAGTATTTTACACTTTAATAAATTTTAAGGAGCATATTATGGAACAGTTTTTTGACAGATTTAAAATTGACTGCTCACCGGTGGCGCATAGTAGCCATACATTAGTCCGCGACGGCGTAAGACTTACTGTGCTTACTCCTTGTCTTTTGCGTGTTGAAACCCAGAGCAAAGGAAAATTCTGTGATGAGCCTACCCAAAGCGTATGGTTCAGAGATTTCGATAAGCCTGAATTCAAGGTAAACGAATCAAGCGGAACTATTGAGATTAAAACAACAAAGGCAAATTTCCTTTATAATCTTAAAACTAAAAAGATGGTTAGAATTAAACTCCGCGATGGCAGAGTTGTGACCAACTATAAAGCAGGCAACCTTAAGGGTACCTGCCGTACTCTTGACATTACTGCGGGTGTTATTACTCTCGGTGATGGCGTTTGCTCAAAAAATGGTGTCGCAATTCTTGATGACAGTGATACACTCGTTCTCAAAGAGGATGGTGCAATTCTTCCCCGTAAATACAAGGGTAGCGATGAATATTATTTTGCATACGGCAACGATTATATCGGAGCAACAACCGACCTTTATAAATTAACCGGTAAGGTTCCGCTTATTCCTCGTTATGCTCTTTCTAACTGGTGGAGCCGTTATAAAGCATATTCTCAGGAAGAATATCTTAATCTTATGGACCGCTTCAAGGACGAAGAGGTTCCGATTACAGTTGCAACTGTTGATATGGACTGGCACTGGGTTAATATCAAAGAAAAATTCGGTAAAGACAGCCACAAGGTTTTCCTTCATCAGAACCTTATGGAATATGTTTATGATGTATGGTCAGCAGGTTGGACAGGTTACAGCTTTAATACAGACCTTTTCCCCGATCCTGCAGGCTTCCTCAAAAAGCTTAAGGATGACGGTTATAGAGTTACCTTCAATCTTCATCCCTCTCAGGGTGTTCGTTGGTTTGAGGATCAGTATGAGGAAATGTGTCAGGCTATGGGTCAGGACCCATCCAAAAAGCAGCCTGTTAAATTCGATATTACAGATAAGAAGTTTACAGAGCATTACTTCAAGGTTCTTCATCATCCTTATGAAAAAATGGGTATTGATTTCTGGTGGATTGACTGGCAGCAGGGTACAAAAACTGCTGTTCCCGGACTTGATCCTCTCTGGGCATTGAACCATTATCATTTCTATGACAATGCAAAAAATAACAACAGACCTCTCATTCTTTCCCGTTTTGCGGGCGCAGGCTCACAGCGTTACCCATTAGGCTTCAGCGGTGATACAACTCAGACCTGGTCAGCCCTTGATTTCCAGCCCGGCTTTACTGCAACTGCTTCCAATATCGGTTATCCTTGGTGGAGTCATGATATTGGCGGTCACTGTATGGGTAAAAAGGATGACGAGCTTTATATGCGTTGGGTTCAGTTGGGTGTTTTCAGTCCCATTATGAGACTTCACTCAACCAATAATGAATTTGCAGGTAAAGAGCCTTGGAATTACAGCGGTCCCGTTGAAAAAACAGCAAAAGACTATCTTCGTCTTCGTCATAAGCTCCTTCCATATATCTATACAATGAACTATCGTACTCATACCGAGTGCCGTGCGATATGCGAGCCTATGTATTATGCATACCCCGAAAGAAAGAGCGCTTACGAATGTAAGAATCAGTTCTTCTTCGGTACAGAGCTTATTGTTGCTCCTATTACAGAGCACACCTCAACTGACAACAATATGGCAAGTGTTAATGTATGGATTCCCGAAGGAAGATATACTGATATTTTCACAGGCAGAATTTACTGCGGCAAGCGTTTTGTAAAAATGTATCGCGATATTGAAAATATTCCTGTTCTTGCAAAAGCAGGTGCAATTATTCCTATGAATGCAGATGACCGTAGCAACAATTGTGCAAACCCTGTTGATATGGAGCTTCTCATTTACAGAGGTAACAACACCTTCAAGCTTTACGAGGATGACGGCGAAACACTTTCTTATCAGAATGGTGCCTTCTGCAAAACACCCTTTACAGTTAAAGAGAACGGCTCTTCTGTTTCCTTTACAATTGATAAAGGCGAGGGCGATGTAAGCGTTGTTCCCGAAAAGAGAAATTACAAGCTCTTCTTTAAAGATATTGTAAGCGGTGAAATTACGGTTAAGGTAAATGGCAGAAAACGCGCACCTAAAACAGAAAAGGGCAAAACAATTACAATTCTTCTTGATAGTATTGCTCCCACAGATACAGTTGAAATTGAATTCCTCGATTGCGTATATCTTACAAATATTGATAAGAAGCAGGCACTTGTTGAAACAATTGCAAAGTATCAGATGGGTAACGACAGAAAGGGTATGCTCTTTACAGAGTTCCTTAAAACTGAGAAGCCCTTGCCTCCCATGGCAGATAATTTCTCAGGACCTATTGAAGAAATTCTTGCACTTTACAGAGGCTGATCTTGAATTCGTAATGCGTAATTCGTAATGCGTAATTAAATGGTCTGCGACGCAATTTAATAAAAAGGATTTGGATTATGTCAATAGTAGATATATTAATGGTTAATGCTTCTGATTATGGTATTGAAATCAATCAGGATTTAGCCGAAAAATTAGAAATTTACGGAAGACTTTTAAAGGAATGGAACGATAAAATAAACCTTACTGCCATTAAAGACGATGAGGGAATTGCTATCAAGCATTTTCTTGATTGTCTGCTTGTAGGCAAGGCTGCTGACTTCAAGGATGGTATGAATGTTATTGATGTTGGCACAGGTGCGGGCTTTCCCGGTCTTGTTATTGCCGCAGCATACCCAAATATTAATGTAACTCTTCTTGATTCAACAGGTAAAAAGCTTAAAGCGGTTGAAAATATGGCAGAAGAAATGGGCGTAAAAAATGTAAAAATCGTTCACTCAAGAGCAGAGGATGCAGGAAAAAATCTTGAATTTCGCGAGAAATATGATTTTGCAACAGCAAGAGCGGTTGCAGAGCTTCGTGTTCTCTTGGAATATACTTTACCCTTCGTGAAAAAAGGCGGCTCTTTCCTCTCTCTCAAGGCTGCTACTGCAAAAGAGGAAATTGATGGCGCAGGTAACTCCTTAAAGACTCTCGGTGGTAAAATTGACAGTATAAATGACTTCACCTTACCCGGCGGAGATACAAGAGCTATAATAAATGTGAAAAAGATTTCGCAAACTTCGTCAAAATACCCGAGACCTTCGGCACAAATCGCCAAAAAACCTTTATAAACCTATCAAAACAAAGCATTTTCAGTCGAATTACCCCGACCGAAAATGCTTTATTTTTTTGTTTTGGCGTGGTATATTGTTGTCAAAGAGAGACGGACAAGGCTTTGTGGATGAATGATTAATTTTACGAAATCGGAAAGGAAAACCAATGATTAAATCTTCAAAAAGCAAAGCAACAAGTCAGATACAATTCATACCTCATGACCTTATAAAACCCAACCCTCAACAACCGAGAGTGCGGTTTGATTATAACGAATTAGAGGGGTTAGCCTGTTCTATTCGTGCCAATGGTCTGCTTCAACCTATAAATGTCAGAGCTTTGGAAAACGGAGAGCTTGAGCTGATTTCAGGTGAGCGTCGTCTGAGAGCGGCGAGGATGATAGGAATGACAAAAATACCTTGTATCGTAATGAACGCTTCCGATCAGCAATCCGCTCTTTTTGCAATTATTGAAAATGTCCAGAGAGAGGATTTGGACTTTTTTGAGGAAGCTGTTGCTATTGAAAGGCTTATGACAGAATATGGTCTTTCACAGGATGAAATTGCCGAAAAATTAGGTAAAGCACCTTCAACTCTTTCAAATAAGCTTCGTCTTTTAAGGCTTCCCGAGGAAATACGGGACAGAATTTCTTATGGTGGGCTTTCAGAACGCCACGCGAGAGCGTTGCTTACCTTGCCTGATAACAATACAAGAAAACGTGTTCTTGATATAGTTATCGAAAGACATTTAACAGTTGCGGAAACAGAAAGGCTTATTCAGGATGTTCACCGCCGAAGAAAGGGCGCAAAAAAGCCACAGACAAAAGCATATAAGGATATGAGAATTTTCCTTAATACATTAAACCACGCAGTTGACAGCATAAGAAAAGCGGGTATTGAAGCAGACACCGCAAAAAGCGAAACCGATACTTATTTTGAGTATGTAATAAGAATATCAAAGCCTGAAGAAGCCAATATGGCAGCAGTAACAACGCAGGCGATTTAACAGCTGTCAGTCGCCAGTCTCCAGCTACCAGTATGTAAAAGAAAAGCGACTTTTTATCATCCCTGTTTGCGTTAGCAAATAGGGAGGGGGACCGCGCGTAAGCGTGGTGGTGGGTTGTCCCGTTCCCTCTTCACTTTCTAAAAGTAATGCAAATTTTGGTATATTCTCCGAAAGGAGTTTATATAGTGGCGAGAGCCACAGCCATATCTTTCTCTTTCACACCCCACATCCACAGCGGAAAACCATCGTCGAAAGGCGGTGGTTTTCTGCATTATTTTTATTATTTCTTACTTTATCTTCGAGAAATTTGCAAAATATTTTAGAAAAACATAAAAAACTTTTGCCCTCGCCATATTGGGACAGTTTTCGACAAAGTAAATATGTATAATGTAGTTAAAGAACGAAACATAAAGAAAAACCACAAGATATAGTGGTTTGCGGTGAGTTCTTAATCTATAGAAAAGGAGACGCTGTTTTATGAAAAGCCTTAAACTGAAACTTCTCGCTATTATCATCGAATACCATTGGTGGCGCGTTGACTGTTTGCAAAAGAAAACCTGCCACGAAACCCATGAAAGCACACACAACCGTGAAGACTTTCATAAATTCAGAGCAGAACAGTTAATGGTGCTCTATGAGATGTATTTAGGTTTGCGCGATTGTTGCGGAAACATTGTTGCATAATAGCTGTTTCGTCAAAATTGCCACTTCTGTTTTTTAACAGAGGTGGTTTTTGTATTGAAGAAAAGGGCGGTTTGTGATAAAATATTTCTTGGTGATTTTATGTTGGATTTCAGAATTGACGATTTATCTGTATGGGAAAAGCTTCAGGAGACAACCGAACCCATAATTATGTACGGTACCGGAAACGGTGCCGATAAGGTCGTTGATGTATTTGAAGAGCTTGGAATAAAGCTTTCGGGCATTACCGCAAGCAGCGGCTTTGTGAGAGAGCGTTTTTTCAGAGGGCTTCCTGTTAAGCCTTTGGAATATTTTGAAGAGGAATATGAGAAATTCACCATTGTTGTTACCTTTGGAACATCCATTCCCGATGTTATGAATAATATTTTCCGAATAGCAGAGAAGCATAGGGTTCTTGTGCCATGTGTTCCTGTTATAGGAACAGAAATTTTTGACCGCAGATTTTTAATTTCTCACAAGGACGAAATAAACCTTGCTTATTCTTTTTTAGCAGATGATTTCTCAAAAAAGGTTTTTGAGGGCTATGTTAATTTTCAATTCGGTGGAAGAATAGAGATATTAAAGGAAATTGAAACATCCGAAAGTGAAATATATGAAAATGTTTTGAAATTCACTGAAAATGAATCCTTTGTTGATATCGGTGCATACAGGGGAGATACAGTAGAAATTTTTGTCAACAGAACAAACGGGAAATATAAAAAAATTGTTGCCGCAGAGCCTGATTATAAAACCTATCAGAAGCTTATTAAAAACTGCGAATATCTTGAAAATTTCGTAAGCTTTAATGCCGCAATTACAGATTCTGACGGAGAGGTGGGCTTTTCATCCCTTGCAGGCAGGCAGTCTGCAGTCGGTGGAGAAAATATGATAAAATCTCTTTCCTTGCCAACGCTTTGCAAAGATTGTGTTCCAACATTTATAAAGATTGATTCCGAAGGTTGCGAACTTGAAATTTTAAAGGGCGGAGAAGAAATTTTAAAAAGCTTCAAGCCGAAATTGAATGTTGCCGCATATCATAAAAGTGAGGATGTTTTTAAGCTGCCTATACTCATAAAAAGCATAAATTCCGATTATAAAATACACTTGCGTCATCATCCCTATATTCCTGCATGGGACACGCTTTTTTATTGCATCTAACACCCAAAAAACGCCTTTAAAATTTGTTAATATTTATTTAACAACAATTTTAAAAATATATTGACATTTTTCTTAAATGTATATATATTTAAAGTGCAAATTAATATTTATACATATTATTTATATGTATTGTTTTTTCGAGCGGAAAACTCACCTTTTTGAAGAATTATATTCAAGTTCTTTGGTTAGGTGGTTTTTCTATTCTTAATTTGCGGAAAGGGGCTGTATAATTGTCCAACAACATTATTGATTTAAAAAACATCTCCGTTTCCTTTGATGGTGAAACAATTATTGACAATATGAATTTATACATCCGTGACAAAGAGTTTATTACCTTTTTAGGCCCCTCAGGTTGCGGTAAAACAACTACACTCCGAATTATTGCAGGCTTTCAGCAGCCCGATTCGGGGGATGTTATCTTTGATGGTAAAGTAATAAATGGTGTTCCGCCTCATAAAAGACAATTGAACACCATTTTTCAGCGCTATGCTCTTTTCCCTCATTTGAATGTTTATGAGAATATCGCTTTCGGTCTTCGCCTTAAAAAGACTCCTGAAAAGGAAATCAAAGAGGCTGTTACCGAAATGCTCGCTCTTGTAAACCTTAAGGGCTTTGAGCGTAGAAATATATCTTCTCTTTCAGGTGGTCAGCAGCAGCGAGTTGCAATTGCGCGAGCTCTTGTTGTTAAGCCTCGCGTTCTTCTTCTTGACGAGCCCTTAGGCGCTCTTGACCTTAAGCTTCGTAAGGATATGCAGGTTGAGCTTAAGAATATTCAGAAGCGCTTGGGTATCACATTCATTTATGTTACTCACGATCAGGAGGAAGCGCTTTCAATGTCCGACACAATTGTTGTTATGGATTCAGGCGTTATTCAGCAAATCGGTACACCTACTGATATTTATAACGAGCCTAAAAACGCTTTCGTTGCAGATTTCATCGGTGAAAGTAATATCATCGAAGGCGTTATGCGCGCAGACTTCTGGGTTGAAATGGCAGGTCATAAATTCAAATGTCTTGATAAGGGCTTCGGCGTTGACGAGCAGGTTGATGTTGTTGTGCGTCCCGAGGATGTTGATGTTGTTCCTGTTGACGAGGCTATGATTTCAGGTGTTGTTACATCAACAACCTTCAAAGGCGATTATTATGAAATTATCGTTGAAATCAAGGGCTTTAAATGGATGATTGAATCAACCCATAATCAGACCGTTGGTTCAACAATCGGTCTTAACATCATTCCCGATGCTATTCACATTATGAAAAAATCCAAGTACTCCGGTCTTTACGGCGACTATAGCTCATTCAGCGAAGAGTTTGATGAGCTTTCTGACGCTACTTATGAGGAAGAGGACGAATAAAAACTCCTCCCACGATATTTTGAAAGGAGTGCTTGTGATGAAGAAAAAATCTTCTCTTATGACACATATAGCAGGTTCTCCATACATTGTCTGGGCGGCTCTCTTTATTATCGTTCCTCTTTGTATGGTTGCCTACTACGCTTTTACCGACAAAAGCGGTAATTTTACTTTTGATAATATGCTCAGTATCGGAAAATACACCGATACAATAGTTCTCTCTATATGGTTGGGTCTTTTAGCTACTGTTATAAGCCTTGTTGTTGCATATCCTCTTGCGATGATTATGGCTTCAAAGGGTCCTGAAAAGCAAAGCAGAATGACTATGCTCATTATGCTTCCTATGTGGATGAACTTCCTTTTGAGAACATATTCATGGATGACTATTTTAGAGGATAATGGTCTTCTTACAACTGGTCTTAACTATATTGTTGAAGGTATAAATAATTTTGCAGGATTAAGCCTTGAGCCTGTTCACCTGATAAATACCCGTGGTGCAGTTGTTCTCGGTATGGTTTATAACTTCCTGCCCTATATGATTTTGCCTATTTATACTGTTATGCTTAAGGCAGACCGCTCTCTTGTTGAGGCGGCTCAGGATTTAGGCGGAAATAAGCTTGATGTTTTCAGAAATGTTACCATTCCTTTAAGCGTTCCCGGTATTGTTTCAGGCTTTACTATGGTTTTTGTTCCCTCTGTAAGCACCTTCTTTATTTCTCAGAAATTAGGTGGCACAGGAACAACTCTTATCGGTGACATTATTGAAACTCAGTTCCAGACTGCAAACAATTTCAATTTAGGTGCATCGCTTTCATTTGTGTTGATGATACTTATATTCATTTGCCTTGCAGTTATGAACAAGTTCTCTGATGACGATGGAGGTGTTGTAATATGACAAAGAAAACCTCCTTCGGCGGAAAGCTTTATACAGGTCTTGTTTTCCTTTTTCTTTATGCACCTATTGCCGTGCTTATTCTTTTCAGTTTTAACTCAGGAAAAAGCACAGCAGTCTTTGAAGGCTTTTCTCTTCATTGGTACGGAGAGCTTTTCCGTGATGCAGCAACTCTTACCGCATTTAAAAACTCCTTGATTATTGCGGTTATATCTTCGCTTGTTTCAACAGTTATGGGTACTGCCGCTGCCACAGCAATTTTCGGCTATAAAAACAAGCTTGTAAAAAGCAGTGTTATGACTGTTACAAATATTCCTATGATGAACCCTGAAATCGTTACAGGTATCGCTATGATGCTCCTTTTCGTTTTCATCGGCGGATTATTCGGCAAAACGGGTACTCTCGGCTTTGCTACTCTCACTATTGCTCATATAACCTTTGAGCTTCCCTATGTTATTCTTAATGTTCTTCCCAAATTGAAGCAGACTGATGCCCATCTTTCAGAAGCGGCTCAGGATTTGGGTTGCACACCATTTCAGGCGTTCTACAAGGTTGTTCTTCCTGCAATTATGCCCGGTATTATTTCCGGTCTTATGATGGCATTTACTCTTTCAATTGATGATTTCATCATCAGCTATTTTGTAAGCGGAACAAGCTCACAGACTTTGCCAATCAGAATTTTCTCTATGACAAAGCGTCGTGTTACACCTGATATGTACGCCCTTTCTACTCTTATTTTCCTTGCGATTCTTGTACTCTTAGTTGTATCAAATGTCATTTCTTCAAGAGGAGAAAAGAAAAACGGAAAAAAAGGCGGTGCAAAATGATGAAACGCTTTTTCTCAGTAGTATTCAGTTTGATGCTTCTAGGTCTTACTGTTGTTCCTTGCTTCGCAGGAGAAAAGAAGGATTATTCTCATCTTGAGGGTACAACTCTTAATGTATATAACTGGGGTGAATATATCTCAGATGGCGCAGAGGGAACTCTTGATGTTAATAAAGAGTTTGAAAAGCGTTACGGAATAACTGTTAACTATTCAAACTATGAAAGTAACGAGAATATGTATAATAAGCTTCAATCCGGCGGTGCGAATTATGATGTTATAATTCCTTCCGATTATATGATTGCAAAGCTTATTGACGAGGATATGTTGGCAGAAATTGATTTCTCTAACATTCCTAACTATAAATATGTCTTGGAAAAATATCGCGGACTTTATTATGATCCCGATAACAAATACTCTGTACCTTATACAGTTGGTATGGTAGGACTTATTTATAACACTAAAATTGTAAAAGAAAAGCCTGACAGCTGGGGCGTTCTCTGGGATGAGCAGTATGCCGGGGAAATTCTTATGTTCAATAATCCTCGTGATGCCTTTGGTGTTGCTCAATGTTATTTAGGACAGAGCATTAACACAGGTGATCTCAAAGACTGGGACAAGGCTATTGAAGCCTTGAAGGCTCAGAACCATTTGGTTTCGTCCTATGTTATGGATGAGGTTTTCAACAAAATGGAAAATGGCGAAGCTGCACTTGCACCTTATTATGCAGGTGATTTCCTGACAATGTATGATGTTAATCCTGACCTTGCATTTGTTTATCCCAAAGAGGGCGTTAACTTCTTCGTAGACGCTATGTGCATTCCGAAAACTGCAGAAAATAAGGAAGCCGCAGAGCTTTATATTAACTTTATGCTCGAAGAAGAGATTGCAGTAGCTAATGCAAATTATCTTTGCTATGCAACTCCTCATTCCAATGTTCTTGAATCTGATGATTATGATTTAAAGGGAAATACGGTCTTGTACCCTGATGAAAAGGATACCCCGAAAACACAGATGTTTCAGAATCTTGATTATGAAACTCAAAACTACATGAATATGCTCTGGAACGAGCTTAAAATCGAAGGCAACTCAAATATCGATGCTTATATAGGGCTTTCTGTTACCGCAATTCTTATTGTGACATACGCGGTTTATAAATTCATAAAAAAGAAAAAACGCGAAGCTATGTATTAAAAAACAAAACTCTTGCTGAATTGTAACGGCAAGAGTTTTTCTTATATGCTTATATATTTTTAAGTCTTAAATATTCTTCGTCGGTGATTTCTATAACCTTTCCGTGCTTGAAGCCGTATGGGAAGGAAAACTCTTCATCAGCTCTTTTGAAATTCATATCACCGGGACGAGAAGAAACAAATGGCACATAACCCATTTTTTCTTTTTCGCAACCGAAAAAGTCAAGCATAAGGCACCATCTTCCGTCAGGAAGAGTATAGGTGGTCGGACCCTCGTATGCACCGGGATTCGGAACATTCTTTTCCATATATTCCTGAAATGCTTCATCGTGGTCAAATGGTCCATAGAGATTTTCTGATGTTGCGTGCATATTCATACCCGGATTATGAGCATTCTTATAGAAAAGGTGATAAGTATTGCCAACCTTGGTTATATGGGAATCAAGAATTTCGTTTTCCTTTGTAAAATAAAGCTTGGGTTCAGAAAATGATTCAAAGTCCTTTGTAACAGAGCAGTAAATGGACATATGAGTAAAATCATTTTCTTCAACTGTTGAGCCCCAATGTATAAGATATTCTTCGTTGATTTCATCAAAGAATATTTCAGGTGCCCAGAGGCAGCCGAAATCATTTCTTCCAAAATGAAGCATCCTTTGCTCTGAGAAATTAACAAGGTCATCAGTTTTCCATATTGAAAGACATTTACTGCCGTGGCTGTTTATGTGTTTCCAATCAACATTATAGTTTTCGTCGAATTTACGGGCAATGCAAAGGTCGGTTGTCAGAATTACAAAGTCACCCGTGTGAAGTCTGATTATTTCAATATCGCGACAACCCTTGTCACCGAGATTGCTCATAAGAATAGGATTTCCGTCATTGACCTTTTCCCAGTTAAAGCCGTCCTTGCTGATACCGAAATAAACTGCCTCACCGTCAACAGTAAGCTTTTCTTTGAAATGAACAAATAAATATGCCATAAATATCACCTGCTTTTAATTTATGAAAATATTTTATCATAACAAATGGTGTTTGTCACAATTTATTTTAAAATTGTTGCGAAAAAATATGGGTGTGGTATAATTGGAAATATACTGAAATAAGAAAAGGCAAAGTAATGAAAAAATCAAAACGAAGACTTTCTACAACACATATAATACTAATCAGTTTTTTGATAGCTGTGCTTTTAGGCGCGGTTTTACTTTGTTTGCCTGTAAGCTCTGCAAAAGGGGAATGGACACCATTTATTGATGCTCTTTTCACCTCGACAACTGCTACCTGCGTTACGGGTCTTGTAGTAGTGCCCACATTTTCTGCATGGAGTACATTCGGTCAAATTGTAATTTTATTCTTGATTCAGATTGGCGGATTAGGTGTTATAACAGTTGTTTCAATTATTGCTATGATGTTCCATAAAAAAATGGGACTTTCTGACAGAGTTCTTTTGCAGGATGCTTTTAATCTGAATACTCTTTCAGGGCTTTCAAAATTCGTTAAAAGGGTTGTTTTAGGAACATTTTTGGTTGAGGGTATAGGCGCTCTTCTTTATATGACAGTATTTGTTCCTGAATTTGGCTTGAAGGGTATATGGATTTCAGTTTTTACGGCAATTTCTGCTTTTTGTAATGCGGGTATTGATATAATTGCAGAAAATAGCTTGTGCAATTATGTTCACAATCCCATTATCAATCTGACTACTTGTCTTTTAATCTTTTTCAGCGGTATAGGATTTATTGTCTGGTGGGATGTAGCAAGAGTTCTGAAGCTCAGAAAAAAGAGAAAGATAAAGGTTTTGAAGAATTTAACGCTCCATAGTAAAATTGCGCTTGTAACAACGCTTGTTCTGATTTTTGGAGGTGCGATTTCTGTTTTCCTTTTTGAATATGATAATCCTCAGACAATGAAGAATTTTACAATATTCCAAAAAATTCAGGCATCCTTTTTTCAGTCAGTAACCACCAGAACAGCAGGTTTCGCTACAATTCAGCAGGAAAGCTTTTCAAATGGCTCAGCAGCAGTTTCATTATTGCTGATGTTTATAGGTGGTTCTCCTGTCGGTACTGCAGGTGGCATTAAAACTGTAACAATAGCGGTAGTAGTTGCGGCCACAGTGGCGGCAATAAAAAACAAAAATGATGTTACAATGTTTAATAGGTCACTGACCAAGGAAGCGGTGAGCAAGGCTGTTGCAGTTGTTTGCACATCGTTTATTATAATGTTTATATCAACAACACTTCTGGCAGCCGTAGTTGAAGCGGATTTTCTTGATATTCTTTATGAAACTGTAAGCGCCACTGCAACAGTTGGTCTTACGAGAAATCTAACAGCTTCATTAAATACGGCAGGAAAGCTTATAATCATAGCTACTATGTATTTCGGTAGGGTTGGCCCTATCTCTTTAGCGTTTGCTCTTAATGTGAAGAAGAAAAATCCAAATATAATAAAAAATCCTGTTGAAGATATAAGTGTGGGGTGAAAATTATGAGTATAAATAAAACTTATGCAGTTTTTGGCCTTGGCAGATATGGCAGAGCTGTGGCAGAAGAGCTTGTAAAAAATGGAGCAGATGTTATTGCAGTTGACCGTAACGAGTCGCGAGTTAATGACGCAGCTCAATTTATTCCTGTTTGCAAATGTGCAGATGTTACTGACCCTGAGGTTATTGATAAGCTTGATATTGCTGATGTTGATGTTGTGGTTATAGCAATGGCAAAAAATCTTGAGTCAACGGTTATGGCAATTACTCTTTGTAAGGAGGCAGGCGTAAAAACTGTTATTGCAAAATGTGTTGAAGAAATGCATGGCAAGATTTTTTACAGAGTTGGAGCAGATAAGGTAGTGTTCCCTGAAAAAGAGGCAGGTACGCGCCTCGGGAAAAATCTTATGAGCTCAGGCTTTATTGATATTGTTGAGCTTTCTGAGGATGTTTCAATGGTTGAGCTTGATGTTAAACCTCAATGGGTAGGAAAAAGCCTTGTAGAGCTTCATCTGAGGAAAAAATATTCTGTTAATGTGGTAGCAATATTGAAGGGTGATGAGGTTATAACAAGCATTGACCCCGAAATGCCGTTAGAAAGCGGTATGAAAATGATTGTTATTGCAGATATAGCAAGATTAGAAAAGTTAAAATAAAAATTTATCTCCCACAGCTTTTTCGAAAAGCTGTGGGAGCTGTTAATTAATCGTCAAAAGTAAATGAACCCGAAATAAATGTTACACGGTCTGTATCAACGGTTAGCAAACCACCGTTTGATGCTGCCGTTTTCTTTTCTGCTTCGGAAAGCCAAATAGTGCAAGGAGCTTTGATAACCGATGTGATAAAGGGTATGTGACCTGCCATAATTGCAAGTTCACCTTCAATACCACGAACATCAAATTTAAAAACCTCGCCGTCAAATTTATTGCCGTCAGGAGATGATACAGTTAAGTGGAATGTGTTCACTTCTGCACCTTCTTTGCCTTTTCAATCGCTTCCTCAATTGTACCGACAAAAAGGAATGCAGATTCAGGTAAGTCATCGTGCTTTCCCTCTATGATTTCCTTGAAGCCACGGACAGTTTCGCTTATGGGAACATATTTACCCTTGATGCCTGTGAATTTTTCGGAAACATCAAAGGGTTGGGAAAGGAATCGCTGAATTTTTCTTGCTCTCTGAACAAGAAGCTTATCTTCGTCAGAAAGCTCATCCATACCCATAATTGCGATAATGTCCATAAGCTCATTATATCTCTGAAGAATTCTCTGAACCTCTTTAGCAACATAGTAATGCTCTTCGCCAACAATTTCGGGAGAGAGAATTCGGCTTGAGGATTCAAGAGGGTCAACTGCAGGGTAAATACCCTGAGAAGCAATATTTCTTGCAAGAACAGTTGTTGCATCAAGGTGAGCAAAGGTTGTTGCAGGAGCAGGGTCAGTAAGGTCATCCGCAGGAACATAAACTGCCTGAATAGATGTTATTGAGCCCTTTTTTGTGGATGTAATTCTTTCCTGTAAAGCACCCATTTCAGTTGCAAGAGTTGGCTGATAACCAACGGCGGAGGGCATTCTGCCCAAAAGAGCGGTAACCTCTGAACCTGCCTGAGTGAAACGGAAAATATTATCAATGAAGAGAAGAACATCCTGACCTTCTTTGTCGCGGAAATATTCTGCCATTGTAAGACCTGAAAGAGCAACTCTCATACGAGCTCCGGGAGGTTCGTTCATCTGTCCGTAAACAAGAGCGGTGTTGTTGATAACTCCGGATTCTTTCATTTCACAGTATAAGTCGTTACCTTCACGGGTGCGCTCACCAACACCTGAGAAAACGGAGATACCTCCATGCTCTTTTGCGATATTGTTGATAAGCTCCATAATAAGAACAGTTTTACCAACGCCTGCACCGCCGAAAAGACCGATTTTACCACCCTTTGAATAGGGGCAAACAAGGTCGATAACCTTGATACCTGTTTCAAAGATTTCTGCGCTTGTTGCAAGCTCATCATAAGCGGGAGCAGAACGATGAATGCTCCATTTTTCTGCGGTTTCGGGGTTGGAAATATTGTCAACTGCGTCACCCAAAACATTGAAAATTCGTCCTAAGGTTTCGCGACCAACCGGAACGGAAATAGGTGCGCCTGTATCAGTAACAGGTGTACCTCTCTGAAGACCGTCAGTTGAAGCCATGGCAATACATCTTGCGGTGTTGTCGCCGATGTGCTGAGCAACCTCAACAGTCAGCTTTCTTTCCCCAACGGGTATAGTAAGTGCGTTAAGGATTTCAGGAAGCTCACCCTCGTTGAATCTTACGTCAACAACGGGACCCATAACCTGAACAACCTTACCCACAGTTAATTTTTCCAATGTATTCACCTCTGTGAATTAGATTTTTTAGTTACCGCTACCGGCAACAATTTCTGTAATTTCCTGAGTAATTGCGCCTTGACGAGCGCGGTTATATTGAAGACCTAAGTCGTCTATCATCTGTTTTGCGTTTTTACCTGCGGAATCCATTGCAATTCGTCTTGAAGCAACCTCACAAGCAAAGCTTTCTCTAAGACAAGCGATTAAAATACCTGCCACATATTCTCTTGCGGTAAGGTTGAGAACTGTAAGGTGGTCAGGCTCGAAAATTGTGCTTACAGTTGAGTCTTTTTCACTTTTCTGAAAGGGGAGGAGCCATTTGATCTGAGCGTCCCAGGACATAACAGAATTATATCTTGTGAAAATAACGCCTAATCTGTCAAATTTCTCTTCGCTGAAATCCTTGCAAAGCTCATCTGCAAGAGTTGCTGCGTCGCTGAAAGAAAAATGCTCTGAGGAATTAATTTCCTTATCAAATCTCTCGCAGGCTCTTTTGCCGACTGGAATGAATTCTGCATCGGGGAAGGAGTTGCAAAGTCTGAAAACATTTGCATTATAGCCACCTGCAAGACCTCTGTCACCTGCAATAACAATTATTTTTGTTCTCGGGCTTTCAGTCTGTCGCATATAAGGGCTTTTCAAACATTCCTTTTCACTTGTAAGAAGAGAAATTGATTTTTCCAAAGAAGCGGTATATTCTCTCGCTTTTTGCATTGCCTCGTTTGCACGGCGGATTTTTGAAGATGCCACAAGCTCCATTGCTTTTGTAAGCTGTAGGGTGGAGTTAACGCTTTTTATTCTTATTCGAAGCGCTTTTGTGTTTCCTGCCATAGCTTACACCTGCATTTCTGAAAGAACTGCTTTGAGCTCTTCCTCATCTGCCTCGTCATAGAAACCTGCTTCAATTCTCTTAAGCCATTCGCCCTTTTCATTTTCAAGCTTCAGAAAGAGGTTTTTCTCGTATTCGTGAACCTTTGAAACGGGAACGCTATCAAGATAGCCCTTGATTGCGGCATAAACTATTGCAACCTGACAGCCAACGCGAACGGGATTATTTCTGCCCTGCTTGAGAACCTCAACAATACGCTCACCCAGAGCAAGTCTTGCTTTAGTATCTGCATCAAGGTCGCTACCGAACTGAGCAAAGGACTGCAATTCACGATACTGTGAATAGAGAAGCTTAAGCTCACCTGAAACCTTCTTCATACCCTTTAACTGAGCGGAGCCACCTACACGGCTAACAGAAATACCGGGGTTGATAGCAGGCATAATACCTGAATGGAAAAGCTCTGTTTCAAGGAAAATCTGTCCGTCGGTAATAGAAATAACATTAGTGGGAATATATGCAGAAACGTCACCTGACTGGGTTTCGATAATGGGGAGAGCGGTAATTGAACCGCCGCCGTATTCGTCTGCAACGCAAGCCGCACGCTCAAGAAGACGAGAATGAAGATAGAAAACATCACCGGGATATGCCTCTCGTCCGGGAGGACGACGAATGAGAAGAGAAAGCGCACGATATGCAACCGCGTGTTTACTTAAATCATCATAGATAATTAAAACATCCTTGCCTTGCTCGCGGAAATATTCTGCCATAGCGCAACCGCTATATGGTGCGATGTACTGAAGAGGCGCGCTTTCCGAAGCAGAAGCAGAAACGATAATTGTATAACCTAAAGCGCCATTTTTGTTAAGTTCATTTGCCAATTGAGCAACTGATGTGCTTTTCTGTCCGATGGCAACATAAATGCAGATAACATCGGAGTTTTTCTGATTGATAATTGTATCAATGGCAATTTCTGTTTTACCTGTCTGACGGTCACCGATAATAAGCTCACGCTGACCTCTGCCTATAGGAATCATACTGTCAATAGCCTTGATACCTGTCTGCAAGGGTACGCTAACACTTTTTCTTTCAATGATACCGGGTGCTTCTGATTCGATAGGACGGGTAGCGCTATATTGAACAGGACCTTTTCCGTCAATTGGCTCGCCGAGAGCATTTACAACTCTTCCTAAAAGCTTTTCGCCAACAGGCACGGAGAGAACCTTGCCTGTTCTTTTTACGGATGAACCCTCGCGGATATTATTTTTATTTGAAAGAACCGCAACGGAAACAGTTTCTTCTTCAAGGTTTTGTGCCATACCGAAAGAGCCGTCTTCAAACTCAAGAAGCTCATTAGCCATACAGTTAGAAAGACCATATACTCTGGCAATACCGTCACCAACAAGAATAACCTTGCCCGTTTCAGTCATTTCAACTCGGGATTTATAATTTTCTATCTGGCTTTTTATAATACTGCTGATTTCGCCGGGATTATTCATTTACTCATTTCACCCTTTGCTTTAGTAAGACGGTTTCTTATACTACCGTCTATAATTTTGTCATCAATCTGAACCTTGATACCACCGATAAGGCTTTCATCCTTTATAAATTCAGGTTCAATAATTTTACCGCTTATTTTCTGCAATTTTTCAAGAAGAGCAGATTTTTGCTCCTGAGAAAGAGGCTCAACATAATAAACCGTAGCAATTGTGCGGTTTTTATAAATTCTCACTAGTTCACAGAAAGCACCGATGCAATTGCCGATTTGAGAAATATGTCCGTTTTCGCAAAGCACCTTTATGAAAGAAACAATGAATTCTGTATATGCGCCTTCAAATGCCTTGTCAATAAAGGAAATTCTTTCTGACAAGGGTATGGCAGGAGATTCAAGGACCTTGATGTAATCAGGATTCTCTTTGAAAACACTTTCAATTTCCAAAAGGCTTTTTTCATATTCGTCAACGGCATTGTTATCTGTTGCGAGAGAAAAAAGGGCAGCTGCATACTCTTTATCAATTTGTGTCATAACTGTCACCTATTTCCTCTATAAAGGAATCGATAATCTGTCTGTGGTCGTCAGAATTTATTTCGCGTTCAAGAATTTTGCTTGTAAGAATAGTGCTGACATCAACAATTTCACGCTTGATGCTGTCTTCTGCCTTTGTCAGTTCTAATTCTGCATTTTCTTTTGCTTGACGAACAATAACATCTGCATCATTTTTTGCTTTTTCGAGAATTTCATTTTCTCTCATTTTAGCAAGGCTTACTGCAGACTGAATGATACTGTCAGCCTCTTCCTTTGCGCTTGACAGCTTTTCTTCGTAATCCTGTTTTTCTGACAAAGCCTGATTTTTTGCGTTTTCAGCCTCGCTATATTGCACATCGATAGCATCCTGACGGGCTTTAAGCATTTTCTTGACGGGTTTGTAAAGAAATTTCTTTACTCCCCAGAAAAGCAGTGCAAGGTTAGCAAGAGAAACAAGCATTTGCCATATATTTATTGAAATAACATCTAATGTTTGCATAATGCTTTACTCCAATTTACTCTTTGAAATCTGAGAATTAAAGAGATTGAATTGTTTCCACAAGAATATTTACAAGAAGTCTGGGTGCAACGAAAATAAGAAGAATTGCAATAACAAGGGCATAAAGACCTGTTGTTTCTGCAACAGCACAGCCCATAAGCATTGTTGTTGTAACGGCACCCTTGCTTTCGGGCTGACGGCCGATAGCTTCACAAGCGCTTGCAACTGCATTACCTTCACCGATACCGGGGCCGATACCTGCAATCATTGCCAAACCTGCGCCAAGAGCGCAGCAACCTAAAATAATACCAAGTGCGAGTTCCATAATATTTCCTCCAAATTATTTGTTATCTTTTGAAAGCTTTTTCTGCCTTCTTTTTTCATAAAGCTCGAAATCAAACGCTCCCGCAACATTGAGCATAGTGAGCATTGCAAAAATGAATGCCTGAAGACATCCGCTGAAAACATCAAAGTAAACCGAAAGCACCGCAGGAATACCAACCTGAAAAATAGGTATGTCTGCTAAAAATCCGGGTAATGCACCTAAAAGCTTGCTTGAAAGACCGCCAAGTGCAAAAGCGAGAAGAGTTGAAATAACTGTTCCCGAAAGAACATTTCCGTAGTGACGGAAGGACATTGAAATAGGTGTTGCAAATTCACTGATAAAGTTAATGGGTGCTAAAAATGCAACGGGCTGAGTAAAGCCCTTGAGATAGTTCAATGGTCCGCATTTCATTTTGTAATAGGTAATAATAAAGAAAACGAGAATTGCCCATCCGCCGACTATATTAATGTCAGATGTGGGAGGGAAAAGACCGAAAAGTGACAAAAGGCTCGAGCAAGCGGAGAGAAGAAGTATAGCAAGAACGAAGGGTGCGTAGCCCTTGAAATATTCGCCCATATTTTCAAGCACCATACCATCGATTTTCTCAACGGCAAGTTCCGCAATATGTTGCCTTTTAAGGTCTGCCTTCTCGCTTATGCCGTGGGTTATAAAACGGCAGAAGAAGAAAAGGGTTATAAGCACCAATGCGGAGTTGATTTGCGATTCCGTAACCGGAAAATCCTGCAAGGGCATTGGTATGGTGAAGAATATTCTTGCACCCGTTATGGTGATTTCTGTTGTAGCAGGCTCTGTCAGCACCTGAAGGACAATACCGCAAGCAATAGGCAGAATCATCATAACAATGTAAAAAATATCTACCACCTTGAATTTAATTTTCGCTTCTTGCAAAAGCATCACCTCTTTTTATATGTCAGATTGATTATTTCTTTTTAATAAATATTGGTCTTAAAGCAACTGCAATTCTTGGGAAGAGCAGAGGAATAAGCACCATAATTGTATTGAAAACAGGAACAAGATAACCGATAAGGGCAATTACAAAAATAAGAAGTAATCGTAATGATTGAGAAGCCTTCATTAAATTTTTTGCATCTTTTTCTTCTTTACCCAAAGAAGATTGAACGGAAAGCCCCATAAGAAAGAAGTTTCCTACTGCAGCAACAAAGCCTAAAAGGTTTCCGGTAAGAACGGTGTAATCCCATTTGCCGATTATTAAGAACACGGATTGCAGAATCAGGCTGAATATAAAAACCATTGCTGCAATATAGCCAGTTTCCTTTAAAACAGTTGGGTCGATTTTTTTCATAAAACGCACCTCGTGCAAGTTGATATTACTAATTTTATTATATTATAAAAAGAGGTGAAAAACAATAAAAGATATTATTTTAACAAAGGGTAATTGTTGTCGAAAATCACTTTTTTTATTCGTGCATGACGACATGGATCGTAAAGCACCTCTTCGCAGAAGGAACCACATTTTTTATCTGCATGAGAGGCTGGACGGGCGTGGTAAATCAAAAGAAGCTTTCCGTTTTCGTCAACTACAAAGCTGTTGTGACCTGGCCCCGCCTCGTCAGTTAAATCCTTGGTTTCAAGAACGGGCTCGGAAAGCTTTGTCCAAGAGGAAGCGTTCATTAAATCTGCGTTTTTTTCTGCAAAAAGCATACCCATACAGTATTCCTCACCAGTACCCGAAGCAGAAAAGAAAACAAATATTTTTTCTTCTGTTTTCAAAACAGATGGGCCCTCGTTTACTGCAAATCGTACCTTTTCCCAAGGGTATTCGGGTTTTGTCAAAAGAATTGGCATTGAAGTAAGTCTCCAAGGCTCGTCAGGGTTTATTTCTGCCATAAAGAGAGAGGAATCGCCCAACTTTTCTGCCCAGATTAAATAGTGCTTCCCGTTATTTTCAAAATAAGTCATATCAAGGGAAAACTCAGTAAAGGATTTACAATCATTTTCCGTTGCCTGCATTTTTCCTTTTTCTTCCCAAGGGTCGTTCAGAGGGTCTGAGCCCTTGCACATAAGAATATAAGGACGAATGTTCCAGATGTTGTCAGAATCTCCCGCAGCAAAGAAAATATACCATTTGCCACAAATAAAATGTATTTCAGGCGCCCATATATGCTTTGCCATATTGCCTTGCTTATGAGCGAGCCATATCGCCTTTTCCTCAGCATCCTTCAGGCCTATAACTGTCTTACTTCTGCGGAGAATAATTCTGTCATAACCGCTGTCAACATTAAGATATGCAGGGTAAGAGGCGGTAAAATAATAAAAATTGTCAGGACCCTTAACAATATAAGGGTCAGCGCGTTGGGGTATAAAAGGATTAGGGTAGCTTATCATAGTATCACCTGAATAATAATGTTAAAAAAAGAATATCATTTATAAGTTTAAGTGTCAATGTTGCTTTTTACCATACATAGTATTATAATTAGTTTATTAAATTCAAAAGGTGATATAATGCAAGCGGAGAATAAATTTATAACAATAAAGCAATTTGCAAGAGCATATACCTATCCTCCTGAAAGAGTAAGAGTAGGCTGCAGAGGTCTTATCATAAAGGACAATAAGGTTCTCCTATCTTTCGAGGAAAGAACAGGAGTTTATATGAGTCCCGGTGGAGGACTTGAGAGTGGCGAAACATACGAGGAGTGTGTTATCAGAGAATTGCAGGAGGAAGCAGGGCTTAAGGTTAGGCCTGTAAAAGCCTTTATTAAGGTCAAGGAATATGCCTATGAGGTTCTTTGGGAAAATAATTACTTCATTTGCGAAATAGTAGGCGAGTGCGAAAGACATCTGACCGAAAGCGAGGAATATAACAAGGTTTCTGTCAGATGGGTGGATATAGATGAAGCAATAGAAATTTTCAGTGATTATCAGAGCAAGGAAACCGACCGAGCAAGCCTGTACTTAAGAGAGCTTACGATTCTTAAAATGCTTAAATCAAAGGTTTAAATTTAAAGCTGATTTGTTGACATAAAATATTTTATGTGGTAAAATACAAATTCTAAATATGCAGGGGTGGCGGAATTGGCAGACGCGTTAGATTCAGGTAACCCATCCTAAGTGCAAGGGCTTGAAAACGGTCAAATTCAGTGATAAAATAGTGATGAAAATCACACAAAAAAGTTAATATGCGGGTATGGTGAAACTGGCAAACACGTATGGTTCAGGTCCATATGTCGCGAGACTTGCAGGTTCAAGTCCTGTTACCCGCACCATAGTGAGTATTCATAAGGGATTTGACCTGTGAATACTCAATTTTTTTGCTTAAAATAGAGTTTTGTATATAGTTTGATAAATTTTTATGTATCGTCGCATTCCTTTCGGAGTGCGACTTTTTGTTATGCTGACTTTTCTGTAGGTTTTGCAATATATCCTATTGCTACTCCTTGACGGGTATCTGCTGTGAAGCAAGGTGTGTCATTTTCAGGTATTTCAAGATAACCTACGAAGTTGTAATGAATCGCAACTCTCTGTGTCTTGTTTTTACCCTTGCCCTCTGCCTCATACACATCAATGTGGTCAATGAGCTCGTGAATGAGTGGTGCTGTGATAGTATCCATATCCAAGAACTTTCTTACTGCACCGATAAACATATCCTTGCTGTGCTGAACCGTCTGCATATTTGCAACCTTTTCTCTCAGGTTAAATATTCTGACCTTCAGCTCTGTTCTCTCAACCTCATACTTGTGGGACATGTGGGTAAACCATTCATCCGTAACTTTGCCCGAAGCATTATCCTCATACAGTTTCTCATAAAGTGAAGCAACTGTTTGTTGACGGACTATTGCTTTCTGCAACTGCTCCTCAAGGTGTTTTTTCTCATCATAGAAATCCTTGTTAGTCTTCCTTTCAAGAATATCCACAAGAAGTTCCTCATCTTGTTGAAGCATTATAGCAAGGCGTTTCAGTTCAAGAACAACTATC
>JAZRDP010000006.1:0-140431 GCA_045660345.1 Acutalibacteraceae bacterium
AGATGAACCTATGCTTGTTACACTATCAGGAATTGTAATTGATGTAAGGCTTTTGCAATTATAGAAAGCAGAATTACCTATACTTGTTACACTATTTGGAATTGCAACTGATATAAGACCTGTACATCCATAGAAAGCATATTCACTTATACTTGTTACACTATCAGGGATTGTTATTGAGGTAAGACCTGTACAACCAGAGAAAGCATAATTACCTATGCTTGTTACACTATCGGGAATTGTGATTGATGTAAGACCTGTACAACCAGCGAAAGCATTATTGCCTAAACTTATTACACTATCGGGGATTGTTATTGATGTAAGACCTGTACAACTAGAGAAAGCATAATTACCTATGCTTGTTACACTATCGGGAATTGTGATTGATGTAAGTTTTGTACAACCGGAGAAAGCACTATCACCTATAACCTTTACACTTTTTCCCATTGTTACAGATATAATTTCCGGTCTATCTGATGCATTACTTTGATAGAATAAATATGCGGGAATCTCCTCAACAGTATCACCGAAAATCACATCTATACCTTCGCCCGCTGTTCCAGCTTTAGAAAAAGCTTGAGTACCGTTGCTTATATCTGCAACTTTTTTTGCATTCCAATACACTTTTTTAAGACTTGTACAATTCCGGAAAGCATACCAACCCACGCTTGTTACACTATCAGGGATTGTTATTGATGTAAGACCTGAGCAACCAGAGAACGCATAATTACTTATACTAGTTACGCTATCGGGAATTGTAATTGATGTAAGACCTGTACAAGTGCTGAAGGCTGAATTACCTATACTTTTTACACTATAAGGTATGGTTATTGATGTAAGGCTTGTGCATCCATTGAAAGTATATTTACCTATGCTTGTAACGACATCAGGAATAATAAGATTGGTTATCAATTTATCATTTAAATATAAATTCTTTGCATAATATAACGGGTTAGCGGTATAGTTACCAAAAGCTATACCACACCATGCCACCATATCCGTTATATATACCGATGTAAGGCTTGTGCACTTTTCAAAAGCATAATTACCTATACTTGTTACGCTATCAGGAATTGTTACCGATGTAAGACTTGTGCACCCATTGAATGCATACTCACTTATACTAGTTATGCTATCAGGGATTGTAACTGATGTAAGGCTTGTACAACCATTGAAGGCTGAATAACCTATGCTTGTTACACCATCAGGGATTGTTACAGTTGTAAGGCTTGTACAAGAACCGAATGCAGAAGAAGCTATGCTTGTTACACTATTTGGGATTGTAACAGATTTAAGGCTTGTGCATTTATAGAAAGCATAACTTCCCATTATCGTTACACTATCAGGGATTGTAACTGATGTAAGACCCGTGCAATTACTGAAAGCATAAGCTGCGATCAATTTTGTACCTTGCTTCACAGTATAATTACCACTGACCTTGCCAGTATATTCCCACCATTCGTCAGACCTATCATAATACGCTGTATTACCAGCTATGAGGTATTTATCGATATACAAAACATTATCTTCCCAATTAGTTTGATCTTTAACAAGACCAGTATTATTAAACGCAACTGTATGAATGTATGTTAAAGATTCAGGAAGATTAATTGATGTAAGGCTTGTACAATCTTTAAAAACTGCTTCATTTATGCTTGTTACACTATCAGGGATTGTAATTGACGGAAGGCTTGTGCAACTTTCAAAAGCAGATGAACCTATGCTTTTTACGCTATCAGGAATTGTAATTGATGTAAGGCTTGTGCAATAATAAAAAGCAGATGAACCTATGCTTTTTACGCTATCGGGAATTTCTATTGTTGTAAGACCTTTACAACTCCTGAAAGCTGACGCACCTATACTTGTTACACTATCAGGGATGGTTATTGATGTAAGACTTGAGCAATAATAGAAAGCATATGTACTTATACTTGTTACAGTATCAGGAATTGTAACTGATGTAAGACCTGTACAATTATAAAAAGCATAATTACCTATGTTCGTTACACTATCAGGAATTGTAACCGATGTAAGACCTGTACAATTACGAAAAGCATAATCTGCAATCAATTTTGTACCCTGTTTTACAGTATAATCTCCTGTGACTTTACCGGTAAACTCCCACTCTTCGTCATAGTTATCATAATACGCTGTATTACCAGCAATCAGGTAATCGTCTATATAAAAAACATTGTTTTCCCAATTAGTTTGATCGTTAATAACACCGGTACCAATAAACGCTAACGAACCAATATATGTTAAAGAATCGGGAAGACGAATTTCAGAAAGATCGTAGCATTTATAGAATGCATGACCACCTATACTTGTTACGCTATCAGGGATTTCTATTGACTCAAGGCTTTCACACAGACTGAAAGCTGAAGCACCTATACTTGTTACACCATCAGGGATTGTAACTGATGTAAGGCTTTTGCAATTATAAAAAGCAGAAGAGCCAATACTTGTTACCGGTAAACCGTTGTAGGTCGAGGGTATAGTCAGGCTTCCGCTTACCGATGTGTTGCTGCTTTTTACTGAATAAGATTTGCCACCATCGGTTAAAGTAAAGGTCAAATCACTTATGCTCGCAGCTTGCGATTTGACAGAAAAATCCGGTGTCAGCTTCTTTACAAGTTCACCAAAATTTCTAAAGTCAACCTCACTCAGCCCTGCGTACACAGAGCTGAAAATCATTGTAATAGCAAGTAAGATTGATAAGCTTCTTTTAAACATTTTTTTCACAATATACATCCCCTAAAAATATGAACATAATGACACAATTTTAGATTACCATAATATTGCAAATTTTTCAACATAATTAAGCATTAAAATAAGATAACGGCTACGAATTCGTAACCGTCGGTGTTTTTTATTATTCGGATTGTGTGATTTTGATTTTATCTGCTGAAAGCTCTGTGTTGGTTGTTATAACATCAATAATCTGCAAGGTTGCGTCTTCGCTTAATGCCTCCTTCGAAACGACAACCTGAGCGGATTTTTCGTTGATTACTGCGACACATTCGCTCGCAAGCTTTGCAGAAATAAGGGCTTCAACATCGCTTTCAAGTTTAATCTGGGCAGTAAGCTCATCAATGGATTTTGTTATCGCCTTTGCTTCATCGCTACCGCTTTTGGCTTTTTCAAGAGATTTATTAAGTGCATCCAAGGCTTCGTCCCTTGATTTCTGTCGATTTAATTTCACCTCGCTGAAATAGTCCGCTTCCTCACCCGATGCATTTACATATTTAGCTTCTCCGAGGTTCTGAACATACTCAGTCTCTGTTGTTTCTTCAGGTGATTGGATTGTTGAATTATTGCCGGTATAATACCAATTCACAAACACTGCAGCACCCAAGGCTACAACAAGGGTTGCTAAAATAAGCTGTCGTCTTTTAATTAATACATTCATAGAAAATCTCCTTACTTTTCTGTCATTTTCTCTACCGAAACCTTTGCAGTGCTTATATCAAACAACGCGCAAACGGTCTGGGTAATTGCATTTTTCACCTGAGTATTGCCTGCACCCTGGGCTATTACAGCAACACCCTTAACAGTTGGCTCATAGACTTTTACAACAAGACATTCTTCGATGTTTGAGCCATTTTTCACAATTATGTATTCTTCTTCGGTTTCACTTTTCAATGAATCATTTTTATCTTCACTTTTCTCGTTATAGCCCTTTGCATAAACATTTTCATAGCAATTTTCAAGGGTTACCATAACCCTGACCTCACCTGCTCCACTTATATTTTCAAGAAGTTCTTCAAGCTCTTTTTCCGTTTTTTCAATATATTGAGTGGAATATATTTCTGTATTTTCTTTCGCAATATTTTCGGTGTTATCAGAGTTAAAAAGCTCACTTATAAGAAGTAAAATCATAATTAAAACCGCTACTGCCACCAGAATAATATTTTTTTTGCCGATTTTTAGATTTCTTAATTTTTCAAACAAATCATTCATTTTTAACACCGACTTTTAAAACCTCTTGATATTCTTCAGAAACATTATTTTTTATAGCACTTATTTTATTTTCAAAGGCTTCGCCTACCTCTATTTTTATCTCCTCCAAGAAAACCGTGTTGCTTTCTTCATCAATTGTTGTGATTATATATATTTCATATTCATTAATGCCTTCATTTATGAGTATTTTCTTCATTTCTTCCTTTAGCTTCTGTTCAGTTAAATTTGCAGTGTGCATAAGAGCATTGTAATTAACTTTTTCGCTGATTTCCTCCTCGGAAAGCATATTTTCTTCAAGGCTTATTTCACCTTTTACAACAGGTGTAACAACGACCAACAGCATCACCGAAACCACCGCAACCCTGAGAGTTTTCTTGGTTTTTTCAGGTGCAATATACTCCAGTACGCCGCCTACCAAGGCGCAAACGGCATAGTTTAAAAAAACTGTTTTTATAATTTCTGCCATTTTAAACACCCTTTACGAAAATAACTACACCTACTGACACAATGAAAATAACTGCAGAAAAAACCGTTGTTGCACCAAGAAGCGTCAGGGCATCCTTGAAAATATTAAACATACCCACACAATCATTCGAGCCTAAAAGCTCCGATATTGAAATGATAACGCTTAAAGCGAAAACCCAACCAATAAGCTCCAGCAAAGACGGAAAAACAGTTAAAACAACAGTTACTATACCGAATATTCCCACAGTGCTTTTTATCAGGGAAAGGCTTGAAACGAGGGCTGAATATGTATCACTTACTGCACCACCTATAACAGGAACTGTGCGCCCGACAACAAACCTGATTCCCCTTGATGTCAGGGAATCTATGCCTGCACCCATAACACCTTTAAGTGTGACAATCCCCGAAAAAAATGTACCAATAAAGCCAAGAAATGTTATATAAAGCTTTTTCACTGTTGTAGATATTTTTTCACTGAATTTATATATATCAAAGCAAGATAAAAAGCCAAGGGCACACATGGCATTTACTGCAGGCTGACTGACGCCCGAAAGAAGAGTCGAAAACAATGTATCTGACAACACCGCTAAGGATGCATAGGATGTACCCATGGCAACCTTACCCGAAGAAGATACTATCATCGCAAAAACTCCTGCAAAGGCAGTTGTAAAAGCATTCAGTGTTTCAAGAACGGCGAATGCAGTTGTAGCCGCATTTGCAACGGGAACAGCGACTGCAAGCGCAAGAACAGAATTTCCTATTACCGAAACGCTTTGTGATGAATTGAGAAAAGACGAAAACAAAGCGGTTAATATCAGAACGCCCGTTGCAGAAACAAGGAATTTCAAAGGCTCTGTCAATGAACGCTTGGTAATATTAAAAAGCACATTAAAAACCTTTGAAGCACTTACAGAAAATATCTTTTCAAAGCTTATTTCATCAATTCCCATTTCTGATAAAATTTCAGCAGCTTCGTCATCAACTGCATCTGCAATGCTTTCAAAATCAAACTCTTCCTTGTAGCTATCTATATTTTCTTCAAAGGCACAAACGCTTACAGATAAGGGAAAAAGGGTGGTTAAAACAATTGTTATAAATAGTGGAAATTTTAAAATTCTTTTCATTTCAGGTCACCTAAAAAAGGTTAAAGCAATCTCGATAACTGCGGTAAAAACAGGCAGAGAGCAGGAAATTGCAAGAATTTTCATTCCTAGCTCCACAACACCTGCAACCGCGCCCTCGCCATTATCACGACAAATATCTGCCACAACCGCCCCAACCGCAAGAATACCGAAGCTTTTAAGCATAATTTTCAACGCTGTTTCGCTTATTGAAGAAATTGCATCAAAGCTACCAAATAATGAAAGTAATTTTTCAGCTTCGGGTAAAACATTCAGAATTACAAGGGCAACAAGAGATATCTCGCACAATATCGCAATCAACGGCGTATTTTTTCTTGTCAGCACAAGCATTACAATCCCTGCAATTACAAAAACTGCAATTTTAAAAAAGCTCAAAGCTCCATCACCGATGACAAGGCATCCTTCAGATCAGAAAGCTCGGGAATTATAGCCATAAATGCAATTAAAAGACCTGCTATCGTTAAAAGCAGGATATACTCCTCTTTTCCTGCTTTTTGTAATAATTGGTTCAGAAAAGCAATTACCAAAGCTATTGCAACAATTTTTATAATAATTGTAAAATCCATATTTCACCTACAAAAAGAATATAAGAACAGTCAGCGCACCAAAAAGGCTTAAGGCGGTGTTCACCTGCAACTTTTCCTTTTCTTTTACTTTTCTTTTGCTTAAAAGCTCTTTAAAACGCTCTTTATACTCATCGCAAATATTCATCTGCCCTACATCATCCGTTGTGCCGATTTTGTTGATAAAATCATTAAAATCATCGACTATTGTTTTTCCTACCGATTTATTGAGGTATATCCCCTTATCAGAAAAGGAAATATATTTATAATTCTGCGCTTTACCTTTAAAGAAGATATTTTCAAAATCAGAGCTTGTATAATGCACCTCGGTTTTTACAAGATTTATAAACCTCAAAATTTCATCCAGCGCTTTTGTTATGCCTATTTGTTTTGATACATTCATAATACCTGACACCAAAAATGATGTTGCCAAAAGCAATACAAAAATTGTATTCAAAACACAACCATCTCCTTAACCCTGCAAGGCTCATCCTTACCGTAAAGAACAACAGCTTTTTTAAATGCACCTGCATTAACAAGTCTTTTTATATTAGGTCTTCTCAAAACCTCTTCCATACTTGAGCCGTGGGCAGTTGCAATAAAATTAACACCTGTATTCATAGCCGAAAGCATGGCCCGAGCCTCTTCGTCAGAGCCTATTTCATCAAGCACAACAATATCAGGCGAAAGAGTTCGCACGGCAATTTCCGTTCCGATAGCCTTTGGGTAAAGAGTTAAAACATCAGTATGAACACCCACATCAATGCCCTCTCCAAAAGAGCGAGAGGCTATTTCGTCGCGTTCATCTATAATGGCAGTTTTCAAGGGATTCAACCGTTCTTTTCCTGAATAAAATCTGCATAAATCCCTTAAAACAGTTGTTTTACCCGAAAGAGGCGCGCCGATTATGAGAAAGGATGCACAATCCTCGCCTACCCTTTCAATCAAATCCTTTGAGCAGCCATAAAAGCTTCTTGCTACGCGAATATTAACCGAATTAAATGAGGAAACTGAATATACAGAGCCATTTTTCATAACAGCCCTACCAACTACTCCTGCCTTGCAGCCACCTCTCAAAGGAATAAAGCCCTTGGCAATCATGTCCTGATAGGTATGCAAAGACCGACGGGAAAGGTAAAAAACAATCTCCTGCAAATCCCGTTCATTTAAACAAAATAAATCCGAGGTAAAAGCAACTGTTAATGTACCGTTATTTCTTATGTAATAAATAGCGTTTTGAGTATACAATGCAACAGGCTCACCAGTTCTGAATCGCACCTCTTTTACTGAGGCTGCTATCTTTTCGGGAATTTGCTTTAATGAACCATTAAATTTATCGGGTAAAAGTGATATAGCATTCAAATAATCCTTCATAATTTTCAATCCTTTCAAAAAATACTATTATCACTTGTCCGAATTTAGAACACTTTTAATAATTTATTTATAAATAACAAGTTGAAAACCATTGAAAGAGCCTTTCTAATATGGTATTATTTACTATGTATTATTTTGGTTTAAAAGGAAGATTTAATAATGCTTAAAAACTTAAAGAAAAACTCCCAGACATCACCATTATTAAAGCCGTTTTATAACAATCGTTATTCATTTTTGGCGGCTGCTTGCACAACAGCAATTATGATTGTGGTGTATTTCTGCTACGATTTGATTCCCTTTGGTGATACAACCATTCTCCGAATGGACCTTTATCATCAATACGGCCCGTTATTTGCGGAGCTTTATGAGAGGATAACAAGCTTTGACAGCTTGATTTATTCCTGGACATCGGGCGGCGGAAGTCCATTCTTAGGTAATTTCTTCAACTACCTTTCTTCACCATTCCTTGTTGTTATGCTTCTTTTAGGTCATAAAAATATGCCCGAAGCAATTGCAATTATGGTGCTTCTAAAGGCTGCAACAGCATCCTTTACCTTCTCATATTTCTTATCAAAGAAAAATAAAGACAACTCACCGCTTACATCTGCATTCGGTGTTCTTTACGCTTGCAGCGGTTATTTTATCGCTTACTATTGGAACATAATGTGGATTGACTCATTCTATCTCTTCCCTCTTGTTATGTTAGGTATAGAAAAATTAATAAGCGAGCGCAAGTTAAAGCTTTACACAATAACCTTGGCGCTCACTCTTATTACAAACTATTATATGGGTTATATGGTTTGTATTTTCTCTGTTCTTTATTTCCTTTATTATTTCTTCAGCAACTTCAATTTCACAGACACATATTTCGGTAGACTGGCAAAAAGAGAAAAAGGAATCAAGGGCTTAATATCTTGGGGCTATAACAAATTAAGAAATTCAAAGTTCTTTGATAACGGTGTAAAATTCGCATTCTGCTCTGTAGGTGCAGGTATGCTCTCAGCTTTTATGCTTTTACCTGTTTACTTTATTCTTATGAACTGCTCCGCAACATCGGGCACTTTCCCTCAGGAATTCAAAACATATTTCTCAATTTTCGACTTCCTTGCAAACCATCTTGCATATCTTGACCCCACCATCAGAAGCAGCGGTACAGATGTTTTACCAAATGTTTATTGTGGTGTTCTCACTGTAATGCTTGTTCCTTTATACATTTTCTCAACAAAAATTCCAACCACAGAGAAAATTATGAGCTGTAGTATTCTTGGTATTATGTTTGCCAGCTGCTATACAAATTACCTTAACTATATATGGCACGGTTTCCATTTCCCCAATGACTTACCTTACCGTTTCTCCTATATGTACTCCTTCCTCTTGCTTGTTTTCGCGTATAAGGCAATCAAGAACATCAAGGAATTCACAACCCGTCAGATTATAGGCGTTGGCGTTGCAACAATTTTCTTTGTAATTCTTGTTCAGGAAATCGGTTCAAAGAATTTCAGCGAAACAGGTGTATGGATTTGCGTTGCATTCATCGGTATTTACTGCCTCGCTCTTGGCATACTCAAAAACGATAAATACCCTGCAGTTGCTGCGGCAGCACTTATCCTCTGTTCAGTTTGCGCTGAATATACAGTTTCCAACACTAACAATTACAGTATGGATCAGACAAAGACAAACTTTGTCGGCGACTATGACAACTTCCAGGCAATCAAAGATAAAATTGATGAATACGAAGGTAATGAAAGCTACCGAATGGAATTAACCGCTTTAAGAGCAAGAATGGATCCCTGCTGGTACTACTATAACGGCGTTTCAACCTTCACATCAATGGCATATGAAAATGTTGCAAATATGCAGTCAAATCTCGGTATGTTCTCAAACTTTATCAACAGCTACACCTACCACAGACAGACTGCAGTTTATAACGCATTCTTCTCTCTTGACTATATTGTTGATAATTTCACTGGCTCAAAGGCTCCGATGAACTCAAAGCTTTATAAAGAGCTTTTCACAGTCGATAAATATACTGCATACGAAAACCTCTATACTCTTCCTATCGCATTCAGAACCAATGAAGAAATCAGAATGTGGTCTCACGATAACGGAAATCCCTTTGAGGTTCAGAGTCAGCTTTTCGGCTATGCAACAGGTATTCATACAGTTTATAACGATATTGAGGTTACAGATGTTTCAGGCACAGGCGCTTCCTGCAACGATATGTCCTTAAGCGATTCAGGCTGCTACCCCTATACAGTACAAGATACTGCAGGCGCTTCATTGACCTTCAATCTTGAAGTAAAGGAAAGCGGAAACGCTTATGTTTATTTAAAAACAAGCAACAACAATATTGATAATATAACCTTCACTCTTGATAATGGTACAGTTATCGCACAGGGCGTTGACACAAAGCCTTATATAATGGATTTAGGCTATTTAGAAAAAGGTGAATCAATAAAAATTTATGCACCTATTGCCGAGGGTACAGACGGTTATGTTTACCTCTATGCTGTAACTCTTGATGAGGAATCCTTCGAAGAAGGCTACAATCAGTTAAAAGCAGATTCTCTTAATGTTACAAAATTTGATGAAACCGAAATTGATGGTACTATCAATGCTTCAAAGGATGGTATTCTTTACACATCTATAAACTACGACAGCGGTTGGAATATTTATATTGACGGTCAGAAGGCATCCAATGACCAAATTGTAAAAATCGGCGATGATGCTCTTTTAGGCGTTTATATTACCGAGGGTGAGCACACAGTTACATTCAAATATATTCCTCAGGGACTTTTACTCGGTTGCGCGATTTCTGCTTTGACTGTTGTTATATTCCTTTTGCTCATTGTTATTATGAAATCCGGCTTATTTGACTTCAATCCTCCGCTTTATGTAGAAGAAATCGAAGAGCTTGAGTCTATTTCGGAGGAAAAAAGCAACCAAGAAAGCAAGGAGTCATTAAGAGAAATAATTGACCAAATGCTTGTAGATGTCAGTGTTACAGAAGAATC
The DNA here is from genome assembly GCA_045660345.1 of Acutalibacteraceae bacterium. Taxonomy (GTDB): domain Bacteria; phylum Bacillota; class Clostridia; order Oscillospirales; family Acutalibacteraceae; genus DTU089. Next base: position 10,519 of record JAZRDP010000006.1, read on the forward strand.
AACTGAAGAAAGCGACGCTGAATAATTATGTTTACTAAAATAAAAAGTGTCGGTCTTTTAGGGCTTGAGTCCTATATGATTGATGTTGAATTAAATATCACTAACGGCAAATTCACAGTTGATATTGTGGGTCTTCCCGACACTTCAGTCAACGAAGCACGCGACAGAATTATTGCAGCAATCAACAATTCAGGCTTGATTATGCATTTAACATCTCATTTCACATTTAACCTTGCTCCTGCGGATGTGAGAAAAGAGGGCTCGCTTTACGATCTACCTATGGCAATTGCCGTGCTTTCCGCAACAAAGCAGATTATCGGCAATTACAAGGAAGCAGTTTTCATCGGTGAGCTTTCTTTATCAGGTGCGGTAAAAAGCGTTAAAGGCGTTTTACCAATGGTTATTGCCGCAAAGGAAAACGGCATTAAGGACATTTATGTTCCCATTGATAATTGTCAGGAAGCAGCTATTGTTGAGGGTATTAATGTTTACGGTGTTGAAAGCTTAAAACAGCTTGTTGACCATATAAACGATGTCGCAAGAATTAAACCTGTTGAATTAAAGCCCTTCAAGCACTATGAAATACCCGAATATCTTCCCGATTTCAAGGATGTTAAGGGTCAGCTTGAGGTAAAACGAGCTTTAGAGGTTGCTGCTGCCGGCGGACATAATGCGCTGATGCTCGGAAGCCCGGGCTCAGGCAAGAGTATGCTTGCAAAGCGTATTCCCACAATTCTGCCCGATATAACCGTTGAAGAAGCTCTTGAAACAACAAAGATTTATTCCCTTTCAGGTAATCTTTCAAAGGATGAGTCAATAATCAACTACCGCCCATTCAGAGCACCTCACCATTCGGTTTCCCCTGCAGGACTTTCAGGTGGTGGAACAATTCCAAAGCCCGGTGAGCTTTCTCTTGCTCACAATGGTGTTTTATTCCTTGATGAGCTTCCTGAATTCAACAGAAGCACTATGGAGGTTTTAAGGCAACCTATTGAAAACGGCACTATCACAATTTCCCGTGCCGCTTGCGCCTTGACCTACCCTTGCTCTGTTATGCTTATCTGTGCAATGAATCCTTGTCCCTGCGGTTATTATGGACACCCTACAAGGAAATGCACCTGCTCTCAAAATGCTCCCGGCAGATACCTTTCCAAAGTATCAGGCCCACTTTTAGACAGACTTGATATACATATCGAGGTACCACCCGTTGACTTCAATCAGCTTTCTGATAAAGAGGAAAGCGAAAGCTCAGCAGAAATAAGAGCAAGAGTTAATAAAGCTCGAAAAATACAGATTGAGCGCTTCAAAGGTACAGGTATTACCTGCAATGCAAAAATGACATCCTCGCTTACAAGAAAATATTGTCAGCTTTCCTCTACTGCAGAAAAAACACTTCAGGTATCGTTTGAAAAGCTTGGGCTTTCAGCAAGAGCCTATGACAAGGTTTTAAAGGTTGCAAGGACAATTGCAGACCTTGACGAAAGCGAAACAATCGAAAACAGACATATTCTTGAAGCTATACAATACAGAAGCCTAGACAGAAAATTCTGGAAGTCATAAAACAATTAAATGGGTATCAGAAAAACAAGTTTTTCTGATACCCATTTATTACTTTCTTTCGACACCATAAATGGTGTCAACACTCTTTTTAAAGAGCATATAGTCATATTTAGGCTTCCAATCGTCGCCTACCTCAAGGTTTGCGAACTCCTCTTCTGATACTGCAACATACATTTCTGTTACGCCCTTAAGCTCGCCATCCTCTTTGTAAACAGTATCCCAGAAGGCGTGATGACCGATATGGGTTACACTTTCGGGAATATACACATAAGAAAGAGCCTGATTATAGCTAAAGGCATCAGAGCCGATAAATTCAAGACCCTCGGGTAATGAATTATAAACCTCACCAAGCTTCTTTTCGCTTGTGAAATAAGTATCTGTCACCTTATCAGATTTATAGGAATAAATATTCACAAGTGACGGAGTTGTCCCCCATTGGTCAACCTTTTCGTGAAGCTTGAACACCGCAAGAGTTTCAACTGTCTTCAAGCCCTCTGGTAAATAAATCACACGAAGATTTGCATAATTGAAGCACATTTCAGCAATCTTTTCAACTGTTGAGGGAACAACATATGTCTGAACATCTCTTTCATATTCAGGAGTTACCTCGTCCTTATAAAGCTCTTTTTCATAACCATATTTCTGACGGAGATACTCGTCATGGTCGCAAGGATAGCAAAGGATTTCGGTTTTGTCTTTATTATAAAGAACACCGTCAACATCGCAGTAGTTAGGATTATTTTCGTCAACCTCAATATTCTGCAACGCCCAACAGGAATAAAATGCCTTTGCATCAACAAGCTCTACATTTTCGCCGATTCTTATAGTTTTGATTTTATCATCACAATTAAGAGTGAATTGTCTTACAGATGTAATAGGCTTTGATTTGTCCTTAACCACCTTGAAATTGGTGTTAGGGTCATTGTTACCTGCAATATATTCAATATCGCTTACATAGTCGATATCAAGCTCATAAAGATAACCTGTGTTACTGAATTTTGAAAACTCAATACCCTGCTCGGTTTCAGTATATTGGAAGGTATCATTCTGAAGAGCCAAAACACTGAAATATATAGAAAGGGAAACCGCTACAATAATAACAAGAACAAATACAACCTTTTTCAAGGTGTAGTATTTATAGGGCTTGTTAATATGAGGTGCTGCAAGACCGGGAACCTGATAGGTCCATATTTCGTCCTCGGGAATATCAAGCTGAACATCGGTACCCCAATCGTCAACCTTTTTCTTTTCTTTTTTACTCATACAACGCACCCCCTTTAACCCTTATAGCCACCGGAAACAGAAATGCCTTCCTCTTGGGCTTTCTTTTCTGTTACCTCGGCACGCCGTTTAAGAACCTCCATAACAAGGTTCTGCTTCTTGTTGTCATAATCCCAGAACAGATACGGAATCGTCATAAGGAAGAAGCCTATGGCATCAACTATGATGGGCACAACAACAATATTTCTTCTTGAACCATCGAAGAAGAGAATTTCCCAGTTACTGTTAAAGCCGTATTTGAGCAAGAAAATGGGAATAATAAGTCCGATAAATGATGTGATAGGTCCTGTAAACCAACCGAAAATACCTGCAAAGCTTTCAAGTCTTTCACCCGACAGATACATCTGATAGTCGTTGATACGAACACCCATATCGTGACCTGCGGTTGTGGGAACTGTTTTGGTCATTTCCATAAAGAAGAGAACAACAACACAGATTGTACCACAAAGGGCAAGATTATCGCCAAGAGTCCACATAGCAACGGCAATAATTACATTACCGATTGCACGGCTCATCTGATAGAAAATCATAATCTGCTTATATGAAAATCTTTTAAGGAAATATGGTGATAACAAATCGGGCGGTGTTCCTGCAAAGGAAATGAGGGCTACTATCAAGGAATAAGGAAGACCGCTCAAACGGAAGGTGTAGAAATAAAGAATTGTTGCAAATGGCAGCATACCGTTACCGAGAGCATCAATAAGGTCAACAACGGTCTTGATAAGAAGGTATTTATTCTTCATAACACCCAGCATACCATCCCAGAATTTTATCTGAACCTTCTTTTCAATAGGTGGCTGAGGAATTCTTTCTTTTATTCTTCCTGAAAGACCCATCGTACATGCTGCAGAAATACAGAAGGTTACAGGAATAACCCATCTGTAGAAATTGATATCTGCCCATTCATGACGAAGCATACCTACAATTGCAGGAAGAATGATAGCAAGAATGGAATTAAAGATATGAGATATTTTTACAGGGTAGCTACGAACAAGGATTCTTTCCTGAAGGTTAGGGCTGATTCTCTTGGTACATTCTTCGAGAACATTACCAAAGCCGAAAACATTGTATGTAGCAAATAAAAGGTTTGCGACCCATACACGAGTTGCAACATCGGCGATGTTATAAACAGGAAGCCAACCAATGAGTATAACCATTACACATTTCGGAATAACATCACAATAGAGGCTATATTTATATCTGCCGTATTTGGGAATAAGCTTTTTACGCCAGAAAATATTACGAGCGCCCACCCAACCAGTATAAAGGAAATGAGTACCAAACGTCTTAAAGCACGCCGTGGCATTCATACCCTCGAAGCTGTTAAGCATTGTAATAAAGCTACTTGATTGGTCAAATAGTCGCGAATAGTCAAACAATAGCGACGATATACCAAACGCCATCATCAGACCATAAACAAGGTAAACCTTGCGCTCTGTCTTTTTAGGCAGAAAGCCCAAGTTATCACACACATACCACCAGATAAGCGCGGAAACATAGCCCAAGGGCATATTTAAAAGACCGATAACCGAGAATGTGAGATATGGTAATTTGTAGTGGTACATTATAAGGAAACAGCTTGACCAGAAGCCGATGTACTCAAGAGTTTTTGAGCCTGTATAGTTTGCACCAACACCAATAACAACATCTTTATATTCCTTATAGGGAACATATTTACCCTCTGCAGGTGTGCTCCAATGGTCTTTGATTTCGGTTGCAAAATCCTTAACCTTGCCAACAGCAGAGTTGATGTCAACTTTACCCATATTTACTCCCCCTTTTACATATAATACAATAATTATTCTAACATATTTAACCTTAAATAACAATGCAGAAAAGAGCTTCCGAATGTAGAATACTGTAATGGTTTCTTGTATGAGTTGAACAATTTTGGCATTACACTTGAAAACCCACTTGCATCTGTATATAATATTAAAGAAACATTTCCGTCCATGGCGCAGTTGGATAACGCAGCAGATTCCGATTCTGAAGAACGGGGGTTCAAATCCCTTTGGGCGGGCCAAAAAGAAAAAGCAAGTCGGAGGACTTGCTTTTTCTCTCCAACAATGCTTATTTTCTCCCCACTCAACCAATGGTATGTGTATTTTGGTAAGTAAATCAGCTATAATGTAATCGAAAGGAGGAGCTTTATGAACCAACTAAAAATCGGAAAATTTATTGCTGAGCGCAGAAAAAGTGTGAATCTGACTCAAATGCAATTGGCAGAAAAATTAAACATCACCGACAGAGCAGTTTCTAAATGGGAAACAGGCAAAGCAATGCCTGATTCTTCAATTATGCTGGAGTTGTGTGGTATTCTCCAGATTACAGTTAATGATTTATTATCCGGGGAGGTTGTTACAATGGATAATTACAATAAAGAATTAGAAAACAAATTAATTGAAATGGTAAAGGAAAAGGAAGAAAGCGACAAAAGACTGCTCAGACTTGAGTGGGTTATCGGTATTCTTTCCGTTATAATTATAACTGTTCCTGCTTTTGTGGCTGAATATTTCCCCCTTGAAGACTGGCAACAGCTTGCCGTTGTTTTTTCGGGCTTTGTTCCCGGCTTAATTGGTTTGGGCTTTGCTATAAAAATCGAACAGGTTGCAGGTTATTATCACTGTGAGGAATGTGGTCATAAATATGTTCCCACCTTCAATCAAGTGTTATGGTCACAGCATATGGGCAGAACAAGAAAAATGAAATGCCCCAACTGTGGCAAAAAATCATGGCATAAAAAGGTGATAAGTAAGGATAAAAATTGGTAATATTATGACTTTTACAAGGAGTTGAGAATATGCTCAAAGAAATGCTTAAAGAAAGAAATGTTCCCGAGCTTAAATCAAGAGAAGAAATGCTCGAGTTAGTTGATACCGACCTTTTTGGCTATATGCCACCAAAACCCACCGAAATCAACTTTGAGGTTGAAGAAGCGATTATACCCAAATTCTGCGCAGGTAAGGCTGTTTGCAACAAGGTTACAGTTAATTGTATTGTAAACGGAAAGGAATTTTCATTCCCCTTTTTAGCAACTCTTCCCACAGATAATAAAAAGCATCCATTTTTTATTCACGTGAATTTCAGACCCGATAACCCCGACAGATATATGCCAACCGAGGAATTGATTGACAACGGCTTCGCGGTTTTATCTTTATATTATAATGATATTTCAAGTGATGACGGCGACTTCACAAATGGTCTTGCAGGGATTTTATTCCCTGACGGAAAGCGCGGTGCAACAGACTGCGGTAAAATTGCTATGTGGGCTTGGGGCGCACAGAGAGTTCTCGATTATGCCTACACTATGCCCGAAAGACTTGACCTTGACTGCGTAACCGTTTGCGGTCATTCTCGTCTTGGAAAAACCGCTCTTTTAGCAGGTGCAACCGACGAAAGATTTACCTTCTCCTATTCAAATGACTCAGGCTGCAGCGGTGCGGCAATTGCAAGAGGCTCATCTGAAGGTGGCGAAAGAGTTGCAGATATTTGCCGTAATTTCCCCTTCTGGTTCTGCGAGAATTACAAGAAATACTGCAACAACGAAGATAATATGCCCTTTGACCAGCATTATCTTGTGGCATCAATTGCACCGAGAAAGGTGCTTATAGGCAGTGCCGCACTTGATAAATGGGCAGACCCGCTTTCAGAAATGCTCTGTTGCGTTGCTTCAAGCGATGCCTTCAACAATGGTTTTAAATACGAGGACAGACCACCACAGATTGACGATAAATTTTTTGATGGTGATATCGGCTACCATATGCGCGATGGTCTTCACTATTTCAGCCGTCTTGATTGGCAAAGACTTATAGAATTTATTAATTTGCATAGGTGAGAAAATGAGTCTATTTTCTAAAACAACAGGTATAGAAAAGTTAGAAAAACTAACTAGAGAACTTGAACTCATCAAAAACGAATATCTTTCCAATAGAGATACTAAAAAGCTAAACGCACAACTCCAAAAGACTGCAAAAAGTTACCGAAACATAATGTATGTTTTTGACTTGTTTATAAAAACAGGTGCAGAACTCATTGAAAGCGGTGAACAAGAGTGTGGTTTTGCTTATTTCCTCGCTTTTGAAAAGTATATTGAAAAAGATACTGAATATATCGCTGACACTGTTACTTTATATTTACGATTAGCTGAGTATTATCTTGAAAACAACGAAACCGAAAAAGGTGTTAATTATTTAATCAGGCTTTGTACTCAGACCACAGATAATTATGAAGAGTCTATTGAATTCCGTGAATTAACTGATATTTGGGAAAAGTATAAGCATTTAGTTGCAGGGAAAGTGCCTGAATCTGTTGTTACAAATAACGGTGTTTCGCCTGTTGCACCCGAAAACTGTTCAATGAAAATTCCTGATATTCTTTCTTTACCCCAAGAAGAACTTTTAACCGAAATTTCTGCACATTTAAACGAAATATCAGGAAACGGTACTTATTTAAACTATCTTAACAAATGGGAAAAAATTGTTTGTGATGCAGATTTAGTTTGCACTGAAGTTAATTCAGATGGTTTCTCGGGTTATTTATATTACTACGGCAACAGATTTTTAAATGCAGTTAAGGCATTTGAAGAAATCAATTCACCAAAAATGCTCGATTTAATGACAAGCGTTCAAAACAAATTCCCATCCAAGAAAGTTCCAAAGAGTATCGAAAGCATACAGAATAAACTCAATAAAATGGAAGAAAAAGAAATAGATTTTGAGGAAGAGGATGAGATATTTTATAACGATGCACAAGAAGAATTGCTTGATAAATTATACGAGTTTATAATGAGTAATCAAAAGAGATTTAGGTGAGGTATAAATTATGTACCACCCACCGCTAACGCGGTCCCCCCTCCTTTTTGCTATACAAAAAAGAGGGATAGGCTTCGCAATACTTTTATATACTGGCAACTGGTGACTGGCGACTGGTGGCTAAAAAACGAAGCACTTTGCTCTTGCAAAGTGCTTCGTTTTTATCTTTACTTTTTAATTCTGTTAAGAGCCGCATTTAATTGAAGGAGTTCTTCTTTTGTAAAATGAAGGTTTGCTGCGCCCATAAGGTTCATTAGGCGAAGAACTGTGAAACCGCCCATCATCTGCATCATCGGTCCACTCATCATTTCTGCACCCATATCGCCCATCATTGATTTATCTCCATGGTTCTTCATAGCGTTTGCCATAAGCCCCATAAAAAGCTGTTTCCCCTCTTCACTTGCCATAATATCACTCATTTTATCATTAAGAGAAAAGAAGCCGTCGATTTCGGTAATATCAAACCAATTGAGAACTGTGCCTGTTTCCCGAAGTCTGTAAGCCTCATTAAAGGTGTCAACCTTGCGGATTTTTGAGGTATCTTCACAATCACCTGCAACAGCTTTAAGCACAGTTTCGCCAACATTAGGAACATCGAAATAGAAAAAGTGAACATCACTTGCTTTCTTTCCTAAGCTCTTGCCGTTTGCAAAAAGCTCAACCTCAGGAAGATTTGAATAAACAGTTACCTTTGTTACAGGCTCGACTCTGTCAATATATCTCTTTCCGCAGATATGAACGAATTTTTCGTCAGAAAGCCATGCCTTATAAGCATAAAATGAATCTTTTTTATACCTTCTGTCAAAGGTTACAAGACCCTTGTGATTCTGTCCGTTTTCGCCACCCTCATTACGGCTGTCTGCACCAAAGTCAAACATATTCCACACATGAGTTGCCCAAAGGTATTTTCTACTAAAAAACTGCTTTATAAGCTCTTCGTGATAATATGCCTGATATTCCTCGGTGTAATCTCCTTGCTTCGGGTCAGATGTGTGCCAATTCAGAGCCTCGCAACCATACTCACTGCAACCGATGGGAATATTGGGGTATTTAGCGTGGAAATTATCGAACCAGGGGCCGTTCATTGTTGTATCTCCACCATACCACCCGAAATAGTGGTTATAGGAAACAACATCGGGAATCTGAATATAAGGACTATCAATATCGCACATTGAAACTGCGGCGATAGTAGTGAGCCTTGTTTTGTCCATTTCGTGAGCAAGGTCATTGAGAATTTTATGATTCTCAATTAAATCAGGGTCAGAATCACCCTTCATTGTGATTTCGTTTGAAAGCCCCCAGACAACAATTGACGGATGGTTATAATTTTGAATAATAAGCTCTTTCATCTGAGAAATTGTGTTTTCTCTGCCACCGGGCATATGGTTTGAAATATAGGGAATTTCCGCCCAGACTACAAGACCTTTTTCATCGCAAAGGTCATAGAAATATTGGTCATGCTGATAGTGCGCAAGACGGATTGTTGTTGCGCCTACCTCGCAGATTAAATCCATATCCTCTCTGTGATACCCGGGAAGAAGAGCATTACCAAAGCCCCATCTGTCCTGATGACGGGAAACACCGCGCAATGGGTATTCCTTTCCGTTGAGAATAAAGCCTTTTTCGGGGTCAATCTTAAAGGTTCGGCAACCAAAACGGGAAGATATGTTATCGATAACATCTTCGCCGTCAAGAATTTGGATTTCTGCAGTATAAAGATACGGGTCCCTTCTGCCTCTCCAAAGGTGAACACAGGGAATTTTAAGACTGACCTTTAAATCTCTTGTTTTTTTTTCTAAAATGGTTCTTCCGTCAGCGCCCTTGATTATATATTTAAGCTTATGGTTTTCTTTTAAGTTGACAATCCAAGTTTCTATTTCAACATCCGCGTCATTACCATAGATTTTTGGCGTGATTTCAAGACCCGGTCCGCCATAATACATAAGCTCAAAATGAGTGTCATTGACGCATATAATATTGACATCTCTATAAAGACCGCCATAGAAGGTAAAATCTGCCATTTGAGGATAAACCTTGTCATTAGCGGAATTATCAACTGCTATTACAATAAGATTTTCGTCTTTAATTCCGTTGGTTATATCAACTCGCCAGGTTGAATAACCGCCATCATGATGAGCGAGGATTTTGCCATTGAGAAGCACATCCGCAGAAGAATTTGCTCCGTTAATTTCAAGATAATATTTATCTGTTTTCGGAAGCTCTCTTTTATTGATTTTCTTCACATAATAGCAGGTTCCTCTGAAATAATCGTTATCGCCATCCTGACCATCAATAGCATTCCAGGAATGAGGAAGATTAACGAAACACCAATTCGACGGCATTTCTGACGGCACTGTTGTTGCCTGCTTTGAAAAAGCCCATTTCCTGTTAATATTTAAAATCTTTCGCATATATTAACTCCTTAATTTGAAATTTCTCATAATTAATTTTAGTTTTTTTATAGGTTTTATACTAAAAAAACAAAAAAAGCATTCGAAGAAAACATCCTCGAATGCCTTTGTCTTATTTAATTATTTTGAAACTCCGCTTCTTCCTTTTTACCAATGTTATAAATAAATTTCATTGCAAGGAATGCGATAAGCGAACCAACTGCAAGAACTACAAAGTAAAGTGTTTTTACATTATCGCCAAAGTCAGCGTTCTGAACAGCAGCCTCGCCCTCTTTGAAACCGATAGCTACAAGTCCCATTGAAACAACCGCCTGACCGATACCCTGAGCAAGCTTACGGAAGAATGAATAAAGTGCATAAAGTGAGCCTTCCTCACTCTTACCTGTTTTTCTGTAGCTAACCTCAATACAGTCGGCAACAATAGCCCATACGGAAATCTGGAATACTGTATTACCAAGGTTAAGACCCATAAGACAAACAATATAAATGATCATACCGGTTGTGCTTGCCTCGATAGGCATAAAGATTGAAACGATACCAGAAATCGCACCGATAAGCATTGTTGAAACAATAACATTCTTTTTGCCGAACTTAGCAGTTAATTTACCAATGAATGCCATAAACACAACCATGGGTAAATAGCTACCAACTAAAGCAATACCAACCTTGTCAGCCTCTTTGAAGAAATACTGGAAAACCATATTATTAAGAGACATTGTTGAGTTAAAAAGAGCAACAGAAGCAACAGTTGCAATAGTAGCACCAACCATAGCACGGTTTGTAAAGAAGGACTTTACAGAAGACATCATTGCGCCAAAGCCTGTTGCATTCTCCTCAGCCTGACGATTAACACGCTCTTTAACAAGCTTTGTTGTACCCCAAAGAACTGCTAACGCTATTACTGATAAACCAATTGCTACGGGAAGCAGGGTTTCACCCTTAAGAATCTGAATCTCTTCACCTGCACTATTTGTTGTTTTGCTATAAACGATACCGGGAAGAACCATCATTATAACAACTGCAGGAAGAGCTGCACCGATACTACGGAAGGTTGAAAGAGATACTCTCTGCTGAGGGTCATCTGTAATAACAGAATGGAGTGAGCCATAAGGCACATTTACCATTGTATAAGCAATTGACCACAAGCAATATGAAACAAGACACCATGCACATTTAGCAAAGTAAGGTAATGTTTTCACGGGGAAGAAAATTGTAACATTAAAGAACACAAGAGCTACTCCACCAAGAAGAATCCAAGGCATATACTTACTCTTTTTGCCGATTTTCTTTGTATCAACAAGGTTACCGATAACAATATCGTTAATAGCATCGAAAACCTTTGAAATCAAAATGATAACTGCATAGGATTCAGGGCTGACACCTATGTACTGCAAATAAAAAAGCTGCATAAAGGTAGCAACAAGCTGGAATGAAAATCCACAACCCATATCACCCATTGCATAGCCTAATTTGTCCTGCCAACCGAAAGGACGAATTTCGTTTACGGCAGTTTTTGTTTTAGTACTCATCTTTTCACTCCTTAAAAGTTATAATTATATTCTACATTGTTTTAATAATATTTTCAATATGAAATAATTAACAAAAGATTGCAACAATATTTTATGTTGCAATCTTCAAACTTTATTTTGAGTGCTTCTTATTCAGAACCTCAACATTTTCATTAACTTGTTTTTTGTGAAGCGGATACCAGAACCAAAGAATAACCGAAAGAAGAACAAATCCAACGGTGGGAACCAAAGTTGAAATATCAAAGATACCTTCTAACACATTTTTATCAAAGGCTGTGGCTTCCGAATAGCCGATAGCAGTCAAAAGCGCTCCAGTTACACCCGAAGCTGCCGCCTGACCCAATTTACGGGCGAAGGAATACAGAGCGTAAACCGAGCCATCCTCTCTTACTCCGTTCTTTATTTCAGAATAGTCTATAACATCCGTAATCAACGCCCAGGACACCATTGAGAACACACCAAGACCAAGCCAACAAATCGTCTGAATTGCTATATACACCCAAACATTCTGTGGTCTTATAAAATATATCAGAAAACTACCAAAGCCTGCTAAAAGATTTGAAAATGCGCTGATTTCTGCCTTTCCGAATTTTCGTGCAATAGGCTTTGCAACAAAAGCCGCAACAATCATACCACCTGACATAGCAAGAGTTGAAACGCTTTGCATACTCGCGTTCCCGTAATAATTGGGGTAAATATAGTTTGTCATTTGTTGGAGCGTAAGCTGTGCAAGAAGCATAACAACAGATGCTGCAATAATTGAAATCAATGCTCTGTTTTTAACTGCATTTCCCAACATCCTGAAAATATTATTATCTGTATGGCTTAATGGCTGTGAATTGAAGGTTACTCTTTCTCTTACCAGACCATAGCAAAGAAGATAGCAAACAACAGCAAGAACGGAGCAAACACCTGCAATAATAGTAAACCTACCACCATTCATAATATCTTTTCCGTTTACTTTATCATAAACTATAAGAGGAATTACCGCCGTTACAAATGCACCTGCAAGCATCGCACCCATTGAGCGATAGGTTGAAAGAGATTGTCTGTCATCAGGGTCGTTTGAAATAGCGGAAGCCATTGAGCCATAAGGAATATTGACTGTTGTATAGAAAACAGAGCCCCATAAAATATAGGTAATAAAAAGATAAACAACCTTTGCGCTGTACGAAAGATTTGCTAAAGAGGACTGATACATCAAGAAGGAGGCAATTGCCACGGGGCCACTCATCTTTAAAATCCACGGACGGAACTTTCCATTTTTAGTTACTTTACTTCTGTCGCAGATGCGTCCCATTGTAACATCGGTAAAGGCATCAACAAACCTTGCTATTGCCATAATTGTTCCAACAACCGCAGGAGAAACTCCCATAACATCTGTATAGAATTTCATAAGAAATGAGGATGACAATATAAATGTAAAATCGTTGCCGAAATCACCGAATAAATAGCCTAATTTATCTTTTATTCCGAAGGGTCTGACATTGGAATTTGTTTTCATAAAAACACTCCTTTTCATTTACTTTTCTCAAAACACATAAAAATATACCAATATTGATTTTAATCTGTAGATATGTTATAGTTATAAAAAATGAAAAGGAGTTTAATTATGGAGCTTTTAAAAGAAATATGGGCGGCAAATCCACCTGCAGCCTTTGCAGTTCTTTGCCTTATCGGTTATTTCTGGGGAATGGCGGTTGTTTTCATTTCCAAGCCCTTGAAAAATGCAGAAAGTTTTTCAATCAAGCCTGTAGATAATGCAGGTAAAACTGAAATCCGTGTTTACTACGGCGGTATTTCATTCGCTTTAGGTACATTCCTTTTGTACCTTGCTCTTACATTACATACTGCAACCTACGCTCTTGTGGGCGGATGCATTTTCGCAACTACCGTTTTAGTTACAAGAACAATTTTCCTTTGTGTTGACAAGGGCTGGAAATGCCCCTACACAAAGCTTGCAATCCCTGCAGAAAGCGCATTTGTTATTGCTCTTTGGGTTTGCTTCATCCTTTCTAAAAATTACTAAAAATTAACTCTCGATGCCCAAAACATCGAGAGTTAATTTTTAGTTCTTATAATCTTCAACCATTTTGGCAACCAGTCTTGCGGCATCGTGCATATAGCGAAGCATTGAAGGATAAAGCTCTGTTGGAATATCTGCAAGAATATTATCGCTTTCAAGAGTTATATAGCCTTTGTAGTCAATATCTGCAAGGGCTTTTGCGATTTCCTTCCAATCAAGATCAAGTGTAAAGGGTGGAAAATGCCAGTCATCAAAGGTATCATTATCATGAACATGAAGGCAGCCTACCCTATCGCCACCAAGACCGCGAATCACCTCTTCAGGCGTTGAACCCACAAGCGCGCAGTGACCAATATCAACGCAACAGGTGAAATGCTCCTTAGGAAGCGCATCATAATATTCTGCAAACTCGGGTGCAAGACTGCAGACATTTGGTGTTTGCTTATTTGTTACAGGATCTTTTTTGCCAAACATATTTTCAAGAGCGATTTTAACACCTGCTTGCTTTGCTACAGGAAGAAGCTCATTATACATCGCCATATTTTTCTCGAATTTATTTTCCGCAAAGAACACAGGATGAACAACAATGTTTTCAACACCAAGCATACCCGCAATTTCAATTGAACGCTTAACCTTGGGCATCATATTTTTATTATATTCCTCGTCACCATCTCTCATTGTTGGAAATGGTGCATGAGCCTGACAGAAGGGTTTACCGTAGCTGTCTGCAATAGCTTTGATTTCCTTTACAATTTCTTTATAAGAATCGGAATTCAACAGACAGTCATCCTTCGCCATATGGAACATCGAAAAGTCAATGGCATCAAAGCCTGCCTCACAAACCATTCTTACAGCTTCATGATCATTCAAACGAGCAGAAATATATTCTGTCTGACTTGCAATTTTCATATTATTACCACCTTTATATTATTCCCAGTCATTTCCGGTAACTGTGTTTAAATCAATTCCTGTTGTATCTTTAGTTTTTAACATAAGAACAGCCAGAGCAGCTATAAAGCCCGGAACGGCAAAGCAAACGCAAAGTGTACCAATAACAGAATTACCCAAAACTGTAATTAACGGAATTCCTACAACATAGGAAAAGGCAATACCTGCACCCATTGCGATAAACTGGGTTGAAAGAATTGAGGAACGAAGATTAGTTGGGGAGGATTCGCTTATCATAAGACTGGTTATATCTCCTGCACCCCAAAAGCTACCGATACAAGCACCGGAACAAAGACCAACTAACCAAGTTGCCCATCCCCAAGATGAACCGAGAGCAAAACCAAGGAATGAAAGAATACACAAAACAGACATTACAATAGCCGTTTTCTTTCTTCCAAAGGAGTCACCAAGAAAACCAACAAGCAACTGAACAACAGCACTTCCTATGGGAAAGAAAAACAAAGCAGAAGTCACCTCATTTAAGCTGACCTGATTTAAGACAGCTTCAGTTATTTCGCCATATTTTCCTGCATAGCCATAGGAAATTACAACCTGATAATACATAGTTATAAGATACCCAAGATTCATAAGAGCCATAGTAACATAAAGCCATTTCAGCTGCTTATGAGACCAGACAAATTTTAGTGCATTAATAATGCCACCCTGAGCATTACCAAGTGCCTTTTCTGATTTTTCCTTTTCTCTTTCTTCATCAGTCATTTTAAGATATTTAAGGCGAGAATCAATAAATGCATCAGTTTCTCTTGCAAAGAAAAGAGCAACCATTGAGGATGCAAGACCAATTATTGCCGGAACAAGAAAAACATTTCGCCACTCATACATATTATCCATAAGAACACTGCGAAGAAGCGGAACGAGCATTATTCCCATTGTTGCAATGCTTTTAATTGTAAAATAAATCCTTGCTCTGTGTTTACTGGGTACTGATTCCATTATGTAAACCACCTGCATATCATGGGGAACAAAGAACTGGATCATACAGGTTCCGATAACATATAGCGGAATGTTGTCGGAAAGAAACACAATAAGCATTGCAGTACCAAGACCGAATGTGTTTATAAACAAAAATTTCTTTCTGCCAAATTTATCGGAAAGAGGTTTATAGAATATTGCAAGGCACTGAAATGGTATCGCAATCATATTGAGAATTTCAAGAATACCAACAGAGCTATCACCTGAAAAAAGTCCATTAGCAATTTCTGTTTTCATTAATGGTCCTATCTGAGAAGCAACTTCATCAGTTAAATAGATAAGGCTGATTATAAAAATCAGGTAAGGCAGATAAAACTTGCCCTTTGGTTTACTTTTTTCTTTTTCCCATTTTGCAATTTCTTTTTCTCTTTTTTGAGAAAGCTTCATTTGCTTCTCAGGAGTTAAAATTTTCTCTTTCATATCAACCAACCAACCATTTGTACTTTTCTACACTATACAAGGGAATGAAGGGCACCATAATAGGAACACTTTTTACATATTTCTGATACTCGGGGTCATTACCATAGTTTTTATTCTGACGAATTTCAAGGCGACGTGCACCGCTGAACATAACAAATATAATACCAATATAGCCAATTGCAACTATAATCCACTGCCAACCCTTAACTGCACCAATACCCGAAAGAAGAACACCTGTCCAGAATATCATTTCGCCAAGGTAATTGGGACAACGAACAAGCTTATATAAGCCTGTGTCAACAAAACGACGAGGATTAACCTTTTTAGCATTATTTTTCTGAATATCTGCAACAGATTCAAGAACAAGACCAAGGACCATAACAGCTGCGCCTATGTAAACCATTACATTATCCTTCACATTGTTCTGCAAACGATAGAAAACACCTGAAACCTGAGTTACATAAAGCAACGCGCAGGTTACCCAGATAGCAATTTTTACACCAAAGGGAACGGATTTACCATCCTTGATTTCGCCCTTCATATTTTTCTTATATGAGCTACCGCCAAATTCACGAATTGCAAGGTAGCCGCCAAGACGGAAGCCGTAGATTATAAATAATACACAACTGATTATTGTTCCTATAGTTAATTGATTTCCGTTAAGAATAAGCATAAGAATACCCTCACCTGCTATAGAAAAGCCATAGCCAAGTGAAATAAACCACACGTAATTTTTAAATCCGATGGAGCTGATAACCATTGCCGCTATAAAAAGCCACAAAAGCTCAATTGTAAATACCATAATATAAAACCTCTTTTATTTAATTTTGCCGTAAAGGCATTTTGTTGGTTCTTTTTCGATCACAAGACCACAAAAATTACACATTATACATTTGGATTCCTGCTGACCCTCCTTTAATTTCTTTACAAGATTCGGTTCGCAGATGAATGGCCTGCACATTGAAATGAAATCCGCTTTACCTGATGAAAGAATCTCTTCCATATCATTAACCTTATAAATACCACCAACAGCAATTACGGGAATTGAAACATTCTTTTTGATTACTTCTGCATTATCAATATTAAAATTCTCTAATGGCGTTGGTTGTTTTATTAAGGGATTGATAAGCTTCGCCGCAGGCAACGCTATTTTATTGAGTATTTGAGGGAATGATGCACAAGGCTCTCTATATTTAAAAACCGCGTCCATTGGTAAAACCTTGCTTCGCATAGTGTTCATTCCATCCTGAACGCTACCGCAAGACACCTCTATGGCATCACATCCTGCTGCTTCAAGTCTTTTACATATTTCAACAGAGGTATTGGTATTCATACCGTTTCTGCGATTATCCTCTGCGCTGATTTTAATCCATACGGGAATAGTTGTTTTTTCTTTGATACCTTTTATAATCAGCTCAACGATTCTGCATCTGTTTTCAAGACTACCGCCCCATTTATCTTTTCTTCTGTTACCATAGGGTGAAAGGAAATCGTGAAGCAGATATCCGTGAGCACAATGAACCTGAACAGCATCAAAGCCGGCCTTCTCCGCTCTTACGGATGCTGAAATAAAATCATCGATAATTGAATATATTTCATCATCAGTAAGTTCTTTGGCTTTATCAGGGTAAAAAGCGTGAAAAACACTCGATGGCGCAACCTTTTGCACACCGATTACCTTTGATGAGGTCTGTCTTCCACAATGAGCTATTTGCAAAACGATGGGTGTATCATATTTATGTACGGCATCGGTAAGCTCCTTGTATTTATCAATTACACCATCATCAAAGATTTTCAGCATTCTCGGATATGGTGAACAGCCGTTTTTACTGACACCGGCATAGCCGGTTATGATACAACCAACATCATTTTTAGCCATAAGCTCATATTTTCTTATAAGCTCATTACTTGGTGCGCCATTTTCATCAGCGGCTCCATCGTGAGTTGCACTACGGATTATTCTGTTATTTATTGAAAATCCTGAAATTGTCGTTTTTTCAAAAAGCATAAATTCAAATCCTTATATTTGATAAGTATATAGTATCATATAAAATCCGCTATATCAACCCAATAAAAAAATATAGAGCTACCACAAAAGTGATAACTCCATATTTGGTGCCGGTGACCGGACTTGACGGGCTCTGCCCGTCATTCGCTACGCGAACCCCCGATTTTGTTCGGCTTCGCCGAGACCGATTCAACTCCTGCTCTTTTCGTAATAAAAAAATATAGAGAAACCACGAATGTGATTCCTCTATATTTGGTGCCGGTGACCGGACTTGAACCGGTACGATGTTGCCACCGAGGGATTTTAAGTCCCTTGCGTCTGCCTATTCCGCCACACCGGCACAGCTCTTAAATTATAATATTATCAAACCATATTGTCAAGTCTTTTTTTAGTTATAACAAACTTTTTATAAACAAAATGACTATATTATTCCTGATTATCAATTATATCAAGCTCGATTAGTTTATCGACAAATGCTTTTGTATCTGCGAGAGCCTGAGCTTCTGTAACATCATATTCATCAAAGAGCATTTTTGCGAGAGCCTCTACTGAATCAGCAGAGGGAATATTCTCCCATAAAAAGCACGCAGAGTCACTGAGCATAAATAAGCCATTATGCGCCATAAGAGCACTGCCGATAGGAACAAGAATTACATCGTTTCCTATTTTGCGAATAATCATTTCCTTTTTAATCTTCATTATTGCAGTTGCTCCTTTCTGCGAGAGTATAAAGGTGCTTTGTCATACGACAGATATATTCAGGCGTTTTACCGAAATCTCCTGTTTCTGCCATACACATAGCCGCACAAACATTGCAAACTCCTGAATATTTACAGGTAAGACATTCTTCAGGGAGTCTTATTTGTGCTGTTTGAGCTTTAATTTCCTGCCACGCCTTTTCAAAGCCTACTTCAAGAGGCTTACTATCAGGCTCAGGCATCATTCCGCAAGGGCGCATTATACCATCTGCGGTAATCCAGAAGGATGCTCTGCCTGCTCTGCAACGCATTGTATTCTTTTCAGAGCCTTCAGGAAGCGAAAGCATATTTTTCATTTTCTTCAGATAATATTCCTTATCAAGATAATATTCATCAATAAGGTTTATATACTCTGCCGCTGTTTCAGGAGAAAACCTCAAATCATCCGTATTCTTACCCAATCTTACGGGCGGATAAGCGTAGGTTGTAGGCTTCAGCGGTATTGATAATTCTTTAGAAATATCTGCAATTTTTTTATAATCAGATATATTTTCAGATGTAAAAAGAGAATTAAACTTAACAGTAATACCAAGGCTTTTTACTTTCTTTATGGAATCAAGAAGCTTTTCAAATGCTTCAATTCCGCAAAACGCCTTATATGTTGAGTTATCTGCTCCATAAAGAGAGATATTTATACGAAGGGGCGGATATTTCTCAAACAACTCCATATATCTTTCCAGAAGGCTACCATTTGTATTAATCGAAATTAAAAAGCCCATTTTAACAAGTCCGATATAGATTTCTTCAAAATCCTCACGAAGCAAGGGCTCGCCCCCTGTAAGAAGCAGAAAGACAGTACCCGCATCCTTTGCCTGCTGTCCTAAAGACAACCAATCCTCTGCGGTAAGCACATCATTTTTATTTGCACAATCGTGAACATAACACATTTTACAATTGAAATTGCAACGCTGTGTAAGCTCAAAATTACCTGAAACAGGTAAACCTTCACGAACACCTTTTTCGTGAAGGTATTTAACCATTAAAGGCTCTGCAAAACCGGGCATAATTCTCTCTCCAGATACCTGACTGCACTTTCATCTGCAAGGCAGGCATATTCATATACAGGCACACTTTGACTTAACCTTATAGAAAAATCAATAACATTACCTGTGCACTCCCGCGAATATGACACGGGATAACAATTCTTATAAAATTTATAAAATGCATCGTTTGATTGGAGTCTTTCAGCAGTATTTTCAGATGCCTGCTGAAGACATATTACTGCACCCAAGGGTAAAACCTTGTTAAGACAATCTTTTGAAGAGCCTGAAAAAGGCAATCCCGACGCATAAAAAACTCCGTTTTCTTCAAAAATCAGGGTTTTATCGCCATTGATTATTTCAGCATCGGCATATTCCTTCCAAAGACCTGCCTGAGTCGACTTACCAACAGAGCATGGTCCTGTAAAAAGAACTGCTTTCCCCTCTTTTTCAATAAAAGAGGAATGAAGAATACAACCATTATTTTCAGCAACAAGAGATTCTATGCCTAAAAGATGAAAAACAACTCTTGTCCATAGCATATCGCGATATTCTTCATCGATAACAATATCAATATTTTCACCATACTTGGTGCAACAGGCGTAAAAACCAATGCCCCTATCATGGGATTTATAATATAAAGAAAGCGTATTATCTTCGCAAACACAAACCCAATCCTGCGAATCACAGCATGGATTTTTTATTTCCAAAGGCAAAGCTGTTGTAAAGTCTACATTAACATAGTAATCTGTCTGCTCTCCATCAAATAAAAATAATGAATACGGCTCAACATTCTGAAAATCTGCCTGCGACTTTATTTCAACAACAAAATTGCCAATTTTATATTTTCTAATCATCATAATCTATAAATATAATCTGACAATTGTTCTCATTAAGCTTTTCGGCTTTAACAAAAGTCTTGGAATCTGCTTTCAAGCCTACAATTTTAAATCTGCCGGTATAGCTACCATTAAGTAGCTCCTCGTGCTTTTCCTTATAATATACATATATATCTGATGAAATATCTTCACCTGATATATTCTTTAATGATACCGAGCCATTTAAAATAGCAACCTCTATTTTATCTTTATGCATAGAGGGTGCATTTTCATAAAGAATCTTATTTTCAACTTCCCATGCGGTGTAATCTCCCTCGGGATCTGCAGTAACATTTTCGTTACAGATAAGCAACGCTCTTGTGCCACTCAACAATGCAGAAGCATTAAAAGTTAATTCTTCAATTTTTGTTTTCACAGTAAGAACAGCATATTCAACATCGCTATCAGAAACATTTTCAACTACAACTGCAAGTCTTCCGTCAAAATCTCTGATTTCTATAATTTTAAGCCAACTGTCAACTGTAATGCCAAGCTGCGCATTTGAATAGGGTGCGTCTGATTGGGTATCGTTCTTTTCAGAAATAAGCTTATCTGTCAAAATCAAAGCCACAACCACAATAACCGCCAGCAATATTACAAGTCCTGCTACCATTAATCCTTTTTTCATAAAAAACACCTTTTTCAAGAAACGGAGTCTGCAAAAAGCAGAGCTCCGTTCTTTTTGATTTTACTATGATTGGAAAATATTTCTACCATCTAAGGGTATGTCATAGCAGATTTCACTAGGGTCATCAACTACCTCATTACAGTTATCATAGTCTGTAAATAGTGTCCATCCTGCTTCTTCATCAATAATAGGACACACATATTCAGCATTGTTTGTACTGATATAAAGACAGGATGAAGCTATACTGACAGAAGGCACAGCAAGGCTTTGAAAAGTAATTATTGGTTTATTGTATGATTTTTTCAATTCAAAAATTACCTCCTTTAAGCCTTATATTACAAACCCCAGCATCGCTAATAATGATCTGAAGAAGCTGATTAATTTATCGTAAAAGCCTACTAAATCTAATGGCTGACCGTTTGAAAGATTATCAACCAGAACTGTAATGGTTATTGTCTTTTTCTCATTGGTATAGCCGTTTTCATAAGCACCTGCAACCACATAGGTATAAGTACCATTCTTATCCTCGGTCATAGTTACAGTCCATTCAATATCGTCTGTACCCTCAATCTGAGAAGCAATAACCTCAAAATCCTCAGGATTGATTACATTACCGTTCAAATCTGTGATAACAAGGGAATCAACCTCATTCGAGGTAGTAACCTTAAATGTGATATCACTTGTATTTTCCGTTACACCTTCTGCAACCTCAGGATCCTTGGTCTGCTGAACATTAAGGTCTGCAACTCTCATCTTAACAAGAGAATATGCTTCAGACTGCGTTCCCTGAGTTGTTGTAAGAACAATCGTTTCATCCTCAATAGCTGTAGGAATACGGAAATAGCCCTTTCCGCCATACTGAGAGAATGTCCATTTCATATTGGTAATAGAAAGAACGCTGTCCTTATCACCCGTATTCTGAATAACAACAGTTCCTGTTGTGTAATATTTATTACCATCGCTACCATCAACCTGCTTCCAGGTAAGCTTACCGTCATTGGGTAATATGGTATTAAATGAATAATAAAGATCCGTTGCAGTTGTAATAGGAAGATCGGTGGTTTTAGAAGCATAAGAAATGGTAAAGGTCGGTTTACCGCAAGCAATCTTTGCGCCGATCTGAACATCAGTAGGAACGGATGTTGCCCAAATTTCGAAGGCAACTGCCTGATCCTTACCAAGATAAAGCTCATTATTGGGACCCTGCTTTCTATAGGTCTCAATATCATTGTCGAGAGCTGCGTTACCATCAATGAAGATGATACCCTGAGCATCTTTATTCTCACCCAAGGAGTCTGCACCAATAAGCATCTGCTTAACCATAAGGTAGTTGGGATAACGCTCGTCATCCACAGAGTATGCTTCATTTACCACCTTATCGGCAATACCATCATCCTTACCAGCGGGTGAATAAATTTTGATAGCATCGAGATATACAGTATAGTATTTTGATCCGTCTGCAGTAGTAAAGCCGTGACCGAATGAGCTTGTGAAGGTTGGTGTAATTATTACCTTATAATTACTATAATTAAGATCTGTTACCTTAATTACAGGAATCTGATAAAGAGTTTCGGTAGTACCTTCTTCTGCGATAACCCATCCGTAAGCATAAGCATAAGCGGGATTATCGGTCTGAGTATCAACAACCTCACCATTCGCATTATAATAATGAGCTACATCGGTAATTTTACCGTTTTCATCATAATACATAACCTTTGATGTGCATGTACCATTTTCAGCTCTGTACATTGGAGTATTTGATGAATCAAGCGTCGGCTTACCATTACTGTCGCCATAAATTCTGCCGTATTCATAACCATAGAAGGTATCAACAACAGTAGATTTTACAGTCTTATTGTTATTGTTAAGGTCCTGAACCTGGACTCTGAAAGCACCTGAGGTATAGTCTGTGATACTGATAAGGTCAAAGCCTGTACCTGTGAATGTAAATTCAACAGTAGGCCATGCGCCACCTGTACCACCGCTATATTTAGAGTTGGTGTTATTCCTTGTACTAACATCAACTGAGTGAAGCGAACCACCACTATACTCTGCAAAGGATGTATAGTTGGTTTCAAATCCATAGGGATTTGCTTCACTATCGGTAAGGTCAGCTGTCTGCTTAAGCGTTGTTTGCTGAGTGCCTGATGTTTTCCATATACCGAAATTATTTACACTGTTATCGTAGTTTGTGGGGACCTTACCATCGACATATGTAATAGTATCGAAGGTGTCCTCGTAATAGATAGCAGTTGCAGGAACGAAGGTTGTCTTTTCAACCTGATAATAAACAATCTCCTCAGCATAGGTCGGGTCACCTGTAATTTTTGCAACAACATAGAAACATTCGCTCTGTGTCATATTCATTGACTCAAGGCTGTAGGAAACATTACCTTCCTTGTCGATTGTACAGGTACCGTATCTCATTCCGTCCAGCTTATAGGTAACACCATCTTCAAAGGGAAGAATGATTTTAGGAACCTCGAAGGTGTAGGTCGGTGTGTAATCCTGGTTGATAGCACAAATACCGAGGTACTCAACTTTAGCACCGTTATCGATTGCTGCCTGAGAAATATTGTTATTGGATTTAATATCATACTCAACAGGAAGAGCATAGTCAAGAGTGAGAGTCTGGTCTATGATTCTTACATCCTCTGAGGTTTCTGAAAGGTTAAAGGAAATCTTACAGTTTGAGTCAGAAGCGCCTCGTTCAAGATAGAAAAAGTTAAGAGTATGAGCTTCACCGTCTATTATAACATCATGTAGCTTATTGAGTGCCGCTATTGTATCTGCGTTGTAGCCTGAGCCCTCAGGATTTTCGAGATATTCGCTGTAGGAATATGTTACCTCATATTCATCGCCCTTAAGAACACCATCAGTAACATCCATTACATACTGATAGTTAATTGTACATTCAGTAAAGTTGATTGTTACCTCACGGGCACCATGAAGACCACCGTTATCGAGAACGAGAACGCCATCGATATAAACAAAAACATCGTCGTCACCGGAGAAGTTGAACACAACATCTTCACCGTTAGCGTGTTTACCACCTTTAGGTATATAGAAATTATGCTCAAAGGTGAAGCCGTAATGATAAATTGCATTTTCACCTGTATAGGTTGTTGTTCCCTGCTTATAGTTAAATGGGAAGAAGCCTGAACCGGAGTTTGAACCGTAGGCGTTCCAGCTGCCTACATCGTTAAGCTCCATATCGACAGTCTGCTCTTCGTCATTAAATGATGACTGAACAAGATAACGGGTATCCTTACTGTCGAAATGATAGGTATTTACACCATATTTATCAGTACTGATAAACATTGGGAACTCTGCATCCCAGTAAAATTTAGCAAACTCACCTGTTGTTGCAGTTGTAACATTACCGTTCACATCAAGATTTTCACGAGTAAACAAATCCGGGAAATAAACGCTAATACCTTCAAGATAATCGAGTGTTACTTCGTTGTAATTCGTGCCGTTAGTAGAGAAAGAGAATTTATAATTTGTAATATCATGCTCGGCATTCGGACCATCGTTCGCATAAGAAAGAGCACCCTCATATGCAGAATGAGATGTAATAACACCATTAGTTAATGTTGAACCTGCAAGTCCCTGAACAGAAGCACCATCATGAATTGTACCAGGGTCATTCACACCATGAGTGTTATTCTTTGTCCAAAGGTTCCACAATGAAACAGTTGGATCTGTGTGAGCATTTACAACCTCAAAGTTATTGGCTGCATTCCTAACAGTCGAACCATTATACGGAACACCCGTAAACATCAATGTATAAATTCTTGCGTACGCTTCAGCAGCTTCATCAAGCACCTGATCAGCTCTGTTTTCTGTCCATCCTAAAGCAGCATTATCATAACCGATAATCTCTTTAATCTGTCTGACAAGATTGTCATCTGCGAGAATAGCTGTTTTCATCTGTTGTATCGCAATGGCGTTCATCAAAAGACCGCCATCTGAATAATCGCTTGTACCGGTTCTATTGTCATAACCATATTTGAAAAGAGTACCATTAATTTTCTTGACATCCATTTCAAGAGCAGCAATAGCATCACGAATTGCCTGAGCTGCAGCAGCATAATCGGCATTAGTAGAGCCAACAGCATTGAATACTGCTACACCATCCTCAAGACAGCTGAGAAGATTTTCAAAGCTTTCTCTTGTGTATAATGAAAAATCCTCTTCAATACCGGCGTGAAGTGCTTCATAAAGCTCTAATTTTTCATTAGAACCGCCTACACCGGTATTACCGCTATCACCACTGTTATCTCCAGAGCCGCTATTATCTCCAGAACCGCCGTTTCCACCAACATCAACAGGCACCTTATCGGAGTATAACCATATTTTACAATTGTCGCTATTTGTTGTAACCGCGCTTATGTAATCAGTATTACTAGGATTTATACCAATATATGTCGTACCACTCCACATGCTTGCATATGCAATTGAAAGCGAACCATCAGCATTCGGAGTAACAGTTAAGCTTTGTGGAGAGGTTTCATATGCCCACAATGTACCATTGATAATATAAAGATAATATCCAGTTTGTGTATGTCTAATATAGTATTTACCATCACCCTGACTGATAAATGTATATTCATTAGCTTCACTTGCTTTTATACCATCATATTTATATGCAACGCCGTTTGGGGCTCCAATTGAATCACTTGAAACTATTTCTTTTTCAAAACCTGAACCCCACACTACTGTATCGTTCATAATGAGTTCTGGCAAAATCGCATTATCAATTGAAATTAAATACTCGCCTTCCTCAACTGGTAGGCTTGCATCTAAACTAGGTGCATAAAGACCATAATAATCACCTGCTGTAACCGGTGGTGTTGAAGGTTCTGATGGTGCAGAGGGTTCTTCAGTTTCTTGGCTTGGAGCTGAATAAAGCCTAAAATCCTCGTTTGGATTAGCTGATGTAAAACTGGATTCCCACGCACTAAAAACACTTCCAGCAGTTTTGAAATAATCAAGGAAGCAATTGCTATCGTTATAAATTCTTATGTCACCATTGTCTTTGGCTTTTACATTTAACTCAACCGGTGTTGTTGACAAAGTAACAGAATTGTTCTGATTAATCGAAATGTACTTTCCACTTGCTTTATGCTGAATATAATATTTACCATTACCTTGTGCAGTAAAGGTATAAATATTATCCTCTGCTGTTGTGAGTTTACTATAATCACTTGCCATGGTAGCAGAAACGTTGACTTTTGCAATACCGTCTACGTCGCTATTTGGATTTGATACTGTACCTGAAACAAGTAATGATTCGCCATCCTGAATATTACAAATCACATAGTCGCCATCAGCAACAGGTTTATCATTATTGGTTGACGATGCTGTGTAGTGGAGATATTCATCACTTGCAGGTGTTGACGGTTCTTCAGTTCCTTGGCTTGGAGCTGAATAGAGCCACATTATTGCAAAAGGATTTGTGCTAGCATTGTCAAGGTTTGTAGAATAAAAATAATCCCATTCGTGGAGCACATAATAATTAAAAGAGTGAATAAGGATTGAGCCGTTTTCGTTTGCTGTGACAGAGAATACTGCCGGAGATTCGTTGTATCCAAGTACGCCGCTAGTTATGTTAAGATATTTACCTGTACTTACATTCTGAATGTAATACAGATTACTTCCAAGATGCGTAAATTTGAATTCGTTAGCAGGATCTGTTTTAAACTTATCATAAGAATAAGGTGATCCGCCGGGTGATGCTTCCGTTTCAGCAATATTTCCATCTGCATACATACCCCAGTCAGAATATTGCTGATACTTCATTACATGATGATTATTTGTTGTCCATTGATTGTAAATCACATAATTACCGTCCGCAACACAACCTTCTGAAACAGTTGAATTGGCAAGATAAATAGTATACTTATCCTCAGGTGTAGAATCTCCGCTACCGCCTGAATCGCCAGAACCACCTGAACTACCACCTTCAGGTCTTTCAAGCTTATTGATATGGTGCTTTACAACCTCATATCTGTCATAAAGTGTGGGCTCGTATTTATCACCACTCTGAGTGATAACTTCCTCGAATTCGTCAGAAAGTCTTACGCCTGTTTCGCTGACGCTTGTAACTGTAACACCCTCAGTTGAGAAAGAGGAGGAATCGTCAGTTGCAATAGCGGTAACATTGATTGTCCCCTCTTCTTCGGTTGTTTTGAGAATTGCGAGAGCCTTACCATTGAACATCTGAATAGTAGCCTGAGAATCAGAGGTAAGAACTGAAGACTGCTGGAATTTTTTGGTTGTTGCGGGATTACCATTATCAACACCAACAATTTTAGCATATCTGGCAGAGGCATCGTCGACTTTAACCTGAAGAGAGCCGTTATAGTCATTCATAAAGTTGCCGTCGGCATCTCTTGCTTCAAATTCAACATAGATATAGTCAGTACCATCAGCAATAAATGTATCTTTATTTTGCCATGTAGATACTTCAATCTGTGTTGCGGTACCTGTTACAGATTTTGTTGAACCTACTGTATCTGTAATTTCATTATTATTTTCATCGTAAGCCTTTACGGAAAGCTCCCCCTCGGCATATTTAACCTTGAACTGAGGATAGAAATCAGCACCATCACCCTTATAGAAGCTACCTACTGCGCATTTTGAAGAATCAACTATTGCCTCTGTCCATGTTTTGTATGTATAACCACCGGCAGTTGTAACATCAGTTGAGGTTGCTGTTGCAATAACGCTACCATTGAGAAGAAGCTCAACCTTTTTAGCGTTGCTGTAAACTGCAACATTTACATATCCGTTTTCAATATAGAGCTTATCCTGATTCCATGAGCCGGGAACAAGATGGAGTGTTGTGCTATCCTCGTTCCACCAGCTTCTGTAAAGATAATAGGAATCTTTTTCAAAGCCTGCGGTATCAACTATTCCGAAATAGGATGAATTAGGAACCGCATTAGCATTTGATGTTGTGGTATTGTTCCACGGAGTAGGTTCGCCGATATAGTCGAAGCCGGTCCATACAAACTCACCTGAGAACCAGTCGTTTGTAGCAACATAATACCAAGCCTCTGCTGCTTCGTTACCCCAATCTACCGCAAGGGTATCATAAGAGGTACACTGGAAAGCGGTGTTATCCTGACCCATTGTGTAATAAACGCCACGGCTATTGATTGCGGATGCTGTTTCAGTTCCAACAAAAGGCTTTGTTGATCTCGAATCTGTTGGGTCGGTCATAATATAAGCCCAACCACTGGGAGAATAGTTACCACCGATAAGATCCATTTTATCGTCAAGAGCTTTTGCTTCTGTATTATAACCGTTGTTGTTACCAAATGTCACAGGTCTTGATGGGTCATATTGTTTTACAATTTCGATTATTCTATCTGCAATATCGTTATAGTTTTGGGTAGCTGAGCTATCAATATTGAAAAGCTCGTTACCAAGATCCCATGCAATAACGCAAGGGTCATGCTCATCGCGAAGAACAGTCTGCTCAACAACAAACTCAAACCATTTCTTACCTTTTGCACCGATAGCATTATTGTCAGAGGAAATTGTTTCGTAGAAATATTTGCTGAAATCATTTTGGTTACCGTTCTTGGAAACATCCCATCCGTCAAAGAACTCAACCATAACGAGCATACCAACCTCGTTACAGATTTCCATAAGAACCTTTGAGGCTGGGTTATGAGTTGTACGGATTGCGTTACAGCCCATTTCCTTAAGGGTCATAACCTGACGATAAAGCGCTTCATATTCCTGAATTGCACCGATAGCACCCTGGTCATGATGAAGAGATACACCCTTAAGCTTCATATATTTGCCGTTGAACTTGAAGCCTTTATCAGCATCCCATTCAGTATAGCGATAACCGAAGGTTGTATGATATTCATCTATCTTTTCGCCATCCGCATTCTTTACAACTGTTTTAAGCTTATAAAGATATGGGTTTTCAAGAGTCCATAATTTGGGATTGCTTACAGTCGGTCTAAGATGCACATTTTCTTCAGTTTCCCCTGATATTGTAATCAAATCAGAAACAACTGTATCACTTACGGGATTATGATCAGCATCAAGAATTGTTGCTTCAACAGTAACCTTTTTGGAAATCGCTGTATCATTATGAATCTGAATATCCGCTTCAACAGTACCATCGCCATTTTCGATACCGGGTGTTGTTATTTGAGGTCCGTAAAGAGCGGTATGAACAGGTCCTGCGATTGTAAGAGAAACATCTCTGTAAAGACCTGAGCCTGAATACCAACGGCTATTAGGAATATCATTAACCACCTTAACAGCAATAAGGTTAAGCTCTGTGTTAGAGAAAAGAACATAGTCTGAAATCTCAAAGGAGAAGCTGTTATAGCCGTAATGGTTTTCGCCGACATACTGACCGTTTACATAAACATAAGCGTGCTGATAAGCACCCTCAAAATTTATGATAACGCGGTCACCTGTATAATAGTCATAAAGATTGAACCATTTTCTGTACCAGCCTGTACCACCAGGAAGGCTTCCACTTTCAGCTTCAGTACCATCGTTGGTAAATGCCTGACTCATACTGAAGTCGTGAGGCAAATCAACCGTTTCCCACTCAGAATCATCATAGCCCTTGAGGTATGATGCATCATCATCCTCTAAGGCAAAACGCCAACTCTTATTAAAATCTAATTCAACTCGGGTATCGTCATAGCTCTGCTCATGATCTCTTATAGCAGATGCTTTGAAAAGTGAAGACCATCCGTCATTCACCATACTTGTTAAAAGCATCATAACGCAAAGAGTGAGAGCTAAGACTTTTTTCGCATTCTTCATAAGGATTCCCCCAAAGACATTTAAATTATATATAAATAACATTATAAGTAGACAATTCTAGTCACCATAATTATAACAAATCAATATTTCAAAGTCAAACAAAAAATTGTAAAAAACTCCCTCTGAAAGTCAATTTTCTCGCTATTTTTTCTTGGTTTTTTCAAAGATATAAAAAAACCGACAAACTCGCAAAAGTCTGTCGGTTTTTGTTTTATTTCAAAAGTTTAGCATTTTTTGTCATGAATATATTTTTTCTTTTTGGATAAATAAAATTTTATAAACTTCTTCTTAATTCTACTAATAAACTTTTTGGATTGTGCCTGTTTTTGCAACGCCTTCTGTTCATTAAAACTAAGATTATCTTCACGTTTTGAATATTCAACAGTTGACAAAAACGAATAAAGCTCTTCATTAGATGAAATCGGTTTTTCGTTCAATTCACAATCATCGTTTTTCTCAATACAAAACAGAAGTTTTATTGCTGAAACATCAATATCATTGGGTTTATCATGAGTAATAAAAATAATTTCATTATCAGCATTATAGCTTTTTATCATTTGTTCGATCTCTTTATAATGAGACGATACATAAACAAGCTCATCGTAATCCCACATATATCTGATGAACAATGTTGGTTCAGTAATATTGTCAAAAAAATGTTCAATTCTTCTGTTATATTTTTTTTGAACATCTGAAATTTGGGATTTCAATGTTTTATAATCCACAAAATCATGAAAAAAGCCAACACCATACTGAAGATTTTTATAACAATGCAAACCATCCTTCTTTTGATACAAATTGTCGTATTTCAAATAGTCTTTGAAATTTGTATTAAACGAACGTTCTATTGCCATCCAACGCGTACGCACCCAATCAAAAGGCATAGATGAATCCCTTAATCCCATACGCTCTAACTCTATACCCACAAAACAACAATGTCCCAAAGAAATAAAATGCTCAAACGAATTACAACTTTTCAAGTAGTCGATTCCATTCATCATATTACCACCCTAAACACCAATCACAGCTTTATCTTATGCCGAAATTTTCGATAATATAGTCCATATCCTTATCGCCACGACCTGAAAGGTTGATAAGAATTGAGCCGTGGTCCATTTCCTTCGCCATCTTCATAGCGTACGCTACTGCATGGGAGCTTTCGATAGCGGGAATGATACCCTCAAGACGAGAAAGCTTATAGAATGCGTCGATTGTTTCTTCATCGTCAACAACATCATATTTAACTCTGCCGATGTCCTGTAAGAAAGCGTGTTCGGGGCCTGATGAGGGATAATCAAGACCGCTTGCAACTGAATAAACAGGAGCTGGTTCACCGTTTTCGTCTTTGAGCATAATGCTGTTAAAGCCATGCATAACGCCCTCTGTGCCGTATTTAAGGCTTGCGGCGTGGTCTCCAAGCTTGGGTCCTCTGCCGAGAGGCTCAAC
Organism: Acutalibacteraceae bacterium; assembly: GCA_045660345.1. Lineage (GTDB taxonomy): Bacteria > Bacillota > Clostridia > Oscillospirales > Acutalibacteraceae > DTU089. The sequence goes on from JAZRDP010000006.1 coordinate 42,007, forward strand.
ACCATAAATATCAACAGGGTCATTAAGGAAGCCTGCGAAAAGACCTGCAGCATTTGAGCCACCGCCAACACAAGCAACGATTGAGTCGGGCAAATGACCTGTCATTTCAATAAACTGCTCTCTCGCTTCGATACCAACAACGCTCTGGAAATCCCTTACCATCATTGGGAAAGGATGAGGCCCGAGAACGGAACCGATGCAATAAATGCAGTCCTTATACTCTTTACTGTAAGCATCAAAAGCAGCGTCAACAGCCTCCTTAAGAGTCTGAAGACCATGGGTAACCTCGATAACATTTGCACCGAGAATTTTCATTCTCGCAACATTAGGTGCCTGCTTTTTGATGTCAACAGAGCCCATATAAATATCACATTCAAGGCCGAAATACGCCGCAGCAGTTGCAAGAGCAACACCATGCTGACCCGCGCCTGTTTCAGCAATAATTTTCTTCTTACCCATATATTTTGCAAGGAGTGCTTCACCCATACAGTGATTGAGCTTATGAGCACCTGAATGGTTCAAATCCTCGCGCTTTGCATAAAGCTGGACTCTACCAAGGCTGTTTGAAAGTCTTTCAAGGTGAGTAATAGGAGTTGGTCTGCCCTGAAATTCCTTTCTGATTCTTCTGAGCTCAGCAATAAATTTTCTTGACTGACAAATGTCATAATAAGCCTCGGTAATTTCCTTCATCGGAGCCTTCAATTTATCGTCAATAAAAACTCCGCCGTATTTACCGAAATAGCCATCCTGAGTAGGATAATCCTTGTAATAGGTATCAAAATCCACATTGTTGAAAATCATAATATTTTCTCCTTTAATCTAATACTGCAGGGCAAATATAATAACCTGCCCCATAAACTATGGGACAGGTTTAATAATCCTGCGGTACCACCCAAATTCGTGTAAAAACACGCACTCAACTGTGTACTGACATACACATAGCTCTATAACGGTTGCTTGCCGTCTCCCCTACTTGATTCAGTTTGCCCTCAGAAGTCCATTCAATGAAAATTTCCCTATCGGCATTCCACCGCCGCCGACTCTCTTTAAGCTTCTTTTTCATTTACTACTCTTCGTCATTGGTTTAATTTATGTTGAAAGTTTATCACTAACAACCTAAAATGTCAACTGTTTTTTTGATTTACCAAATATTAGTGATACTTGGGTAAGAAATCGCCATGAGCAGCAATAAGGTCATCAACCATTTTCTTGATTGTATCAATATCGAGTTCACTCGCAGTATGAGGATCAAGCATTGCCGCCTGATAGATATGCTCAAGCTTTCTTGTTCTTGCAGCTTCAATTGTAAGAAGCTGAACATTGATATTAGTCATATTCATTGCTGCACACTGAACGGGAAGCGCACCAACGAAAGTACCGTGAACGCCTTTACCGTCAACAAGGCAAGGAACCTCAACACAAGCTTCTGCAGGAAGGTTTGTGATAAAGCCCTTGTTTATAACGTTACCACCGATTTTATAGGGTGTATCAGTTGCAACGGATTCCATAATATGAGAAGCATATTCATTTGAACGCTTATGCTCTTTAACTCCATTCTGAAGGAGCTCTTCATATTCCTTTTTCCAGCCTGCAATCTGATTTACACAACGGCGGGGATATTCATCAAGAGGAATATTGTACTTTTCAATAAGCTCGGGATATTTGCTCTTTATGTAGAACATATTGTACTCTGCATTATGTTCGCTTGACTCTGTGCAGTAATAACCGAAGTGCTTGATATACTCAAGTCTGACTTTGTTTTTGAAATCAGGATCATCAATTTTAGCCTGAATTCTGCTCTTGATTTCGGGATAAAGGTCATTACCGTCCTTATCAGCGATTTCAAGAAGCCAACCCATATGGTTAATGCCTGCAATAAGCTCTCTTCTGCCTTCAAGCTTATCTTCCATACCCAAATCTCTGAAAAGGTCACTGCTACAGGTCTGAACGCTATGGCAAAGACCAACAGTATTAACGCCTGTATATCTCTGCATATAGCCTGAAAGCATTGCCATGGGGTTTGTATAGTTAAGGAAAAGTGCATCAGGGCAAACCTCTTCCATATCTTTCGCAAAATCATCCATAACGGGAATTGTACGAAGAGCTCGCATAATACCACCGATACCGAGAGTATCAGCAATTGTCTGACGAAGGCCATATTTCTTAGGCACTTCAAAGTCAATTATTGTGCAGGGGTCATAAAGACCAACCTGAATTGCATTAACAACAAAGTTTGCACCACGGAGAGCATCTTTGCGATTTTCAACTCCAAGGTAACATTCAACCTTGCCATAGCCACCCATTGTTTTCTGCATTGCTTCAATAATGGTTTTGCTTTCGTTAAGGCGCTCACCGTCAATGTCATAAAGAGCGAAAACGCTGTCACGAAGAACCTCGGAGCACATACAGTCACCAATAACATTTCTTGCAAAAACTGTACTACCCGCACCCATAAATGTAATTTTCATATTTACAACCCCTTTTTATAAGGCATTTTTTATTTTATATAACAAATCCACCATTAACAGAAAGCACCTGACCAGTAATAAATTTTGCTTTATCACTCACAAGAAAGCTTACTGCTTCGGCTACATCACCCGGTGTTCCCAAGGTGTTCAACGGAGTTTCATCCTTTAAAGCTTCTTTGTCCTCTTCAGAAAAAGAGTTCATCATATCAGTCAAAACAACTCCGGGAGAAACTGCGTTAACACGAACCCCCGAAAGCCCGACCTCTTTTGCAAGGGCCTTCGTCATACCGATAAGCCCTGCCTTTGCGGTTGAATAATGAACCTCCATTGAAGCTCCTACTTCACCCCACATTGAAGCGATATTTATAATTACTCCACTTTTGTCGTTAATCATACCCTTGACAGCTTCTCTTGAACAATAAAATGCGCTTGAAAGATTAGTATTAATCATTCTCTGCCACATTTCGTCGGTGATATCAGTAAAAAGCACCTGCTCTGCAATTCCTGAATTATTAACAAGAACATTCACATCACCAAGCTCCTGAGAAATCTCAGAAAACATTTTCTTGACTGCAGTTGAATCTGAAACATCGCATTTAAAAATTTCAACCTCAGTTATTTCAGAAAGCTCTTTTTTCAAAGCAGCAGCTTCGCTCTCTGAATTATTATAATTCAGAGCAATTTTAAACCCATCATTTGCAAGAGAACGGCAAATCGCCTTGCCAATACCTCTTGCGCCCCCTGTTACAAGGGCGATTCTATCATTATTCATAGCTTTATCAATTATTTTCTGCAGAACCAACAGTTGTTAAGCTACCTGCTAATTCAGATACCTTTTCAGATGTTAAAACTTCCTCTGTATAACCTGCGGGAGGAACAAACAAGCCCTCGGAAACTGATGATGAAATAACATCATAATACAAGGTTGAGCCGTCCTTATTAACAGTCTGAACCAATGTATTACCATTGAAATAATCCGATGAACCATCGTCATACTCAACAACCGTATATTTCACGCCATACATTTTTTCAGTATAAGAGCCTACCTGCTTTTTATTTGCATACAAGCTCAACGCCTCGCCATTGAGAAGATCCTCAAATTCCGCTGTATCATCACCGGCAACATCCTTGGGGATTTTTATATATGTCTTATTAGAGGTTGAAACGATATAAACATCACTTGAACCCATTATAAAGCAGAATTCTTCACCATTAACATTACTTCTGAATGTAAAGCGGTTTCCGCTTCTTGCTATTTTATAAGGATATGTTGTACCGTCTGCAGCAACTACTCTGCCTTCAATCAAAAATTTGCTTGAATTAAGAATCGCAAAATCATCCTGCACCTCAACATTTTCCTTTGCAGGAGCGGTAGTTACTCTGTCAGAAGCGGGCTCCTTTGAAATTGCAGTTGTTTTTTCTTCCTTGTCATTAAAGAAATCCTTACCCTGCTGAACCTCTTCAGGAGTAAGAGTAACCTTTTCAGTTTCAATTACCTTACCCTTTTCGTTGGTTACTTCAACAATTGAAACAACGGGAACAGGCTCAGTTGTTACATAATGAACAACTGTTTCAATCTGAGTGCTACCCTCTTCATCTGTTACAACAACAGATTCAATAGAGGTTTCTGTATTGCTTTTTTCACCATTCAGGTTAATTTCAAATTCGCATCCGCTGAAGGCAATCAAAATCACAACAAGTATTGCGATAATTGTAAAAATCGGGGTATTATTCATAGTTCCTCCAAAATGATAATTATGTAGTTATGCACATAATATTATCACAAGTTTTTTTCAAAAACAATAACAACATAAAGAACTTAAGCATTGTTTACAAATTCTTTATTTTTTAATGCCTTTTCTTTTTATTTTTCTTATCTTCCTCAACAATTTTGCGAAGATAGGAAAAGGTATAATCCTCACCCTGCTCCTTTAACATAACCAGCAAGCCTTCAAGCAAATCAGAGGTATTAGGGTGAATAACTCTTCTGTGCTTTGCTTTCATAAAATATTCAAGTGGTGAATCATCAGTATATTTATCACCATTGTATATTTTACCCGCGGCAACTCTGTCACAAAACATTTCTGCAACATATCTTACAGGCATTTCAACAGGCTCTATAAGCTTTGAAGCGGGACTATAGTCAGTCCAATACTCAAAATGGTGCTTGTTTCGCCCCTTATGATGAATCCACGCAAGAGAATATCCATATTCGGCTCTTTCGCCCTCGTTAGGACTGCGCTGACCTGTATAATACTTTATGCCCGGCAAAAACTCTGTCGGCGAATATTTTGATAAATCATGCCGTAGACCTTGCCATAAAACACCCGCTTTTTTGCAGTGCTTTATAACAAGGTGGCGATGCTTGGTTATAGTCACAAAGTGACCGATTAGTTTTTTCATAATTCACCTGAAACGCAAAAATTATTTACTGATTTTGTAAACATAAAGATGTTCACAAGCAACATCATCAGGAGCGCAGATATCTGTTCTGAGAGCAAGCTTGCCGCCTTTATTTTCCGCAATTACGGCACCCTCTGAGCCAAGAAGAGAAATCTTATAATCCGCATCAAAATCAATCGCTTCAAAAACAGTTTCCTTTGAGGGGAATTTTTCTGTTATAGCATAGATATTGCCGTCTCTCTGAGTATAGTAAACACCCTCCGCAGACTTCTTTGAATAAACTTCACTTTCATAAATAGCTTCGCCGTTTACATCAAGCCATTTACCCATACCGAGAAGGCGTTCTTCCATAAGAGGCGGAATTGTACCATCTGCATCAGGACCGATATTAAGAAGGAAATTACCGCCCTTTGAAACAAGGTCACAAAGAGTTTTAAGAAGTTCTTTTACAGAAAGATAGTTTTCACAGCCCTCTTCCTTGTTGATACCGAATGAGCAACCGATACCGCGACATTCCTCAAAGGGTCTGTCAAGCTCTACATCCTCAATTCGTCTTTCGGTACCGAGATAAACATCAATAATACCGTATTCAGTTGTGAAATTACCGCCCTTTCTGCCACGGGTTTCCTTACCCCATCGGTCATTGGGAACGATTGTATCCTTAACAGAGGACTCGTTATAAAGCCACTGTAAAAACTCAGTTGAATGCCATACAGAGCTTTCATGCTCCCATTCGCCATCTGTGAAGAGTGTTGCAGGCTGATATTTCTCAACAAGCTCCTTAAGCATGGGATGAAGATGCTCTAAGGCATATTTTTCAGGGTCTTCAAGGTAGTAAGGATGCCACCATTCATAAACAGAATGATATACACCAAAGCGGACACCTGTGCCCTCCATAGCGTTTTTAAGCTCCATAAGGAAATCGCGCTTGGGCGCACATTCCACAGAGTTAAGCTCGGGGGCATATTTTGTTTCATAAAGGCAATAGCCGTCATGGTGCTTTGAAACAAAGTTTATGTATTTGGCACCTGCTCTTTTAAAGAGGTCAGCCCATTTATCAGCATCAAAACGGTGACCTGTAAACTCATTTTTAAAATCATAATAAGGTCTTGAATTATAATGCTTTGCATGGTATTCCTTGTATTTGGGATGAGAGGGATGCTCAGGCTTTTCTAAATTACAGGAATAGCCGTACCACTCTGCATAATCCTTTACGGGTGCATATGCAGGGATGCTGTAAAGTCCCCAATGAATAAAAATACCGAATTTTGCTTTACCAAACCATTCGGGCACTTTTCTGGAATTCAATGATTCCCAATTATTTTCATAAACCATATCATTTACCTCTTTTCATATATTTCCACACCGAAATGCACCGTTGTTTCAAGACTTTCAAGAGAAAGCAATCTTTCCGCATCCTCTCTGCTTGTTTTATAATAATACGGTGTCATTTTAAAAAGATTTTCGATATCATCTTTATCGGTAAGTTTGATTTTATATTTAATTTCTTTTTGAGAAACTAATTTAAAAAGCTCGTCGTTCCGCTTTTCAGGCTTATTCTTGTAGGGTTCCTTATAAAGAGCACATTTTAGCTCCCACAAATGATTTTCCAAAGGAAGCGCTTTTATGAGTTTCCCATCATTTTTGAGAACTCTGCTGAACTCCTCGTATGCCGATGGTGCAAACACGCTTAAAACGCAGTCTGCAGAGTTTTCTGCAAAGGGCAACGAAAACGCACTGGATACCGCAAAACTACTGTTCTTAACGCTTTTAGCGGCATATTTCAAGGCATCCTTTGAAATATCTATACCAAAAATTTCAAAATCATTAAGCTTTGAAATTTCAGAGGTATAGTACCCCTCACCGCACCCGACATCAACAATTGTTGAGTTTTCGGGTAAGGTCTCCTTTAATGTAGCACAAAGGGTCTGACGAAGCTCATTATAAAAGCCTTTTTCGAGAAAATCCCGCCTTGCTTTAACCATTAGTTTATCGTCACCATGGCGTTTCGATGATGATTGTTGCGACATCAGAAGGTTTACATAGCCATCCTTTGAAATGTCAAAACAATGGTTTTTCTGGCATTTATAGGTTCTTCCAAAAAGAGAAATTTCACTTTTACAAACAGGACAAATAAAACTTGACATAATCTAAATAAGTTGGCGAGAATAATCCGAAACAGTTTTTTGAATGCATCTTTTCGCCAATCCTTTGTTAAAATACTCGTGAATCCATCAAGGATTCACTGCGTTTTGTGCCTCGGCTTAACAAAAATCTGCACTTCAAAAAATCTTCGACCTGAAAGAGGAGATTTTTCATTGTATTTTTGGATGCTGAGAACGAAGAAAGGCTGGCGCCTTTCAAGGGCGAAGCGCCGAAAAGACTTGAAAAAGAACGCTTTCAGGCTATTTCGGATTATTCTCGCCAACTTATGCACAAATAGGCTACCCTAGGGTAGCCTAAAATCAATCTTCTATCAACAACTTTTTAAGCTCGCTCATAAAGGTGTTTATATCCTTAAACTGACGATAAACAGATGCAAAGCGAACATAAGCAACCTCATCAATATCCTTAAGCTTATCCATAACAAGCTCGCCGATTCTTACAGAGGTAACTTCTCTATCAAGAGAATTCTGAATTTCTGCTTCAATTTCATCAATTGCTCTTTCAATATCACCAACTGAAACAGGACGCTTTTCACAAGCACGCATCATACCGTTAAAAAGCTTATCGCGGTCAAACACCTCACGGGATTTGCCATCCTTCTTAACAACAACGATGGGCACACTTTCAATAATTTCATAAGTAGTAAAACGCTTTGCGCAGCTCATACACTCTCTGCGGCGGCGAATTTTTTCACCCTCATCAGTAGGACGAGAATCAATTACCTTACTTTCTTCAAAACCACAAAAGGGACATTTCATATTGTCTTCCTCCGTCAATAGAATAAGTAAAATAATTATACCAAGTCTTGTGTTACAATGCAATAGATTTCATACATTTTGTATGTCAAAAATGCTGTATTCTCCTACATTTTCCATTGAATTCAGGCTATTTCTATACTAATATTGGATTGGTGATAAAATTGACGAAAATCAAAAATTTTTACAATTCATTAGGACGCGTTTCTAAAGCTATTGCAAAATGCACTATAGCACTCGCTTTCCCATTGCTTTTTATAAGCCTATTTTCAGGTTATGCCTATTTTACACCCTTTCAATACGAGCTTTTAATAATTTCAGATGAGCTATATGCAACCGCACGGTCAATTCTTACAACAGGTGTAATCGGTACTTTTATATTGAATTATTTAGAAAGCAAGACGGAGTGATGAGTATAAAACTCATCACTCCAAAAACCTTATTTTAAATTAAGGCTCGAAAGCACTTCTATTACTTCATCTTGAGATTCATAACCAAAGAAATTTATCTGCATCGACTTACTCTTATTAGTTTTAGATTGAATCACAAAAGCATAAAGCCTATTATCGCCATTATGAAGCTTTGTGCCGATACAACAAAACTCTTCGTTTTTCACAATAAGATAACCTGTTCCTATACCCATTGAATTCTTTATACTGTAATATGCTAAGGCCTTTGCATAAGCTTCTACAGAACAGAAGAACGGCACTTCAGGCTCTTCCATTTCCAAAATTTTTTCCTCAAGTGACAAATCATAACCAGGAGCAAAATCGGGATTATAGCCCATAAGCTCTACGCCCAATTTAACAAAAGGTCTTGCAGGGAAAAACACATGATTTTCTAGATACTCACTCATACCATAGACCATTAAACCTGAATCATGTTCAATTATGTGAATATATTTATCTTTGCTTATAACTAATTTCTCAGTTTCACTTTCTTCTATTTTTTCTATTTCGTACATTTCTCCTACATACAATGTTGCACTATCATTTTCATAATCTTTTTTATTGATTAAATCCACCGATACACTTTCACAATTCTGATTAAAAACCGCTGAGCTATTATTATACACTTTATGGTCAGCTTTAGCGCCATATAAAATAAAGCGATACATTCCTATAACGCCAAAAAGAATTACAAGAATAAGCACAAGAGCAACTGTTTCTATAATAGTTTTTCTGTTTCTTTTTTTGATTCTTTTTCCTGCGTTTATAACCGCTTTTTGCAAATCCACATCAACAGTAGGCACTGTTGGACATTCCTTGATTTTATGAAACTCTTTCGAACATTCTGAACAATTTTTCAAATGCTCTTCTACGCATTCACTTGATTTCTCAGTACAAATATTATCTGCATACAAAGGTAACAAATCCTTTATAATTTCGCAATCAAATTTATTCATTAAAGTCACCCAACCCTTCTGAAATTTTAGCTCTTGCTCTGTGATATGTAACTCTTGCCCAGCTTTCGGTTTTACCAAAAACCTCTGCTATTACGGAGAATGGTAACTCGCCCAAGGCTTTCATATAAAAAACCTCTTTATATGGCGAAGGAAGCTCCGTTGATATTTCAAGAATTCTTTTTGCACACTCTTTATCGTCAGCATTTTCAACAATATTATCAAAGGATGCAAGAGTTGTGTAGTCGTCTATATTCTCAAATTTTTTCTTCCGCTTTAAAGAAATGAATTCATTATGAGCGATTCGACAAAGCCAAGTTTCTATTCTGCATTCATTTTTAAATTTATCAATATTCTTGAATGCTTTGTAAAATGTTTCTTGAGTAATATCTTCTGCAAGAGTTTCATCATAGCAAAGAGAGAGTGCATAGTGTTTAACATACTTATAATATTTTTCAAATACAAGTTCTAAATCTTCCATACCAACTCCCCTTTCACATTTTTGAACGTTCACTTATTAGACGAGTGAGGTTTGGGTTTGTTACAAAAAATGTAAAAATCAACGCCTTGGCGTTGTATATCATCAAGGTGAACACCTTGCATATCATCAACTTCAAAGAAGTTGTATATAATCATTGAGAAAGCATATACAGCCTGAAGGCTGATGAGATACGCCTTCGGCGATGATATACACTCTAAAGCGTGATGATATACCATTGCTTTCACAATGGATAAAAAATCGACAAGCGTATGCTTGTCGATTTTTGGGTAAGTCATCGGAGATTCGAAGGGCTTTGCCCTTCGCACTCGCTTCGCTCGTTGACCCGATTGTGTTCGGCTTCGCCGAGTGGAGTTCGAATCTCCCACATTATAACCCCATCAAAAAAAAGAAAAGTTATACAAAAGTATAACTTTTCTTTTGGTGAGTCATCGGAGATTCGAACTCCGGACACCCTGCTTAAAAGGCAGGTGCTCTGCCGACTGAGCTAATGACTCATATATAAACCCTGAAATCAGGGTTTTTATTATTTAATTAAAGCGAATACAACAACTGCAGCAAGAGCAACAACGAAGAAAACACCAGCAACAATCTTGGTGATCTTAGCGAGAAATGCCTCTTTTGTTCTGCCTTTATTTTTTTCGAAGAATGTATCTGCGCCACCTGCGATAGCACCGGAAAGTCCCTGCTGTTTGCTCTGCTGAAGCATAACTGTTACAATAATTACTACTGCAGAAAGTACAAGAACGATGCCTACAAGGTAGTGATACCATAAAAGCTGATCCATACTCAATTTCCTTTCATTCTGAACTGTGTCTCGTTCACAACGCCCGATTATAATATCACAACAAAAACAAAAATGCAAGTCTTTTTTTTATTTTTTTCAAAAAATTTTCAACTATATGTATTTTGCATAAAAAAATACATATTATATAGATAGCGAATAAACATTTTGTACGCGTTTGCATCGTTTTCCAGAGTATTTGTGTTAAACATCGTCTTTACGATTTACTAAAACGATTATATTTATTCGCTCTCCCCGCTTTTCTAAAGCGGGGAGTTTTCATTTATTACATTAAAGACAATTGCTCTGCTGTATCATCTGCGCTTAATGTTGCACCTACAGCAGGAAGAGTTTTTGTTCTGTAACGATGAGGCTTTGTAAACTCACCCTCGTTATAAGCTCTTACGCTCTGCACCTTATGATACTTTTTAAGCGTCATTACATTCACACCTGCAGTGTCCTTTGCAGCTTTAGGTGAAATTGCTCCTGTATTAACAAGAAGATGTCTGCCTGCAGTTGAAGAAAGAACAACCTCTGCATCCTCTTCAATATACATAGCTGCAACAATTGGTGATTTGTCTGAATAAGCTTTAATAAGCTTTTTACGATTGGTTTTAGTGGCATACCCTGACATTGTTACCTTTGCAACCTTACCATTTTCAAAAACAAAAAGCATATACCCCTTATAATCGCTTGTTACTGCCATATAAATGGGCTTTTCGTCCTTTTCAAATTCAAGCTTGGACGGAATGAAATCACCGAGAACACTTGCCTTTGAATCCTCGAAATCTGAAGCCTTTGCTTTATAAACCTGACATTTATCTGTAAAGAAGAGAAGCTCTGAAGAGTTCTTGGAATTGATAGCAGCGACCATCACATCCCCTTCTTTAAGCTTCTGCTCACCGCCCATACGAAGTGACAAAGGAGTTATCTTCTTAAAGTAGCCGTCACGGGTAAAGAAGAGATTTGCTTCATAATCAGGAATTTCTTCGACGAATTCTTCCTCATTATCTGTATCGTAAATAATCTCGCTCTTTCTGTCCTTGCCGTATTTATCAGATATCTTTGTAAGCTCGTCAACAATAATCTTTTTAACTCTTGATTTACTGTTGAGAATATCTTCCATATCTTCAATACTCTTTCTGAGGTCATCAATATCAGAAAGTCTTTTAAGAATATATTCTCTGTTCAAGTGACGGAGCTTGATTTCAGCTACATATTCCGCCTGAATTTCATCGATACCGAAGCCGATCATCAAATTGGGAACAACTTCACTTTCCTCTTCGGTTTCACGGACGATTTTAATTGCCTTATCAATATCAAGAAGAATCTTTTTAAGACCCAAAAGAAGATGAAGCTTATCCTTTGCCTTTGTTAAATCAAAATAAACTCTTCTCTTGACGCATTCTGTACGGAATGCAATCCATTCCTCGAGAATTTCTGTAACACCCATAACTCTAGGCACACCTGCAACGAGAATGTTGAAGTTTGCGCTGAAGGAATCCTCAAGAGAAGTAAACTTATAAAGACGCTTCATAAGCTTATCAGGGTCTGTACCGCGTTTTAAGTCAATTGTAATCTTAAGACCTGACTTATCTGTTTCGTCACGAATATCACTGATCTCCTTAAGTGCGCCCGCCTTTACTTTTTCAATTATTTTATCAATAATTGCTTCGCAGGTTGTTGTTGCGGGAATTTCAGTAATATCAATACAGTTATTTGATTTATCATAAGAATATCTTGCTCGGATTTTTATTGAGCCTCTACCTGTTGAATACACCTCTTCAAGAGCTGCTCTGTCATAAACAATCAAGCCACCGCCTGTAAAGTCAGGGGCTTTGAGAGTCTCGAAAATATCAAAATCGGGGTTCTTAATAAGTCCGATTGTTGTTGCGCAAAGCTCTCTGAGATTAAAAGAACAGATGTTACTTGCCATACCAACCGCAATACCGCTGTTCATATTAACAAGAACGCTGGGAAATGATACGGGCAAAAGAGTGGGCTCTTTCATTGTGCTGTCATAGTTATCAACAAACTCAACAGTATTCTTATCAATATCGCCGAAAAGCTCGGAGCAGATGCTTTCAAGCTTTGCTTCTGTATAACGAGCGGCAGCATAAACCATATTTTTGGAATACGCCTTGCCGAAGTTACCCTTACTGTCTATATAAGGGTGCAAAAGAGTTTCGTTGCCTCTTGAAAGACGAACCATTGTTTCATAAATAGCTGCATCACCATGAGGGTTGAGCTGCATTGTTCTACCAACGATATTAGCGGATTTAATTCTTCCGCCGTTGATAAGCCCCATTTTATACATAGTATAAAGAAGCTTTCTGTGAGAAGGCTTGAAGCCATCAATCTCAGGAATAGCACGTGAGATAATAACACTCATTGCATAAGGCATAAAGTTTGTTTCGAGAGTGTCTGTAATCTGCTGAGTAACAACCTCACCTGCACCGATAATATTGGCTTTTACTTCTTCAGCTTTTACTGTTTCCTGAATGTCTTTTTTCTTTCTTGCCATTATTATCACCCCTTACGAAATATCTGCAAGGTCAAGATAAAGATGACCGTTTTCTGCAATAAATTCTTTTCTGTCCTGAAGATTATCGCCTAAAAGAAGCTCAAACTTCTCTGCAATCAACTCTTCAACATCGTCGGGCTCAACCTTGATAAGACGACGAGTCTGAGGATTCATAGTTGTGAGCCACATCATATCTGCATCGTTTTCACCAAGACCCTTAGAACGCTGAATGGTGTATTTAGCTTCACCGATTTCTTCAAGAGCCATTTGCTTTTCTTTTTCTGTATACGCAAACCAGGTCTGCCCCTTTGAAGTAATTTCATAAAGAGGTGACTCTGCAATAAACACCTTCCCCTCTTTAAGAAGAGTAGGCATAAGTCTGTAAATCATTGTAAGAATAAGAGTTCTGATATGGAAGCCGTCCACATCCGCGTCGGTACAGATAATAATCTTATTCCAACGAAGGTTATCAAGATTAAATAAAGAAAGCTCTTTATTAGACTTGCTTGAAACCTCAACACCGCAACCCAAAACCTTTATAAGGTCGACAATAATATCACTCTTAAAAATTCGGTTATAGTCAAATTTCAAGCAGTTGAGAATTTTACCTCTTACAGGAATAACAGCCTGAAAAGCAGAATCACGAGCCTGCTTACAAGCGCCAAGAGCTGAATCACCCTCAACTATAAAGATTTCGCGTTCGCTTTTATCTTTACTACGGCAATCAACGAATTTTTCGACTCTGCTTGTCATATCATTAGATGAGGTAAGAGTCTTTTTAAGGTTAAGCCTTGTGCTTTCCGCTTTAACGCGTGAGCGCATATTAATAAGAACCTGCTCGCAAAGCTTATCTGCGTCAAGCTTATTTTCAATAAAGTAGATTTCAAGCTGATGCTTGATAAATTCAGTCAACGCTTCCTGAATAAACTTGTTTGTAATAGCCTTCTTTGTCTGGTTCTCATAGGATGTCTGAGTTGAGAAGGATGATATCACAAGCACCAAGCAGTCTTCAATGTCCTGAAAGCTGATTTTTGGGTCATTTTTAGTATATTTACTGTTCTGCTTTAAATAAGCATCAATTTGAGAAACAAACGCACTTCTTGCAGCCTTTTCAGGAGCGCCGCCATGCTCAAGAAAGCTTGAGTTATGGTAATACTCCTTCTTCTGCTTTTTATTAGAGAAGCAAAGAGCGATATTGATTTTAACCTTATACTCGGGCTTATCCTCTCTGTCGCGACCCTTTCTTTCAGTCTGCCAGAACTGAACGGTTGTAAGACCGTCATTGCCAACAAACTCGTTTACATAGTCAACAATACCATTTTCGTAAATATATTCAAAGGTTTCAAACTTTGTTTCTGTAAGCTGATTTTTAAGAACGAATTTAATTCCGGGGTTGACAACAGACTGTCTTTTAAGAATTTCCTGAAATGACTCAAGCGGAATTGCAATATCTGTGAAAACCTTTAAATCAGGACGCCATTTGATTCTTGTACCTGTGTCTTTTTTATCATATGGTGTTTTTTTCATTTCACCATTGATTTTACCTGCTTTGAACTGAAGCTCATAGCAGAAACCACCTGAATGAACCTCTGCTTCCATATATTCAGAAGCATACTGAGTTGCACAAAGACCGAGACCATTAAGACCAAGAGAATATTCGTAGCTACCACCGTCATTGGTATCGTATTTACCACCTGCATACAAATCGCAGAAAACAAGTTCCCAGTTGTAGCATTTCTCACGATTATTATAGTCAACAGGAATACCTCGACCAAAGTCCTGAACCTCTACTGAATGGTCAAGAAAACGGGTAACCACAATTTTCTTACCATAGCCCTCACGAGCTTCGTCAATAGAGTTTGAAATAATTTCAAAAACGGAATGCTCGCAGCCATCAAGGCCATCCGAGCCAAAAATAACCGCAGGGCGCTTACGAACTCTGTCCGCACCCTTTAATTTTTTAATACTTTCATTACCGTATTCTTTGGGTGACTGTGTTGATTTAGCCATCTATACCTAACCTTTCGATTTCCTAAAAAATACAATTTTTGGGGATTTTACCCTATATATTATACAATATATTGTTATTTAGTCAAGAATATATTTCACTACAAAAGCTCAAAGGGAGTTTATTGGGACTATGATGAACTATCTTTTACCTGTTATGGTTGTTTTCTCTTTATTCTGTGCAATTGCTACAGGAAAAATCAGCGAGCTTTCGGGTGCAGTTGTAACAGGCGGAACAGACGCAATTTCATTAGTAATAAAATTAGCGGGAGTCATCTGCCTTTGGAATGGTTTGACTGCAATTGCTCAAAAAAGCGGTTTAACCGCCTTAATCTGCAAGCTGTTCACGCCTTTACTCAGCTTAATTTTCCCCAAGCTCAAAGACAAGCAAGCTAAGGAAGCGATTTCAATGAATATAACCGCAAATTTTCTCGGGTTAGGAAATGCAGCAACGCCCTTAGGTCTTGAAGCGATGAAAAGACTGCAGAATATAAATCCCACACCCGAAAAAGCAACAAATGAAATGGTTCGCTTTGTTGTCATAAATTCTGCAGCCATTCATTTAGTACCCACAACAATTGCTCTTCTGCGTTCAGAATACGGAAGCACCGCACCAATGGAAATACTATTGCCTGCCCTTACCACATCAATCATTGCTTTAACCGTTGGAATACTAGCCACAAACATATTTAAGAGGGTGTTCAGATGAATAACATTTCAGATTTTATTTTACCCGCTTTGGTAGTCCTGATTATTCTACATGGAGCATTCAAAGGAATAAATGTTTTCGATGAATTTATCAATGGAGCAAAAAGTGGCTTCAACACAATTTTAGACATAACGCCCTCGCTTATCGCCCTTTTGCTTTGTGTCAATATGCTTCGGGCATCGGGTGGACTTGATGTAATATGCTCCTTGGTTTCACCAATAACATCACTTTTAGGAATACCAAAGGAAATAACGCCTCTTGCAATCCTTTCACCCGTTTCAGGTAGCGGTGCTTTAGGAATGTATGAAAGCATACTGAAAGACTTCGGACCCGATAGCTATATCGGAAGATGCGCTTCAGTTATTATGGGGTCAACAGAAACAACATTCTATGCAATAACGCTTTATTATGGTTCGATTAATATAAAAAAAACACGACACACCCTGCCAAGTGCATTGTGTGCCGATTTTACAAGCTTTATTCTTTCACCAAGACTAGTAAAGCTATTTTTAATAAAATAATCCTGAAAAACGAGGGTCAAGATGCATTGAATAAGCGTTACCATCTTCCCCCACTATTATGTGGTCTGCAAGAGCGTAACCAATTTTACGAAGAGTTACGCAAATCATTCTTGTTGAATCTATATCATAGGCTGACGGCTCTGCAGAAGAGATAGGATGATTATGCGCCAGAACAGCAACAGAAGAATCGCTGTCAACAAGGTTTTTAATAACTTCCTTCATATTGATTTCTGACGAAGTTTCATCGCCCTCGGAAATAACAGTATATCTCTTCAAGGTTTTTTTAGAGTCAAAGCAAATAAGATAAACCTTTTCGTTTTTCTCGCCCTTAAGGAGCGAAACCGCAAGAGCCTTCAAATCCTCTGTATTTTTATAAACTCGCTTTCTAAAAGGCTTTTCCTTTGAAATTCTGTAAAAGGTCTCGCCCATCGCAGCAAGCATAACCGCGGTATTATCGCCGACTCCATCCACTCTTTTCAGCTTCTCAATATCAGCTTTAAAAAGCTCGTTCAATGAACCGAAATGATTTAAAAGCCTATGCGCCAGCTCGTTTGTATCTTCACGAGGGATGGAATAAAATAGCATCAGCTCGAGAAGCTTATGCTCCTCAAGCTGTGAAAATCCATTTTTTATAACATTCGCTTTTACGCGCTTTCTATGTCCTGAATGAATATTTTTCTCTGCCATTCCAATCACACAAAAGAGAATTTATTATAACGCTGCAGCTGCATTTTTGAGGGTTTCTGCCATATCAGTTTTCTCCCACTTGACATCAAGGTCAATTCTACCCATATGACCATAAGCTGCAAGCGCTCTGTACTGAGGCTTTCTGAGTTCCAGCTTTTCGATAATTGCAGCAGGACGAAGATCAAAATATTCATTAACCAAATCCTCAAGCTGTGCATCAGAAATCTTACCTGTACCAAATGTATCAACACGAACAGAAAGAGGACGAGCTACGCCGATAGCATAAGCGAGCTGAAGCTCACACTTTTCTGCAAGACCTGCAGCAACAATGTTCTTTGCAACATATCTTGCAGCATAAGCAGCACTTCTGTCAACTTTAGTCGGGTCTTTACCTGAGAATGCACCGCCACCATGACGGGAATAACCGCCATAGGTGTCAACGATAATTTTTCTACCTGTAAGACCGCTGTCACCAACAGGGCCACCGATAACGAAGTTACCTGTTGGATTTACATAGAATTTGGTATTTTCATCAAGATATTTTTCAGGAATGATAGGCTTGATAACATTCTCGATAATATCCTTACGAAGAATTTCAATATCCATAGGATCATGCTGAGAGGAAACAACAACTGCTTCTACTCTTACGGGCTTGTCATTATCATCATACTCAATTGTTACCTGGCTCTTACCATCAGGACGAAGATATGAAAGAGTACCATTCTTTCTTACCTCTGTAAGACGAAGAGCAAGCTTATGAGCAAGTGAAATAGGAAGAGGCATAAGCTCCTCTGTATCGTTACAAGCAAAGCCGAACATCATACCCTGGTCGCCTGCACCATGAAGATTATATGTATCCTCCTGACCGTCTTTAAGCTCGATCGATGCGTCAACACCCATAGCAATATCTGCAGACTGCTTGTCGATAGTCTGGAAAACTGCACAAGTGTTTCCGTCAAAGCCACATTCGTTATTATCGAAACCAATTCCGCAAACAACCTCACGAACAATTTCGGGAATATTAACCTGAGCATTGGTTGTGATTTCACCCATAACCATTACCATACCGGTTGTGCAGGTAGTTTCGCAAGCAACACGGGAATATTTATCCTGAGCAAGCATCGCATCAAGAATAGCATCAGAAACCTGGTCACAGACCTTATCGGGATGACCCTCTGTTACAGATTCGGATGTAAAGTATCTTTTAGACATAATAAGCCTCCGCTTTATTAGATTACATAAAATTACAGAATAATTTTACACTACAAAAGGCATCTTGTCAAGTTATGTCGAGTTGTTTAACAAAACCAAATAACAAAAGCGGCTGCCTTTTGAGCAACCACTTAATTTCATTTATCAAGCCCTACACTGACTGACAGGGCATCGTTAATTCTTGACATATCAGTTTCGGGGAGATTTCCCATTTTCTCCTTAAGGCGTTGTTTGTCAAGCGTCCTTATTTGTTCAAGCAAAACTACCGAATCCTTAGAAAGACCGCAAACTGCTGCATCAACGCTTATATGGGTCGGCAATTTCGTTTTAAACTGCTGACTTGTTATAGCGGCAGCAATAACCGTCGGGCTGTATTTATTACCGATATCATTCTGAACTATAAGTACAGGACGGACTCCACCTTGCTCCGAACCGACCACGGGACTAAGGTCGGCATAATATATGTCCCCTCTTTTAATATTCAAGCTATCACTCTCCGAAAAGGCAAAAATTGTTACAACAATATTCTTGCCCAACGGTAATAAAAATAATCAACTGAACAAAAATTTATTAAAACTCTCGTCCAATAACAATATATTCAAACTTTGTCCTGAATGTGAAAAAAAGGTTGTCGCAAAAAGCAACAACCTTTTTTTAGTTAATCAGTAAACATATTCAATTTCAATTGTTTCAGAAGAATACTTCTGAGCGGCTTCATCACCCTTGGAGCCTTGAACACATCTTATTTTAAGAACACCTTTTCTTTCGCCACCGAAAACACCGTTACCGATGTATGTAACGCTATCGGGTATTTCAATAAGAGTCAAAGAGCTACAGCCTCTGAAGCAATATTCACCAATGGATTCTGTTCCGGATTTAAGAACCATCTTTTCAAGAGAGGTACAACCATCAAAGGCAAAGTTACCTATTGTTTTCGCTTCGGGAAGATTAATTGTTTTAAGATTGGGGCAATTCTGGAAAGCGTTATTGCCGACTGTAATGGTATAAGGTGCACCAAGGAATGTTACAGAAGTAAGGTTTTTACAATCCTGAAAAGCACTGTTTCCGATATATGTAACCTCTTCAGGAATACATACGCTCTTAAGACTCTGCTTTTGGAAGCATTTATCACCGATACCTGTAACTGTATAGCCTGCAATTTCCGGAGGAATCCATACAGATGCACTATCACCAAGATATTTGGTAATTGTTACAGAACGGCTTTCTTTATTTATTGTGTACTTATACTCCTGCATTTCGGGTTCATCAAGAGTATTGGTTGCACTTTGAGTTGGCTGAGGGTCAACATTGGTTTCAGAATAGACTATGTAAACAATAGTTGTCTGAATAACGGGTGCAGCAGTTGTATCTGTTGTATCGCTTGGATCAGTTGTATCAGTTGCAGTTGCAAGCTCGCTTGCCATCTGCTCAAGGTCAACCCAAGATTCCGTTTCACCGACTGTTTCAGGTGCCTTTGTTGCCTGCAAGGAATACACAGGCTTTGTTGTATTCTCTTTTTCTGCCATACTATTCTTCACAAGACTCACAACAAGCACCGTTGCAACAAGCAACAACGCAACACCAAGAGCAATAATAATTTTTGTGGTTTTATTCATATAATAACCTCGCAAGGATAATTTGTATCTGTTCCTAGACATTATACAGTATATTTCTTAAAAAGTACATAGCATTTTTTGACTTAAGTGTTAATTTTTTCATTTTTTTGTCATTCAAACTCGAATTATTACACAAATCAAGTATCATAATTTACTGCAAAATAACGATATTTCAAAGTTTTGTTGTTTTTTTTATTTATATTTGTTAAACTTAATTTAATATGAATACAAGTGAGGTTTTATTATGAAAAAATCCTGGTATAAGGAAATGGTGGTATATCAGATTTGGCCCCGTTCATTCTGCGACAGCAACGCAGACGGTATCGGCGACCTTGAGGGTATCTACTCAAAGCTTGATTACATCAAAAGCATCGGAGTAGACGCTATCTGGTTTTCACCACTTTTCAAATCCCCTAACGCTGACTACGGCTATGATATCGCAGACTACAGAGACATCAACCCTGAATACGGCGATATAGACACCTTCAAAAAGGTGCTTGCAGGCTGCCACGAGCGCGGAATAAGAGTGTTTATGGACCTTGTTGTAAACCACACCTCAACAGAGCATATGTGGTTCAAGGAGGCTTGCAAGAGCGTTGATAACCCCTACCACGATTACTACATTTGGCGTAAGGGAAAAGGCAAAAACGGCAAAAAGCCACCCAACAACTGGCTTTCAACCTTCGAAGGCGGTGCATGGGAATATGTTGAGTCTGTTGACGAATACTATCTCCATGTATTTACAAAGGGTCAGCCCGACTTGAATATGGATAACCCCAAGGTTCGCCAAGAGGTTAAGGACATTATGAAGTTCTGGCTCGATATGGGTGTTGACGGCTTCCGCGAGGACGTTATTACATACATCTCAAAGAGAGAGGGTCTCCCCAATGCTATTCCGATTCCTGTTGCTGCAGGTATGGAGCATTACAACTGCGGTCCTCACCTTTACGAATATCTTAAAGAATTCCACGATGAGGTTCTTTCAAAATATGATTGCTTTACAGTTGGTGAAGGTCCCCTTATCACTCCCGAAAAAGTGCTTCGCTTTGTTACAGAGGACGACACTCAGGTTCTTAAAACAATGTTCAGCTTCGACCACCTTGAAGCTGACTGCTTTATGACTGATTGGATCAAGACTCCCTTCAATCTTAAGAAAATGAAAAAATGCTACCAGAAATGGTATGACGCTATGGATGGTAAGGGCTGGCACACTCTTTACCTTGAAAACCACGACCATCCCCGTATTGTTGACCGTTACGGTAGCCTCAAATACAGAGTTGAAAGTGCAAAGATGCTTGCAACAATGTGTTACCTTCAGAGAGGTACAGTTTTCATTTATCAGGGTCAGGAAATCGGTATGACTAACATTGAGCTTAAATCACTTGACGAGTTCAAGGATATGATTACCTTTAACAACAAAAAATTGTGCGATAAGCTCCATGTGAAAGATGAAACCTTCTTAAAATTTGCAAACAGAGGCTCTCGTGAAAACTCCCGTACACCTGTTCAATGGAATGACGGTCCTTACGCAGGCTTCTCAACAGTTGAGCCTTGGTTCAACCTTAACCCCAACTACAAGGAAATCAACGTTGCAGCTTCAGAAGAGGACGAAAACTCCATTCTTAACTACTATCGCAATCTTCTCAAATTCCGTAAGGAAAACGAGGTTGCTATTTACGGTGATTTCAAGCAGTATTACAAAAACAGCAAAGAGCTTTTCGTTTATGAAAGAAACCTTGATGGTGTTAAGGTTCTCGTTGTTGCTTCATTTACAGAAAATGCAGTTGATTTCAAGGCACCCGACGGAATTGACCTTTCAAAGGGCGAGCTTGTTCTTGCAAACTATAATGATGCATCAATTTCAGGAAACGGCTTCAAAACCAAGCCTTACGAAACAAGAGTTTATTTGTTCAAATAATCAAACAAAAATCGTATTCGGTTTTGCCGAATACGATTTTTTGTTTTAGTTCAATTTTGAAATATCAAGCTTTTCGTATTTTTCAATAAAAACCTTGAAGAAAGTGAGCATTTTTTCAACTCCGCCCTCTTTATTGCTTTCACAATTGAGAACAAGAAGAGGCTCGTGAACGCTCATTCTTAAAAGCTGCCAACCGTCGCCGAGGCCTTCGTTGAAATTAACTCTTACACCCTCGTGGTTTATTGGTGCAACTGTTATACCCTTGGTATCTTCACAAAGCTTTCTGAAATCCTCGATAACAGAAAGTCCGTAATCTCTGAAATCATCCAGCTTAATTGTAAATCTTACCTCTTTTTCTTCAATGGGTGTTTTGAGATTTTCAATAAGGCTTTCAACAGACTTACCTTCTTTATTAAGCTTTGCAAGCTCAATGATGATTTTAGTTATAAGATACGCACCATCATCAAGGTAATAATTATCTTTGAATGCGGCGTGTCCTGATGTTTCAATAGCAAGAGGTGCATTTTTCTTTTCTTCATTTTCAAGGCGGATTGCCTCGTCAATTACATTCTTATAGCCTCTTTTGAATCTGTGGTGAACACCGCCAAGGTCATTTTCTATAAATTCTGCAAGTCCGTCGCTTGTTACAGAGTCGGTAACAATTATACCGCCCTCACTATCCTTAAGTGCAATATATGAAGAGAGAGCAACAAGCTTATTTCTGTTAATTTCCTGAGCATTTCTATCAACACAAGCTGCTCTGTCGCAGTCTGTATCAAAGATAACGCCGAAATCTGCGCCACTCTTCGCAACTGCTTCGGAAATTGATTTCATTGCCTCTTTATTTTCGGGATTAGGAATGTGATTTGGAAATCTTCCATCAGGCTCAAGATAACGGCTTCCGTTAATATCTGCGCCTAATCTCATAAGCACCCTTTCTGCATAGAAGGCACCCACGCCATTACCCGCATCAACAACGATGTGAAGATTCTCCAAGGGTCTGTCATAATTTTCGGCATTAACGCCTTTTTTAATCATTTCCTGCAAATCGTCACAATATTTTTTCATATTGTCAAGCTTTTCGATATTGAGCTTGACTTCTTTTATTTCGTAGGAATTTTCCTGTGCATATTGAAGAATTTCTTTGATATCGTTACCTGAAAAGCCACCATCCTTGGTGAAGAATTTAAGACCGTTCATTTCCATTGGCAGATGGCTTGCAGTGATTTCAACTGCTGCATCAACGCCAAAATTAATAACAGACATAAACATTGACGGAGTTGAAGAAAGCCCGCAGTCATACACCTTAACACCTAAAGAAGCAAGGGTTCTTGTAACTGTTCTTGAAATATGCTCAGAAGAAACTCGTGAATCATACCCCACAGTAACAGAAAGCTTTTCTTTGTTGAGTTTTTCTTTTAAAAATCGAACAAAAGAAGAGGTAATGCTCATTAAACGAGAATCGGTTAAATCAATAGCTTTGCCATCCTTTTCAATAGCAGTACCTCTTATATCTGTACCGCTTTTCAAATACATTAAATTATCCATTATATTCTCTCCTGATTACATAATAGGCTCTCTGGGTATCTTCCTTTGGCTGACCGCAGCTAAATTCCCTGTAACGCTTAACAACCTTAAAGCCTGCACTTTCTACTGCGTCTGTTATTTCTTCATCACTAAATGCGATTTCTTTGAAATTCTCGGTAAATCTATCGTAACTGCCATCTTCATTTTTAACAAAGAAATCAAGGTTAATTCCAACTGTTACACCATCGGGATAAAGGCTGTTCTGCCATACACAGTACACATTCTTTTCGTCATATATAAAAGTATTGTTACCTAAAATTTCTTGATGCTTGTAAATAGTATTAACATCAAAAATCATTATTCCACCATCATCAATGAAATTTTTGAGAACCTGAAAGGTTTTTCGCATTTCATCGGCAGAAGAAAGGTGATTTATACTGTCAAGGGAGCAAACAATTGCTCTTACTGTTCCGTAAAGGTCAGTTTCCTGCATTTTCTGACAAAGAAAAAGTATATTTTCGCCCTCGTCCATTGCTTTCTCGCGAGCCTCCATAAGCATATCTGGAGAAGCATCCGTTCCGATAACCTCAAACCCCATTTTTGAAAACTCCACGGAAAGAGAGCCTGTACCACAGGCAAGGTCAAGAAGAAGACCATCCTTTATATCAAAATCTGCAAGAATACTCGCAATATATTCTGCACGCTTTTTATAATCCACATTCTGTGTCAATTCATCGTAAACTGACGCAAAGCTTGTATAAGACATCCAATCACCTCATATACATTTCATTTTAACACACTTAAAGTAATATGTAAATAATACCAGTTATGTTGAATTGTTTAAAAAGTAGTTAGTAAATTTATAAGTATTGCACACTTTAAAAGGTATCAATAATATGGTAATATGAATTATATGGAAATATGATAGGAGGAAAACCTATGAAAAAAATATTTGCTTCAATTCTTGCGATTATTATAATCGCTGTTGGTGTTCTACCCTGCTTTGCAGCGGATGGTAGCTGTACCTGCGGTCAGACACCCATTATTTATGTTGCTGCTCTTGGTAGCGGTTCGGTTTATCTCGACGAAGGAACCGCAAATCAAAAGACACTCTTCCGTCCGAACATTGGCGAAATAATCGGTGAATTCACACCACTCATTTCCGCGGTAGCTAATCTTGTTACTACAAAGAATTACGATACCTTTGGTGATGTTCTCATTCCTTGCGTTAATAACGCTTTTGGTATGCTTGCAATGGATGAAAACGGCAACTCCCAACCAAGAGTTACAACCGAGGAATTCCACCCTGACACCGCTGACCACGGCATTGATTACAGCTATTATTTCGGTTATGATTTCCGAGTTGACCCAATTGAAAACGCAAAGCTTCTTCACCAGTACATTGAAGAGGTTAAGGAAATCACCGGTCACGATACAGTTCGTTGCAGAGCTTCAAGTATGGGTGGCGTTACCTTTATGGCGTACTTAAGACTTTACGGCTCAAAAGACATTGAAACCATTATTTTCCAGAACTGCCCCTTACAAGGCACTGCAGTTGCAGGTGAGCTTTACAACGGATTGCTTGAAATCAACAAGGACGCTCTTTTGAGATATGCCGAATGTGCTCTTCCTTCAATGGACAGTGATTTCTTCGGTGCGTTCCTCTTTGCACTCCTTGAAATGCTTGATGCAGGCGGAGTTTTAGGCGGTCTTGTTGGAGTTGCTGATAACCTTGTTGTTAATCTTAAGGACAGAGTTTTTGAGGAAGCTCTTATTCCGATTTTCGGTACAATGCCCGGTATCTGGAGCTTTGTTCCCGATGAGTACTACGAAACTGCAAAAGACTTTATGGGTATCAATGACGGCAACCATCAGACACTTGTTAAAAGACTTGACTATTATCATTATGAGGTTCAGCAGAGTGCTGAGGAGCTTCTCAATCAGGCTAAGGCAGACGGTACAAATGTCTATATCGTTGCAGGCTATAATATGCAGAGAACGCCCCTTGTTAGCGCATATATGAACACATCTGATGGTACTGTTGATACCAAATATGCTTCTCTCGGTGCAACCTGTGCTGATATCGGCGAACAGCTTCCTGCAGATTATAAGCAAGCTGAACATCAGGAAACATGGTACATCTCCCCTGACAGAATGATTGACGCTTCAACCTGTATTCTCCCTGAAAACACATGGTTTGTCAAAGATATGCTTCATTCAACAACCCACGATGGACACGATAAATTCTACCGTATACTTCACGAAAGCGAAGAACAGCTTACAGTTTTTGATATGGAAGAATACCCTCAGTTTATGCAGAATGATACAGTTAATCAGGCCTTCCACGAGGTACTCCCATTGAGAGGCACCAACCTTGAAAATGTTGCCGCTCAGGCATTCCAAATGCCAAGCTTTATGAGCTTTATGAAGCTCTTTGTTACATTCTTTGAAGAGCTTTACGCTTGGTTAATTGGTTAAAAAAGCATCCGACCCCTTGGTAACCGTTTGGTTATCAAGGGGTCATTCTTGTTATTGTTCTCCTGTTCCTGAGAAATAATCGGGATACTGCTCCATAACCATTGACTGAACAAGGTTATAAACCATTACTCCCTCTGCTGCAGTACAGTTATAATGGTCGCCTAAAATAAGCTGACCATTAGTATAGCTGATTGTTCTTTCGGGTGCTGCACCAATATGATAAACATAATAAAGATTATCAACGCTCTTTTCATATTTGCTACTAAGAATACTCTTCTTAAAACGAAGAACATAGTTAGTACCTGAGTCAGGCTCAGAATAAATTGCAACAAGAGCGGCACTATCAACATTATATGTCTTAGAAATCAACTGAATAAATTCATTGTTGGGGTCATCTGTCAGGTAGTTATCACCATTCTTATCAGGAATAACCACACCGCCCACGGACTCATTTTCTTGAATTTCAACAGCTTTTTTCAAAGCGAGAACCGCATCCTCAACAGAAACAACACCATCTGAATTCATATCACCATAAATGAGATAATCGTCGCATGGCGCTTCAATACCTGAAGCAACCCGAAGAATCAGACGAGCATCAGTTGTTTCAACCTTACCGTCCAAATCCATATCACCCAGAAGTATTGTTGGCTCTTCGGTTTCTCCATCTTCTGCAAAAGCAGTTATTGAAAAAGAACTCAATAAAAGAATTATGCAAAGAAGAACGGAAGAAATTTTATACATCTTTTTCATTTTATTTTTCCTTAATTATTGCTTAAAGAATTCTGCAAAGGCTCTGTATGCCATATAAACATCAAGCTTTGCAATCACTTCATAAGGAGCGTGCATTGAAAGAACAGGAACACCAAGGTCGACAACATCTACATCAAGCTTTGCAATGTATTTTGCAACAGTTCCGCCGCCGCCTGCGTCAACCTTACCAAGCTCACCAATCTGCCATACAACGCCTGCTTTATCGAGCATTCTTCTGATTTTGCCCATATATTCAGCAGATGCATCACTTGTGCCGGATTTTCCTCTTGCACCTGTGTATTTGGTTATAACAACACCTCTGTTAAGGAATGAGGTGTTATTTTTCTCAAAAACGGAACTAAAAGTAGGGTCATAAGCTGAATTAACATCAGCAGAAAGACATTCGCTCTTTGAAAGCACCTGATATGCTTCAAGTCCGTTTGCTTTTGCAAGATAAGCTATAAAGTATTCAAGATAAGAGGACTGAAGACCAGTGTTACCATCAGAGCCTGTTTCTTCTTTATCTGTAAGAACTGTAATTGCAGTATAATCAGGATTTTCGATGCTGAAAATTGCCTGTTCTGCGGGATATGCGCAAACACGGTCATCGTGACCATAAGAGCCGATAAGACCTCTGTCAAAGCCGATATCGTCCGCCTTGAATGCAGGCACAACCTCAAGCTCTGCGCTTAAGAAATCGCTTTCAACGATACCATATTTTTCATTTAAGATTTTAAGGATGTTAAGCTTAACAAGCTCACTGCCCTCATCGCTCTTGAAGGGACGGCTACCAACAATAACATTAAGCTCTTCACCCTGAATACCCTCAGAAAGAGTGCGTTTGCCCTGCTCTGCGCCAAGGTGAGGAAGAATATCAGAAATAACGAATTTGGGCTCGCCTGCTTCTTCACCGATTTTAACATTAACAGTTGTTCCATCTGCTTTAACAATAACACCGTGAAGAGCAAGAGGAATTGCCACCCACTGATATTTCTTTATACCGCCATAGTAATGAGTTTTGAAAAGTGCTAATTCATCAGTTTCATAAAGCGGATTGGGCTTAAGGTCAAGACGTGGTGAATCAATATGAGCAGCAGCAATTTTCACACCTTCAAGAAGACTCTTTTTACCGATTACTGCAAGAATTATTGATTTACCGCGGTTTACATAATAAACCTTGTCACCTGCTTCATATTTCTTTAAGGGGTCAAATTCAACGAATCCCTGTGCCTTTGCATCTGCAACAACAACCTCTACTGCTTCGCGCTCTGTTTTTGCATTATCTAAAAATGCTTTGTAGCCCGCTGAAAAAGCATCTGCCTTTTCAACCTCTGACAAATCAACAACATCACTTGCATGCTGAGGCTTATAAAAAAGCTCCTTTTTAAGTTCTTCAACTGTCGCCATATATATCGTCCTTTCCGATATCATTCCATATCGTAAATATTTTTATATTTTTCTGTATTTTTAATAACCCTTCTGACATATCCTGCGGTATCTTCATAAGGTATATTTTCAAGAATAACACCGTCAGGTGAAATGCTTGGGTCTTCAAGCCATTCGTTGACCCGTCCTCTTCCTGCATGGTATGCCGCAAGAGCAGTTTCCGTGTTATCAAACTCATCTAAAAGCATATTAAGGAAATAGGCTCCGTAGTAAATAGAGATTTCAGGTTCAAAAAGTGCATCCTCCTCATAGCTATCGCCTGTTTTAGTCTGAAGCCATTCAAAGGTTTCGGGTGTAATCTGAGTCAATCCCATTGCTCCCACAGAGGAAACTGCATTTTTATCAAAACCGCTTTCGGTTTTAATTACCGCATAAAGAAGCGACTCATCGATTTCAAATTCCTCTGCATTTTGTTCTATAAGGCTTACATATTGCCTTGGATAGACAGTCTGAACACCTAACTTAACTGCATTAACTATTATTATAATCAAAATTACTGACAATATCAATAGAAGAGATATGAGTTTAAATTTATTTACATTTCGGTTTTCGCTCAATTAAAAAGCTCCTTTTCAAGCTGTAAAAATTGCTTTTCTGTGCTATAAGGCAAGAAATTATTAAAAACGAAATCCGCCCTTGACAGATAAAATTCGTCACCCTTCTGTCCGTTGATTCTTACATCCGCATCCGTTTCTGAAAGACCATCACGCTTGATAATTCTTTCTTTTCTGATTTCAACGGGAGCGTGAACAACAATCAAATAATCGGATTTTTCTGTAAATCCTGATTCTATTATTGCCGCCGCATCAACGATTACGACATCATACTCATTAAAAGCTTTTTCTGCTTCCTTGAAAATAAAATCATTGATTGCAGGGTGCATTATTAAATTAAGCTTTTCGGTATTTTCGGGTGTCGAAAAGGCTTCCTTTGCCAATGCGCGTCGATTGAGAGTTCCGTCCGGGTTAATTATACCGCAACCGAACTCGTCTTTAAGCATATCAAGTAAAGCATTATCCTCGACAAGAACCTTTCTTGCAACAATATCGCCATCAATAATATATGCGCCTTTTTCCTTAAGAAGAGCAGAAACAGTAGATTTACCTGCTCCTGTTTTTCCTGTAAGACCAACAAGTTTTTTCAAGCTCACACCTCGATTACATTGAATCCTGCTGCTCTCAAAAGACGATTCAGAACTGCAAGATTATCCTTATTCTCGTCGTCAGGGTATCTTACAAAGCACTGCTTTGCACCTATTTTATCAAGCTCACGAAGAGAATCGAAAAGATTATGGGAAAGATTTTTATAATCCGCAACCCCATATTTTATGTATGGTATTTTAAGATGTTCAACATTATCGTCATCGAAAACCATTGCATAGGTTTCTTTATCAAAACCATTAACAAGCTCACAAAATCCATCAAATGAGCCTTTCACAAGTGTTATTTTTGCATCCGGTGAATAATGCTTATATTTCATACCGGGTGAAGCGGCTGTTTCATTGTTTTTTAATGGATTCAAAACCGCATCGTCAACCTCAACCTCACCTAAAACATCAATAAGCTCCTGAAGAGTAACATTACCCGGTCTTAAAAGTCTCGGCTTTTCTCCTGCAAGAGTGATAACAGTTGATTCGACACCCTCTTCACACTCGCCACCATCGATTATAAAAGGTATTCTACCCTTTAAATCCTCATAAACATGCTCTGCTTTTGTTGGGCTCGGCTTTCCTGACAAATTAGCAGATGGTGCAGCAATAGGAAGACCTGAAAACTTAATGAGCCTTCTTGCGATTTCGTGAGACGGGCAACGGACTGCTACCGTATCAAGATTTCCTGTTGTGCAATAAGGCACCACTTCTGCCTTAGGAAGAATTATTGTAAGAGGACCGGGCCAGAAATTTTCAGCAAGCTTTTTCGCAGCTTCAGGAACACTCTTTACTAAATCGTATATTTCTGAAAATTCGGAAATATGAACAATCAAGGGGTTATCGGTAGGTCTTCCCTTTGCTTCAAAAATTCTGCTTACTGCAAGTGGCGAAAGCGCATTTCCTGCAAGACCATAAACAGTTTCCGTTGGCATACCGACAACCTCTTCACTCTGAAGAAGCTCGACTGCTCTATTAAATTTTTCGTCACAATCCTCAATTGTTATTTTAACAAGCTCTGTGTTCAAAATTTATTCCTCTGATACTTTTAATTTATCTGCTGTGTCGGCAGTAATGAGTGCATCAATAATTTCATCAAGGTCACCATTCATTATAGCTTCAATTCTATAAAGGGTAAGACCTATTCTATGGTCGCTTACTCGACCCTGAGGGAAATTATATGTTCTTATTCTTTCACTTCTGTCGCCTGTTCCAACCTGTGAACGGCGTTCATCTGCGATTTCTGCATTTTGTTTTTCTCGCTCTGCATCAAGAAGTCTTGAACGAAGAATCTTCATTGCTCTTTCGCGGTTTTTATGCTGACTTCTTTCATCCTGACATTCTACGACTGTACCTGTGGGTAAATGAGTTATACGAATAGCCGACTCGGTTTTATTAACATGCTGACCACCTGCACCGCTTGAACGGAAGGTATCAATCTGCAAATCTGTCGGGTCAATGGCAATATCAACCTCTTCTGCTTCAGGAAGAACCGCAACAGTTACAGTTGATGTATGAATTCTTCCTCCTGATTCAGTTTCGGGCACTCGCTGAACGCGATGAACTCCGCTTTCAAATTTAAAACGGGAATATGCACCCTCACCTGTTATCATAAAGCTGATTTCCTTTATGCCACCAAGACCTGTTTCATTTACAGACAAAACCTCAGGCTTCCAACCGCGCCCCTCAGAATACATTGAATACATTCTGAAAAGAGAGTTACCGAAAAGAGCAGCCTCTTCTCCGCCTGCACCTGCACGAATTTCGATAATAACATTTTTATCGTCATTGGGGTCTTTGGGCAAAAGAAGGATTTTCAACTCTTCATTAAGCTCTTCAACCCTTGCTTTACACTCTTCTATTTCCAATTCAAGAAGCTCTTTCAAATCCTTATCAGGCTTTTCGAGAAGCATTTCCTTTGCTGCTTCACCATCGCTTACGGCTTTCTTATATTCTCTGTATGTTTCAACCAAAGGAGTTAGATTTTTAAGTTCTTTCATCAAAGAAGCATATTTACTTTGGTCAGAAACTGTTTCGGGTAAGCAAAGCAATTCATTAACCTTTTCAAAACGCTCTTCTACCTGTTGGAGTTTATCAATCATCTGTGTTTTCCCTTGTTACTTTCTTTATATTTTTCTCTGCTTTTGAACGGGGAATTAAAAACTCTCTGCCGCAACCATTACAATGCAAACGGAAATCCATACCTGAACGCAAAACAGTAAACTCTTTCGCACCGCAAGGATGCTGCTTTTTCATTTCAAGAACATCGCCAACACGAATATCCACCTAAACTCCCCCAATTTAATTTTTATTGAAATATTGTAACATACTTTTACATAAAATTAAAGAGCAGGTTAAAGAAAAATATAAATAAAATTAAATGAATCAGGTGATAATGAAATGACAAACTACCTCCCCGAAGGATTTTTAATTAACACAAAAGAAAATATGCAGTCTCTTTCATCTTATGACGCTTTTTACAAAGCCTATCTTGACAAAAAGCCCATTGAAGCAAGAGCCGTTTACTGCGACAGAGAGCATAATTTACATATTGATTTAGGCTTTATTCACGGCATAATTCCCAGAGAAGAATGTGCAATCGGCATAAAGGAAGGAACAACTAAAGACATTGCAATCATAGCAAGAGTTAATAAGCCTGTAAGATTCATTATTGATGACATCAAGCAATCAGGCGATAAGGGAATTGCATTCCTCAGCAGAAGAAAGCTTCAGGAGGATTTCCAAAGCAAATTAAATAAAACCATTCTTACAGGCGATATTATAACTGCTAAAATAACACATTTGGAAAGCTTTGGGGCATTTTGTGATATTGGTTGTGGTATTAACGCTCTTTTACCAATAGACAATATCTCTGTTTCAAGAATACCACATCCCGATGTAAGATTTGAGGTTGGCGACGATGTAAAGGTAATTATCAAAAGCTTTGACGAAAACGGCAGAGCAACTCTTTCTCACAAGGAGCTTTTAGGCACTTGGGAAGAAAACGCAGAGAAATTCCATATAGGCGAAACTGTCAGCGGTATTATACGAAGCGTTGAAAGCTACGGAATTTTTGTTGAATTAACACCAAATCTTGCAGGGCTGGCAGAATATACACCCACTGTTTTTGACAGTCAGCAAGCAAGCGTTTACATAAAAAGCATAATCCCTGAAAAAATGAAGGTAAAGCTGATAATTGTCGACGCCTTTGACGCAAATTACCCGAAGAAAAAGCCTGAATATTTCATAAACGATACCCGCATCGATTATTTCAGATACTCCCCCTATTCTTCTGAAAAAATTATAGAAACATTCTTTTGATTTCACTTGAAAACAGGCATTACTGTATTGTATAATTGTTTTATCTATATTGATAGGAGTGCTATTATGCAATACAGTAATTTTGATTCTATCTACAGACCAATTTCAAAATTAGGCTTTGGTCTTATGCGATTACCTAAAAAAGAAGAAAACAGCGAGATTATCGACAGAGATGAGGCATTCAGACTCATTGACCTTGCTATGAAATCAGGAGTAAATTATTACGACACCGCTTATTTTTATCACGGCGGTGATTCAGAGCAATTTGTTAAAGAGGCTTTGAGCAGATATCCCCGTGAAAGCTTTTGCCTTGCAACAAAGCTTCCAAGCGGTGTTATTAAAGATAAAGAAAAAAACACCGAGGAAATTTTCAACGGTCAGCTTAAAAAATGCGGTGTTGATTATTTCGACTTTTATCTTCTTCACGCTGTCAGCGAGGATAATATGTGGGTATTTGAGGAAGATAATTCCTACGATTACCTTGTAAAACAAAAAGAACTCGGGAAAATCAAGCATTTAGGCTTTTCATACCACGGAAATCTTGAGTTTTTCTTAAAGCTCATTGATAAATACAAATGGGATTTCGTTCAGCTTCAAATCAACTATTATGACTGGGAAAACCAAAATGCAAAGGCATATTACAAGGCTCTTGAAGAAAGAAATATTCCCTGTATTGTTATGGAGCCTGTCCGCGGTGGTTCTTTGCACACTCTTAACGATGAAGCAAGAAAGGTTTTTGAAGAGCTTGGTGGTGCATCCGCTGCTTCTTATGCTTTAAGATATGTTGCAGAGCTTCCCAATGTTCTTGTAACTCTCAGCGGTATGAGTACGTTCGAGCAGGTTGAGGACAACCTCAAAACCTTCGACGAATGCAAGCCTCTTACAGATACAGAAAAGCAAGCAATTGAAAAAGCAAATGTGCTTTTCAGAAAGAATTTTGCAGTACCCTGTACTGATTGCAAATACTGCGTTGAAGCCTGCCCTGCAGGAATCAACATCCCTGCTTGCTTTACTGCATACAACGAATACAACAAAACAAGAAACACCGAGGATTTCACAAAGCTCTATGAAGGAATAAGCAGTGAGCAGAGAGCAAATAATTGCTTAGACTGCAAGGCTTGCGTTGAAAAATGTCCTCAGAGAATTGATATTCCAAAGCAGTTACGAAAGGTTTCCGAGCTTTCGGAATAAGGTGAAGATATGAAAAAGCATTTACTTTCGATTACAAGTCTTATTCTTATAATCTATCTTTTCACTGCCTGTGGCAGAGATAGAATTGTTGATGTTATCAGCACTGCTGAAACCGTTTTAATCAATGGTCAGGAGGTTGACACTGTCGAGGCTTCTATGGGCGCTTTCCAAGGAAAGCAGGGAGATTATATCGAATTCCGTTTTCCCGAAGAGCAGACCTTCAATACAGTTTTCATCAACGAAAAATCCACATCTGTCCGTCAATTTAATATTTTTGCTGAGGTTGATGGGAAATTCAAGCTTATTTACACAAGCAAGCTGATAGTTAATGACAACATTCCTGTTGAGCAAACTACCGCTACTGCCCTCAAAATTCAAATTATCAACACCGAAATTGGTAACGATAATTTCACAATTCAAGGCATAAGCGCATATAACATTGAACAAAAATAAGGTGATTAAAAATGGCAATTCAATTCATTAAAGAAAACAATATATTCAAGCTTGATACATACAGTTCAACATATATTTTCGGAATTTTCGAGGGTAATTATCTTGTGCATTATTATTATGGTGCACCTATTCCGGACACAAATGTTGATAATTTATGGAAAAGACCCTGGTTTGCATCCTTCTGTCCTGACAGTCCCTCTGCCAATGTGCCCAATTTCTCCCCCGATGTAACACCTATGGAATACTCCACCTTTGGTGCAGGTGATTTCCGTCTTTCTGCATTTGCAGTAAAAAACAACGAAGGCAACAAGGTTACTGATTTAAGATATGTAAGCCACGAAATTTATACAGGTAAAAAAGCGTTGCCCGGTCTTCCTTCTCTTTATACCAATGAAGATGACGAAGCCCAGACACTTGAAATTGTAACAGAGGACAAGGTTACAGGCGTTAAAGCAACTCTTGTTTACACAGTTTTCGAGAAAAAAGGCGCAATCACACGAGGTGTTAAGGTTGAAAACCCAACAGACAAGCCCTTCTATATTGACACAATTCACTCTCTTTGCGTAGATTTACCCGGCTACGATTACGATATGCTCGGTCTTTACGGAAGATGGGTAAAGGAAAGAGCTGTTGACAGATACCCATTACACAGAGGCATTCAATCCATTAAGAGCAAGCGTGGTTCTTCAAGCCACAATCACAATCCCTTCACCGCTCTCGTAAGCAAATCTGCTACCGAGGATTACGGCGATTGCTACGGCTTCAACCTTGTTTACAGTAGTAACTTCTCCATTGATGTTGAGGTTGACGGCTTCGCATCATCCCGTCTTGTTATGGGTATTAATCCCGAGGGCTTCAACTGGCTTCTCAATCCCGGTGAAGAGTTCTACTCTCCCGAGGCTGTTATGATTTACACCAACAAGGGTATCGGTGAAATGAGCCGTATGTTCCATCGCCTTTATGCAGACAACCTTATTCGCGGTAAGTGGAAAAAAGCAAAAAGACCTCTTCTCATTAACAATTGGGAAGGCACAGGAATGGACTTCGACCACGATAAGCTTGTTTCATTTGCTCGTCACGCCAAGAATATGGGCATTGAAATGCTCGTTATGGACGATGGTTGGTTCGGCAAGCGCGATGATGACAAATCCTCTCTCGGTGACTGGTTTGTTGCAGATTACAAGCTTAAATATGGTCTTTCAGGTCTTATTAAAGAGGTTAATGATTTAGGTCTTAAATTCGGCATCTGGTTTGAGCCTGAAATGATTTCTCCTGATTCCGAGATTTACAGAGCCCATCCTGATTGGTGCTTACACACAGAAGGACGCGATAAATCAATTGCCCGTACACAGTATGTTATAGACTATTCAAGAAAAGAAGTTCGCGACCACATCTATTCAATGATGTATAAAATTCTTTCTGAAAACAATATTGCATATCTCAAATGGGACTTCAACAGAAACCTTACCGAGGTTTCCTGTGCAGAGCTTCCCGCTGAAAGACAGGGCGAGGTTTTCCACCGCTTTGTTCTCGGCACCTATGAAATTATGGACAGACTTACAAAGGACTTCCCTGATTTACTTTTAGAAAACTGTTCAGGTGGTGGCGGTCGATTTGACCCCGGTATGCTTTACTATTCACCTCAGATATGGACAAGTGATAATACCGACCCCATTGAAAGACTTACAATTCAATTCGGTACATCCCTCTGCTACCCTGCTTCTACTATGGGTGCTCACGTATCAGCAAGCAGAAGAGCAAATTATGAAACAAAGAAGAATGTTGCTCTTTGGGGCTCATTCGGTTATGAGCTTGACCCTGACAAATTAACAGAAGAAGAAATCGCAGAAATCAAGGAGCAGGTTAAGGAATACCACAAATATTATGATG
Source organism: Acutalibacteraceae bacterium (assembly GCA_045660345.1). Lineage (GTDB taxonomy): Bacteria > Bacillota > Clostridia > Oscillospirales > Acutalibacteraceae > DTU089. The sequence continues at coordinate 77,881 of JAZRDP010000006.1, forward strand.
TTATTCACTATGGTGAGCTTTACAGACTCATAACTCCCTTTGAAAACGAATTCAAGGTTGCCTGGGAATTTGTTAGCGAGGACAAAAAAGAAGCTCTTGTTACTGTTGTTCACATCAAGCTTCCTTATGACAGCTTATTCTTCTTAAAGCTCAAGGGCCTTGACCCTGAAAAATATTATAAGGTTGAAGATACCGACGAAGTGTACAGCGGTGCATACCTTATGAATGCAGGTCTTAACCTTACTCATAAGCCCGCCGGTGACGGAATTTCATATCTCATTCATTTAACAGAAGCCTAAAGAGAAAAAATCAACTCCTTTTTCAAGGAGTTGATTTTTTCTTATGGATTATAGGTTATTGACCAACCGGTAGTATTATAGGTTGAATAAATATTTGTTCCTGTATAGTTACATTTGGACTTAACAGTATAATAATATTTTTTGCCTTTTTTTACGTTATAGTCAGTATAATATTTTGATGATGTTGTTCCTATTTTCTTCCAGCTTTTTTCACCGGGAGCTTTTCTGTAAATCACAAAACTATCAGCATACTTTACTGAACCAATTTTGAGCTTTATACCACTGCCTGAAACAGTCAATGATTTTATTTGGGGTTTCTGAGAAAGGTAGCCTGCACCTTCGTTACCAGACTTCACTCCTTCAAACCCTTCATAATATGCACTTACACGATACTCTCGGGAAATATTTGCAGGAACATTCTTATCAGTATAACTTGTTTTGCTTCCACCCTTAACCGTTATTGTTTTTTCAGAGCCGTATTTACATTTAGCGATAGAAAAATCTTTATATGTTATGATATAACCATCAACACCGGGAACAGCAGACCAGCTTAATTTATTTACACCTGATGAATGCTTTGCCTCAAAATCAGCAACGGCTGGAACATATTTCCACTCGTCAGAAATCGCATATGGGCTTTCGTCACCATTTGTATCAATGGCTTTAACCATATACAAATAGCCAACAAACTTTTCAGAACCACTATAATTATAATAAGTGTTCTCGGTAGTTTTTATCTTTGTCCAAATTTCTTCGCTAGGTAATTTTCTATAAATCTCATATTTTTCAGCACGGGAAACATCATCCCATTCCAAGTGAACCTTACCCTTTGTATTGTAAATAACAAGCTCGGGTGCACCCATATAGTTCACATGTGCAACAGGACCACCGGAGGTTACAAACCCATCCTTTTCAATCCTGAACTGATAATCATAAAAATAGTTAGCTTTTGCAGATTCATCAACAAAGGATGTTTGTGTTGCAGGAACTACAGCAATAAGCTTGTATGTATTTTTTGAATCAGGCGCTTTTCTGTAAATGTGAATATTATCAGCTGTTTTAGTTGAATCAACATCCCATACAATAGTGGGATAACCGTTTTCAACACTTCCGCTTACTAGTGTTGCAGGAATGTACTCAGAAGCAAACTCCACAGTAAAATCAGACTCGGTTATAAATGTATAATCTCCCTGAGGTGTAATTTTTACAATAGCAAAGCTTTCCGCATCAGAAAATGTATTTGATTTAACTGATATTTCGCCATCGGAATTTGGTGTTGTATTAAATCTGACCCAACCTGCATCAGTCAGATGATAAACTCTATACTGAGCTTCAGCATCAAAGTCCTTGATTTTTGTTGTGAACTTTTTATAGCCTGAAGATTCACTGATTGTATTATACGCAGCAGCCTCTCGCTCTACAACATCAGTATTCAAACAAAGTGGTTGCTCAATTGCTGCACATTCGATAATCTCATCGTTATATTTATAAGCTATTTTATAGGTATATTTGACGCCGACTTCTACTGAATCGTCTACTATGCTGCTACCCTCAATGTCAGCCAACACGCTATATTCACCATCATCAACTTTCTTATAAACAACACTGTTTTCAGCATTTACAGGCTTTTTCCATTTAAGAGAAACGCCCGCAGAAGTAACCTCCATATCAGAGATAACTACCTCAGGATAAGCCGTGTAAGAAACACCGACCTTATCAAAATCGCTTGAGAAGCTTCCGCGTGTGGCTCTGACTGTAAATGTTTCGCTGGAAATACGAGAATTCAAATCATATTTATAATAATTATCAGTAGTTGTTTTGACATCTTCCCAACCCTCAGTTGTTTTTCTCATTACAACATACTTACAATCATTAGGAATTTTTTTCCAGGATATTTTTATGCTTTGTCCGCCATCTTCAGTAATTTCATTCAAAACAGGTGCTGAAAGAATAGTTCCTGCTACGCCATTGTTATAAAGCGAGCCGTTTACACCCTTATACATACTTCTGACTGTGTAATAATAATAGTCTTTATTTGTAGCGGTTAAATCGGTATATTCAGTAGTATTTCTGCCGCTAACCTTACCAATAGCCACCCAATCATCAGTGGTTTTTTGTTTGCGGTAAATCATATACCCATCAGCACCGGAAACAGATTTCCAATTAACAGTTATACCTCCATCTGCAGGATAAGTGCACGCCTTTAATTCAGGGTATTCAAGGAAGCGACAAGCAACGCCCTTGGTATTATAACCTGAAGGAATACCATCAACAGTAGCTATTACAGTAAAGCGATAGATATCGCTATTTTCAAATTTTTTGGCATCTATAACATAACTAAGCTTTTTACTAACGGTACCCGCCTGCTTCCATGTATCACTATCATTGTGACGATAGAAAATAGTATAAGAAGCATTACTCTTAACCTTTGACCAACTTACCTTGATTCTGTTATTTGAAATAACCTCTGCTTTTACAGTAGGAGTTTTCAAAGCAGTAACCTTCAACGCTGTCAGTGACATTGGTGTTTTCAAGGAGCCCTTATAAGCTACAACCTTATAATATCTTGTAGCATTTTCACCCTTATAAGTTGAATCAGTATATCCTGTGAATTTATCTCCACTATCTTTAACTGTTTTTATTTTGGAATATTTACCGGTTTTAGGACTTTTTCTGTAAACATAATACCCTGTTGCGCCGGGAACAGAATACCAATACAAGCGAGGGCCCTTTTCAGTGTTCTCAAACCCATACATAACGGTATTCATATCATCAACATCTGTACCCTTTTTATTGATTACAATTTTATAGGTTCTCTCTGTATCAGGGTCGATTTCTTTTTCAACATAACCATCATAGTGTACAATGCCTATTTCTTTATATACATAAGTTTTCACATAATATGTACCGCTTTTCAAATCATCAAAGGACATAGGAAGCGTTACATAACTGGTTCCTCCTTCAGCATAAGTAGAATATGAAGCAATTTCCTTTTTGTACTTTGAATCTGAATACATTTCAAAGTAAAAGCTTGCATAATACCTGCTGTCTCTTTTTAATTTCAAACAGATATAATCTGCTCTGCCATAAAGATAAATCGTTGATGCAGTCTTTTTAGTATTGGGATCAACTAGCCACATATCGCTATCCCCTCTGTGCACATCAAATTCTACCGCAGAGACAGTCGGAGCGATAGGCATCATAACACCTGCAACCACAATCATGGCAAGCATTAAAGATAGAACGCTTTTAAACATTTTTTTCATACTATTCCTCCTTTGAAAGCAAAAAGCTCCGTCAATGACAGAGCTTTAATTTCATCCGTCAACCTTATTTTACCAACAGATTAGACTGATGTCAATATCTTTTTCTACTTTGTTAAAATTTGTAATCTTTGGGCTTGACATTAACTGAATAATAGGTGTAATAAACAACAAAGCCGGGCTTTGAGCCATTGGGCTTCTTGATATTTTTTACATCTGTATAGTCAACTGTAACAATTGTTCCGTCCTTTGCAGAGCTGTAATATGCGGCAATTTCTGCTGCTTCAACTATAGCATCATCGGGTATGCCGTTGCCGTCATTCAGAAGAAGAACATGTGAACCTGGGCATTTCTGCGCATGGAGCCACATATCGCCCTTTCTGCCCACCTTAAAGGTAAGCTTATCGTTCTGAATATTGTTTCTGCCCACAAGGACTGTGCACCCTTGACTTGTTTTAAATTCCAAGGGCGGAAGTGCTTGCTTTTTCATCGGCTTTTTGCCGGATTTCTTGGGCTTGATAAAACCTTGGGAAATAAGCTCGTCCTTTATTTCGCCAAACTCTCTTTCAAGAGTTGAGCGTTCAAGCAAATCCTTAACGCTTTTAAGATATTCTAAATCCTGCTCGCCCTCATCAATGAGCTTTATGAGCATATTCTCCGCTGTGCAGGCTTTTTTATATTCCTTATAAAGCTTTTGGGAATTCTGAGATGGTGAAAGCGCAGGGTCAACAGAGATTTTCACAATGTTATTGTTATCGTAATAATTCTCGACCTCGTATACACTTAAGCCCTTTTCTAATTTATACTGAACTGCGGTTATCAGCTCCGCCTTTATTCTCAAATCTTCTCTGTCAGCACATTTTCGCAAATCTTCCTGCTGATTATTGAGCTTTCTTGCCGTTCTTTCGATGGCATTATCAAGGAGCTTAAAAAGCTCTGCACCCTTTGAGCGAGTGCGAAGGACTCTGTCGCGTTCAGAATAAAAGCCCTCAAGGAGAGCAAAAACATTTTCTTTTTCTATGGTTTTATAGCCGTTACCATATTGAGTTACAGGCATAAAGGAAAACTCCATAGGCTTTTCTGATTCATCGAGAACCATTGTAGGCTTTGTGAGTCCGCTTAAAACCATAGTTTTAAGCGAGCTGATTTCACAAAGAAGAGCCATTTTCTCCTCTGTTGTAAGCTCGGCTGTACCCTTATCATCACCGCACACACGATATGCAATTTCTCTTGATAACAAAGGTGAAACACCCTGCATTGTTTTAAGAATTGCAGAAGAAAGCTTTGCATTGGTAAGAGAAAGAATACCCTGACAGATTTCCTGAGGCTCAACGCTTCTTATATCAAGCTTTTCCTGAGGAGGTGGCAATTTATACTGTGCGCCTGGTAAAACGAGACGATATGAGGATTTCTCACTATCAACGCGTCTTAAAGCATCAACAATTCTGTTGTCGCCGTCAAAGAGAATGACATTACTGTGCTGAGCCATTATCTCAACAGCAAGAGTAAGCTTTACTCTGTCGCCTATTTCATTAGTTGCATCAAAATTAAAGAATGCAATTCTGTCAAGCCCATATTGCTCAACGCTTACAAGAGTTGCACCAACAAGGCGCTTTCTGAAAAGCATACACAGCATTGGCGGTGTCTGAGGATTTTCAGGCACAGAATTCACCACAGCAAAGCGAGGGCTATTTGCATCCGCTGAAAAATACAGCTTATGCATACCGCTCCTTGTTCGCATTATGAACACCAACTCATTTTTTGAGGGTTGGTGAATTTTATCAACCTTTGCTCCTGCCAGAAGCTCATTTACCTCTGACACGAGAAAGTTCAAATAAATACCATCTAAAGCCATTAATTTTACCTTTTATATGTGATTTATGGGATTTTCGAAATCTGATACCTTTATTTCAATTTCATCCCCGAATTTTTCTTTGAGCGAATTGTGCAAATATTCGCAGACTATATTTTCTGTTTCAAAATGACCTGCAACAAACATAGAAATGCCAAGCTCCTTTGAAAGCAGATACTCGTGATGCTTTGCTTCACCTGTAAGAAAAGCATCCGCGCCGACGCGCTTTGCTTCTACCACCAAATCTCCACCTGAACCCGAGCAAAGAGCAACTGTTTTAATAGTTTTTCCTGAATATGTAAAGGAAACCACACCACCTAAAGAAGCTTTGATTTTCTTAGCAAATTCCTCTGCGCTACAAGGCTCGATTTCTCCGTATTTAAGAAAATCATCGTTTTCAGAAGTTTTCAAATTTTTAATTCCTACCTTGTTTGCAAGACAATGGTTAACTCCACCCTCCGCTTTATCAAGGCAGGTGTGAGAAGCGATAAAGCTCATACCCGATGCCACTGCTTTATAAACGATACTGTCACAAAGAATTTGTGAAACAGGGTTAAAAATCATAGGGTGATGAGTGATAACAAGGTCTGCACCAAAGGATTTTGCATCTTCCAGAACAGCGTTTGTTACATCAAGAGCAATATATATTTTCTTAACATCTTTATCGAATAAACCTACAGTAAGACCGCAATTATCCCATTCTTCTGCAGTATTAAAGGGGGCTATTTCATTCAGGTAATTATAAATATCTTTAACAGTCATTTTTCTTTACCTTTTCTTTCTTAAGTATGTCATATCGAACTATTGCAATTATAAGGGAGCTCATAACAATGCACTCAGTTATAATACCTGCAACAGAGCCTGTTATGATGTTATAAATAAGCCAACAAGGTGAGCTGGGAAATGTAACAAGACGGATTTTGGTTTCGTTTTTGAACCAGTAGCTGACAGTTGTTAAAATCATTGCCATAGCAGGAAGAATTGAATACCAAGCCACCCAGGTGAGTCCGCTTGAAACAGCGCTTATAACAACGAAAACTACCAACCATATCGGACTTTTCGCCCATTTTTTATCGTTATTTATAAAGACAATGGAGCGGAGCATACCGATAAGATTAAGAGCTGCACCTGTATACGCTCCTAAAAGTATGTAATGAATTATAAAAAGAACTGCCGCACCGATCTGAAAACCGATTATACCCTTTCTCTTTTTCTGTTGAAAGGAAAGTCCGTTAAGTGCTGCACCGCCGAAGCCCACAATCTGCGCTATAGTTTCAATCATTTATAAAATCCTTTAATTTCTGTATAGTTTTAAAAAGCTCTGAATCCTCTTTGCCGATTTTCTTGGTAGCATCATACCTTTTCTGCAATCGGTTAACCTGCTTAGTAATATGTATTTTTGCATCCTCGGTATCAGGAAGCCTTCCCAAAAAGCAATCTGCAGAGGTAAAAGCCTTAAGCTCACCTGTATAGAAAGCGTCAAAGGCGATATAAAATCTGTTACCCTCACGGGTTGCAATTTCCTCACCTATTTCAAAGCCGTTAGCAAAAAGGAATTCTCGCAAATCCTCTGCCCTGCTCTGAGGCTGAAAAACAAAATGGAGTTTTTTATTTTTAATCCAAGGCGTTTCTTTAAGCTTTTCGGCAATAAGAGTACCGCCCATTCCCGCAAAAATGATTTCATCAACCTCGTTTTCCTTGAATGAGTTAAGTCCGTCAGAAAGACGAAGCTCAATTTTATCTGCCAGCTCATACTGAGCAACAGATTTTCTCGCATTCTCCAAGGGCATTTTGCCGATATCAGCGGCAATCGCTCTTTCGATTTTTCCTGATTGTATTAAATAAATGGGTAAATACCCGTGGTCAGTTCCTATATCGGCAACAATGCCGCCGCCTTTTACGAGAGAAGCGGCGGCAGAGAGCCTATGAGTTAAATTAATCATTTATTCTCAAGAAATGCGTTGATTTTTGCAATAAGGTCATCTGCATTTACGCCGTGAACTCTGCAAGCCTGCTCAATTGTTTCGCCACGGGAAGCGGGACATCCTAAACAATGCATACCCATTTCAAGAAAGAAGGGTGCTGTATCGGGAGCTGCATCGAGAATTGAACCGATTATTGTATCTTTATTAATAGTCATTTTAATTACTCCTTTATTTTTATTTCCTTGATAGTATATCATATATAAAAGTAAAAATAAATACAAATATGAAACTTTTTAACATATTTTATTGCCTCTAATTGTGTGTTTTTCCAATTGAATTAAGCTTTAGTAAATGTTAGAATTATAATGTATAATTTTGTAATTATTCAGGAGGAAAAACTATGTTACAAAAAGATTTCAAACCTGTTCTCAGATTTATGGTTACAAGCGACATTCATATTAAGGATGAGCCTTGCATTGAAGAGGAAAGACTCGAAAAAGCAATTAAAAGAGTTTATCAGCTTTGCGAAGAAAGCGAAACATATAATAAGCTTGATGCTTTTTACTCTGTTGGCGACTTTGCTAACAGCGGTACTGAGCTTCAGATGAGAAAATTCAAGGAAATCGTTGAAAAAAATCTTAAGCCTGAAACTCAGTATGCTCTTACAATGGCAAGCCACGAATATCATAGCGAGGGCGTTGAAGCGGCATACGAAAAATTCGCAAGGGTTTTCGATACACCCGTTGACCAGCACAGAGTAATCAACGGTTTCCACTTTATAAGTATTACATGCTCTCAGGGATGCAATTTCCATGCTGACAAAATCTCCTTTGCAGCAAAGGAATTAAAGAAAGCAAGAGAAGCAGACCCCAAGAAACCAATCTTCGTTTTCCAGCATCCTCATATTACCGATACAGTTTACGGAAGTATGCTTTGGGGTGAGGATGAGCTTTATGCTACATATATGGACTACCCTCAGATGATTAACTTCTCCGGTCACTCCCATGCACCTATCAACAATCCTCGTTCAATTCATCAGAAGCATTTCACATCATTGGGTACAGGCTCACTTTCATACACCGAGCTTGACGAGTTTGACAAATACTACGGAACAGTTCCTCCCAAGAAGGCAGATTTTGCCCAATTCCTTATTGTTGAAGCAGATAAAGACGGCAGAGTAAGAATTTATCCCTATGATATTTTTACAGATAATTTCTTCCCCTATGTTTGGGAAATTGACGAGCCTTGGAACCCCGAAAGCTTCAAATACACTGATGACATCCGTTTCAAAACTGCAGTTACACCCTATTTTGCAGAGGATGCAAAAATCAAATTCGACGACCTTGATGACGACGGCTTCAGAATTAAATTCCCTCAGGCAAAAATCGACGAGGACTATGTTAATGATTACAAGGTTGTTGTTATTGAAAAAGGAACAAACACAATTGTTAAACAGACCGTTATGTGGTCAGAATACTATTTCTACAATATGCCCGAATATCTTGAAATTGCTTATACTGATTTGAACCCTGAAACAGAATACGAGGTTAAAATCTTTGCAGGTAGCTTCTGGAAAACAACCTCTGCTCCCCTTTGCGCAGAAATTAAAACATTATAATTTAAAATAATCAAAATATAAGGAGAATTACATAATGGATCAAATTAAAGTTTCCGGAATGAGATTTCTTGACGAACACGGCAGAGAAAGAATTCTCTGCGGTATGAATGTTGTAGATAAAAAAGACTTCGACGAGAAAAACCCCGGTTACGGCTACAGTGCAGACACCTTCCCCTTTGAAGAGTTCCGCGCAAGAGGCTTTGATGTTATTCGTTTAGGCTTCACCTGGGGTGCTATGGAGCCTCAGCCTAATCACTACAACCAAAAGCTTATTGATGACCTTGGAGCATTCCTTGACAAATGCGAGGAATATGGCATTTACGCTTACCTTGATTGTCATCAGGATGTTTGGTCACACGCTTGCTATGGTGACGGTGCTCCACGTTGGGCAACCTTAACCGACAAATATACTCCAAGAAAGCAGATTGCAGTCTGGGCAGAGCCTTATTTCTACGGCAATGCTTGCTTCAGAGCCTTTGACAATTTCTGGGACAATGTTCAGTATAATCGCAAGGGCTTGCAGGATTATTATGCAGATATGTGGAAAAACCTCGTAAATGCAGTTAAAGATAAGCCTGCCCTTTTCGGCTTTGACTTTTTCAACGAACCTCACCCCGGTAAAGACGGCGGTAAGATTTTCAGAAGAATCGTAACAGGCGTTGCAAAAACTGCTATTACCGATAAGAGAGTTAATCTTCTTGAGATGGCTAAAATCGGTCTTTTCAGCGACGAGAAGCCCAAAGCTCTTGACCAGTTCCCCGGTGAAGTTTTCAAGGAAATGAGCAAATCCTGTAACGGAATTGTTGAAAACTTTGACAAAAACCGTTATTCTCCCTTCCTTTCTAAAATGGCAACCGCTGTCAGAGAGGTTACTGATAACGGCATTATGTTTATGGAAAACAACTATTATTCCAATATGGGTATTCCCTGCTGCAACGAGCCCGTTAAGGTTAATGGTGAAAGAGAAGCTCAGCAGGTTTTTGCACCTCATGCTTATGACCTTATGGTTGATACTCCTGCTTACAAATACGCTAACAACTCCCGAGTTGGTATGATTTTTGATGAGCACAGAAAAACTCAGTTAAGACTCGAAGTTCCCTGCCTTGTTGGTGAATGGGGCTCCTGTGCAGAAGGTACAGGCTGGTATCCTCATATCAGATTCCTTCAGAACAAATTCGATTCATATAAATGGAGCAACACCTATTGGTGCTATTTCGATGACATCTTTAAGCAGGACTTTATGAGTGTATTCACTCGTCCTCGTCCCAAGGCAGTTACAGGCGAAATCATTTCATACAAATATGACCACGACGACGGCGAATTTGAATTAATTTATAACCAAGCAGAAAAATTCAAGGTACCAACAATTGTTTATGTTGACCGCAAGCCCAAAGAAATCAAATGCGACGGTAAATATAAAATAATTGAATTGCCCGGTAACATCGGTTACGATATTGAATTCAAAACAGGCATCGGCGAAAACAAAATTGAAATTGAGTTTTAAAAGCTACAACCTACCGAATTTCTTCGGTAGGTTGTTTTCTTATGCTGCAACAGGCTCGGTTACATATTCATCCAATTCTTCATCGTAATATTCTTTATAATAATCTTCGATTTCATCGTCATAGTAAATCTCGTAATCCTCACCGTAATCGTAAGTATAGTAATGTTCATAGCGAGAAACATCAAATTCATTATTGTTGTACTTTTCAACAACTGTATCAACGGGCATTCCGTCAATATAAACATTAACTACTTTAAATCTGTTTTTATAAATCTTGAATACTGCATAAGCCTGAGTTTCGGGAGCTTCACAAAAGCCGTGCTTTATATTAGCTTGTTCTACATCCCTGTCATACAAATCAATATAACCATAATCATATTCAGAATTTGGTGTTTCTAGTTTGTATTTAAAGCCCCAATCCTCACTATACCAGCTATATAATCTGTTTTCACTTATATACAAATCATTTTCAGGTAAGCCTGAAATTTCTTTAAAATCTGAAAAGCCATTTTCATTATTTTCAAAAACAATATAATTGCTATCACTTGAATGGATAATTTCTTCTAAAGCATCAATTCTGAACACAACTCCACGATCATCATAAAACACAGTATCTACAATGAGTTTTACTTCTTGCCCTTTTTTATCTAATTCCTTACTCTTATAGGTTTCATATCCCCATACACCTAAAGGAATTATAAACTGAACTGCAAGTATCATTGAAAGAATTATTGTACCTTTTTTATTTTTCATCATCTTCCACCGCCTTTTCCAATTCAAGCTCTTCTTTCTTAATTTTCTTTGATATACAGAAATTCGCACCAAAAAGAGAACAACCGCTGATTAAGAACATAAGACCAACTGTTACCATATTCCAATCGAATGCAGAAAGAACGAAGAACATCAATATAAGAAGGGTTATAAGACCCACATTAAGATTAAAGTAATTCTTTTCATTTGCGCCCTTAATGAGCATTACAAGACCCTGTACAAAGGCTATTGCAAAAAGAATAAGTCCAAGCCACTCAACAGATTTAAAAGCAGGGCTTATAAGACCGATTACCGCTACCACACCGCCAAGATAGCAAAATACTGTCTGATACTTATTCTTTTCTCGGGATTTACCACCGATAACAAAGCCGATTATAAGAATAGCTAATGTTAATATAATTGTTGCAATACTTTCAGGCTTGATTAAATTCAACCAAGGCTCAATATCTGAATATGCGTAAGACACATCATCCTGCAAATGAATATATGTTGAAATCAATGTAGCAAAGGATGTACCTAAAACACCGATTGGATAGAATGGCATTGACCAACCATCATTTTTATTCAATGCATAAATGCAAACTGCAAGTGCTAAAGGAATTGAGAAATAGCCCCAATCAAGCATATAACAGCTTGCAAACGCCATCGAAATTGATGCTAAAACTGAAATCCATGATGAATATTCATATCTTGCATCAGGCACATTTTTTCTATTGAAGAATGTGAACAGAAGTCCGACACCAACTAAAGCAACCATTATAATTGTTGTTAAAATTTCATTTCTTGTGTATTCAAGTACGCCTATTGAACCTGCTATTGAAAAGCCGTAGTAGAATACCAAGGGTGAAACCACTTTGAAAAAGCAGAGTATCGGGAGAATTAAAACTGCATCAATAAGCAAGCACATTAAAGCGCCTAAATGAAGCTCTAAAACCATACTCAAAAGACCGACTGTTGCGGTAACACCTGCTGACCAAAGAATTGCTGCACCCTCTCGCCAAGCGATATTATCGAACTTTTTCTTATATGTATAAACTGCTCCAGCCTGACCTAAAAGCAACGGTATAAAAGAAACAGATGCTTTTATAAGATTCGGAAACTTATCCCACAGGGCAAACATTAAAATTATTACACCTGCACCAACAAACAACGAGCCTAAAATAGAGAAAACCATAAACAAGGTTTTGCTTGTTCTTACGCTTTCCTCTAATTTTGTGTTTCGTTTTTCGCCATAAAGCAATTCCTCTACTTGAACGCCAAACAAATCAGAAAGCTTCTGAATCATTTCTAAATCAGGCTGGGTTCTTCCGTTTTCCCAGGATGAAACTGCCTGTCGGGAAACGAAAAGCTTTTGAGAAAGCTCCTCCTGACTCATATTCTGTAGCATTCGTAATCGTTTGATATTTTTTGAAATTTTAGTCATTTTCATCACCTCTACAACCATATTTACATTTTATTTTGAAAATGTCATTAGTTTTCAGAAAAACAGCCTTGCTACAATTTGTTGCACTCTGTTTTTCTTGGTTTTAGTATAGCGTGATAAAAAAATAAAACTGCCCAAATGTAACTTTCGGGCAGTTTTTTGTAATTTTTGGGTATTTTATTTTAATTTTTAGTGCTTACTCTTGTCATCACGCTCGCGGACAACGAATCTTACGGGTGTACCCTCAAGACCATAAACCTCACGAATCTGATTTTCAAGATAACGCTGATAGCTGTAATGGAACAAATCTGCATTATTAACAAAGCAAACGAATGTTGGTGGTCTTGTAGAAGCCTGAGTCATATAATAAATTTTAAGGCGCTTACCCTTATCTGTTGGTGGCTGAACTCGAAGAGTTGCCGCCGCAAGAATTTCATTAAGCTGACCTGTTTTGATTCGCATTGCATTCTGAGTATCAACGAATTTAATAAGCTCATAAAGTCTGTCAACACGCTGACCTGTTTTTGCAGAAATGAAAATGATAGGCGCAAAGGACATAAATGAAAAATCCTTCATTAACTGCTTGCGGTATGAGTCCATTGTTTTGCCATCTTTTTCATAGGCATCCCATTTATTAACCGCAATAATACAGCCCTTGCCCTGCTCTAAAGCACGGCCTGCAACCTTGCTATCCTGCTCGGTGAAGCCTTCAAGGGCATCTATCATAATAACGCAGACATTGGCTCTTTCAACCGCCATATCTGTTCTCAAAACGCTGTATTTTTCAACGGCATCATCAACCTTTGATTTTCTACGAAGACCTGCAGTATCAATAAACATAAATTTTCCGTGGTCATTCTCAACAAAACTATCGGTAGCATCGCGAGTTGTACCTGCGATATTGGAAACAATCATTCTCTCCTCACCGATAATTTTATTAACAAGTGAGGATTTACCAACATTGGGCTTACCGATAACCGCAACCTTGATATAATCATCCTCATCGTTATCTTCAACAAGATATTCTTCGGGAAGATGCTTTAAAACCTCGTCAAGAAGGTCGCCTGTACCGTGACCGTGAACTGATGATACGGGGAACGGATCACCAAGACCAAGGTTATAGAACTCATAAAGCTCGGGTGGCGGTGCGCCTAAGCCATCGCATTTATTAACAGCCAAAACAATGGGCTTACCGCTCTTCTGAAGCATGGTTGCAACCTCTTCATCAGTTGCCACAACACCATCACGAACATCAGTAACCAATATAATTACATTAGCGCTATCAATAGCAAGCTGTGCCTGACGGCGCATCTGAGAAAGAATAATATCATTTGAATAAGGCTCAATACCACCTGTATCAACAAGAAGCATATTGTGACCCAACCACTCGCAATCACCAAAAAGGCGGTCACGGGTTACACCGGGTGTATTATCAACAATTGCAAGTCGTGTGCCTGTAAGCTTGTTGAAAAGTGTACTTTTACCAACATTAGGTCTGCCAACGATAGCAACAACCGGTCTTGCCATTATATAGCACCTCCATTTAATATTGTATCAAGGAAAACTGCACCGTCATTTTCAACGGGCGTTACCCTTACATTTAAATCTTCTGAAAGCTCCTCGATTGTTACATCATCAAGGAATTTATCTCCCTCATTTCTGAGAGATACTCGGGGAATTAATAATTCGTCACCTAATTCCAAATCCTTTAACTGTGCTTTAAAATCTTCGCCTGTTATAAGACCTGCAACGGTAACAGTTTCACCAAAAAAGTTATTTTGGATTTTTACTACATTTATTTTTAAGCCTTGGAATTTCTCTTCAGCTTTTTTACAAAGGTTTGAAAGAAGTCTATGAGCAGCATAGCCCGTTGCAACAGTAATACTACGATTAACAGTTTTACTTTCTGCATCTTCAAGAGCATTAAGAAATTCTTCTTTTAACAAGGCACACATTCCAACGCCGTTATCGAGCTGAGAAAACTCGCCGTAATACTCCGCATTAGGAAGCTCGCGCTCTGCTATAAGATAAAACTCATCGGAAGCATACGCGAGAGTTTTCCCACCATTATAGAAAGAATAATGGGCGTTAAACTCGTCAATTATATCAATGACATTTGCTGCCTCTTCTTTTGTATATGTTCTCAAAGGATAAAGACCATCGCGGAACTTTGTAAGACCTACGGGAACTGCGGCGATACTTTTCACACTTGGAGAAAGCTTTGAAAGCTCTTCCAAAGAAAAACGAAGCTCATCACCATCGTTCAAGCCCGGGCAAAGAACAAGCTGGGTATTCATATCTATTCCGTTTTCGGAAAACCTATCAAGAATTTTAAGGCTTTCACCTGCGAAACGATTTTTCATCATTTCAACCCGAAGCGACCGGTTCATTGTATGAACCGATATATTGATAGGCGAAATATGCATATCAATAATCCTCTGCACTTCTCTTTCACAAAGTCCCGTTAAGGTTATATAGTTACCAAATAGGAAAGACATTCTTGAATCATCGTCTTTGAAATAAAGAGTATCTCTCATACCTTTCGGCATCTGGTCAACAAAGCAGAAAACACATTTGTTTTTGCAGGAATGCTGCTTGTCCATAAGGTATGTTTTAAATTCAAGACCTATATCTGCGTACTCGTCACTTTTTCTTATATTGGTAGCTACATTTTCGCCGTTTCTTAAAAGCTCTAATTTCAGCTTACGGCTTTGAATATAAAAGCGGTAATCAAGAACATCAAATATCTCGTGGTCATTGATTTTAACAAGCTCATCCCCTGCTAAAATCCCTGCTCTTTCACCATAGGATTCGGAGCAAACCTTTTCCACAACAACAGACATTCCTTCACCACCTTTAATATATTTAAACTTTATTTATTACAGTCCAATAGGGCGGGGAGAATTTTCCCACCGCCCTTTGAAAATCAGATAAACAAACTATTACAGATTATTCTGCAATTTCGATAACCTGCTTGCCGTTGTAATAGCCACATGCTGTGCAAAGTCTGTGAGGTCTTTTGAACTCACCGCATTTGGGGCACTTTACAAGTGCTGCTGCGTCCATTTTCCAAACGTTGGATCTTCTTTTGTCACGTCTTGCTTTAGAAACTCTTCTCTTAGGTACTGCCATTAGTACTACCTCCTAATAAGATTTAAATAATTAATAACTTAGTCATCCAAAAGCTGTAAAAGAACTGCCATTCGCGGATCGATTGGCGCTTTACAGTCACATTGGGTTTTGTTAAGGTTTTTGCCACAGGTTGGGCAAAGGCCTTTACAGTCTTCGTTGCAAAGGTATTTTGAAGGAAGAGCGAGATTAACATCTTCCTCAACAAGCTCGTCAAGGTTAAGTCGCATATTGGGCACCTCGAGGAAATCGTCGTTATCTCCGCTTTCGAGGGCAACAACGAGAGTATGCTCAACAGGGAATGAGAACTGCGAAATTACATTCTCCGCACAACGATCGCAAGGAGCATCGTATTCAAGTGCGGCACTTGCCTTGAGATTAACGATACCAGCTTTGTTTTCAACACAACCACTAACCTTTACGGGAGCAGTAATTGGAGAAAAGCCTGACACTTCAATTGAGCTTAAAGAAAGCTCATAATCGAAGGGAAGCTTCAACCCATCGGTATTAAAAACAGATTCAAGTTCGATAATCATATACTATACCTCTCAACATACCCAAGTATTATATTCTCTAAATCGTATTTTGTCAATAAGAAAAGTTAAATTTTATATAAAATAATCCCCTCTTAATAGAGGGGATTTGAAATCACTCAGATTTTCTGTGCATTATCAAAGAGAGCAGCAGGAAGATTTGCTTCATCTTCAGAAACTGTGAATACAATGTCAATTTCATTTTCTGCAGATACCTTGCTGAGCTTGTTAATAAGAGCAGCAAATGCATCATAATCTCTGCCAACAATTTTGAATGTTGCATCAACAAAAATTTCTGTAATATCGTGGTCCTGAGCGATAACGCCGCATACCATACCATAGAAAGCATCACAGCCCTCTACGCCGAATCTATCAGTTTCGATAAGTCTTGCTTTATGAGTTACTTCATAAGTAAGTAAGGGAGATTTTTCAATGCAAACTACTGTTCCGTTTGAGTTTTCAACTGCCTCGTTAATGAGATTGATGAGTCTTTTTGTTTTGCCGGAACCTTTGTTGCCGATAATAAGTTTAATCATAATGATTTACCTCCGTTGTTTATATTCTCGCCAATCGGCGACTTTTACATATTTTATGCAGCAGGAAAACCTGCTGAAAATCAAGAAAGTCTTGCTTCAAGAGCTTTCTTATGCTCCTCGTAACCGGGCTTACCGAGAAGAGCAAACATATTTTTCTTATAGCTTTCAACACCGGGTTGATCAAAGGGATTGATTCCTAAGATATAACCTGATACTGCGCAAGCCTTTTCGAGGAAATAAACGAGATAACCGAAGTCATATTCATTCATTTCGTCAAGCTCAAGAACCATATTAGGAACCTGACCATCAGTATGAGCAAGGATTGTTCCGAGGAACGCCTTTTGGTTAACAAAGTCAACTGATTTGCCTGCAACGAAATTAAATCCGTCACCATTTTCGGGGTCAAGACCGATAATAAGCTCCTGCTTAGGTTTATTGAAGGTAACAACTGTTTCGAACATCACCCTCTCACCCTCCTGAACATACTGACCAAGAGAATGAAGGTCTGTTGAAAATACTGCGGATGCAGGGAAAAGACCTTTTCCGTTTTTGCCTTCGCTTTCACCATAAAGCTGCTTGAACCATTCGTTCATCATTGTGTAATCAGGCTCATAGGAAATCATCATTTCCACTGATTTACCCTTACGATAGAGAATGTTACGCATTGCTGCGTATTTATAGCAATCGTTTGTATAAACATCGCCTTCTGAGAATTTCTCACGAGCATCTGCCGCACCCTGCATCATAGTATCGATATTGATACCTGCAACTGCGATAGGAAGAAGACCAACTGCTGTAAGAACTGAATATCTGCCGCCAACATCATCGGGAATTACAAAGGTCTCATAGCCTTCTCTGTCGGAAAGCTCTTTAAGAGTTCCTCTTGCCTTATCAGTTGTAGCATAAATTCTTTTTGCGGCTTCTTCTTTGCCGTATTTTTTCTCGAGTAATTCCTTGAATACTCTGAATGCGATTGTAGGCTCTGTAGTAGTACCTGATTTTGAAATAACGTTTACTGAAAAATCCTTCCCCTCGCAAAGAGCAATTGCTTCTGCAAGTGCTGAAGAGGAAAGAGTATTTCCCGCAAAAATAATCTGAGGCTTTTCAAGTAAGTTACGGTTTTGGGATTTGCAAAATTCGATTGCCGCTCTGGCACCTAAATAAGAACCTCCGATACCGATAACAACGAGAACATCGCTGTCACTACGAATTTTCTCTGCGGCTTTTTTAATGCGTGTGAACTCTTCCTTGTCGTAATCAACAGGTAAATCCAACCAACCAAGGAAGTCATTTCCTGCGCCCTTGCGCGAGTTAAGAAGTTCAACTGCCGCCGTTACCTCGGGAGCAATACCCTGGACATCGTTTTCATTAACAAAGCCCTCAAGATAGCGTGTGTTGAGTTTTACTGACAAATGTTTCATCTCCTAAAATTAAACTATTGCATTAGTGTAGCAAACAATAGTTATATTTGCTAATATTCTACAATAAATCCTTACCTTTTTCAATAGAATTTTAATATTTTTACAAAAAATTCTTGTTTTTACAAAAGGTTAATGCAATATTCACGAATCGGAAACTCATTTATTGTTGCATTTACCGAATACAAATTACTCTTCCCTTTTTCGATTACTGTTATACTCGCCGCAACCACTGTTGTCAGAAGCATTATGACTATGGCAAGAACAGTAAAAAGATTAAAAAGCTTATCAAATTCCTTCATTTTTCCATTTCCTTATCTAACATTTCAGAAATTGATTTTCCGATTAAGGAAGCAGAATAAACCGCTTCCTCCAAGGTGTTTGCATCTGTGCCGAATTCCAGCAAAAGAGAGCAAGGTGTCACATTCATATTATACTTTCGGTTGCAAAAGAATATGGGGCGCATTAAGCCATCATATTTTTCTTCAACCTGATTCTGCAAATGAACTGCAAAAGTAAGATTCCTCTTCCAATTCGGAAAATCCTCTACGCCATCGCCTTCACAACCGCTTATTATCATAACCTGAGCGGCTTTTTTCCCGTCTATTTCGGCAGTTGGCTTACTTTTATTTCCGTCATCATAATGAATTGCATCTCTGTGAACATCAAGAGTCAGCACGATTGACGGGTATTTTTTCAGATATTTTTCAACGCTCACAAGAGAGCGACCGTAAGCCCCATTATAGCTACTGTCATAAATGGTTTTATCGTGAATTACCTTATACCCTGCCTTTTCAAGCTCTTTTACAAGCTCTTCTCCTACTCTCACCATATTTTTCCGCGAATCATTGGTTCTTGAATTATATTGATCAGAATACCATCCCACATCAAGAAGCTCATAGCCCTCCGTTGTATGGGTATGATAAACCAGAATATACGGCTCGTCTTTTGTTATTGTTTTATACTTTGGTGTTTCGTTCAAAAGATTTTTTATACTTATATTCTCGTCTGTTCTGTTGTTCACCGAAACAGCACCATAGGAAGTACCCGTTGCACTTGTGCAGAACTGTTGTTCTTTTATTTCGCCCGTTTTCTTTAAATTCTTATAAATACCCTTTGCCTCTTCCATAAGAGCAAGAATATCGGAAGGTGTACCATTTTTATAAGTGACAACATTATAACCGCCTCCACCAAAGCCTGAGGGTGAAAAGGTCGCACTACTATCATTATTAAAGGCATTTTTAATGGATAAATCCGCGCTTTGAAACTCGCTTTTTAAAGAAAACAAATGAGACACTACTCCCATAACCTTACCGCTTATATAATCCCCGCCATAAAGCACAGAAGAAACAAGTGCAATACAGATAATTATACAAAGTGCTTTATAAATAAAACTATTACTACGCTTCAACAAAACACCTCCCCGTATAAAGTATGAAGAGAGTTCTGCTAATAGAATAATTTACATTAAACTGTATAATTCTTTTGGTGTTAATGTTGGTTGCAAGGCACAATTAATTGAAAGAGCAAGAAGATAGGATGCATTTTTCACCAATAAATCAATATCTTTTGGCGCAACAATCATTCTTTCCCCATTTAAAAGCTTTGATTTATCAAGCTTTTCGGGAGAAATACCTGAAAGCTCCGAGGACAAGGAAATTGCATCCACAACGGTAGGAACACCGATAGCAATTACCGGCACACCTACAAAATCCTCGTCTATTCTTGCTCTCGTATTCCCGATTCCTGAACCCGGTGCAATTCCTGTATCGGACATCTGAATTGTTGCCCCAAGTCTTTCGATACTACCTGCGGCGAGAGCATCAATTGTTATAACACATTGGGGCTTAACCGCCTCACAGATGCTTTTTATATATTCACCCGACTCTATTCCTGTTTTACCTAAAACTCCAGTAGAAACCGCCGCTACCGAACGCAACGCCTTGGAAAAACCAGCTGCCTTCTGTACTTCTCTACCAATATGCCTTGTGGCAAAAATCAATGAAGCAGTTTCAGGACCAAGAGCATCGGAGGTAATATCTTCATTTCCTACGCCTGCCACAAGCACTGTTCCGTCGCCCTTGGGCAAAAGCTGTTTTATGCTTTCAACAAGAGCTGTCAATCTGCCATCGCTTACCTGTGCTTCATCCGAAAAAGGATTAACCTCAAGGGTAATATATCTCCCTACGCCTCTACCCAATCGCTTTGCCGCTTCTTCTGTTTTAATATCTATTATTGTTGTTTTACACTCGTCATTTTCTCTTTTTGAAACCTCTACACCATCAATATCTTCATTAATCATTTCCCTGCGTTCAAGAGCAAGGTCTGTTCTGAAATTCAAGCTATCACCTCTAGAGTGAATGGATTCGAACCAAATATGCCTTAAATGTCCGAATTCACGCACCTTTGTAATTTTTTTGTCTCGTAATACGTCAGTATTGCTTCGTCAAAGAAAATCCCAAATGCACGCAAATTCGGGCATTTCAGGTTCTGCGAAGTTTAATACTTGGCAATTTTTTCTGTAACAAGGCAAAACTCGCAGGAAGGCTTTCTCCTTTCAAGAGTTTTAACGATGTTACAGGGAAAAGTGACTGTATTAAACCACATGTGGTTCAAAGCCATTCACTCTAAAATATTATTGGAATGAGATTTACTATATATACAAAAATAATATTTATAGGTAAAATATTGAAATACAATTTATAATATGTTAAAATACTTTGCGGAAATTTAAAGAATACAAAGGATGTAATCAAATGAAACTTGGTATTGTTGGTCTTCCCAACGTTGGTAAAAGTACACTTTTTAATGCACTTACAAATGCCGGTGCGCAGGCAGCAAACTATGCTTTCTGCACAATCGAGCCCAATGTAGGTGTTGTTGCAGTTCCCGACAAGCGTCTTGATGCACTTTGCGAAATGTATAATCCCGTTAAGGTTACTCCCGCAACAATTGAATTTGTTGATATTGCGGGTCTTGTTAAGGGTGCTTCAAAGGGCGAAGGTCTTGGTAATAAATTCCTTTCTCACATTCGTGAGGTAGACGCTATCATCCATGTTGTTCGTTGCTTTGACAATGACGATATTATGCACGTTGACGGCTCTGTTGATCCTCAGAGAGATATTGAAACAATCAACCTTGAGCTTATACTCTCTGATGCTGAAATCCTTCAGAGAAGAATTGACAGAACAACAAAGGCTATGAAGGGTGACAAATCGCTCGCTTCTGAGCTTGCAATTCTCGAAAAGGTAAGAGAAGCACTTGATAACGGCATTTGCGCAAGAGCTGTTGAGCTTACAGCTGATGAAAAAGAGGTTCTTGACACAGTAGCTTTACTTACATCAAAGCCCGTTATTTACGCTTGTAATATGAGCGAAGAGGATTTTGCTTCTAAAATTGATTCTAATGCTCGTTATAACGCTGTTAAAGCTCTTGCAGAAGAGGAAGGCAGCCAGGTTCTTCCCATTTGCGCAGAGCTTGAAGCACAGATTGCAGAGCTTGATGCAGAAGAAAAGGAAATGTTCCTTTCTGAGCTTGGTGTTTCAACAGGCGGTCTTGATTTACTTATCGAAAGAAGCTATGACCTTCTTGGTCTTATGAGCTATCTTACTGCAGGTCAGCCCGAGGTAAGAGCATGGACAATCAATAAGGGTACAAAGGCTCCTCAGGCAGCAGGTAAAATTCACTCTGACTTTGAAAGAGGCTTCATTCGTGCAGAAGTTGTTTCCTTTGATGTTCTTATGGAATGTGGCTCAATGGCTGTAGCAAAGGAAAAGGGCCTTGTTCGTTCCGAGGGTAAGGAATATGTAATGCAGGACGGCGACATTGTTCTTTTCAGATTTAATGTTTAATCTATAAGCTAATGAACCCCTTGAAAAACTCTAAAGTTTTTCAAGGGGTTCATAACTTTTATTTAGCCATTTTATAATGTCTTAAATATACACCAACTGTTTTATCGTAGTCGAGAACATGGATGAAGGTGCCGTCTGCCATTGGGTAAACTGTTACACCCTCAGCCTCATTGCCTGCCGCAGAGGGAAGAGAACGAGTGCAAAGCTCTTTGACAACACCGCTTGCAACATCAACAGTTAAAATAACATCATCGTTACTGTGAGCGGTATCGGATGAAAGGTAAAGAACACCATCATAAACCTCGCCACCCTGAATACGAACTACCTGCTCTGATAAAGGAATACTATGTGAAAATTCCATCGTTTCAAGGTCAAAAGCAAGAATTTCATTTACCTCATTGAACTGTGAGCAATAGAGATAACCATTTGCGCCATCAACACAGCACCACGGAATACCATCAGGAAGATCGTCTGCAGGAAGCTCATAAACATCAACTATTTTAAGGCTTCGAGCATCATAGGTAATAACAAGAGGCATATCCTCTGCTTTATTTTCAACCGCAGCGTAGATTTTGCCATCGTAATAGCTGATACCGCCTACATGGTCACTACCATAATTATTCACATACTCTGAAGGAATAGGTGAATCGTTCTGAACGAGCATCTCCATAGTTTCAGCATCCCATTTTGTGATGCTTGTCATACCCAAAGCAGTTAAAGAGCCTGATGTATAAAAGTATTTACCATCAGTTGTAACACCCTGACCTGATGCGAAGGCATCAAGGAAAACAAGCTTATCTTCACTTACAAGCTCAACCTCGGGAGTTGAGGTTGCAGTACCTGCATCCATAAGCCCTGTAAGAAGCGCACAGATACTAACAAAAATACTTAAAAATGCATCAATAATATGAATACCAGTCATTTTATCTACTCCTTAATTCAATATACAAATAGAATATACCAATTTTTACATTTTTTCAAGTGTTTTTATCTTTAAGCATTGATAATTAAACCGTAACAATGTATAATATCAAAAGATTTTTCAGATAAAGGTGCAAATATGGAATATAAATACGAAATTCACGCCCACACAAAAAACACAAGTTGGTGCGGTCAATTGGATGCAGAGGAGCTTGTAAATAAATATAAGGAAGCTGGTTATTCGGGAATTGTTATAACCGACCACTATTCCCCTATGACATTTCACATTTCCGAGTTCTTCAACAAGAAAAAGGCAATTGACCATTTTCTTGAAGGTTATAGAAAAGCAAAACAGTTTGAAACAGAGGATTTCTCTGTTTTACTTGGGGTGGAATTAAGATTTTATGCAACGGTTAATGATTATTTAATCTATGGCGTAAATGAAGAAATGCTTTATGAGCTTCCTTTTTTACTTTCACTTTACATTAAAAGAGCGAGCAAAATATTCAGAGAAAGAGGTTGCATTTTTCTTCAGGCGCACCCTTTCAGAAAATATATAAGAAGAGCAAATCCCAAGCACCTTGACGGCGTTGAGGTTTTCAACGCAAAATCCACCAAAGAAGAAAACGATAATTCTCTCAAATGGGCGACAGAAAATAATATTAAAATTCACACAAGCGGCAGCGACTGTCACAGAGAAACAGGCGTTGGCTTAGGCGGAATCATAACAGAAGAGCCTATAAAGACAAACGAGGATTTATTGAGAATCCTCAAAAGTGGAAAATATAAGTTAATAAAGAATCAAAAATAAAAAAGTGGATGTAAAAAACTTATCGTTTTTTACATCCACTTTAATTTTTAACCAATTATTGTAAACTTTCCCAATAATCTTTTTCGGGCAATTCTGCAGTAAAATATTGTCTATCTGTATCGAGCAAATTGGGTTCCATACATTCATAATAATATTTGCAGAACGCAATATCCCAATCAGAATATTCAGAATCCCCTCTTTTGTCTAGAAAATTGTAATTCTCTATTAAATACTCTGCTATATATCGCGAAGTTTTAAAAGCTCCGTGCATATTAGTATGACCTGAATTATAGAAATCTGTTTTAAAATTCAAATCTATTTCTTCATAATTTGCTCTCATATCAAAAACATCAAACCCACGGTCTTTTACCATTTTAGTTAATGTGTTCAATTGACCCACACTTACCTCATCTTTCTCAGGCTGGGGCGCAGTCACAAAAAGAACATTCAGTTTTTCTTCTTCGCAATAATCCAACAAATCTATCATAGCAGGTTCAATATTTTCAGGTAAGGGATAAAAAATATCTTCATCAACAATACCAATAGAACCTGCGTTCCTTATTACCTTTAAAAACAGCCTATAATCATTGCCGGATTTATACTCATCTTCAAGAGTTGTAAAATCCGAGGATGTTAATTTAGACCATCTGCTATGATATTTAATTATAGGAAAGAGAGTTTGCATTTTTTTAGTAAAATCATACTCGTAGCAATCGCCAACATAATCTACTGCCTTGATTTTATTTAAAGAAAACGGCATATCATTAAAAAGAGTATATATTCTTTCCTCTGTTACCTCACTTCTTATGGTTGAAAGATTTATTATGTATAGAGCATCAGGTTGTGTTTTCATTGCCTCTTCAATCAAGAATTTAGTAACCTGAACAGGCTGTGCCGGAGAAGAATAAGGATACACCGTTATACCGTATTCCTGCCAGACATATGGTGCCATAAAAAAGGCGTAAGTTGCACTCGAACCGAGATACACAGCATCAAGACTACCTTTTTCATTTTCATAAAAGCCATTAAGTCTTTTAGTTGTTCGGTCATCCGTACCACCAACCAGAATATTCTGAACACAATTGAAAACCAATATAAAAACCATTATAGCGGCAACAAACTTAATTATTTTTTTCAACATCTGTTTCTTTCAATACCCTTCTAAGTATTTTTCCATTAAAACTACGCGGAATTTTATCTATTTGAACTATATACTCCGGAACCTTATACGGTTCTAAAAAGCCTGCTAAATGCGTACGGAGTGCTATAGGATCAAAGTCATATCCATCCTTGAGTTGAACAAAAATCTTTGGTACACTTCCCTTAACAGAATCTGCAACGCCGATACAACCGCAGTCCTGTACAGATTCGTGCTTACGGGCAGCTTCCTCGATTTCATCGGGGGAAACCTTGTTACCACCTGTATTGATTACATCACCCTTTCTGCCAAGAAGAATGATGTCTCCATCCTCATCAAAATAAGCCTCGTCATTGGAATAAATAAAGCCATTCGCCATTGCCTTCTTTGTTTCTTCTTCATCATTCCAATAACCCAACATATTCATTCTACCGTAGCTTGCCACAAGTCCTGTATTATCGGGAGAAGACTGAATTTCATTTCTGTCCTCATCAACAATCACAATTTTAACATTGTAAGCAGGCTTACCGATGCACTTAGGCTTATCATTATCTGTATTAAAATCGTATATACAAATACAACCACTTTCTGTGCTACCGTAAAAGTTATAAAGTCTTGTATTTGGAAGCATTGATTTTATCTTTTCCATATCTTCCATAACAAGCGGAGCAGAACCGAATTGGATATAGCGAATTACATCCTTATATTCTGCAAACTTGTTTTTTGAAAGCATAAGAAGAACACTTAAAGCTGTTGGAACAAGGTCTAAAGAATTAACTTTATATTGATCCATCATCTGAAAGAATTTCAAAACATTCATTGCGCCTGTAACAAGAACAACAGTTGCACCTTTTACCATATTACCATAATATCTGCGAAGACCATGAGAATGGTTAAGTGGTGATGGAATCATTTCCACATTATCTTCCTGCATTTCTACGCCATACATAACATTTTCGGCTAAAGCGATATCGTTATCATGAGAGAGAACAATGCCCTTTTCAGCACCAGTTGTGCCCGTACTGAATAATATCTCGGAAACATCGTTACTTTCAGGGAAAGCATTGTATTGATAGGGTTCTTTTGATGCAGATGCTTCAACTAATTCAGCAAGAGTCAGAACCTTAACACCAATATCTTCTTGTGCAGGTTTCATTGTAACGGCAATTTTAGCCCCACTTACAGATATAATTCTTGTTATTTTATTCCAAGCACTATTTCTTTCAACAGGAACAAAAACTGCGCCTATGAGTTGAACTGCCAACTCTAAACCGAGATAAGAAACTGTCTGAGAAGCTTCAACCAGAACTCTATCGGATTTTTTCACGCCAAGAGAAACAAGATATGAAGCCATTTTACAGATTTCTTCTTTATACTGAGAATATGTAACTGAACGAAGTTCATCTGCAAGACACAACTTGTCAGGTGTGTTTTCAGCATGAGAAAAAACTGCTTCTACAACTGAACGGAACATAAGTACCTCCAAAAAATCAAACTGTACTGAATGCAGGCCAATAATTTAACAACAAATAGCTAATCGCTGTCATCAAAATTATGACAATAATTGTAAGCGGAACGCCCTCTTTAAGCATATATTTAGGCTTCAAGCCGTAACCAACAGGAATCGCACGAATTGAAGTTGGCAACATATATGAAAGATTAACACCAATTGATGCAATATAAACATAGGGAATTGGATCTTTTCCTATACCCTGTGCAATACTTATAACAATAGGAATTGCAACTGCTGCAGTTGCAGTATTGCTCGTTACATCCGAAAGAACAATGGTTAACCCAATAATAATTAATATTGTAATTAAACCACCATCTAAATTTGCTGATGCAACGAAATCGCCTATAGCTTTCGCCGCACCACTGCCATTTATGAGAGTACCAACAGCCATACCACCTGCAAAAATGTATATCAAATCCCAAATGATTTTACCTTGAACATTTTTCCACTGCATAACCTTGGTACCATCCTTGCGTTTAACAAGGAAAGAGAGAATAGCACAAATGATAAATACATATGCAGGCTTCAAGCCAGGAAGATAATCCTGATACAACTGTCTGCTGAAAGACAATACTGTAGGAACAAGGAATAATACCAAAGATATTTTCTCTTCTTTGGTCATAGGTGGCATTTCTTTATAAAGATTGCTGAAATATTCTCTTGAGCCAGCCAGCTTTTCACCTTTTTTACAATGCCTGATAAGATAAAGAATATTACTCACAACAAGCACTACCATAATTGGTAAAAATCTTATTACCCAAGAAGTATACATATACTCTTTGCCTGTTAACTGTTCAATATAATCAACAGTTACAAGGTTCATCGCACCTCCCAAAGGAGAAGCCAAACCACCAACACCTGCAGCGTATGCAATTGTCAGAAGAATCAACGAACCATTTTTACTCTTAGAAATTTCACCCTCGCCAATAAATTTAAGCATAGACACAGCAATGGGTGTAATAGTTGCACACACAACTGCATTGGGTAAAACCGCGGATAATAAAGCCGATAAAGCAAACCAAAAAACAATCTGAGTTGACAGCTTACCACCAACTAACGAAAGGCTTTTTACTGCAATTCTTTTGTCAAGACCTGTTATCTCCCAAGACACAACAAGAATTGATGCGCCTAAAAGCAAGAGGATTGTTTCAGAAGCGTAGTTGGCAATTACTGTTGACATATCAACAAGTTGGAATAACGCATTAATCGCAATGGGTAAAAATGCAGTTACAGCATAGTCTACTGGACCTGTTATCCACCAAAAAGCCATCCATAAAACTGTACCGATTGCCCCTCTTGCAGTAACATCAGGAATTATGGAATCCGGCAAAAAGAAATAAGCAAGAAAAAACAAAGCAGGACCAATAAGTAACTGAACAATATTTTTCTTGTTCTTCATTATTGCAACTCCTCAATCATTTCCCACATTGTTTCAACAGACTGGAAATATTCGGGCTGTAAATATTCCATTGTTACAGAAACATCAAAATTCTCTTCTATCAAAGCAATGATTTTAACCATTGATAAAGAGTCAACTACCCCGTTATCAACAAGTGCTTTTTCATTTTCAAAATCAATATTGGGGAAGGTTCCTTTTAATAAAGTAATAAGTTCATTCATTTTAATTTACTCCTTTAAATATAATTTTAAAATTGTTCATATATAAAGCTTCCGGCATCAAAACCGGGGCCATATATTCCAAAAATAATTACTGCAAAAATTCCTATTAAGAAAATCAACCAACGAAAAATTATACCTTGTTCATTAATTTTTTCTCGTAGTTTCATTCGCTCTTGAAGAATATCCACAACTAACAATACCGCAATTGAGAAAACCACCAAAGCTACATTATCGCGGTCAAGCCCATAAGTATATAAAGCATCGCCTAAAACATTTTCTAAATCAAAAGAAACTAACATTCTTTTGAATATGCTTAAACAAACCATAAAACGAGGAGCGCGGAAGAATACTCGACCTATTGTGCAAAGTGTAAATGTTCTGAGCATCTGCCATAATCCCCAAGAAAAGCTTTCAGTATCAATCTTAAGCTTTTTGTTTAACCATGCATTTGTATCTGCAAACACCACACCTGCAACCATAATTGCAGCATAATATAAGCCCCAGACAACAAAATTCCATGCAGCACCATGCCATATACCGGTTATCATCCATACCACGATTATGGGGAAAGATGAGGTAACAATATCTGAAACCCTTTTATTTTTACAATTTTTCTTAAAATTCTTAATAGGCTTAC
Organism: Acutalibacteraceae bacterium; assembly: GCA_045660345.1. Lineage (GTDB taxonomy): Bacteria > Bacillota > Clostridia > Oscillospirales > Acutalibacteraceae > DTU089. The sequence continues at coordinate 106,643 of JAZRDP010000006.1, forward strand.
TCATTGACGCGGGATAATATATGTAATCGGTAAACCAATCACCCAATGAAATATGCCATCTACGCCAGAATTCGGGAATTGTTTTTGAAAAATAAGGATGATTGAAGTTTTGCTTGAGTTTAATTCCGAACATTTCCGAAACACCTGAAACAATATCAATACAACCTGAAAAATCAGTATAAATCTGAATTGAATAAACAATTGTTGCTACCGCTAAAATAACACCATAATAATCATCATAGTTATCATAAACACTATTTACAAATATGTTAAGTCTGTCCGCTATAACAAGCTTTTTAAAAAGACCCCAAACAACTAACTGAGCACCACTTACAACTGTTTGTCCGTCAAATTTAAGTTTTTTATCAATAGGAAGCTGAGTTTTAAATAAATTATAACGGTCTATAGGTCCTTGAACTATATGTGGAAAATACGAAAGAAAAACCGCATAATTTATAAAATTCTTTTCACACGAATATCTTTTCCAAAAAACATCGAGAATATAGCCGATAGCCATAAAAGTATAAAATGATATGCCTAACGGAACTATATATTTCAAAGCACCGTAGTTACCTATATCAACAAAACTATCAACAGTCTTTAAAATGAATTTTGTGTATTTACAGAGCACCAACAAAGCAACTACAATCACTAAACTAAGGCTAAGAACAACCTTCGCTTTCTTTTTATACTTGGCTCTTACAATTTTTTTCTCTGCGACTACAGAGCATTGAGAGAGTTCTGTTTTTTCCTTTTCGTATAACTTTCCGATGCCTAATCCACCCAAATATGTAACCAACATTGTTGAAATCAAAAACGGAAAGTATTCAGTATTGGAAAAAGCGTAAAACACCATATTAGAGATAAGCAAAACATACCTCTGTAATTTACCCGGAACCAAATAGTACAAAAGCAAAACTATTCCGGCAAAAAGAATAAACTCAAATGATTGATAACTCATAAATAAAATATCAGCCTTTCAAACATAAATACACATGTTATATTTTAATACATTTTTCTATCAAAAACAACAAATATACTAAATCTTTACTATATATTTATATTTTTTTAAAAAACACACATTTCAGCACAAAAGCAACCAAACTTCATATTGCAAAATGCACAAAAAAAGCCCCTACATTTGGGAGTGTAAATAGGAATTTATCATCCTTGAATCCTATTTTACGCTCCCTTACTGTAGAGGCTTTATATAAAATAATTATTTAATAATTGATTCTTCCCATGAAGCGTAGGGCTCGATGCCGAAGATTGTTGCTACTGTGGGAGCAACGTTTGCAAGACCGAATGCGCCGTCTTTAACTTCATAAGCATTTTTGCTGTAAATGATGAAAGGAACTTCATTGAGAGAGTGTGCTGTTCTGGGAGCAACATTGCCCTTCTTATCCTTTTCAAGCATTTCGTCAGCATTACCGTGGTCAGCAGTAATAAGAACTGTTACACCGCATTTATCTGCAACCTTGAGAACTCTTGCAAGACCAAGGTCAACTGCTTCAACAGCTGTGATTGTTGCATCAAGGTTACCTGTGTGCCCAACCATATCACCATTGGGGTAGTTGCAACGGATGAAGTCATATTTACCGCTTTCCATAGCTTCAATAACTGCATCTGTAACCTCTGCAGATTTCATCCATGGTCTTTCATCAAAGGAAACCTTATCAGAAGGAATTTCCATATATGTTTCAAGCTCTTCTGAGAACTTGTCGCTCTTGTTACCATTCCAGAAATATGTTACATGACCATATTTCTGAGTTTCGGAAACTGCGAACTGATTCATACCCTTTGAAACAAGAAGCTCTGAAAGAGTGTCCTTGATTTCAGGAGGATTAACAAGGAAGCGTGCGGGAAGCTTAAGGTCACCGTCGTACTGAAGCATACCTGCATAGCAAACATCAAGCTTTGCGCCTCTGTCAAATGCAGTAAACTCGTCATTATCAAATGCCATTGAAAGCTCAATCGCACGGTCGCCACGGAAGTTGAAGAGAACTACACTATCGCCATCCTTGATTGCACCAACGGGCTCGCCATTTTCAGCAATAACAAAGGGAGGTAAATCCTGGTCGATAACGCCATCGTTTTCTGCACGATAGGTTTCAATTGCTTCAGTTGCATTTGCAAACTGTCTGCCGATACCTTTAACATGAGTATCCCAACCAACCTTAACCATATTCCAGTTAGCTTCGTAACGGTCCATTGTGATAACCATTCTGCCACCGCCTGATGCGATTTTACCGCAGAATGTATCGTCGTTAAGCTCTGCGAGAGCATTTTCAAGCTCTGCAACATAAACGAGACCTGATGTTGCGGGAACATCACGACCATCAAGAAGAATATGAGCACGAACGCTCTTTACACCCTCTGCCTTTGCCTGCTTGAGCATTGCAATAAGGTGAGAGATATTTGAGTGAACATTACCATCGGAAAGAAGACCGATAAAGTGAAGAGTTGAGTTTTTTTCAATGCAGTTGCCTGCGATTTCCTTCCAAGCTGTTGATTCGTAAATTTTACCTGACTCGATAGATTCATTAACAAGCTTTGCGCCCTGAGAATAAACCTGACCGCAACCAAGAGCATTGTGACCAACCTCGCTGTTACCCATATCGTCATCAGAGGGAAGACCTACTGCTGAACCATGAGCTTTAAGGCGAACATTGGGGCATTCTTTAAGAAGTTTGTCAAGAACGGGTGTATTAGCAAGAGTAACAGCGTCACCAAGACCTGTTTTGGAATAACCGATGCCGTCCATAACAACTAAAAGTACTTTTTCAGACATTTTATATCACCTTTTATTTTTATCTTAACAGAAATTTCGGGCAGACGATAAGGTCTGCCCTACTTTTTTATTTTAATTAAACGCTTGCTGCTTTAACGATAACAGAGAAATCTGCTGCTTTAAGAGATGCACCGCCGATAAGACCGCCGTCAACATCAACCTGAGCGAGAAGCTCTGCTGCATTAGCTGCATTCATAGAACCACCGTACTGAATTGTTACGCGGCTTGCACATTTGGGGCAATAGATTTCGCCAAGAACCTCACGGATTGCATGGTTAACTTCATTTGCCTGCTCTGCTGTTGCAGTTTCGCCTGTACCGATAGCCCAAACAGGTTCGTAAGCGATGATAATTTTGTCAAGTTCGTCTGCAGAAACACCCTGAAGAGCGATCTTTGTCTGAGAACGAACAACTTCCATTGTAACGCCTTTTTTACGCTCGTCGAGAAGCTCGCCAACGCAAAGAATTACTGTAAGACCACTGTCAAGAGCAGCTCTTACTCTCTTATTAACTGTTTCATCAGTTTCACCGAAATACTGTCTTCTTTCGGAGTGACCGATAATAACATATTCGACACCGATTGCTTTAAGCATGGGAGCTGAAACCTCACCTGTGAAAGCGCCGCTTTCTGCCCAGTGGCAGTTTTCTGCACCGATTTTGATGTTAGAACCAGCAGCTGCTTCCTGAGCTGCGAAGATGTCGATATAAGGAACGCAGAGAACTACGTCACAATCAGCATCTGCAACAAGGGGCTTCATTTCGTTGATGATAGCTTTTGCTTCATCGGGAGTTTTGTTCATTTTCCAGTTACCTGCGATAACTGCTTTACGAAGTGATTTATCCATATCTATAAATCCTTTCACACATTAATTTATTATTTTCTCCATTACACCTTACCGTTCACCAAGAATGCGATAAGGAATAGAGTGCGTGCAGTTGGTGTTTTCTTCGCCCCGAAGGTGTATAAAGATACTCCGAGTGGGCGAAAAAACGCCAAATGTGCGTGCTATATTATTTATCGTTTACTGCTTCAATACCGGGAAGTGCTTTGCCTTCTAAGAATTCAAGAGAAGCACCGCCACCTGTTGAGATGTGGCTCATCTTGTCGCCGAAGCCAAGAGTATTAACTGCTGCTGCAGAGTCGCCGCCACCGATGATTGTAACTGCATCTGTTTCTGCAAGAGATTTAGCAACTGCGATTGTACCCTTTGCAAGGATGGGGTTTTCAAATACGCCCATAGGTCCGTTCCATACAACTGTTTTTGCAGATTTAACTGCATCTGCATAAAGCTCTGCTGTCTTGGGACCGATATCAAGGCTCATCATATCTGCAGGAATCTTGTCTGCATCGCAAGTCTGAACTTCGATTTCAGCATCGATAGGATTGGGGAAATCCTTTGTGATTGTAACATCAACGGGAAGAAGAATCTTAACGCCCTTTTCCTCTGCCTTTGCAAGCATATCCTTGCAGTAGTCAATCTTTGTTTCGTCAAGAAGAGATGTACCTACGCTGTAGCCCTTAGCAGCAAGGAATGTGTAAGCCATACCGCCACCGATGATAAGTGTATCAGCCTTGTTAAGAAGATTTTCGATAACATTGAGCTTATCAGCAACCTTTGCACCACCGAGGATTGTAACGAAGGGTCTCTGAGGATCCTCAACTGCGTTACCAAGGTATTTAAGCTCTTTACCCATAAGGTAACCAACTGCTGCTTCCTCAACGAAGGATGCAACACCAACTGTTGAGCAGTGAGCTCTGTGAGCAGCACCGAAAGCATCGTTTACATAGATATCACAAAGAGAAGCAAGTTCCTTTGAGAATGCTTCGCCATTCTTTGTTTCTTCGGGACGGAAACGAGTGTTCTGAAGAAGAACTACATCGCCATCTTTCATTTCAGCAACTGCTTTTTTAGCATTTTCGCCAACAACTACATCGTCTGCTGCGAAAACAACATCTTTATTGAGAAGCTCTGAAAGTCTTTTTGCAACTGGTGCAAGGCTTTCTTTCTCGTTGGGGCCGTTTTTAACTTTACCGAGGTGAGAGCAAAGGATAACCTGAGCGCCATCTGCGAGAAGTTTCTGGATTGTGGGAAGAGCGGCTGTTATACGATTTTCGTCTGTTATAACGCCTTCCTTAAGCGGAACGTTAAAGTCGCAACGAACGAGAACCTTTTTGCCTTTTGCGTTGATATCATCAACTGTTTTCTTGTTTAAAAGACCCATGATTTTTTACTCCTTTTTTGTTTTTAGCCAAATGCAAAGCCACAATTGACCATTGTTAATTTTTTACCGAATATATTTTATACTAATTCCCTTATTTTTTCAAGAGAATTTCACATTTTTCGACTATCATTTTTAACATTCTTTTAAATACTAAATACCATATTTTTGTTATGTTAGGCTAAACTGTCATTTTTTCCCTGATTTCCTTCAGAATTTTCTTTTCCCGCCTTGAAACCTGAACCTGCGACATCCCCAATTTCCCTGCAACCTCTGTCTGCGTTTTTGACATATAATACCTCAGCTCAATTAACCTTCTGTCCTTTTCAGAAAGCTCGTTTATACACTTATCAAGGGTAAGCCTTTCATTGATTTTTTCTTCCTCACTTTCTATGGGTATATCAAACTGCTTATCATCTGATTCTTCATCCCCAGAGGTAAGGGAAATAACAGGCTGAGAAGCAAGCAAAAGCTCACTTGTTTCATATACGCTCAATCCTACCCTTTCAGCTATTTCCGTTAAAGTCGGCTCGTAGCCCTTTTCATTTTCTAGCCTTTCTTTTTCCGCCCATATTTCTCTTGATTTTTCTTTTATTGAACGACTTACCTTAACTGCTCCGCCATCACGAAAAATCCTTTTGATTTCACCTAATATAGCAGGTACGGCATAGGTTGAAAAAACAAATCCGAGACTTTCGTCGAATCCGTCTGCTGCCTTTATAAGACCAACGCATCCCGCCTGAAACAAATCCTCATATTCCACACCCCGATTTTTAAATCTTTGGGCACAGGAATGAACAAGACCTAAATTATCATTTATTCTTCTTTCTCTTTGGGTCATTTTGTTTTACCGCAAATTCTTTTCTCAATAGTAACGGTTGTACCAACACCGACCTTTGAACGAACACGAAGCTTATCAGAAAAGCTTTCCATAACCGAAAAGCCAAGACCTGAGCGGTCACCACCTACACTTGTATAAAGAGGCTCGCGAGCTTTATTTACATCTTCAATTCCGCACCCCTTATCTTTTACGGTTATGCGGACAATTCCCTCTTCAAAAACTGAGCAGGTTATGTAGATTTTGCCGATTGTGTTTTTATAGGCGTGAACAATACAATTGGTTACCGCCTCGCTGACAACTGTTTTAATATCACCCAACTCTTCAACTGTCATATCAAGCTGAGAAGAAAAGGCTGACACCGCCATCCTTGAAAAACTCTCATTAACAGAGCGACTGTCAAAAATCATTTTAAGCTCATTAATTTTCTTCATATATATACCTCGTTTCGCTGTTTTATTTCTGCTAATTTTTCTATCCCCGACATTTTCATAATCACATAATCACGCTTTGAAAGGTTATTGACTTTTAGTTTTTTGCCTTTAGACGAAGCCAGTCTGTAACGCCCCATAACAAGACCTACACCCGAGCTATCCATAAAGGTTACATCATAAAAATCCAGCACAAGAGCATCAATATTTTCCAAGCTTACAAGGGCATCATCAATTGCATCTCTTATATCGGGTACTGTATGATGGTCTATTTCCCCTTTTATAAACGCGGTTAATGTGCCGTTTCTGTTCTTTAAGGTTACAGGCATATTTATTCCTCCTTTTGAATATACTTTGAGTTTACATTTTATCTAACAAAAAAATTGTCACATAAAGACGAAGAAAAATAAAAAAAGAATTGCGCTACCATTTGATAACACAATTCTTTACAACTATAGGTAAAGGATTTTATCGTACGCACCTATCGGTGCTAGAACCCTCCACCACACCAAAACAAGTTTCGGTGTGGTCCCCCTCCCTTCGCCAGGGAGGTTTATTTGAATTTTATATAATTCCGTCTTCCTTCAAGAAATTGATAAGACGCTCTGTATTCTTTCCGTCATGGAAATTAACGAGCTTGGAGTATCTCAATTTCTGCTCCTCAGTCTGAGGATTATTATAATTTTTCTCAACAATCTCGCCGAGGTTTTCGTCATTGTATGCGAAGTCACCGTAAACATTCTCTTCATTGAGCATAAGAACTGTTGAGGGACCATACTGCATCATACAATAGTCCTTTTCCTCCCAATAGAAGATAACTCTTGCACCTCGATAGAAGGCATCGTATGCAATCGAGGAATAGTCTGTGATAAGAACGGCGGTATCCTTAAGAATATCGTCATATCTTGCATCAAGAACTATTTTCTTTGTGAGAGTTTCAGAAAGCTTACTGAGCTCATTTACAATAAGCGGATGAGGAAGAATTATAACCTTTTCTTTAAGCTGCTCGGGAACCGAATCATAGAGCCTCATAAGCATTTTAAAGTATGGAGTCTGAGTAAAATCTGTTCTTGCTTCGTTGATTTCCCAAGGTCTCCATGTTGGCATAATAACAATTTTATCTGCGTTCTCATTATGAGTATTGCGGTCAAACTTCGGAAGACCTGTTATATAGATATCCTCGTCATAATGTCTGCCCAAGGTTGTGAAATGGTCAGATTCCGCCTGAGATGAAACAACAACTCGATATTTGCCGTTCAACTCCTTTCTCTTAAACATCTTTCTTGATTCAGAGTTAAGAGAAACCATATACATAACACCGTGCTGTAAGAACACATAGTTAAGATTCTTACTTGCTATTTTCTTTAAAGCAAGAAGATTAAAGGTTTTAAGGTCAATCGAGTGAGCAATTGCCTCTGTTCCGATAAATGTTTTGGATTTGAAGAAATAGAGATAGTGCTTGAAGGAATATTTATAGATAATATTGCTTAAATATTTTTCGGGAATTCTGTCAAAAAATTCATAGTCCTTGGTTACAATGAAATATGCATTCTTATAACCCGAATCAATGAGATTCTCGAAAAGCACGCTTGCACTCTCCTCATATTTAGAGGAGTTTTTCTCATAAAGAAGAACAATCTTTTTGGCCTTTTTTGAATGCCAGAGAAGTGCCAAGCCATATGCCACAACCTGCTTAATTCTATGTGATAACTTATCTGTAACATTAACAGAACGAACATAAATATTAAGTCTTTGCTTCTGTGACTGTCTGAATATAGCAACTGTCGAGCTTTCCTTATCGATATTCATGGGTCCGCGAAGACCAAGGAACATTTTAAGCAAGGACCAATAGAAAATATGACACTGAACTGTAAAGCCATATTCATCCTTATATTCAAGGGCAACCATATTTGTTGCAGGAAGATTCACAACATCAGCCATGGGAACACTGAATGAATAAACACCGAAATGTGACTTCTTGGCTTTCTTTTTAGAAGCAAGATACTTAGGCTGATAACGATTACCGCCAACAAAAATTTCAGTATCCTTTAAAGCGATGGGCTTAGGTGTTGTAAGTCTGAACAAGCTGACACACTTAAGGCATCCGCCCTTGTTATAGTACAAGGGAAGAATATTTCTCATTCGGGATTTTTTCCTTAAGCTACCGTGAGCCACGCCATCCTCATTATTTTCAGCATAGGCTTTGTTTTCCGCTTCGAAAAGGTCAACAGTTTCAAAATCATTTTCCTTTTCATAGTCGTAAACAAATTCATTGATTTTCTTTGTTCTGCCCGCTACTGCAAAGAAATCACCGTGCCTGATGTTTTTCTTTATGCCCTTGAGCTTATTCAGAAGTCCTGAAATAATAATATTACCGCAGGAGAAGTCCACTACCATATCAGGCTCAAAGGAATAGAACATTCGCTTTGCATCTCTTTCAAAGAAGGTTGAAAGAGTATCTCCACCAACAACCTTACCGAATAATCTGAATATAAGGAAAATGAAAAATTCTTTAAAGGTAAATTGGAAGGCATTTAAAAGACCATACAATGTTATAGCAGGGTCAATTGCCTCAATAGCCTCCTTCTTCGCCTGAGAAAGGTTACGGCGATATGCAACAATATATTTATAATCGGGGTTTTGTTCCTTGAAGATTTTCAAGCCACCATAAATTGAATCAGGCAACGCACCTGCATAAACGAGACAGGTTTTCTCATTTTCAGGAGCGGTTGTTTCAATTTTATAGGTATCGCTTTCCCCTGTTACAAGCATTTCAAAGAGCTTTTCACAGCTATCTATGCCGCCATTGGGACAATACTCAGCCAAAAACTCCTGAGAAGCCTCATAGGGCTTCTGCATCTCGCGGACTACATCGTCAACCTTTTCAACAATTGCAAAGGGTAAATCCTCAAATGGCATATAGGTACCGCGTGTGCTTAAATATTTTTCTTTATCGTAAGCAAAAAGAATAACTTTTTTACCTGTAATTGCAAAATCGAAGAAAACACTTGAATAGTCGGTAATAAGTCCATCGCAAGCATTCAAAATCTCATAGGTGTCATAATCACCGCTGAAATATTCAACATGCTTATACTTATCGCAATTGATTTCTGAGGATAAAAGGAAATGAAGATTAACAAGGAGAACAGAAGAATCATCAAGCTTCTTATCAAACTCACGGAGAATTGCTTCTGTTTCTTTGATACTTGCCGCCTTTTGCATATCATTTGCCGCATCTCTCCATGTGGGCATATATGCATATATCTTTTTACCCTCATAGCCGAGCTTTTTCTTCATTTCCACGCCTGCCTGAGCATCGTAGAAAATATAGTTTCTCGGGTAGTTCGCAATAAGACTTTTACCCTTGTAAATGTTACGAAGATAATAGTCATCCATAAACACATTTCTTGTAAACTCATTGGGGAAAAGTGCATAGTCACTCATAAGGTAGTTTTTCTGCACATTACCGATAGAGCTAAGGCTTGATTTATTAGCCTTACCCAAGGTTTTCAAGGGTGTTCCGTGCCATGTGTTAAAGAATATCTGCTCTTCCCTTTTGTTGAAATACGGAGGGAACGAGTTATCTGTCATAACATATTTTGCAGTTGCAAGATGCTTAAGATACTCTTTAGAGTTTCTTACTGAAAGAATAACATCCCTGAAGCCATAAAACGCCATACGCTTTTTTGCTTTTTCAATGGTATCTTCAGTTACAACGAAAGCGCATTTATACTCTTTCCATCTTGGATTGGTTTTCAATTCTTTGAGCATTGAAAACATATTGCCGTTGATGTTAGAGCCTTGTCCGCCCTCAAGTAGCACAAGCTTATCGTCAATGGGTAGCTTGCAATAATCAATATATGCCGGCTCGCAATTAGTCTTAAAGCTATTAATCCTTTTAATAATCTTTTTTACCATTTCTAAACTCCGTCAGACAAAATAATTTGTTTTGATTATGTTCTCGGAACCTGATCAACACCATCAACAGTTTCCTGAAGCTGAAGGTCATTTTTAATCATTGTTGTAGAAACACCGGGAGTTCTTTCAAGGAATGTAACCTCGCAATACTCTTTAAGGTAGTCGAATTTATCGCTACCTGCCCAGTCATCGCCCATAACAACAACATCAATTTTATAATCCTTAACATCCTGAAGCTTCTGCTCCCAGTTATTCTCGGGAATAACGAGGTCAACATATCTGATTGCTTCAAGCATTTTTTTACGGGTTTCATAGCTGTGATATGCTTTTTTTCCTTTAGTTGCATTAAATTCGTCAGTTGAAAGAGCAACAACAAGGTAATCACCTAATTCCTTTGCTCTTTTTAAAATTCTGATGTGACCATAATGCAACAAATCAAATGTACCATAAGTTAAAATTCTTTTCATTTTTATTCTCCTCTATCACAATTGGCTACAAATAAAACCTGCTAATTTTTGGGTATTATCTGTGCCTTTATTTTCAATATATTTATCCGAAAACCTTTTAAGGCTATCAAAATCATAATCCTCGCTTTTAACAGATTTTAAAAGCTTGTTTTCGTCAACAAATGAAGCAGAAGACATCTCATTCATCATATCAATATTAAGCCCCTGTTCTTCCTTATATTTTTCATAATCAGGAACATAAAACCACAAGGGCTTATTAAGAAACGAGCATTCCAGGGTCGTTGCGGAATAGTCGGAAACAATTCCGTAAGAAAGCTTTGCTAAATCATAGGCAGAAAAGCTACCGTTGAATTTATGCTCACTTTTTATTTTAGTTAAGGGATGAGGCGAAACTACTAAAGCATACTCATCGTCATTTTCAAATGCTTTATAAAGATTTTCAGTAAATTGAAAATCGCCATCTCTGAAGGTGGGAAGATAAACAATAAGCTTTTTGTTTTCATATTGCGGATTCAGCTTTATGAATTCATCATATCGTGATTTACCATCTGAAAGAACATCCACTCTCGGAAGAGAGGCTATAACGATTTTATCTTTACTACAGCCAAAGGCCTCGCAATAAAACTCAGCAGTTTTTTTTGATGGTGCAATTACAAAATCATAGTTTTTATGCATAGACATTGCCTTTGCAACACCTAAATCTCTGCCCTGAGCCTTGCCTGCAGATTGAAGGCTGAATTTCTTGACTGCTCCTAAGGCGTGCCATATCTGAAAAATCTTCAGACTTTTCTTATGGTTAAGGCAGGAAACAGGAATTGAATAAGTGTCGGTAATTGCAATTTTCGCCGATGCCAATTCCCACATATCTCTTAAAATAAATAAGATATAAGAAACAGAAAGTCCGCTTTCGTCCTTAAGACGGCAAAGCCTGAAAACCTGCTTTGTATCGGGAGAAAGCCTTGAAATTGCATCTGAAAGCATTTTAATATCTTCAGATTTTTCATTACTTTGGCGCGATAACCAGACTATTTTATTTTCAGTTTTTCTCAGCTTCATAAAAGCATAAAGAACTCTTATGAAAAGGACAAAAAGTTTAATTATTATCAGTTTCATAGAACACCCAATATAATCATATATAGTCTATTATATTTTATTCTAAATAAGTATGTTTGTCAAGAAAAAGGAAGAATTAGGAATAATGTTGTAAACAATAAAACTTTGTGCTATAATCCCTTTTGTTATCAGGGGAAACAGGTGCAAATCCTGTACGAGCCCGTCGCCGTGAGGTGCATTAATGTTTTTATTCTACCTGCTGCCGCAAAGCAGGGACAAGCCATTGGATTTTTCTGAGAAGGCGGATTTAAACGCACCAAGTCGAAATACCCGTTAACAAAAGCTCTTTTGAAGACTTTGTCTTGACTGCGAGTGCCGGTTTTAGCGAGAGAGTAATAAATTTATAAAGGAGAATTTCCAAATGAAAATGACACGCAGTAAAAAAGCGTTGTCGTTCATCCTTTGTATTGTGCTTATTGCGGCTATTGCACTGTTTACAACTGCTTGTAACGACAACAAAACAAACGATACTACCACCACCGAAGGTGCAGTATCAACAACCGAGGCACCTAAGGCTACTGTTTTAGGTAAAGGCGAAACAAAATTCACCTTTACCGTTAATGACCTTGAGGGTAACGAAGCAGCTTTCGAAATCAATACAGATAAGAAAACTGTTGGCGAAGCTCTTTTAGAGCTCGAGCTTATTGCAGGTGACGAAAGCGAATACGGCTTGTATGTAAAAACCGTTAACGGCATAACACTTGATTATGACAAGGATGGTGCATACTGGGCATTCTATATTGACGGCGAATATGCAACAAGCGGTGTTGAAAAAACTGATATCGTTGCAGGCACCACCTACACCTTCAAGGCAGAAAAGGCATGAAGCTGAAGCTTAAGGAAGCCGTTATTTTTGGTATGCTTGGTGCTGTTATGTATGCTTCAAAGCTGATGACAGAGCTATTACCCAACATCCATTTAATCGGCGTTTTTATCGTAGCAATTACTGTTGTTTACAGAAAAAAAGCCCTCTACCCTATTTATGTTTTCGTTGCACTGACAGGGTTACTTAACGGCTTTAATACGTGGTGGATACCCTATTTATATATATGGGTTGTCCTTTGGGGCGCAGTAATGCTTTTACCCCAAAAGCTACCACCTAAAGCAGCACCGATTATATATGCAATTGTTTGCTCGTTACATGGATTTTTGTACGGCGTTATCTATGCCCCTGCACAAGCTTTGATGTTCGGACTTGATTTCAAGGGTATGATTGCCTGGATTGTTGCAGGACTTCCATTCGATATAACTCACGGCATCAGCAATTTCATAGGCGGTCTTATTCTTATAGTACCACTCACTTCAATCCTTAAAATTGCAGAAAAAACTGCAAGAAAAACATAAATTTAACTCCCGACTGAATTTTCACAATTCAATCGGGAGTTATTGTTTTTATACCATCTTTTCTTGTTTAACCTTATGGTCTATTACATGACGAGAGCTTAATTCCTTCATAATATCATCAACGGAAATACCCATTTCAATCATAAGAACAAGAACATGATACATAAGGTCGGAAATTTCATAAATTGTTTCTGCCTTATCATCGGCTTTACCTGCGATAATAACCTCGGTACACTCCTCTCCAACCTTTTTAAGAATCTTATCAATACCTTTTTCGAAAAGGTAGGTTGTATAAGAGCCCTCCTTGGGGTCAAGCTTTCTGCCCTCAATTGTCTCAACAAGGCTCTGAACGCTGAATGCAGGTGAAATTTCTTCATTTTCAAAAACTGTGTTGAAGAAGCAGCTTTCTTCGCCTGTATGACAAGCAGGACCATCCTTTTTAACTCTTACTGTAAGAGCATCCATATCGCAATCTGCAGTGATGCTTACGATATGCTGATAGTTACCGCTTGTTTCGCCCTTAAGCCAGAGCTCCTGTCTTGAGCGACTCCAGAAACATGTTTTTTTCTTTTCAAGGGAAATGCCAAGGCTTTCCTTGTTCATATATGCAAGGGTAAGAACCTGATTTGTTTCATCGTCAACAACAATTGCAGGAATGAGACCCTTTTCATCAAATTTAAGCTTTTCTATATCAAACATATTATAACCTCACTGTAATGTTATTCTCGTTAAGAGTTTTCTTTAAATCGTCAATTGTAACCTCTCCATAATGGAAAATTGAGGCTGCAAGACCTGCGCTGACACCGGGAACTGTATTGAATAAATCAACAAAATCCTGCTTTCCGCCTGCACCACCTGATGCAATTACGGGAACATTTACTATATCGCAAACGGCTTTGAGCATTTCAATATCGAAGCCATTTTTGACACCATCTGTATCAATTGAGTTTACAACAATTTCACCTGCGCCATTCTGAACACCGCGCTTAATCCACTCTAAAGCGTCAAGACCTGTGTTCTCTCTTCCGCCCTTGGCAAAGACCTTAAACTGTCCGTCAACTCTTTTAACATCAACGGAAAGAACAACGCATTGGTCGCCGTATTTCTCTGCCGCCGCATGAATTAAATCAGGATTTCTTATAGCGCCTGAGTTAACGCTTACTTTATCTGCACCGCATTTTAAAACGCGGTCAAAATCATCGAGAGTATTGATGCCACCGCCAACAGTCAAGGGAATAAACACCTTTGAAGCGGTCTGAGTAAGAATATCTGTAAAAAGCTTTCTGCCATCGGATGAAGCGGTAATATCATAGAAAACAAGCTCGTCTGCTCCGTGAGAGCTATAATACTCCGCCAACTGAACAGGTGAAGAAATTTCGTTAAGGTCTTTGAAGTTCGTACCTTTAACAACTGTTCCGTTTCTTACATCAAGGCAGGGAATAATTCTTTTTGTAATCATTTAACCGCCTCCAATGCATCACTTATTTTAATTGCACCTGTATAATATGCTTTGCCGATAATTGCACCAAAAAGGTTCATTTTATTAAGAGCGGTTATATCATCAAGAGTTGAAACTCCGCCAGATGCAATTATATTAACGCTGAATTTCTCGGAAAGCTCTTTATAAAGCTCTCTGTTTGTGCCCTGCATTGCACCGTCTTTGGAAATATCAGTACAGATAACTGTTGAAACTCCGATTTTCTGGAGTTTTTCAAAGAACTCAAATGTGCCATATTCGGATTTTTCAACCCAACCTTTAATGGCAACCTTGCCGTCTTTGATATCTGCACCTACTGCAATTTTATCGCCGTATGTTGCAACTGCGGTTTTCAGAAACTCTTCATCGGTTACTGCCGCAGTACCTAAAATAACGCGACTTACACCTGCATCAAGATAGGCTTTGACTGTATCCATTGAACGGATACCTCCACCTACTTCAACATTCAAAGATGTGTTCTCAACAAAGCTTTTAATTATATCAATATTGGGTGTTCCGCCGTCACGAGCGCCTTCAAGGTCAACTGTGTGAAGCTCGGTTGCGCCCTGACTTTCAAAATCCTTTGCAATTTCAATTGGATTTTCGGAATAAACTGTTAAATCGTTATAGTTACCCTTTAAAAGTCTGACAGCTTTACCCTCATATAAATCTATTGCGGGAAAAATTTTCATTAGTTACATATATCCTTTCATTAGTGCGAAAACAACACAAATACTAAAGTTTGAGAGAAAATTGTTCACAGTGCTGTTTTGAAGCGAGCGGTGCTGTATATAGATACTGCCCCGAGCAAAAAATAGTGCTGTGGGCAATTTAATCCAAACTTTAAATCTCACAAAAGGCTTTCAAAATTGAAAGACCTACCTCTCCACTCTTTTCGGGATGAAACTGACAACCGAATATATTGCCTTTTCCAACTGCCGCTGTGACGGGAATACCGTATTCAGATGTGGCAACAACAGAATCATCACAATCGGTTGCATAGAATGAATGAACGAAATAAACGAAATCGCCATCATTTATATATTTAAAAATCGGGCTTTTCTCCCCTACAAAATCAAGGGCATTCCAGCCCATATGGGGAATGTTAAGATTTGCAGGTATTTTATTTTCTAAAGGAATTACATTACCTTTAAGGAAGCCTAAGCCCTCATGCTCACCATATTCAAAGCCTTTTTCAAAAAGCAACTGCATACCAAGGCAGATACCCAGAAATGGTTTTCCGTTTTTTGCTTCTTCTGTGATAAGCTCAACAAGACCTGATGAGCGAAGCTTTTTCGCCGCATCACCAAATGCGCCAACACCGGGAAGAATAATTCTGTCTGCCGCTTTTATTACATTTTCATCACTTGTTACAACTGCTTCAACACCGATTTTCTTTAATGAGCATTGAAGAGAGAACAAGTTACCAACACCATAGTCAATTATTGCAACCATTATAAAACTCCTTTGGATGAGGGTATCTCGTTTTTCATTGCTTCATCAATGGCAACTGCCTTTTTGAGAGTTCGGGCAACGGATTTGAATGCACCCTCAATCAAATGGTGAGAGTTAACTCCGTCAAGCTGTTTAATATGAAGAGTTATTGCACTGTTAAATGCGAATGCAACAAAGAACTCTCTCAAAAGCTCAGTATCAAAATCCCCTACCATTGGCGCAGGGATGTTCATATAATACTGAAGATATGCTCTGCCTGAAATATCAACCGCCGAAAGAATGAGAGCTTCATCCATAGGAAGAATTGTGCTTCCGTAACGGTGAATACCTCTTTTATCGCCGATAGCTTCTTTAAAAGCCTGACCAAGAGCAATGCCTATATCTTCTGTTGTGTGATGTCCGTCAACCCAGATATCTCCGCAACATTTTACTGTTAAATCAAACCTTGAATGCTTTGCAAAAAGAATAAGCATATGGTCAAAAAATCCAACACCTGAATCAATATCGCATTCACCTGTTCCGTCAAGGTTAAGCTTTACATATATATCTGTTTCTGCAGTTTTTCTTTTAATTTCTGCTACACGCATTTAAACTGCCTCCATAATCTCTTTGATATTTTCTATAAGAATCTGCATTTCTTCGAAAGTGCCGATAGTAATGCGGTTAAAATCTTTAATTCTGTCTTTAGTGAAATGACGAACGAGAACACCTTTGTCTTTAAGCTTTAGATAAAGCTCGCCACCATCAATTTTCTCTGATTTAGCAAAGACAAAATTCGCTTTTGATGGTAAAACCTCAAAGCCCATAGCCTCAAGCTCATTTGTTGTGTAATCCCTTGTTTCAATGATTCTTTTGCAGTTATCTGTATAATAACTCTGGCTATCTATTGCCGCCGCACCTAAAGAAAGAGTTAATCGGTTTATGTTATAGGGATTAGTTGAATAACGAAGCTTGTGCAAATCATTGATAATACCTTTACTACCGATAGCAAAGCCCAAACGAGCACCTGCCATTGAACGGGATTTTGAAAAAGTCTGAACAACCAAAAGGTTATCATACTTTTTAACAAGATTAACAGCACTTTCTGCTCCGAAATCAACATAAGCCTCGTCGATTACAACAACATAATCAGGGTTTGATTTAATAACCTTTTCGATTTCTTCAAGGCTTAAAGCAAGTCCGGTTGGTGCGTTGGGGTTTGCAATAAACACACCGCCGTCTACACCGCAGAACTTTTTATAATCAATTGAAAAATCCTCTTCCAAGGGAATCTCGGTATAATCAGAGCCGTGAAGATTTGCGAAAACGCTATAAAATCCATAGGTTATATCGGCAAAATATGATTTTCTGCCGTTGGCACAATATGCCATAAATGCAAAATTCAGAATATCATCCGAGCCATTTGCAAGGAAAACATTTTCCGCTTCAACGCCATAAAGCTCTGCAAGCTTTTTAGTAAGAATTTTACCATCAGGATCAGGGTAAAGTCTTAAAAGCTCTGCCTGACTCTTATTCGCCATCTGAAGAGTTTCAGGGCTTGGTGCATAAGGTGACTCATTGGTATTGAGCTTTATATATTTTTTGTCCTGAGGCTGTTCACCGGGAACATACGCTGCAAGTGAATCGTATCTTTTATCAAGGAATTTGCTCATTTATTCTTCACCTCTGATGCTTACACTTTTTGCGTGAGCGTGTAAACCTTCTTCAGTTGCGAAACGAACAACCTTGTCAGAAACCTCTTTAAGTGCTTCTCTACTGAAATATGAAAACTGAGTTTTCTTAACAAAATCATCAACTGAAAGAGGGCTTGAAAATCTTGCAGTACCGCTTGTAGGCAATGTATGGTTAGGACCTGCAAAATAGTCACCGAGAGCTTCGGGACAGTTTTTGCCAAGGAATACAGAACCTGCATTTTTAACATAACCAAGATATTCAAAGGGATTATCAACACAGATTTCAAGGTGCTCGGGAGCAAGTATGTTTGATGTTTCCATAGCCTCAACAAGCGAATCTGTAATAATAATTTTGCCGTTTGTATCAATTGAGCAACGAGCAATTTCTGCTCTTGGAAGCTGGGGTATCTGAATTTCAAGCTGTTCGCTTACTTTGTTTGCAAACTCTTCGCAATCTGTGATAAGAACTGCGGTTGCCATTTTATCGTGCTCTGCCTGAGAAAGCAAATCTGCTGCAATGTGAGCAGGATTATTTGTTCCGTCAGCAACAACAAGAATTTCGCTGGGACCTGCAATCATATCAATATCAACTGTGCCGAAAACCTGCTTTTTAGCTTCTGCAACAAAAGCATTACCCGGACCAACAATTTTATCAACCTTGGGTACACTTTCTGTTCCGTAAGCAAGAGCAGCAACTGCCTGAGCGCCGCCAATTTTGAATATTCTGTCAACCCCTGCAATACTTGCAGCAGCAAGAATAACGGGCTTGATTTTACCTTCTTTTGCAGGTGTTACCATAACAATTTCAGAGCATCCTGCGATTTTTGCAGGAACGCAGTTCATAAGAACTGATGAGGGGTAAGAAGCTGTGCCACCGGGAACATAAAGACCAACCTTTTCAATTGGCAAAACCTTCTGACCGATTATAACCCCTGCGTTATCGTTAATAACAAAAGAATTACGAACTTGCTTTGAATGGAAAGCGGTAATATTCTCTTTTGCCTGCTTTAATATTTCGATAAGCTCACTATCCACCTGATTCAAAGCATCCTGAATTTCTTCTTTTGTTACCTCAAGAACATCATCAACCGCACCATCGAATTTTTTGCTGTATTCAACAAGTGCTTTATCGCCGTTTTCACGGACATTTTTTATAATATCAGCAACAATACCCTCAACATCAATTGTCTGCTCGCTTCTTTCGAGAATTTCTTCTGTTGAGATTTCGTTGCGCTTGTAAATCTTAATCACTGTTTTTCCCTCACGATTTTATCTAATGATAATTTAAGTCTGTCTATAATTTCAGATTTAAATTTATAGCTTGCTTTGTTTGAAATAAGTCTTGCACTTATTCCAACAATTGTTTCTTTTGGTTCAAGACCATTTTCAAGAAGAGTTGCACCTGTTTCAACAATATCAACAATTACATCGGAAAGACCAAGAATTGGTGCAATTTCAATTGAACCGTTAAGCTTTATTATATCAATATCACGGCATTTATCTGCATAATAGCTTTTTGCAATATTAGTAAACTTTGTTGCAACTCTCAAAGTGCTTGTGCCGTTATCAGTAAATTCCTTTTTACCTGCAACACACATTCTGCATTTGCCCATATCCAAATCAAGAAGCTCATAAACATCGGGCGCATATTCAAGGAGAATATCTTTACCTGCAACGCCTATATCTGCGGCTCCACGTTCAACATAAATTGCAACATCTGAAGGCTTAACCCAGAAATAACGAACATTCTTTTCTGCATTTTCGAAAATAAGTCTTCTGTTTTTCTCGTGAATCTGAGGACATTCAAACCCTGCACTTTCAAACATCTGGTAAACCTTTTCACCAAGTCTGCCTTTTGGAAGAGCCACATTGAGCCAACCATCATCTGCAGTTTCTTCAATTTCTTCTTTATTTTCAAGAAGTCTGTCAACCTCATCAAGATAAACCGCAAAACCGATTGCTCCTGCTTTTTTGTTAACGCGTTCCATAAGCTTATCATATCTTCCGCCTGAAAGAACACTTGAAGGAACACCATGAACAAAGCCCTTGAAAGCAATACCGTTATAATAGTTCATATCGTTAACCAATGAACAATCAATATTGATATTCTTTTCATAACCTGCATCAATAAGCTTTTCGCAAACCTTTGAAAGCTCGTTGAAAGCATTCTGCATTTCAGAATTCACCGCAACCGCACCGATTTTCTTAAGAACCTCAGAGGGTTTACCACAAGCATTCATAATCTCAAGAAGCATATTAACCAAAGCTTCACCAACACCAAAACTTTCGCAAAGGGTTTTGATAGCACCCGCGTTTTTCTCTGCAATAGCAGAAAGAAGCTCGGTTTTATTGCTTTCGGTTAATTCCATTGCGCTGAAAATACCGCTCAAAAGTCCAAGGTGAGAAATATCAAGCACATAGTTTTCGCTAATGGCATAAAGGCTGCGAGCAGCAAGAATAATAACATCGCAAACATCGTTATCGGTTATATCGCCCATACACTCGATACCGGTCTGCATAATCTCGCTGAAGCCACCCGCTTTTTTACTTTCGCGGTAAACATTTTCGTTATAATAAACCTTCTGAACGCCTTTAACGGAATCATCAAGGTTTTTTATTATTGAAAAGGTTACGTCGGGCTTGAGGGCAAGAAGTCTGCCGTCTGTATCGGTAAAGGTGATACAATTTCCGCTAACAAGGAAATCCTTGTTAGAGCCGTATAAATCATATTCCTCAAACTTGCTCATTTTAAAGGGCTTATAGCCATATTTTGAATAAAGAGAGCGAAGCTCAAATATAATCCTTTCAGTAGGATTAAGAACAGAAAAATCAAAGCTCATTTGCTCTCTCCCCCTTTAAGCTTTTCTATTATATTTTTATAGCCGCCGTTACCATAGGAAAGGCAACGATTAACTCTGCCGATTGTTGCAGAGCTGGCTCCTGTTTCGGTAGTAATAGTTGAAAAGGTTTTACCCTCGTCAAGCTTTCTGGCAACACTCAGACGCTGAGAGAGAGAAACGATTTCATTGATGGTACATAAATCCTCAAAAAACAAAGCACATTCCTCTTCGTTTTCAAGGCTTAAAATAGCTTTATAAAGCTCTGTAACATCAGCATTTTTTAAAGGTGTCATAGCTTTTGACCTACGGCTTTCAAAAATGAAATGCCATTCCTTTCTGAAATTTCCCATTTTAAAAACGTGTTCATATGGTAGCACACTAAAGCGCTAAAGTCAATACCTCTACACATTAAAATCATCATATTTTTTATTTTTGTTATTTTACATAAATTAATATTGAACTGATGATGTGTTTTAGTAATTTTTCTCTTCTATCACATCTTTCTGCGGTATGGGCAAGCCCATACCCTACGGTTATGTTTTTCTCAATATTTCGTAGGGTACAGGCTCGCCTGTACCGCAGAACAAATAAACGAAAAACACAAAAATATACTTCAAAAGCCCTTGCAAAAAACAAGGGATTTATATATAATACTAATTACATTTTTAATATATTTTGCTGGAATAGCTCAGTTGGTAGAGCAGCTCATTCGTAATGAGCAGGTCGCGTGTTCGAGTCACGTTTCCAGCTCCAAAAAATCCTCGTTTATTTGAACGAGGATTTTTTTATCCATTGCGAAAGCAATGGTATATCACCACACTTTAGTGTGTATATCATCAACCGTAGGTTGCATTTACATTGCTTTCACAATGATGATATACAAAGCATTGCTTTGGTGATATACAATTTCTGGGAAATTGATGATATACACACCGTCGGTGTGATTTTTTCTCTTACAATAACTCAATGCAAGAATCCTAAACGAGCTTATTGAGAAAATTGTGGTATCAGAAAAGGAAATCATAGATGGCGAGAAATACCAATGCGTGCATATATACTACAAGTTTGTAGGGTTGATGAGTATATAACAAGGAGCTGATAAAATCAGCTCCTTGTTTATAAACTTATATATTGCTTTTATTTCAAAACAAAAAACTTGTTTCGCACTCGTTTTGTATAAATTTAAACGTTCTCTTCTGCATCGTTCTTTCTGTTTTCAGCACCAAGAAAATCAATCTCACCATTTTTATAAGCTTTAATAATTTTGTTTAAAAGACTGCGTTCCAAAAAAACTCTTTCAACCCAAAATCTAACAATTCTCCATTTTATTCCTTCTTCAGAAAATATCTTATAACTAGGTCTATTTATCTTTTTGGTAATATGTTTATCTATTCGCTTTTGCCACCTTTGAATATCTCCGATTAGCATCAAACCTACAAATTCATAGTTTGTTTCTTCAATTTCATTCATAAATAAAAGCAAACACATTGTATATCTATTCATAGCATATAGGTATGCTGATGTTGTTAAATCAAGATACCTTTCATATTCTTCTCTACAATTTTGTATACTATCCAAAAATTCAATAAAAATCTCCCTACTTTCCATAATTTCAGGATAATAAATATTATTAGAAAAAGTAGTATCTTCTGGCGTCTTTATATCATCACCAAACGAAAATATATCGATCGCAGCCGCTTTTAATTCTACCTTTTTTACTTCTTCATACGCAGAAAAAATTTTTTCTCCCAATTTTTCTCTATAATTGATTTTTGTTTGTTTTTTTATTTTATGTAATTCAGCGATATGTGTAAGCAAAGCAGTAATTACAATAATTATCACTTTTTCTACTATGTCTTCTGTAAAAAAATCTTTTATATGTTCAATCATACTTATTCACCTCTACTTAACCTTAATTTCCGGACCAAAATTGAGTGGCTCAAAATTATCGTTAACTTCCCACAAATAACTATACAAATACAATACATGTGTAGCATTGGATGGGTCGGTTTTGTATTGGCGATAATTAGCACAACTTGTCCAGAATTGTTCTGCAGTAAATCGTTCGGGAAGTGCTGATATAACTCTTGAAAAAGCTTCAACTTGTTCATCCGAGAACTTCATCCATACACTATTAACTGAAGGATTCGGCAAATCAGGTGCATTATCGAATTTCTGTTTATCTTTTGGATTTTCAGCAAAGGTTGTTTCAATGGATTGGAGAACATCATCTGCAACAAGTTTGCACCATTGTGCATCTACAAACTCGCAACCATTGCTTGGTTTCATTTTTGCAGTAAATCCTTTTTTCAATATAATCCAATCACTAAGACGGTCACCTTTTTTCCATGATGTTCCATTATATGAGTAATCTTCATCTGCATATTTAGGGAAAACACCTACAACTTTCCAATAGCCTGAACTATATTGAGTAACCCAATCACCAATTTTAAAGGTTGAATGTGTGTCCTTTGTTTTTTCTTTCTTGTGGAATATATCAAACAAACCCATAAATATGCTCCTTGAAAACTATATAATATGTAATCATTATAGCACATAACATCTAATATTTCCATAGCCATTAATATATCCTTAACTACAACCATACGTCGCGTGGTCGAGTCACGTTTCCAGCTCCAAAAAATCTCGTTCTTCGGAACGAGATTTTTTTATCCATTGCGAAAGCAATGGTATATCATCACACTTTAGTGTGTATATCATCGCCGAAGGCGCATATCATCAACCGCAGGTTGTATAACCTTTCGCAATGATGATATGCAAAGCATTGCTTTGGTGATATACAATTTCTGCGAAATTGATGATATACACGGCAAGCCGTGATTTCCCACATACACGAACTCAATGCAAGAATCCTAAACGAGCTCATTGAGAAAATTGTAGTATCAGAAAAAGAAATCATAGCTGGTGAGAAATACCAATGCGTGCATATATACTAGTTTGTCGGGTTGATGAGTATATAAAAGTAAACGAATAAGATTTACTATTGCAATTATTTTGTGTCGATGGTAAAATTTAAACATCTAAATTGTTTTGATTAAAAAAATTATAAATAATCCCCTGTCCACTTAGGTTCAAAATTCAATTTTTAAAAAAATTATATCTTAAGGTTGATAATATGTTAATTTTTTTTGGAGTAATTTTACTCATATTAGCCTTTATGTGTTTTTACATCCCCATTGAAGACCATTTGATTGATAACCATTCTAAATCTTTTGTAAAAAAACACACAAAAGGATTTTTAAAAAAAGTTTTTCTTTTGGATTTTTTAAAAGAAGTAAACATTTTATGGTTTATTCCATACATAGTTAATTGGTTAATTTTTTTGATATCGATACCTCTTCAAATTTTACTTTGGTTAAACCCAAATTTCGAAAATAATAAATTTATGAATTTATTTGTTGGTTTTGAAATTTTTCTTTTAGGATTAGATTTTTTACTAAAGATTGTTTTTCTTCCTCTTTTGTTTCAAATTAAGGAAGATATAAAAAACAATAAAAAAATCAATGTTATACTTCTTAGTTGTTGTTTGCTTGTTCTTTTTATATTTTTGGTTATAAAACTTTCCAAATAAGACAAAAATTAAGATTTAAAACGAACAGAACCCATACAAGAATCAGTTGTGAACAAAACACAACAAGTACACATCCCCATAAAAAGCAACCTTAAATACAACCATAGGTCGCGTGTTCGAGTCACGTTTCCAGCTCCAAAAAGCTTAAAAATCCGTTTAACAGATTTTCTGCTAAACGGATTTTTATTTATTTCTTAAATTATTTAATCACTGCATATTTAAAAACTTCTTGTGCTTCTTCTTTGGTAAAGCCCGCAAGTTTAATAGCATAAATCTTACTTAAATCTTCTTTAGATTGGAAATACAAAATATAGCTTTCGGTGTTTTCTTCTGACAGAATGTACCAGCCTTGTGCTACTGCCACTTCATTTTCAGAAACAATATAATGGGAATTGCCATTACCCATTGGCAATAATGTTAATCTCATGCTGGCGTAGTAAGCGCAGGCTTTTGTATAATCCTCAAAAGAGCATAAAAGCTTTGCTTCCGGTGGGTCACTTGAAAGAAAATCCTTTAACATTTTGTAGTTATATGGTATTGCAATTTCTGTGCTATACCCAAGATTTTCTATACCCTTTTTAGCAAAGGCATAAACGATAGGATATTTTAAAGACTGGTTAAAATACTTCTTATGCTCATTTAATGTAGGAATCGGCACACCTTGATTTTCATCATAAATAACAATGTTTTTACCTTTACCAAAATCCAGGATATATGTTCTTTCTGTCTTTTTTTCTTTATACTCACCAATTTTTTTATCTATATACAAATCAAAGTATTCGTTGCTGTAATTGATCTTTGAGTTTTCTCCGCTTTCCCAGACCTGACAAGTACTTGTAACACCGCTATAGCGACCTTTATCAAATTCAATTTTATATAACATCAACGGTACTTTGAGGAAGGCAAAAATGCCTAATAAGGTAAGAACCACTAAAAAGATTGATACAGTTTTAATAATCGCTTTTTTCTTATCCTTTTTAAACATATTACCAACTCCTTTTATCAAATCTGCGGAATTATCATTTATAACTTTAATTTCGGGTTGATTTGTTAATTGCTCATATTCTTTCTTACATTCAGAGCAATCTGCCAAATGATTTTTTATTATTCCCGTTGATTCCTTACTGCAAAGGTCATCTATGTAGAGAGGCAATAAATCTTTTATTAAATAACAGTTTTCTTTACTCACCTTCACTCATCCTTTCTTCAATTTGTTTTTTTGCTCTGAAATATGTAACTCTCGCCCAGTTTTCTGTCTTTTCAAAAACATCTGCAATAGTTGAATACGGCATATCCCCCAGAGTTTTCATATAAAAAACCTCTTTATATGGGGTATCTAATTTAACGGCTTCGGTCAAAATTCTTTTTACATAGTCATTTTTAATTGCATTTTCTTCTATGTTATTGTCAGCAACTAAATTGGGGTAATCTAAAATGTTTTCAGTTTGTTTTTTCCTTTTTAAGTTAAGATAAATATTTCTTGCGATACTGCAAAGCCATGTTTCGATTTTGCAGTCATTTTTAAAAGTATCAATCTTTTTTATAGCATTATAAAAAGTTTCTTGGGTTATATCTTCTGCCAAAGCTTCATTAAGGCACAACGATAACGCATAGCT
This sequence comes from Acutalibacteraceae bacterium, assembly GCA_045660345.1. Classification (GTDB taxonomy): domain Bacteria; phylum Bacillota; class Clostridia; order Oscillospirales; family Acutalibacteraceae; genus DTU089. The sequence continues at coordinate 132,417 of JAZRDP010000006.1, forward strand.
TTTCACATACTTATAATGCTGATTACACAATTTTTCTAAATCATCCAAAGCCGTCACCCCTTTCGTTTTGTCTTTCCATCTATTAGAAACTTGATATGGATTTTTATTACAAAGAATTTTAAATTTATTTTTATTGTAACATAAACATCCGCCTAACAGAAGCCACTGTTAGGCGGATGTTTGCTTTATACTATTAACTGATTACATAGAAAATAAATTTACAGCTTTTCACCACATTCGAGGCAGAATTTTGCTCCGTTGGGGATTTCAACACCGCATTTTGCACATTTGAGAATCAATGACGAGCCACATTCCATACAGAACTTGCCTTTTGCAGTCTTTTTACCGCATGCAGGGCAAATCATTTCGTTTTCAGCAAGGTTTTCAACCCTTGTGCCACATTCGAGGCAGAATTTAGCATTAGCAGGTAAGCTATTACCACAGCTTGCGCATTTAATTTCGCCTGATACCTCAGAAGCCTTTGATGCTCCTGCGAAGCCACTGAAAACATCTCCAAGCTGACCGCTCATAGCTCCTGCTGCCTGAAGACCAACACCCAAACCAACAACATCACCTATAACACTTCCGCCGACACCACCGCCTGCTCCCATATTACCAAGACCTTCTGCAAATGCCTTCTGAACATCTGCCTGAACATATTCTTTTTCGGTAATACCTTTGGCTGCCATAATCTCCGCTTCTGCAAAGCCTGCCATTTTCGCTGCCTGAGCCTCTGTCTGAGCTTTGATAAGCTCACGCTCCGCTTCGCGTTTTGCAACCTCAGTTTCGGTTGTCTGGCGTTCAAGCTCAATTTGTCTTTGAGCAGCAGTAACCTCTGCTTCCGCCTCTGCTTTTGCAGTTCGGATTTCTGTTTCCGCCTCAACCACTCTCTTTTGGAATGAAATTGTATGTAATTCGCGAATTTTCTTGAAATTCGGGTCATTCTCGGGAAGAACAACAGTAGTTACATAAAGCTGAGGAATAGTCAAACCATATTCTTCAAAGCCGGGTATAATTTTCTCCTTAAGAACATCTGAAAGTTCTTCAAGCTTTTCGTCGATTTCAAGAATATCGATTCCACCTTGCTTAATAGCAAGCGGAAGACCTGACTTAACTGCGGTTGAAATGAACGGTCTAAAGCAGTCATTAAGGCTCTTTGTGAAACCATCCTTGCCTTCACCCCATGAAATACCCTTTGCTGTACCAACGATAGTTGTAAGAAGCTTGCGGGAATCACTTACAAGAAGATTCATTTCACCACTTGCACCGATTTCCAACGGAACGCCTGTAAGCGAGTCAATGAAACGAACCTTGGTATCAGTACCCCATTTAACAGACATCTGAACGGTTTTATTAATGAAATAAACTTCACAATGGAAAGGTGATTCCCCACCTGTTGCAAGATTAAGCAGATTGCTGAGTAAGGGAATATTCTGTGTAGTAAGAGTATATCTGCCGGGTCCGAAGCTATCGAGAGCCTGACCATTCTTAAAGAATATTGCTTCCTGACTTTCATGAACAATAAGCTGAGAAAGAATATTAAAATCCTCAGCAGGATGCTTCCAGATAAATGTACTGTTATCGCCTTCATATTTTATAACATCAATTATTTTTGCCATATGAAAAACCTCCATATTAGTTTACTTATTTATGTATTTTATTATTTGTTTTTATTTAGTCATATCGCATTCGTTAGATTCTATTGTATAGGAATCTATTTGTTTCTGTAATTCATCGCATTTTTTAAGTAAATCTTCTTTTTGCTTTTTTCTTTCTGCAATAACCTTATCCGATGGCTTTTTATTACAAAAACAAAATATAGCTATAGAAAGTAGTACGATACCAAGAAATATTAATGCTATATCTACTGAAACGATGCTTGAAAACAATATCATAGATCCCAAAACAACCAAAACCGCGCCTACAATAATTAAAAGCAGGTTCTTATCCTGATTAAAATCAATTCCATTTGCCTGAACTATTAATTCTAATTTTTCTTTTTTTAATTGCTCGATTTTGTCTTCTTTTTTCGCTTGAATTTTTTCTATTTTCTTTCTGCAAAGAATTATTTTTTCGCCGGCATCCTTCCAATCAGGGATTTCCTCGAGAAGTGAAATTGCTTCAAGGTAGTCCAAAGGATTTGAACCCTTCATTTTTGCTTCGGCTTCAGAGAGAAGAGTATCCTTTCTCGCTATCTCGCCTAATTCGAAGCACTCCTGAGATTTCTCTTTTGCATCAAGATAGTCCATGACCTCGATGAACATATACCCTGCATTTTCAAACATCTCTTCTGTGGTAGCACTTTCCATTACCTCGAGAGCATTTTCATATAAATCCTTTTTGTGAGCCTCTTCCAGACGCCTTGCAATAATTTTATCAGCGCTTTTAACGGCTTCCTTCAAATCATCATCAGCGAAGCGCATTATTTTCTCATAATTTTTGTTAACGCTGAAGGTTGTATGGAATTTACTTAACTTTTCAAATTTTGAAACCTCTAAATCTGCAAGAAGCTTACCTAAATATGCATTTGCATTCTTAGGGTCCTTGTTGAGAACGGCTTCAAAAAACTCATCCGCCTTGTACCAATCCTTATCCTCAAGGAATAAGAAGCCACGCTCTAAAAGCGGCGCAACATCAACGCTGTCGTTATTAAGAATTATTGTTTCCTTAGCCACCTTGCTTCGGGTTTTATCAACAATCCTCTCAATGCTTTCAGTAAGACTACCAAAGAATGTTACATCGCCCATATCAAGAGCCTGCATATTCTTAAACTCTTTAGGCATATCGTAGGCATCCATATTCTTAAAGCATGGAATGAGCACCTTTGCGGTGTTATCGCCTATCATTGATATGAAGCGGGACCACTCGTTTTTAACCCAGACTGCATCGTAATAATCGTGCTTTGTGCCGATAGCAAGCATAATTTTTGCGCTTAAAAGAGCGGCATATATATAAGGTTCATATTCCGTACCGGCAACCTCACGGAGGGATACCCTTGAAAAGAATACTCTGTAGCCGTCCTTAATAAGCTCTGTATAGATGTCCTGAGCTATGAGGCTGTCCTCAGTACGAGCGCCTGTGATATCGTCTGTTTCCTTATAGCAAATGAAGATATCGTATGGCTCTTCGTTTAATGCTATATTAAGAATTTTCTTCTGAATTTTGTCGATTGCCTTGGCTTCATCGCGATAAACATTTTTTGCAACGATATCCGCATTTTCGCACGCCTGCTGAAAATCGTCATCATCCATAATCGCCACAGGCAAGGTACGATGACAGGTTGGGATTTTCTTTCCCGTTCCGTCATCAACATATTCTATACCATATTTGCAAAGCACCAAGCCCCAATATGCCTCAGCCTCATCACGGAACTCCGCTATAATGCTTTCATATATGCCGGCAGCTTTGTCAAATTCACTTTTTATGCGCAGGTTATTGGCGCGAGAGAAAAGCGCAAGCTTTTTCTCGTTGTCTAATTTCGGCAGAGTCTGCCCTGTGCCACAGTATTCGCAAGTGGCAACGGATTGATTTTCCGAAATCTCCAACGCTCCCCCACACATTTTACATTTAAAAATTGCCATATAATTTACCTACCAAGATACAATTCAACTATACTAATACAAGATATAAATATACATCATAATTATGAACCTTTTAGACAATTATTTCTATTAGCATTTGCGACAAATTTCGATTTATTTTTTTGACATAAAAAATCCTTGCAGCCTTTTAGCTACAAGGTTTTCATTGATTTTTTATTTATTACCAAACTGTCGTTTCATTCTCTGCTCTTTTGAAAGAATTCTCTTTCTTAAACGGATGCTTTCGGGTGTTACCTCAAGAAGCTCATCATCACCGATAAATTCCATTGACTGCTCAAGAGAAAGAACTGTATGAGGAACAAGACGAAGCGCATCATCGCTACCTGAAGCCCGGGTATTTGTCATCTGCTTTTTCTTACAAACGTTGCAAACAATATCTTCATTCTTTGCGCATTCGCCAACTATCATACCCTCATAAACAGGAACACCGGGACCAACAAAAAGGCGTCCTCTGTCCTGAGTATTGAAAAGGCCATAGCCTGTTGTTTCGCCTGTTTCGTGAACAACGATTGAGCCACGCTCACGCATCTGAATATCGCCCTTGTATTCCTCGTAGCCTGCGAAAAGGTTATTCATAATACCGTTACCGTTTGTATCGGTCATAAACTCAGAACGATAGCCGATAAGACCACGGGCAGGAATTTTGAATTCAATATGAGTTGAGCCACCGTCGCGCATATCCATATTTTCAAGCTCACCTTTTCGTGAACCGATTTTCTCCATAACAGCGCCAACATAATTTTCGGGTACTTCAACAATAAGAAGCTCCATTGGCTCTAAAAGCTCACCATTGGGACCCTTTTTATAAATAACCTGAGGACGGGAAACCTGGAATTCATAGCCCTGACGGCGCATTGTTTCAATAAGAATTGAAAGGTGCAATTCACCACGACCACTAACCTTAAATGAGTCAGTTGTATCTGTTTCCTCAACTCTCATACTTACATTTGTTTCAACCTCTTTGAAAAGACGGGCTCTGATGTTACGGGATGTAACAAATTTACCCTCCTGACCTGCAAATGGGCTGTCATTAACCATAAAGTTCATTGAAATAGTAGGCTCGTCAATCTCAACGAATGGAAGTGCCTCGGGATGCTCTTTATCGCAAGCGGTTTCACCGATATTAAGCTCATTTATACCTGAAACTGCAACGAGGTCGCCCATTTTTGCTTCCTGACATTCAACTCTTGCAAGACCCTCGAATGTATAAAGCTTAACGATTTTCGCGTTAGCCTGAACGCCATCCTTATTGCAAAGAACAACCTGCTGACCTACCTTAACTGAACCGCGTTCAACTCTGCCAACACCGATTCTGCCGAGATAATCATCATAATCAAGGCTTGAGAAAAGAAGCTGTAAGGGTCCGTCTATATCACCCTCAGGAGCATCAATATTTTCAAGGATTGAATCAAGAAGAGGACGCATATCACCTTCACGAACATCTGCATCAAGAGAAGCGTAACCATCACGGCCTGAAGCGAAAACAACGGGAAATTCAATTTGATCGTCATTAGCGCCAAGCTCAATAAACAAGTCGAGAACCTCGTCAATAACCTCCATAGGTCTTGCACCGGGGCGGTCAACCTTGTTTATGACAACAATAGCCTTTTTGCCGAGAGCAAGTGCTTTTTTAAGAACAAAACGAGTCTGCGGCATACAACCCTCAAAAGCATCAACAAGCAAAAGTACACCGTCAACCATCATCATAATACGCTCAACCTCGCCACCGAAGTCAGCGTGACCGGGAGTATCAACGATATTGATTTTCACACCATTGTAATGAATACCTGTGTTCTTAGAAAGAATTGTAATACCTCTTTCCTTTTCAAGGTCATTAGAGTCCATAACTCTTTCGTCAACCTGCTCATTGGAACGGAAAATACCGCTCTGATGAAGAAGCTGGTCAACAAGAGTTGTTTTACCATGGTCAACGTGAGCAATAATTGCTATATTTCTGATATCTTCTCTTTTCTGCACCATTTTCACCTTCAAATAACTTGAATTTTAACTATAAGATTATACCACCGACATCCTGTTTTATCAAGTTTTTTTACATTTTACAGCATAGAAAATCACTAAACTACCATTAAAACTATTGTGTATTTTGCTTATATTTGATAAACTATCTATGGTGATAAAATGAAATTTAAAAATGTACTTATTGCAAGTGATTTTGACGGAACATTAAAAAATGACGAGGGTGTTATCACCCCCGATGTAATTGAAAAAATAAAATATTTTATTGAAAATGGTGGTTTTTTTACAGTAAGCACCGGCAGAATTCATCAGGGCTTTCACCTTTATAGCCCCGAATATATCAATGCACCTATTCTTTTAGGAAATGGCGCTATGGCTTATGATTATGAAAAAGAAGAGATTATTTTCAATGATGCTATCGGTGACGAAGGTCTTCCTGCAATTAAAGATATTTTAAATACTTTCCCTAATGTTCCTATTGAGTTTTATAATTTTGATAAGGTCTGTGCAATAAACTTAAATGCACATTCAGAACAGCATTTCACAAGTCAAGGCATAAATTTTGAAAAAGTCAGCAAGCCAGAAGATACACCCCGTCCTTGGACAAAGGTTATGGTTGCCGCTCACGGTTGCTCTCAAGAGGTTCAGGAAATCCTTGAAAAACACCACGAAATTAATTACCTTAAAACAACCGGCAACTATGTTGAAATCCTCAAAAAAGGCGTTGATAAAGGAACAGGTCTTTTAAAGCTGGCTGAGGCTTTAGGTTGCAAACAAAAAGATACCTACGCCGCAGGTGACGGCTATAATGATGTAGAAATGCTTGTTGCATCAAATGGCGGCTTTGTCCCCGAAAACGGCTCAAAGGAAGCTCTTTCGGTGGCAAAATATGTAACAAGATCAAACAATGATGGTTGCATAGCACACGCAATTGAAATATTGGATGAAATATATTAAAAACAGCAGATGGAATTGATTTTCCATCTGCTTTATTTTTAATCTGCTTTCATTTTAGCTTCCTTGCCATCTTTAAGAAGCTGTTTAAGAGTTTGAGCATCGTTATTTTTCATAGCATCACTGTATTTCTGGAGCTCAGCGATAATATTATCAATCTCGAAAACAAGGTTATCTTTATTATCAAGGAAAAGCTCTGTCCACATATTTTCATTTAAGTATGCAACACGGGTTAAATCCTTGTAGCTACCTGCTGAAATACCTTTTCTTTCGATGGCTGAAGGGCTTTTTACAAAGGCATTTGAAACAACATGGGCAAGCTGTGATGTAAAAGCAATAAGCTTATCGTGCTTCTGAGGTGTCATAACAGAAACTCGACCGAAGCCTAATTTCATAATAACCTCTCGGGCGTTAGCAAGAGTTAATATATCTTCATTTTCTTTTGGGGTTAAAACAAATGGTGCATTGTAAAACATAGTATCCTTTGAATTCTCAAAGCCCGAAAATTGTGTACCTGCCATTGGATGACCACCAACAAAAGAGAAATTATTCTTATCAGCAATTTCAAAGCATCTGTCGCAAACTGAACGCTTTACGCCTGCACAGTCGATTACAACTGCACCATCTTTAAAATTAGCTGCATTTTTCTCTACAACTTCGATAACTGCTTCGGGATAAAGAGGAATAAATATGTAATCACAGGTTGAAATTCTTTTTTCAGTTAATTCTCCGTCAATACTGTTTTCCAAAATTGCATTTTTCACAGTATTCGGATCAATATCACACCCGTAAACCTTAAAGCTTGTATTTTTCTTTGCTGATTTTGCAATAGAGCCACCAATAAGACCTAAACCAACAACACCGATATTCATATGTATTCCTCCAAAATTTAAAACTGAATTTTAAATAAAAATCCCTTGCAGTGATTTTACTGCAAGAGATAAACAAACGATAAAACAGCAGCACAAATCACTATTACTTATTTAATCAAGTAATAGCAATAATAGTATGAATACACTTTGAACTGTTTCATAATCGTTTTTCCTTTCGTTTTTTATAGATTTTAGCACTTTAAATACCCATTGTCAATATCGACAGATTGAATGTTTTGAATAACAACTATCTAAAATATTGATATAACTCTACCAAAACTCGCAAATTTTAACACCATAATTGTTGCGAAAAATTTGATGAAGTTGCGAGAATTATGAACTGAAGCTGTACAAAGGTACTGCGAAGTGAGTAAACTCGCAAATTCGCAAATTTAACCAACAAAAAAACCGAAGCATTAAGCTTCGGTTTTGGTTTATATACCCTGAAAACTGAATAAAGAGAAAGCGAAAGAAACAAACGAAATGGTCAAGCCCTCGACCTATTAGTACTGCTTAGCTGAACATGTCACCATGCTTACACACGCAGCCTATCAACCTCATAGTCCTTGAGGGGTCTTACTAACTTAAGTTATGGGAAATCTAATCTTGG
>JAZRDP010000007.1:0-2361 GCA_045660345.1 Acutalibacteraceae bacterium
AAAGGTATTGAGCTGTCGCTTGCTTTATTGTATAATTAAATTGCTACAAATAATCCTACAAGAAAGCGAGATAATTATACAACAATGAGAGACAAAAGTCAAGTGGTTTTGCCGTTAGATTTAGAAATTTGTATTCCCGAAGGGGATTTTGTGTTTAAAGTAGCGGAAATATGCGAGAGCTTGGACTATACGGAACTGTGGGAAACGTATGTAAGGGCGTGGAGAAAAGTGAACCCCATCACAATGTTTGAGATTCTTGTATTCGCATATATGAATCGTAAATTTTCGTCAAGGGAAATAGAAAAAGCATGCAAGACAGATATACGCTTCATGTGGCTTTTGGGGGGAGAACCACCTCCCAGTGATTCCATGATCACGAGGTTTATGCGCGGACACCTTGCGGAAGTAATCGAAGCGTTGTTTTACCAATTCGTAGAAAAGCTTTACGAATTGGGAGAGGTAAAATTCAAGAATCTTTTCGTAGATGGGACAAAGATAGAAGCGTATGCTAACAAGTACACGTTTGTATGGAAAAAGGCTGTAGAAAAGCGCTTTGAAAGGCTGAACAAAAAGATCGAACTAGTTCTTCCCATCATAGCAGAAAGAAACGGTATTAACAAAACCGTTTCCCTTGAGGATTGTTATGAATCCCTTTCTTTGCAAGCACAATGGATAAGTCTCGCCTTTGCCAAAGGAAGCGGAAAACGCAAAACACAGCTTCAAAGAGATATAGAGGAACTGAAAGGATACATAGAAAAGAAGCAGGAATACCTTACCCATCTTGGAAAAATGAGAGGTCGCAACAGCTATTCCAAGACCGACGTAGATGCAACCTTTATGCACATGAAGGAAGATTACATGAGAAACGGTCAACTCAAACCGGGGTATAATATCCAGATCGGTGTAGAGAGTGAATACATTGTTGGAGTAGGTGCTTTTTCTAACAGAAGTGACGTAAACACCTTAATTCCGTTTCTCAATAGAATCAAAAGTCACACAAGAAGATTGTTTGAGAGGATCATCGCCGATGCGGGATATGAAAGCAGCGAGAACTATCTGTATTTGGAGGAAAACGGACAAGAGTGCTTCATCAAACCTACAAATTACGAGATCAGCAAAAAGAAAACCTATAAGACAAATCCTTACGCAATTGAAAATATGGCATATAACGCGGCAAGAGATGAGTATACTTGCCCCGATGGCAGAAAACTGAAATTCAGGCGTGAAAGTACAACGACTACCGAAAACGGTTATACTGTATCCACAAGATATTACAGGAATGACAAATGCGGAAGATGTCCTCATCGGGAGAAATGTCATAGTTCTAAGAATGGATACAGAACGGTAAGGGTGAATCAAATACTCAATGAATACCGCCCCAAAGTACTGAAAGCTCTGACGAGCGAGGAAGGCACGCTTCTACGCATGAACAGATCCATTCAGGTAGAGGGAGTATTCGGCGTACTGAAAGAGGATTACGGTTTCAGGCGCTTTTTAACGCGTGGGAAGAAGAACGTAGAAACACAATTTTTCCTTCTTGCATTTGCTTTAAACATAGAAAAACTCTGTAACAGAGAGAAAAAAGGAAGAATTGGGCTTGATTTGTTCCCTTTGAACGCCTCTTAGCTCAATTCTTCACAACGAAATACAATCTCAAAAACAAGGATTTTCACGATCCTCTTTTTGTCGTACTCTTTTTTGCCTCGTTTCGGGCCTTTTTCTTTTGCTTTTTCCAATTTTGCAAAATTACATAGCAAAAGGCTGAGCCAATCGCTTTCTAAAAAGCTTTTGACTCAGCCCCTTCCAATATAACATCAACATGTTCACTTGGGTCTCTCCTTATTTTTTTGCAAGGACTCCTTTTATCAAGCACTAAATAGAACATATTAGATTGATTAACTTTTTAGCTTCTATATTGTTTCAACACTATTATATCTTCCCACAACCAAATCCACAATAACTTGCGATTTCACTTTCATGTTCAATTTTTCAATCACATTGCGCACAATTTCTTCGGTGACTTCGGGAATATACGACTTGCAATTCGGATACTCATCCATAAGCTCGTTAAACAACGATATCAACATATCCTTCGCGCCGGGCTTTGAAGGATATCCACGTGAAATCAATGCCATATTGTTATCATAGTTTGGTGCAAATCCAATCAATTCTCCGGTTGTGGTATCCCGCAAAAGTCCAAAGTTGTTTGTATGTCTATCGGGGTTCGCGCAGATGGTATCCATAAAGATCATTCTGATATAATCCGGAATTGCTTTCGGGCAAATATTTTCAAGAGTCTTAACCACATCGAGATAATCTTCGTTATCTCCCATGAACGTTGAAGCAGGTTCAAAATTGACG
>JAZRDP010000008.1:0-39219 GCA_045660345.1 Acutalibacteraceae bacterium
CTTTTGAACATCCGTCATTTGTGATGCTTCTTGAATAAGTCTCGCCATTTCTTCCTTTGTACCGCCATAGCCGAGCTTCAAGTTGTCGAGCATTGTATAATTCTGTTTTGCAAAGCCCTGATAAGCATTCTGTATCATTGAAATATCTGTACCCATCTTATTGCCGTTATCCGACATATCAATAATAGCTCTATTTGCTACCTCGCTTGCCTTTTCGGTATCTCCATCCAATGAGGCAATCAAACTCGCAGAAAACGATGTTACAGTTTCCATATACTGATTTGCAGACATACCCGAGGTTTTAAAGGCATTGCTTGCATATTCTTGTACCTTTGCAGAACTGTCTTTGAATAGAGTATCAACACCACCAACCAACTGCTCATACTGAGCGTATGATTGAACCGCCTGTTTGCCTACATCAATAAATGCATTACCAACGGCACTAAAGGCTTTACCAAGTCCTTTTATGCCCGCAATAATACCTTCGCTGATAAGATTTCCCTTGATAATATCACCAAGCTTCAATGCCTTTTCGCCTGACTTATCCAAATTACCGTGCTGATCTTTCAGCTCTTTATTTAGATCATTTAATTCAGCCTCAGCGTTATTCAACTGCATTTGCCACTTCTTCGTGGTATCGCTGTTCTTTCCCGTTTCCGTTTCCGCTTGTGCTAACGCAGATTTTAATACCTTTATTTTGCTTTCTTGCTCTGCAATTTTCTTGTTTAGAACTTCGCTTGTTGCTTTTAACTTTTGAGATGAATTATCGTTTTTGTCATATTGGGAGGTTACAACTCTCATCTCACTATTAAGCACTTTGAGATTGTCTGTAATGCCCCTTAATGCTTTTTGATATTCGCTCTCGCCTGTCAGCTTGACTGTACCGCCAAAACTTTTACTTGCCATTGTTGCATTCCTCCTTTCTAATTTTTATATATCAATACCGTGAGAACCGCTAATCAGGTAAAAATTCGCCTTCGTGATCTGCGTATTCTTCTAATTCACTATATGTTCTACCACTTATGGTAAAATCATAATGATTTTTATAGTGTTTATACAATTTGAGCAGTTTTTTCAATGTCATTCTGCCGACCTCTTTCTCAGTAAAACCAAGCAGAGTATGCCCTATGTATAAAAGCCAATAAAAATCTAATTCATCATCTTCGGTTTCACGGATTACTCGTTTTTTCCTTCGTTATCTCCTGTTTTGGTGGATGCAATAGTAAGATTCTGTATTTTCTTAGTAATTTCCTCAAATCCTACCTCGGTAATCAATCTACCTACCTGTTTTGCACTTACAAACGGCTCATTTTTGCTCGTTTCCTCGTTTTCAATGTCGATTCCCTCATTGATCATCGCCATCAAACCGACCTTAAGATCTTTGATTTTAGGCTCTCCACCGCCCGCATTTTCTACAATGCTACCCCAAGCACTTAAACTGCCGTATGCTTCCTGTATTTCCTCCATAACGTTGATATTAAATACAATGGGGTATCTTCTTTTTTCGGTTTCAATATAAGTAAGTTTATTCTGCATATTTCCTCCTATAAATAATAGCGGGAGCAAAAACCCCCGCTATATTATTTCCTTATGCCTTTGCCGGTGTCAGCAGGCTGTCAAGATATGTCTCTGCCTCTGCAAGTGTTGCAAATGTCTGATGCTTCTCCCAAACGCCAACCGCAAGTCCATTGACAGCACTTTCAAGAGGATAAACAGTACCCTCAATAGCGGTTGTGCTAAACTCAACGCTCTCGCCTCTTGTCTTGTTATCGCTTGTAACCTTTGTGAACTTAACTCTCGGGAAGAACTCTACTTTGTACTTTCTTGCACCGCCCACCATCTTAGGGATGATGTGACCGTAACCAAATTCAGGAGCAATATCGTCAATGTTGGATGTTACCTCTCCGGTAGTGTCGGCGGTATTGCCAAGCACTTCGGCACAAAGCTCATCGTTATCATCGGCAACGGTAAGAGAGAGTGTACCCTTTTTAAAGCTGTAATCACTCTCTGCAAGACCGTCATTTGCATACAATTCAGCATTGTTGTACTCCGGAGCAAACTTTTCATCTATTACCTTCTCAAATACAGGCACTTTGCTATCGGTAAGTGGTGCATAAGAATTACCAACAATCTTGTTGTACTTCGCTTTCTTAAAACCTATTCTTGCCATTCCAAATTCCTTTCTTTCTCGAATGAGTAGGTTTTGTGGTATAGCTTTGTATCTTCTTCGTACATTTCTTCGCTATCCTCAACCCATACCCAATCATTATTTTTCATTATTTTTTTGATTTCTTTTTCAATATCTAAATAATTGCTATCGCTGAAAACATCCACATCAAGGGAGCAAATGCTACACAGATCCTCATCGTTGGCAGATAGGGAAGGGCGATCACCCGTGATAGTCCAAGTAACATATTTTCTCGATTTTCCTGTGTATTGCAAATGAGCTACGGGAATATCGTTTCCACCGATGTTGAGCTTTTCACCCAATATTAACTTTAATTCCTCATTCATACTTAATCACCCTTAATATATTTGTCTTGTACTATCTGCATTGCTTGTTCAATTTCCTTTTTCTTGAATGACTTTCTAAAGAACGGCTTTTTTTCTTCGCCCTTGCTTGTACCGTATTCCCTCGCCTGAGCAATTAAGGGAATAGGTACGCCATCTTCGGTATAGCCATAAAAGCCGATATGAACATTTATACCGTCATCGCTAGGTGTTTTATATACTTTAGTTATCTTTAGCCCTTTATCCAATGATCTTGTGCTTTTGAATGCTTTTTTCATATTGGATTTAATGTTGTTATAAACAACTGTTGCTCCGGACTTGCACATTTCACCGAACATCTCATCGCAATTCGTTTCTAGATCCTCAAATACTTTCATTAAGTCATACGGCAATTCGCTTTTGAATTTTGCCATTACTTAACAACAACCTTTGCTTGTATTTCCAACTCAATATTGGCTTCATCAATATTGTTCAAGTATTCAATGGTATAGATTTTTGAATTGTATTCAATGAGCATATCCCTTGTAATTGCAACTTTCGGGAATCTAATTGTGAAATTAGTGTATGCCTTTTCAAAGTCGGTGTTGTTGGCAATTAAAGTATATCCCTTTGTGGTTTTTACCTTTGCCCAAGCATTAAGGACAATGCTTTTGGTCTTAGTGATAAAACCTGCATTGTCCTCTTTGCTTTCTTCCTTGAATATGGATATTCTCTTGTTATATTCCCCTGCGTTTATCATAGGTTATTCCTCGTGTGCATATCAAGTATGGTCTGCACCACCTTATTTACGTTGCTTTTATCAACGTATAAAGTCCTATTGTCATACATATCCTGACAGAGTATGTAAACAACAATAACGAAGTCGGGGAAATCATCTAAGCTCTCCCCATCTTCGCTCGTTACAGGAATACCGGTGTAACTCGAGATATAATTTTTAGCAATATTTAGATATGTTTCAATGTCGCTCCCCTCATAATCAAGCTCTACTCTCATATACTGAGCAACGTTTAAAATGGTAATTTCACTTACTTTTGATACCATTATGTTCCCTCCTTTATCGAGGTTGCCCGAACATTATTGTACCTCGTTTATTAGGTGGTTGCAGAACCCGTCACAGCAACTGCGATCTTCTGAGTGTCCTCTACCTTTGCATCGAGCTCACCCCAAGCTACTACACCGACAGCGTGCTGAGTTGCGAATCTCTCGGTAAGTACCTGAATTTCGCTCTTTTCGGATTCCTTAACTGCAAGACCGGAGAAATCACCGTACATAACAACGTTCTTGCCGGCAGTACCAAGTGCAGTCATATTATCGGAGCAGTAAACATCGTTACCAAGAAGTCTATAACCCCACTTAGAGGTGCTGTCCTTCTCGAGAAGGTAGTTACCCTGACCGTCCTTAAGCTTTCTGATAGCCTTTCTCGTTGCTCTGTTCATTACCCATATACTGTCTGCCTGATACTCATCGGGAACGCACTCCTGAAGGTCGATAAGCTCGTCAGCGTTGATCTCGCCCGCCTTCTTGGTAGTTACCTTCATATTGGTAGTATCGTAAGAGCCTGCGATACCCGCGGTCTTACCGGAAGTACCGTTGATAAGCTCACCCTCGATAAACTTAGCGATCTTCTTCGCCATCTTCTTAACAACCCAATTAGTAAGATCAAAATCGGAATTGCGAAGAAGCGACTTGGAGATCTTAGTAAGTGCACCGTAAAGGAAGCCGGTAAGCTCGATGGTAGCGAACTTGTTAGAATGGCTTTCAAGCTCGGTGAACTCGGTAGCATAAGCTACGGTGATTGTGTCGGAGGTGTTGTCCTCCTTGGGAACGTTAACAGTACCGGCAATGTGGTACTTAGTAGCAAGCTTATAGATAGGGGAGATCTCCTCCACTCTCTCCATAATCTTCTTAACGATAGTCTTAGGGATAACTGCACCGTTAGTTCCCTTTTCAAGATTGCTCTCAGCTCTGGACTCAATACCGGTTACGTGACTTCTAATGTAATCTGCGAAAGACTTAATATCTCTCTCTTCAACAGTTACTTCCTTCTTTACCTCTGTGTTTTCCATAGTGTTTCTTTTTTCCTCTCTTTCAATGGTTTTATCAATATTATTGATTTCTGCTTCAAGTTCATCAAACTTGTTGATTTCTTCGCTTGTCATCGCTCTTTCCTCGTTCTTTGCGGTGTCAAGCAGTGCGTTCATCTGATCTTTAAGATCATTTCTTCTTTCTTCAAGACCCTTAATATTCATTCTTATTCTCCTTTATTTGCACAATTTTCATTGTTCGGGCTTACTTAATTTTGCTAATCTTTCTTCAAATGCTGAATAGTCGATTGATCTTTTTTCGGTTGCTTCGGTTTCCGTGGATTCCTCAGCTACCGTATTTCCTTCGGGCTGATTTTCTTCTGCCCTCACGGTTGTTACTACCGTTGGGATATTGAGCTTTTCAATCACCTTTTTAGCAACCAACTCCGCAAAGTATTCAAGCTCTTTTTCCTTTTTTTCGGCTTCAATCTTTCGGTGCTGTTCTTGTACGGCTTCATAATCAACCTTTTCTATTGCTTTGTGTTTTGCTTCCGCTTCTGCTTCGATTTCCTCAATAGTTGTTCTAAACTCTATCACTTTTTCACCTTCGCATCGTGTTTCAATGCTTGTACCATCGTATGCAGGTGATTTTGTGTCATCTAATACCGATACCTCCATCAAGTCCATATCAGCAACGGAGCGTGTAGCGATCTCACCGCTTTCGTCCACTTCATCGGCATTTGAACAAAAGCCAAAGCTCCAACCGACCAACTTGTTATTTCTCGCCTTTTCCACTACTTCGGGATCTTTGATTGTGACCTCAGCTCTCAAACCGATATTATCCTCTTCGAGTATTGCTGTACCGTCTTTTGTGTTTGCAAGCTCTCTATCACGATTATGATTTAAGAGGACTTTTACATTGTCATTTCGTTTCAGGGCATTCTTGAATGTACCCGCCTTGATTTTTTCAATAAATCTTCGCACCGTACCCCTTAGATTTCCCCTTAGAGGCTTAGACCATCTTTCAACGGCATTGACATAGCCTGAAATAACAACACTTTCGTTTCTTACTTCTATTTTCATATCTTCACCCCCTTTCTAATACCTTTATTTTCGTTTTTTGCGATAGGGAAGGGTATTTAACCCCCTACGCCTTAAACACCGTTATTTGGTGCTAAATTGGCGGTTGCGTGCCATTTACACCTATCTTAGCAACGGTGTTTGTGTTAGGCGTGTAAATCGTGCCATTGTTGGTATTAAGAAGTACATCACCCAAGCCAAGACTGATAACATCAAGACCGTCAAGAGCATCGTCATCTTCCATATATCGGATTTCGTTTCTCGTTTTGAAGCCCGATGTAATAGCTATTTGGTATGCATCGTAGCGTTCTTTTAGGCTACCCTTTAACAGTTCTTTGGTATCGGGTGCAAAATAATACTCCGACTTCTCTTTTTCAAGCAGGAAATCCCTATTTAATGCCGTTGCAAATGCCGTAGCTATCGGCATAATTCCATTTTTGATAAATTCATCAAAATTAGCGTTTATATGGAAGATCTCTCTTACTTCATCGGCAAACGTTCTTGTTTTTTCGCTCATTTCGTTCTGCTGTGAGCTATTACTTGCTTCTTGGAATGTTATACCGTCATTTAATACTACGGTGTTTGCATTACCCGCATAATATTCCTCCCAAGCCTTTTTAAGAGCTTTCATTGCCTTTTCGTCAAGGTGTTTTTGAGATTGCAAAAAGCCTTTTCTTGAACCACCTGTTGCGGTTAGATCATATTCATACTTTAACCGTCTTGATGCTGTCTGCAATGCCTGACTAATCTCTTCGGTCAAGCCTTTTCCGCTTGCTCCATCCTTGGTGTTTCGCAATAGCTTCAAAAATTCGTGATTTTTGTATGTGCCACCGTCAACCATTATGCTAAAGCTCTTGTAAATAGCATCTGTATTTTTCTGTATTGTAATTTTGCTATCCTCAACGTAGAAAAGACCGACAAATTCATTACCGATTTTCTTGATATAGGCATAACCGCCTTTTCCCATAAGGTAATCCTCACAAATCGCCTTTTTAAATTGGAAGCCGTCTAATGTATCGGTTGTATCTTCATTGATAATCTTTACTCTATTATCAACAACCTCTTCCGTGGATCTCTTACCGTCTTTTACTGTTTCTTTATAGAGCTTGAACGGTATCATAGCGAAGGTATTGCAGATCAAGTCTACACAACCGCTTATTACCGGGAGCGACAAAGCGGTTTCTCTGTCAACCGTGCCACCTTGCAGAAGTGCTTTTAGCAGTACATCATCGACCTTTCCTTCGTCCATCACTTCTTCTCTCACTTCTTCTCGCTTTTCTCTTTTAAAAATCCCCATAGTTTTTTACCTCCTTCCCTAAAAAACTTGACAGATAAAGCCATCTTCAAAAATAATATCTCTTTGAAGTAGATATGTGGCATTCAATATCGCCATAACCATATCGACCTTACCGTTTGATTTCTTTTTATGAATATATCTGTTCATATTCGTGTCAAACGTACATCTTGCATTCTCAAAGTTGATCTCGAGCAATGTGTTTGCTTCGTATTCAAACTCTTTATTTACTATCTTTTCATAAAGAAGCTTGGTTGGTGGATGCAATGTGTCACTATGCTGACGGATCTGTATACAGTTAATACCTGCTCTCTCTCCGCCGTTGCCACCTTCCCATTTTTGAGCTGAGCTTAAAGCATTAAAACGGTCATATCCTAGTGCTTTTATTACAACACCGTATTTTTCTTCAATTTTGAATACAAAATCTTCAATTACCGAGTAATCAACGGTTTTATTTCCGCAAGCTATACACTTCATTGCTTCAATAAATCGCCTGTAATCTATCTTTTCAAACTGTATCTTCTCATCAATGCGACCTTCCGGGATAAAAGCAATAGCATCAACTAAGATCCTGCCTTCTTCCTCGGCTACCATCGCAACAGCACAGTTATCATTCGTCATTGCCAAGTCAACACCGATATAAACGCCTCTGCCTTCCCAATCTATCTTGTTGACCTTGCATTGCTTCAGATCGTTAATGTCAATGAAGCTCTCAGTGCCTACACCCTGATAGATGATGTTACAGTGCTTGGTGAGGAAGTTCTCCCTCGCACTCTCCATAGCGATTGCTCTTGCTCTTTTCTTCAGCAAGTCCTCCCATATTTCGGGGATCTCCAACGCTACGGGATTGCTCTGCTTCAATATCAGATCATCGGTAGTCCAATTCTTTATGTTGTCCGGTTCGTAGAGCAGGGCAAATACGGTCTCATCCTCTTCGAGACCGTCTAACACTCGCTTTGCATAGTTTACTTCATCCTCAAACGGATTGTTCGCCGTTGGATATTTCGTTGATATGATGCATCCGAGCTTATTCTTGATGTTGAGCTGTCCGGATCTCATCGCCTCAATAGGGTATGAGTTCGGCAACGCTCCTACCTCGTCAACAACAAAAGCGTTAGGCAATCTACCGTCAAGCCTTGATGTTGAATAAGAAAGCGGTATAAACTGACTTTCATTCAGCTTGAATGAGATATAATCTCTTAGGATCTTAAATCTCGGCTCTTCTCGGTGCATATACACTAAAGGGCTTGCCTTTAACGTTTCGCTTATCGCTTCCTTTACCTCTCTTGACAGTGTACCGTCCGGAGCTACCGAATAGAATTTACTGAATCTAGGCTCTAATAGGAATAACAATATAAACAGCGTACCGATTGTATATGTCTTAAAGTTTTTACGGCATATCTCCAAAATTCCGGTTTCGTATCTTCGCTTTGCCTTATCTTCTCGATAAACAACCGACAATACCGAGATATAAAAAAGCCACTGATAATTAGTGGTGCATTCATACAATGTCTGCCCCGCCTTTAAGCCTTTCGGCATTATCAATAGCTTTAATACGTTTTCTATTTGCTTTACTTTTTCTTCATTGATACAGTATTTTTTATCTTTTCCATCTGCTATCTCGATAAACTTCTTGCATTGTTTCTTTACATACTTGGGTACTTCTTTTGATTTAATGCTTTGTTTCGCATATATATAGGCTTTATTGTTTTGAATATATGCGTTTGCCATTATATCACCTTATACCCAATGCGTTTAGAAGTTCATCTTCATTTTCGCTGTCCTCATCATCGTTCCTCAGTGTCTTGATGATCTTGATGAGTGTAGCAACTGTCTGATTTGCAGATGTGGAAGTCTTGTTATACTCCCCGATAGCAGGATGTGTGTACACATTACCTCTGCCTTTTACATATTCCTTTGTTACAAGTGAGCCATCCTCTTTGATCTTTTGCTCTAACTCATTTAGTATGGTTAACTGTACTTGGTATCTCTTAAAGGTAGTCAGAAAGAGGAAGTTCTGCTCAACACCGAATTTCTGCGCGATTCGCAGTATTTCGTTTGCCTGTTCTTGTATATTAACATTAACCGTTTTCATTTATTCACCCCACGTAAAAGGGAGAGCCGTTAAGCTCTCCCTCTCAATTATTTCGTTTTCTTTACTCCGGTGGTCTTTTTTGTGGTTTCCTTCTTGGTGTCTGCCTTTGCATCGGTCTTTTTCTCAGCATACTCACCAAGTCCAAACTCTTTTCTCAGGTGCTTAGGTATATAACCCTCGGGCTCAATGTACTTAACTTTTTTGATTGCCATAATTATTTCTCCTTTTTTTAGTTAAGATATTATACAACATTTTAACTTTTATTTCAATACTTTTTTAGTTTTTTAGGTATTTGTTCATTACATCAACAATGGATTGGCTTTCTTTTTTTGCTCTGCCACCGTTACAATAAACATCGGCAAACGCTTCTGCAATACACTCTCTTGCACTCTCTTTTGCATATCCGCTAATTTTACTTGCCATATTTACAAGCTTGCCTCTTTTACCTACTTGTTTTTGTGCTTCTTTTAAAATAGCTTCTGCTCCGTCTTGTTTTCCAAGTTTACTTCCCATTTTGGCAATAACTTTGTCCGTCAAAGCGTGTCCTATTTCGTGCGATGCTACCGCCTGTAGTGAGGACTTGTTACCCTGCGAAGGATGGAAACCTTCTTGAACACATCGTGCATACACGTTTTCCATTTTAGCTTTGTTAAAATACGATTGGTTAAATGCAACATTTGAACCGTCATAATAAGCCAACGCAGTATTGTCCACACCTTCTAATGTAGCTAACTGCAAATCGTCCACCACATAGCCGTATTTCTCGTTCATATCTTTGAATGTCTGTAATACTTCGTCTGCCTCTTGCTGTTTTCCTTCGTTTCTTGCACTTATAAGAGATGTGATGTCAAGTGGATTGATTGATCCTCCACCACCTCCACCTAACCAACCTTCGCCACCGCCTTTACCGCCACTGTTACAACTTCCCATTTAATTCCCTCCATAAATTTCTTTTTGTTCTTTTAGCCATCCGATACGTTCACCGCCGATCTCATACATCAGCTCTTCAAATGTTTTGTCCTTACATTTCAACGCCCACGATTGGGTCTGTCCTATGCCCTTGAACGGCTGATATGTTACTTTTTGCTTCATCGCTTCTGTCGCTTTAGGTTCAACCTCGTCATACGCTAAATGCGACACGTTAAAATCATTTCCCTTAAAATCTTCTAAACCGTTACAACCGCAACAGTTCAAATTATCGCCCATATGATCTAAGCCACATTCCGAGCATAAAAATTCAATTCCGAGTTTATGGCATTCGTTTTTGATCTCTATATACTTTGGATATAAAAAGTCATTCGGGAATACGTAAGCATTTCCGTATCTCGTCATTCCTTTTTGCTTTTTCTTGCTATAAAAAGCTGAAATACTTATTGCGTATACTCCCGCTTCTTTATATCGCTTGATTTCGTTTAGAATATCTTTGTGTGCATCAGGGAAATACGGTCTAACCCTCACCACAACTCTTTTTACATTGTTAGCCAACACCTTAACCGCTTTCAAACGCTCTTCGTAGGTTGGTGCTCCACTTTCGAGCTTGTCATATTTACTGCAAGCCATAGATACCTGAAGCACACAATTACACTTCTCGATCAAGCTCAAATACGGCTCTTCGGTCAGCAAGACCGGATTTTTCGTTGACACAATAAACGGATATTGGCTATCAGCGAAAATCTCTAAACATTCAAGCGACTTTTTATGTTCTTTTTCGCAAGGCTGAAATGGATCAGAATTCGCACCCCAATGGATAGGGATTTTCCAATCACACCACCTTGTTTCTAAGTTTCTACCACCTTTTATAAAGTTTATGAGCGATCTTGTTGTGTTTACCGGCTTTACGTTATCAATACTGTATTTGTGCTTTACAAAACAATATTTGCACCCGTGAGAACATCCCTCGTAAGTATCAAAGTGAATAGGGTAATCACACGTTAAGCATTGTGAACCGCATCTAATCATCCTTCTCACTCTCCCTTATTATCTGTTCAACAATTTCGTTTTGATGAACCTTCAAATAACAAATAATTTGCTTTTTCTTTTCGGTTGGAAAAGTAAATGTTTTTGTGAAAAATTCTCGATCATCTTCATTTTCGTTATATCCGTCAATTTCGGATATTTCATCCATTGAAAAGATGTCAAAATCCAAATCGTCAAATCCCGTCAGGGTAATATCAAAATCCAAATCGTCAAGCTCTTCAAGCTCTAGCTTTAAAAGCTCATAATCCCATCCGGCATCTAAAGCCAATTTGTTATCGGCTAATATGTACGCTCGTTTCTGCTCTTCGGTTAGATCCTCGATAAAAAGGCAGGGTACTTCTTCCATTCCCAACCTTGAAGCACCTAGCACCCTTCCGTGACCTGCGATAATTCCGTAATTGCTATCAATAAGAACGGGATTTATAAAGCCGAATTCTTGTATTGAATTTGCTATCTTTTCAACTTGCTTTTCGCTGTGTGTTCTAGCGTTGTTTTTATACGGTTTTAGCTCGTTTATAGGTACGTTTTCGTATCTTCGCATCTTTCTCCTTTCCAAAAAACCTATGGGAATGAAAAAAATTCGTGTTCAGAAGGGCAAGGGTCGGTCTCCTTCCGGCTCAGGATTTTCCCGTTTTAGGGTAGGGGGGGATTAAAGCTCTATGCATCTGTTTTCAAATTTCTTATAAGCATCAAAATAAATCTGTTTCTTATCTCCGTTGTATGTAATTTCATAGTACATACCATCAAATAATGTTGTTGATGCTAATGCTTTGTTATTCTGTAATGTTTTACATTCCCATACAATAAACACATCATCTTCCGTTATATGTTTATTATCGCTCTTGTCAAGGTGTTCGTTGGCATAGTCCATTACTAACTTTTTAACTATACTTGTAAATTCTTTTTCGTTCATTGTTATTTACTCCTTTATTAAATCTTTTTGTTCTGCTCTTGGTATCTTTCCATCGTCTGCCATCTTATGATGGTATCTGCATAGTGTTATAAGGTTATCGTTATCAAGTCGCTTGTTGTAATCTTCTGCTATTGGTACGATATGATGTACATCTAACTCATTGAAATTAAACTGTTGTATCGTGTTATATAGGTTAGCCTCGCATATTCTGCATAGGTATCTATCCCTCCGCCTTATCTCGATGGACTTCTTCGTCCATCTCTTGCTCTTCCTGAACCTGTCTGCCTCTGTATCATAGGTTTTCTTTGTATAGGTTTTATAAGGGCATTTGTGACCTCTTGGTACAATGCCACAGTATTTACAAGTAACATAATCACCCATCGGAATCACCCCTTTTTATATAACAAAGGCATCCACTTACTTGCAGATGCCTTCTCGATATTTTTTGACAATGCCATTATAGCACAGATTGTATGTGCGTTGTGTGCAACTTTTGTTATATGTCCATATCCTTGATATATTTCTTTAGCTTCCTTGCACAGTTAGTCCTATCAAGGTGCACCTTATCACCAATCTCTTCCCATTTCAAGCACTGCACTAATCGCATTCTTGCTATCGCTTTTACCTCGGCATCGTCTATCTTATCTATTATGGTTTCTATCCTTACAAGCTCTTCGGTATATTTAGTTATCTTTTCGTTAAGCCTTTCGAATAATTCCTCTTTTTTGAGTATATACGAAACAATAGGACTGCTCAGCTCAGAACCGTGAGGCATACCCGTAATCTGCGGTGATGTTATAACCGGTATGCTCCTTATTTCCTCTTTGATATTCTCTATATCAAGTTTTAAGTAATATAACTTGTTAAATCCTCTCATCGTTGATTTTTCCTCCGATTTTAAAAAATTGCTTTCGGTGTAGTCTGATCTGCAATCCCTCTCCTGTTTGTTTTTCGCTAGATCCTTTCACCGGTAATCAACTCGCTATACGGTAATAGCTCAATCTTTTTGCAAAGCTCTTTCCACTCATCGAGCTTGTGATTCTTTCGTGCGTGATACATATTCCTTAGCACCTCATAATTAAATGTGAGAGTACGAAGCTGTTGATATGAAGTAGGCAAAAGCTGTATCATCTGCAACCAATATTTCTTATCACCCGTTGTTATATACATCTTCCGGTTGAAATTAAGGCAATCAATAATCGCTTCCAACAACTGTATGCTCGGCTCGGTTAGATGTTCCCAACTGAAATCTGCAAGCTCAAACTCCTTATCGTGTATTTTGTGCATCGTTGAACAAGAGTTAGCAACCGTTCCAACCTTGTATGTGTCATACTCCTTCCACCAATAGAACGGAGCGACTATATCCATTGATACAATTATCTGTCGCAAAAACTTTCTGTGATCGCTTCCGGCATTCGCTAGCTTCATCGCAAGTGCAAGATCATTTTCACCGATTATAAAGTTTCCTTGCTTATCTATGTACGAATCGCTCTTAGCCCAACTGTTAAGAGGATTCCGCATACCTCTTATGGCGTTTTCAAAGTTCATTACATCTACGTTGTGAATCTGTATCATTTTCTTTTTCTCCGTTTTTCTGCTTTCTTTCTGTAATATTCAGCTATTTTCTCGGTGTCCTCTAACCTCTCAGCAGATTCTATCAGAATATTTCTGCAATATTGACTTGTTAGAGTGCTTGCGATTATCCGAAGCTCTCTAACCAATAACTGTGTCTTTTTAACCTCCATTGTAAACGCCCTCCAATCTTACTTCTGCGATTGTGAGCTCATTAATAAGATGTTTGTTTTCCTTTACGAGTTCGGTGCAATGCCTTCCTAATTCTTCGTTTGCGCTTCGCAACCTCTCATTCTCATCGGTGAGTTCCTTGATAAGTGAAGGGGAATCACTTAAAGTACAATATGTGTTATAACTACCATTTTCGCCCCTCTCTGCAAGTCTGCGTTCAAGTCTTGCAAGTTTTCCTTCTGCCACCTCGTTTATAGCGTGGTTTGGAATATCAAAAATAATCGCAACCTGCTCCATCATTATGTAACAATCTGCCATTTCCTCGATAATAGCTTTGCGGTTATCCGCACCACGCTTGCTCTTGCAAATCTCTTTGATAAGCTCGGAAAGTTCCTCGATCGCAACATTGAGTTGCATATCCTTGCCATAGGTTTCAATGGCTTTTTCAAGTATTTTCATATCGTCTCCTTTCAAACTCCTGCTAATTTACCAAGTGCAAAAATGCACAAGAGTAGCGAGATTAAGCATAACAAATATGCTTTTTTCCTTATGGTTTTGTGAAATATCAAGTTATCTATCCCAACAACAAGCCAAAAAATTAAGGCTATCTTTGTAATCATCCCTCTCCTCCTTCTATCTTTTTTGCTATTTGTTCTATACACTCGTTGATATAATCGGCATCGACCTCATTGTATTTCAGCATATCATCGTTGGCGAAGAAGGTTGTCAGCCTCTCCTGCATCTGTCGCACGGCAAGTTTTCTTTCAATCTTGCGTTCCTCGACCATTCGCTCAGACATTTCCTTATGCAACTGTTCGGGAATTGCTCTCACCCTCTCATTTTCCTCGGTGAGTTCCTTGATAAGTGCGAGGGCATCACGACTTAATGCTATCTCGCAATGATAAGAATGATAAGGGCAATTAGTATCGCAAAAAAGATCGCCTCCACTTATGCACTCCAAAGCCTTTATAATCTGTTCTCTGTTATGTTCCATTGTTTAACCTTTCTTATCTAATGTGTTTTTTCGTTGATCTTTCGCTTCTTGCTTATGTTAGAGGCAATATATCCGGTGATCTCTTCCTCTTCTGCTTTTTTAGCTCTTATTAAAGCGTTTTGCTTCTCGTTTTCCCGGCAATAGTTTATATACGCTTCACAATCAGAATGACAGCCTAAATGCCGGTGTTCGCAATAATGACAAGGTACTTCAATTTTGCTCATACCTATATCCCTCTCATTCTTTTAATTTTATCTCCCTTGCATTGGCAATAGTAACGCTTTGCCCGTTCTTATCCAATAGCTCAACTTGGAAATCCTCACGGTATTTATGCGATCTCGGACTTTTATA
Source organism: Acutalibacteraceae bacterium (assembly GCA_045660345.1). GTDB lineage: Bacteria > Bacillota > Clostridia > Oscillospirales > Acutalibacteraceae > DTU089. Next base: position 14,983 of record JAZRDP010000008.1, read on the forward strand.
GATCCGGTAAATGTATGCACTTATTCGTTGGTATTCTATGCCTCTATGTATTACCGGTGCAAAGTTTACCATCGCTTGTTTAATTTCCGCACTGTTCATTGTCTGCCTCTGTTTCCTCGCTTTCCGTGGGTAAAACTACAAATGCTTTTCTAAGTGAATTTAACACCTTACTAGCCGATTCTGCCACTTTCATAAAAGCATCACTTATCGTTTTAAAAGGATCATCCACCTCGCTTGATTTGGTTTCTTCCCTAGTAATTACGGGTAGTCCTCCCTCTCGCTCTATGACAATTCTCTTTGCCTCTTCTACCGTGAACCGGTGTAGGCAGTTTTCGGAATTTTCACAAGCCTTAATTGCATCAACAAGGTTGCTTTGAAGATTGCAAACATCAGAGCTTGCTCCCATATCCTGAAATATTCCTTTAAAAACACAATCTCTGCAACTCATTTCAGTACCTCGTCAATCATTGTTATTGCTACTTCAAGCATATCTGATACGCCATCTTTTGTGACTCCCATCAAGCCTTCGAGGATGCCTACGGCTCTTTGCAAGGTTTCTCTATCTTCGTGTGACAAAAATTTTGAATCGCTCATATCCCTCTCCTTTCTGCAAGTGCTTTCTCGGCTTCCTCTCGGGTAATATAAATATCCCAAGAGTATTTCTCATTTCTCGTTCCATCAGACATAAGACAAAGTACGCCAAGACTATTAAAATGAATTGTGTATGCGAAGGCGGGCAACGGCTCATAAGATATACTTACTGCTTTCACTTCAAGAATTTTCCCCATATACACCTTATACAAAGTCTGCCCGACCTTTACCGGCGGTACAATTACTCCGTTGGCAAGCAAAAAATCAGCAATCATCGCTTCTACGTAATCATCTTCATATTTGCCAATATCCACACCCTTCTGTCGCATTTGCTCCGCTTTGTGAGGACTTTTAAGCAACGCTATTAACCTATCTCTCATCCCTCTCTCCCTCTCTTTCCATATTTGCAACAACACTTAAGATATAAAGAACTATAAAGAACCTTATAGGTGCTTTGTTTCCGATGCTATAAATTTCGTATTCCTCACACCCAAAGACATTGTAACAGTCTGTTTCATTCAAATCGTTGTTTCTTATCGCTGAGATCCATTCATACTCATCGTCTGTCGCTATATAAAGTTTCTTTATTTCTTCGCAAACTTCTTCGTATTCTAAGAGAATATCATCATAAGAAATATAATCATCGCTATCGGATCTGTATTCATCGAATCTTTTTCGTTGTTCTTCGGATAAATCGTTGTTATACCAATCGCCCTCTTTAATCATCTTCAAGAGTTCTTTTTCGCATTTCTCACTATTGAATTCCGTTCTATCTCGGCTATCAAGCTTTTCAAGCTGATAATAAGGTGAGTTATATGCCAAATTCATTACATTGGTTTTCCAAGTGCAATCGAATACGAATGAACCGAAATCTCCATACCAAGACATATGGTAGCCATCGAACATAGCATACACAGGACACCAAAAATCCCTTTTCGATATTGATACGATTTTCAGCCTTGAAATTTCATCGGTGAAATGTTGTATTTCATATTTGATCTCTTCATATCCTGTCAAATCTTTTACACCGTAATCTTTTTGCAGTATCTCCGCAATTCTTGCATTGCCTTTCATTTCCTGTCCTCGCTTTTCTTTGAATAAAGATTTGTGTAGTGTTCGATGAGTTCCTCTTCTAATTCAGTTCGAGGTCTTATCTTACCTCTTTTGTTAGTGATAGATATACCCGCCTGCGTACATCTGCGTAATATATCACTATAAACGCAATGCACATATACGATTTCCTCAGCCTTTGCTTTCGCTTCTGCTCTTGTCATCATCCCTCTCCCTTGTTTTAATCTCTCCTTAAACGCTTTTAATCTTGCCTTAGCTTCGATCATCGGCTTTGACGAAAGTATTTTCTCATACAAGCAACTGCATTCAAGCACTTTTTCCCGGCAGATCTCTTTTGTTGGGTAAGTGCAGGGAACACATCTTGCTCCGGTGCTTTCCTCGGTAGCTGACCATCCACCCCTGACCTTGTGAAAATGAATGTTAAAAGTGTTATCGTAAGCATCGGTAATTACCTCAGAATAAGAATCCATAAGAATAAACTTGTTTCTCCGACACGCTATGTAACAACGTGATCTCGTCATCGTGTGTTCCTCCTTAACTGATCTTTCTATCTTTCCTTGCCATTTCAAGTATTGCTTGATAATGCGTTTTCTTTTTATATCGCTTTCCGTTCTTCTCGCACTCAACGATTATACCCATATACTTGTCTATCTCATCTATTGACAGCTTCGTACATAGATCTGCGAATTGCTCATTACTCATAAGCACCACGCCCTGACCGAGTTCACCGCCCAAATATCTGAGCTTTAATCCCTCTCTAAGCTCGTTTCGGTATGCTTCTGCATCTTCTTCATTATCAAAGCCCGCCTCTTCGACCTTCTTTTCAATATGGACTTCTTCGCTCGCTATAGAATGATTGAATGAATGAAATTCTTTTTCTTTTTCTTCCTCTTCTTCTTTTTCTTCTTCTAGAGCGTTACCTTGCGTTACTGTAACGTTACCGCTAACGTTACCACTTGAAAGCCTTTTTCTTTCCTTGAATTTAGCTTGTCTTAATCGGTTCTGCTCTCGGATCTTATCCATTCCCTCAATGTTCTGATATTCTTCCCATCCTGCAATCGTGAAGAATCCTTTTTCGGTTATGATCATATCGAGGTTTTCCAATGCTTGAAGTGCAAGAATAACGGTGTTTTCTTCAAAATCAAGCTCATCAGCAAGCATCTTAGGCGTATAAGGTACGTTCTCGGTTAAGAAGATCATACCGCCGGCATTACATCTGCCCGCCATTGTTAAGAGCATTACCCATATAAGCACAATGTTATTTCCATCGGGAAGCTTGCGAAGGTACTTGACCTTGCGATTATCAAACATATCGGTAGTGAGCTTTACCCACTTTACCTCAGGCATTGTCTTTCACCTCACAAAATGAATATCTCGCATACTGAACGGTTTTACCGTATCTGTTTCTGTTTTTCACCGTTTCAATCTTAAATTTCATACCGTCTTTTCGCATCTCGCTGATTCGTGTAGCAAGCTTCGTGATTCCTAGATCCGCAAACGCCTGCATCGGTGTTATGCTTCCAAAGTCTTTTATGTACTGCAAAATTGCATCTCTCTGTGTCATTGCCCTAACTCCTTTTCATAAATAATTTTTACCGTATCTTTTTATAAATTGCTCTATTGTTTTGCCGTAAAACTCCATCCAACGAGCTTGTGCTTTTCTCTTAGCATACAAATCAAATTCTCGGTTTTGATGTATTCCGGTATTGCTCATATTGTGATCTTCGGGCTTAAGGAATATAACAAGTCCATCCTCTATTGATTTATTCCGGTTAGAACCGCCAAAAACTTCGTGCCTGTGGCTTCCCGCAAATCTCGTTGTACTCCACCTAACATCAGGCTTCATTATGCAAAATTCCGCTTTTCTCATATCGCATCCCCCTTTTTCTCGCTGATGATACAAAAAAATACTTCCTCGGCTTTTACTATTGCTACGATACAATCTCCCTTCCAAGCGAAAATCCAACCTTCCCGAAGATCAATGCAATCGGCAGATATATTGTGATGCTCACCGTCCTTAAATCTGAATACTACTCTTGACATTACTTAAACACCCCGCTTTCGATAAGCCTTGTGACGATTCGCTTTATCATTATGGGAGGTACTGACATACCGCAGATGTAAGCTGCACTTTGACCACAAAAGTCATAATCCTGTGAGAATGTTGACGCATTTCTATAATCTTCAACACTCAACTTGCATTTATCGTTGCCCCTATACATACCGTGTGCTTGCACTGTGCAACAAATATCCTTATCCCATACGATTTTTTCATTAAACCTACTCCACCGCCCTCGGTTCTTTCGAGGATGTCTGCAAGGCAAAGGTCAGCTTCGGTTGCCATACTTAACAACTCATCGCATTTCTCCGAAACCTTTTCACCCATTCCCGATTTTATAGTACCGAAGTATATCGGCTCATAATTAAAAGACATATCAAGTGTTTCAAGCTCAATATCTATGTCATTCCTTAAAGCTATGAAGAATACCCTATGCCTTTTTTGTGGTACGCCCATATTTTCGCCTTTTAATAGCCAATGCTTCACCGAATAGCCTATATCGTGTAGTTGCTTGTATATCTTTTGAACATAAGACCAAGCCTCACCCTTTATGAGTCCTTCCACATTCTCCATAATCACACATTTAGGCTTTAGCTTTGCCACCGTTTCAATGAAGATGAAGGAGAGATCATCAAGTGTCTGCTCTGCCTGTCCCTCTCTGAATTTCTTTTTCTTGCCCCAACTATTCTCCCTCTCACCAGCCATTGAAAAAGTGGTGCAGGGTGGTGAACCGTCAAGAATATCAAGGTTAAACAATTCTAAAGGTAATTCCTCGTTGGGTAGCTTGTTGAAATCTCTAATATCCATAAGGAAGTTATGTTTAGGATGATGATTTTTTATGTACACTTCATTCATCTTGGGATCAATCTCGCAACAACCTATTACCTCGCATCCTGCAAGCTTGTACCCCATCGTAGAGCCACCCCCACAAGCAAAGCAAGAGAACACCTTGAGTCCGTTTGTTTCTTTGGGATAGTCATTTGCCATAGTCCACTTCCAATCCGTGGATTTTATCGCCTTATACTTTTTTCCCTCTTCTTCGGGCAAAAAATCAAATAAAGATAATGTTTCCATTTTTGCACCTCTCTGTGTTATAAGCATCAACTCTCATAGCCATTCCTCCCTTGTATCAATTCCTAGCTCACTGCATATCTGCATTGTTATTTCAATAAGCTCGTTCATCTCCGTAGTGTTCATCTTTGAGCTTCCGAGATAAACCTTGTACACGTAACAATCCTTTCCGTTGGATTCCTGCATACGAATGAATTTAACGCCCCTAAAATATTGTCTTAGCGTTTCCTCCATATCTTCGTCAGTTATTACATAATCGCTCAGAGCATCTGCCCTCTCTAGCACCGCACAATATACATCCATATCGTCTTGATACGTTTCTTTTGCTATACGGTGTATGAGCGACCAAAGGAGCTTGTTTTGATCTAAACTCCTTTTGCTCTTCTGCTCTTGAATATCGCATATATAGGTTTTATTCCTATCGAGCTTTAGCAGATCTGCTATGATTTCCTTTATCTTTCCTGCTGTTCTCATATCAGAACGGCAAATCACCATCAGTCGGTGTTATTTCTTCCCACTCCATTTGAGGCTCTTGCTCTTCGCTTGATTCTTGCTTCTTCGCCTGTAAAAATTCAACGTTCTCAACGATGATCTCCGTAACGTAAACCTTTTTCCCCTCTCGATTGGTGTAGTTCCTCGTTTGGAGTCTGCCCTCGATTCCGATGAGATCTCCCTTAGTAACGTATCTGCTTATTAGCTCGGCAATATTCCTGTACGCAATGCAATTAAAGAAGTCGCTCTCATATTCTCCGTTTGCCGACTTAAAAGCTCTTTTTACCGCAACGCTAAATTCAACTACGGATATTCCACCGGAGCTTGTCTGCTTTAGTTCAATGTCTCTTACGTTTCTACCGGTAATTACAACTTTATTCATCTTTTACCTCGTTTTCCTGCTTGTGTTTCAATCTCTCGTTCTCTTCTCCTAGGGTTTTTACTTGCCATTCAAGAAGCTTTATTTTTGCATTTTTTTCTTCCAAAAGGTTGTTAATTTCTTTCAATAATGTTTCCATCTTATTTCTCCTTTTTTAATTAATTAGAGATTTCTTTGTTTATTTTTAATCGTTAGATTCGCTATACATAGCATCAAGCACTTCACGGGTGATACCCGCTTCTATCAATGCCTTACCTTTCTTTTCAAGGTCTCTAAGCTGATATAGATACTGTCTACGCTTGTACTTCAATCTTGCCTCTCTGCGTGCTAATGCGACCATTTCAGAAGAATTAAGTCGCTCTATCTCCTGCTCAACCTCTTCATCGGTTAAAAAGCCTTCATACTTTGTAGCCATTTTTAAGCCTCCTCAATAGCTGTTATAATCGCACCCGGTCTCTTGATCATCAAATTAACGTAAGCCTCCGTGTACGTTTTGCCCTCGATAGCCTCAACTCTGAATGATTCCTTATCAAAGGTATAAGTTACTTTCCACTTTTTCATTTTAAATCCCTCTCCTTTTTACGTCTGCTTAAATTCCAAGCTAACAGATTCCACTGTGTGCAGTTTGTTTTTTGCGATCTCTCTCGCTAACTCCATATCTGCGGGATTACTTATGTCACCAAAGAAATCATATTCTACTGTTTTCGGATTGCTGTTAATGGCATCCGTTTCTTTCATCGCTTTTACTATGTACCAAGAACCTTTCATTTCCTTTTCTCCCTCTCTTATTGCTTTATTCCTGTATGCTCTAAAAACTTTTGTCTGCTGATAAAGTAGGTAAATCTTCCTGCGGAGACTTGTACCGCATAACCGAAGGGAAGTATACCTTTTTGTAATCCGATCCGGATAAACTGTCTTGAAACACCCATTAACTTTGATGCTTCTGCTATGGTCATATTGTTTTCCATACTAACCCCCATATTGTTCTATCCCAAAAGTGGGATAATCACGCTAAAAAAATTTCGGCTCTCGTTACCGAATCATCCACTTCGAGGATGTCGCATATCACATCTGCATCTTCGCAATCGAATTGTGATTTTCCGTTCATCTTAGAACTAAAAGTGTTCACAGTGGTCTTAACACCACGCTTGTTCATTTCTGCCACAAGCGATTTTTGTGTATGCCCCTTTAGAACCATTTGTGCTTTAAGCTTGTTTACATCTACCATATAAGACCTCCTTTTCTGTTTTACATCCCACAAATGGGATATGTGCATATTGTAGCATACTTTTTTTCGCTTGTCAACCCTTTTTTGGGATAAAATTAAATTTTTTTTGGATTTTCTATTGCATTTTTGGGATATATGGTGTAAAATATGGGATAGGAGGTGAAAAAATATGTCAACTCGTTCTGAACGAATAAAATCATTGATAGAACAATCAGGACTATCTTACCAAGAATTAGAAAAAACAACAGGAGTTAAGAAATCATCACTTCAAAGATATGCATCGGGAACAACAGCAAAGATTCCATTAGATGTTATTGAAAAATTATCAAAGACTTTTAATGTGTCGCAAGAATACCTTATGGGATGGAAAGATGCTAAAAAAGAAAATCCCCCCGATGAGTTGAAGCTCACCGAGGGAGAAAAAATGTTATTAGATTTATTCAGGCAAGTTCCCGAGGCTCAGCAACAACTTGTCCTTCAAATGATTTCTGTTGCACTAAAAACAAAAGAATAATATCAACAGCCTTGAGTAAGGCTTTCTCCGGATTATCGTTTTCACGAATTAATTTAATTAGTTCTCTCTCATTTTCTGTCATTGCTTAATCCCCCTTTATCTTGCGTGAACGTATGTTCTGTTTTTAGTATAATTTATCCAATAAAACTTGTCAAACAATTTTGACAGAATTTTTATACTTGGTTTATGCATAAATTATACAACCGCAAAAATGCAAATTCAATACTCAACTTTGATACTTTGATACTCAACTTTAATGCCTTAAATAGTATCAAGAACGATACCAATTTTTAACAAGAATAATACCAATTTTTAGAAAAGGACAAAATATGTGGCTCGATAACTTAAAAGAATTAAAAAAGGCTAAAGGAATGACCTGTAAACAGATAGCCAATGCTACACAGATACCCGAAAGTACCATTAAACGCATCTTTGCCGGTGACACGGATAATCCCTATGTTGACACTATTAGGCGTATCGCAATAGCCCTCGACAGCTCACTTGATGAGATTTTTGCAGAAACAAAGGTTGTTGTTGCAACTGAAACGCTCGCAGAGGTAAAGGAAAATGCGGATGTTGTGGAAGCAGAGCGTGATCTTGTTATCGCAGAGCTTGAAATGCTGAGAGCAAAGACCACCGCACAGGAAGCGGAAATATCGCTTCTTAAAGAAAGAATACAGCACAAAGACGAGCTTCTTGCCGTCTATAATTACTTTACAAAAATTAAACCGCTAGAATAGCGAAAGGGGAGAAAAAGAATGAGACTACCCAATGGATTCGGGAATGTTTCAAAGCTCTCAGGGAAGCGTAGAAATCCTTGGAGAGCGAGAAAGACAACCGGGTGGATCATAGATGAAGAAACACAAAAAGCCAAACAAGAATACATCACAATAGGATATTACGCCACAAGACAATTAGCAATACAGGCGTTGTCCGAGTATAACACAAATCCGTATGATCTTGATCGAGATAAAATAACCTTTGCCGAAGTATATGAGAAGTGGTCGGAAAAGAAATTTGAAGGAATAAGCCTATCCAACATCAACGGCTATAAGGCATCATATAAGATGTGCGAAAATATATACGATATGAAGTTTACTGACATCAAGCTTGCTCACTTGCAAGGGGTTGTTGATAAATCGGGTAAGAATTTCCCCGCACTTAAAAAATTGAAAATTCTATTTAATCAGCTTTTCGATTTTGCCGTAATGAATGAGATAATCACAAAAGATCGTCAAATCGTTGAATATCTCAATATAGGCAAGGAAGAAAAGAGCACTAAGCATTACCGCTTTACCGATGCAGAAATTACCGCCCTGTGGAGAAGGGCAGACGGTAACGAGTATGTGCAGGTTATCCTGATGCTCATATATTCCGGTGTAAGACCAAGTGAATTGTTCAATGCTAAATGTACTTCCGTTGATCTCAAAGAAAGATTTTTCACCATTGAAAAAGGCAAGAACGCAAATGCAAGCCGTAAAGTACCTATTCACGATAAAACGTTTCCGTTCTTCGAGCATTGGATGAATAAAGGCAACGAATACCTTATAACTAATTTAAGTGGAGGCAAGTTTCAATTTGACACCAATCACCACTCCTACACAGAATCATTTTGGAATCCTGTGCTAACCGATATAGGAATACTCCAATATACAAATGCAAAGGGAGAGGTTGCGGAGCATCTGCCACACGATACTCGCCACACCTTCACATCAATGTGGAAGGAAAAGAAGCTCGATGAAGCTATGAGAAGAAAGATCCAAGGGCATTCCGGAAAGGGAATAGGTGAAATCGTATATACACACTTTGAGCTTGAAAAGCTAAAAGAAGAGCTGAATAAGCTTTAAAAAAACGTTTGTTAGGATGTGATCTTATTGAATAGAACAAATTATAAAAATCAACACATCAAAGAAAATTATGACAGAATAAGCCTTGTACTCCCAAAGGGGCAAAAATCGCTTCTAAAGGGATTTTGTGATCAGATGGATATAAGCCTAAATGAATATATAAAGCTCCTGATTAGAGCAGATACAAGGGCAGGTACATCAAAATTAATGTCTATGATGTCAGGCTTTACCGAAGAGCAAAGACAGATGATGGATAAGTGGCAAATTCCCGAAAAGTATAGAGATATGATTCAAGATTTTCACTATTCCAAAGAAGAGGGTTATTTTATAAGATTGAAGAAGGGATATATCAACGATGTAACCGGATCAAGAATCATCCAAGTAGAAAAAATGAAGGATGTCAGAATGACCATTAACAAATCAAGAAAAAGCGACTAAATAACAGTTCTCTTTTTTTATCAAAGTGTCTTACACAAGACACCCACTTTTCAAAAATCAATTTGTGTCATATGTGTGTCATATGTGTGTCATATCCCTACAAATTCCCACGATTTTAAACGAACAATAAAATAGAAAAAACCCTTGAAAACACTAGGTTTTTAAGGGTTTTTCTAATATCAAATTTATGAGTTTCCTTATCTCTTGGAGAATTGAAATCCTTTATTTATCAAGGTTTTTTAGCCTATTTGTGTCATATATGTGTCATATAGGAAAAAATTTAACCCAACTAAACAAGCCTTTTTTCCTTATTTATCAAAACCAAAGGAAGGTAAAATTAATTGAATACGGGCAATAAAAAAGAGCTATGCGGTTGTGCATAGCTCTTTCCTTTTTATTCAGCTTTGACAAAAGCGGGATAGCCTTTTGATTTTAATTCTTTTACAAGCTTATCGGCATTAGCTCGGTTAGAAAAAGCTCCGACCTGTACTCTGTATAGTTTGTTGCTCATCATCATCTTCGCTTCTATCATTTTAATGAATCTATCCCATCCGGCATCTAAGGTTCTGTGAGGACAGTATTTGCCGTTATAGTCTTGGTGCTTTGTCACTCGGTCTACACCCCAACCGTAACGTTTCAGAATATCAACGATCAGATCTACCGCATTCTTCTCAGCCTGAGTAAATCTATCGCCTCCATTCTTTGAATAGCAAATCTCTATTGCGATACCCTCTCTGTTGCCTTTGCCGTGTTCTCCGTCTCCACTATGCCAAGCATTGCGGTTCTCGGGAATACCTTGCACCACTTCTTTATCATCTACGGCATAATGGAATGATACCTCCTGATTATTGCTGATCATATAAGAGATCTCATTCCTTGCCGGTGCATCATTGGCTGTGTTATGCACCACTATTCTTGTTGGTGTCATTGAATAAGGGCATTTAATATTGTATTTTTCAGGTGGTACTATGTTTTTGATTATTCCCATATTATCATCTCCTTTAATTTTCTTCACTACCATAAAAGAGCGATAATAAACTCTACTGCCACCGCCAAATCAGCGATGGCAATAGAGCCACAGTTCACATTTTAGTGAGGTTTAATATGTACTGTGTTAGTCACCAAGAACAGCTTTGAGCATTGATACCTTGCGTTCAAACTCGCTCTTGATTATGCCAAGCTCGGATTTGTATGCTTCAGCCTCGGCAACGTAACTAGCGACAATAATGGACTTAAGCTCACGGAAAAGCTCGTTAAGGCGGATCTCATCCTCAGTGAGATTAGGATCCTGTTCATTCTTCTCGATAAGCTGTGTAGTCAGGTTGTCAACGGTTGCCTGATACTCAGCCTTAATAGCAGAGATCGCGGTATCGTAATCCTCTACGTCACCCCAAAGTCTCATCTTTGAGAGCAGTTCGGTTGCTTCAATGTCCTTGCCGTTAGCAATACATACATCGTCCTTTATGGTAAATACATACTTTTTCATTTTTTTATCCTTTCTTAAAGTCCTCGAAGATCCTTATCTTCTGTTGTGGTTTTCTTTACGTTCTGTGCTCTGAATTCTGTAACTGCCTTTATTGCTTCGCCCTGAAGCTCGGCTATATCAGAAGTGTTCAGCATAAGCAACTTGTTTGCTACGTTTTTCAATACCATACCGCCTATCTTATTCATAAGCTCGCGCAAACACGTATTTTCGTAAAACCAATAGGCAACTATGCAACTGACAGACAAAGCTATCGCAGATGCAAGATAGTAATTGAAATTCCAATCTTTAATCGCATATATTACCAATGCGGTGATAAAGGAAAGCACTACGCTACTAAATGCAAGCGCAACCTTTCTAATCTGCTTGTTTTTGATTTTGTCATAAACAAAAGGCTTAAGAACGCCTATTGCACAAATAATACCACTCACCATAATCACAACGTACCAAAAGATGTTGTGAAAATTAGCTTCGGTATAATCAAGCATTGCTTGTACACTTTTCATCTTTTCATATCCTCTCTTTTAATATATTTTTCAAGTTAAAATACTCCCCCGCCTTTTTACCCACCCATATACGCAAATACTGAATAAATGCACATTTTAACGCTTTCTTTCATAGGTTTTCCTCCTTGTTTTCGGTGTCAAATTCAAGCTCCAAAAGCTCCCATTCAAGGTTATCCTTCAAACGGTAGTAGAAACCATCGGGAGCATTAGGTGCATTTTCAATAATGCCTTTGATATGATTGTATTCTTCCTCGGTGATATTACTGTTTTCGGGGTTCACACCCTCAACCACACCGTGGATATATCCATCTTCTATATTTACTCTATAAAACATATTCATCTCCTTACCAAGTGAATGTCAGTCTGTAAGTGCCCGGAGCTACATAGCCGTCAGATGCCTTTACATAATAGTTTCCGTTATATACTCGGAAAGAACCTAGTCCACCTAAACTATCACTTGAGCCTGTATTGTTCGCTGGGTAGTAGTTTCGGTTTATCTGCATACTTGTTGTAGAAACTTCTCTGTTCGCTAGCCCATATATGGGATATGAATTGGAATAGCCAACAGGTATATTTCCTGCGGTAAACATATTACCGCAATAATATGCGTACTCATATGTGCCAAACCTAGCCAAAGAAACTACCAAACTAGCATCATTAATATGCGCCAACACATCCGCATCAAGCTTTGTCAGTAGCACCCAACCTGAAGCCTTTGTAAGCGTTATAGTATAACTCTTTGTGTTTGTTGCTACCGTGCTTGCATCAACGTAGGTGTCGGGGATAGGATTAACCGTAACTTTCGAGAGCACCTTACCGCTTGAAGGCGTAATACTTTGCGTGCTCTTTGTCGGTGTTACGGTCTTTGCTTCCGTTACAATATTAACCGTACCGCCATCCGTATATCCTTTTGGTACGGTAAATGATTTTGTACTTGTGTCTAGTGTTTTGTCAATAGCACCGTTTAGAGGCATTGTGCCTGTTATGACATTCCCACCCTTATCGTGTGCGGTTATACCATTTGCAAGAGTGGCAGGTGTTACGGTGTCACCGGTTAAATCAATAATGGTTTTAGCACCATTTGTAGTGTTCCTAACAACCTTATTTGCAGGCATTTATTATCACCTCATTATCCTATTGTTACGGTTACACCGCCCGCTGAGTTCGGTGTTTCCGTGTAAGGGATGGCTTTAACTTTTACTTCCGTCAAGCAGGTATAACCATTATCGGGAAGCACCGTTTGATCTTCAAAGCTCGGTGTTACCTCTTTCGATTGCTTTATCTCAGCCTCTGAACCGCTCATCGTACCTAAAACATTAAGAATTGTTACGCCCTCACGAATATTCGCCGGGATAAGTTTCGCCTGTTCGGTAGAATCAATATCTACCGTACCGCTTCCATCGTGATAACCTTTCGGTATGGTGTACTTGCCCGTTTTGGTGCTTATCTTACCTTTGACAGCACCGTTATTTGTCATTTTACCTGTGACTTTATTACCCTTGTTATACGCCGTTTTACCTGCTAATATTTCATCTTCCGTAGCGGTAGCATCCTGTGTGTTGGCATCAAATTCGCACTCACCTGTGATAGCTTCACCATCCGCACCGTGAGCTGTATAGCCCTTCAAGAGCTTGTCTTTTTTTACAGTATCTGCGGTCAAATCCATTAGCACTCGACCATCACTTAATACTATTTTTGATCTTCCCATAAAAATTTCTCCTTTATCCAATAGTGACGGTTGTACCGCCCGAATTATTTGATACCTCAGCATAAGGTATCTCTTCGATTATTACATCTTTAGTCAATAGCCTGTCGGCAGTGTGGAGCGTTTGAGCTTCAAACTTTGGTGTCACCTCATATTCGCCCTCGTACGGAGGTGCGGGATTAACATTGATAATAACATCTTGCTTGATCTCAACCTCTTGCAATGGTATTACATCAACATCAATAGTCTGATTTGGTAAATTGATAACATCAATCGTCAATGCAATCACCTACACCCCTGCGAAGTATTACCTTGCCATTCTCGGTCATCTTCTGCCTTGTGCCATCAACAAGCACTTTGTTAAAGTCATATACCGCATTATCGGTGAGTTTAATGCTCTCATCAGGCTTGATAATCACCTCGTGTATTTTTGCTTCTGTAAACTCCCTCTCAATTATTGCTTCTGCCTTAAAGGATGCGAAGTTTTTTACAGTAAATATTACCTTCTCAATTCCTGCAAAATCCACATCTGCAAGATTGACATTAAGCACCGTGCATACGCCGACATCTATACGAATATCCTTCATAGGTATCACCTCTTTTCGTTTTTATTAATCTCTTCTACGTTGTTATCGTTCCTGTACTATCCTTAAAGGTATTAGGGGCTATTTCCGGAAAAGTGGTGTCGATCTTATAGGTTGCAATAGGTATCCAATGGTTTCTATCTCCATCGTTGTTGGCGAAGTCTCTCCCATTAAGGACTATGCAATCATCGTAGACATCAACGATGTATCCTTCACTTTCTGAGTATACATCTGTTCGATTGCCGTCTGCTCCCTTATCTCTTGGTACAGACAAGGAAGGGATATGAACGCTTCTATAACCGCTATCACCTACTGTGACATAAGCATAGTTTGCCTTTTCATCTTCTACCTGTAAGGCAAGTCTTAAATGCGTATGTCCGTGAAATAGAATAGTATTCTTGTAGTGTGTCAGTAATTCGATAAACGCTTGACCGATTTTGCCTTTTTCGCCATCTTCCGTATCCCAATATACTTTGTCATATAGTCTATCGGCATCGCCCACCCTATGCTGATAAGGGTAAACGTGGTTGAAAATGAAGCATCGTTTGTCTCGATTTGCCTCAAGCGTTTGGTGCAACCATTTAAGCTCGTCAACAGATACAAATTCGTTATTTCGCCAATCGCCACCACCTGATTTATAGTCTTTTCCATAGTGCCCAACCATAATAAACACATCATTGCCTTGCGTGAATGAATAATACAAGCCGTGACCTGTATATGGAACAAGCCGTTCCTGTGTCATATGCTCGCCTGTGCAAGTTTCGTGGTTTCCGCCGATAGCGTATATAGGTTTTTTCCTTTGTTTATTAAGGCTTGCAAGACTTTGATATAGCTCCAACTGAGTATCACTACCGTCACTTGTCAGATCACCACAAATACAAGTAAATGCACAGTCGGTATCTTCAACATATTGCAATGCTCTTTGGAAATCTTTATTAGCCGTATCATAAGTGATATGGGGGTCGGATATAGCGCAAAAGCTATATAATTTTGTCGCATTAGGGCGTGCGAGATTACCTAAGCCTATGCTACCAATTCGCCTACCACTAGCATCATATACACCGATTTTTTTTGCTCCACTAGGTGCAACATTTTCGGGAATGAAGTGCGTGTAATTATACATACAATCACCGCCTTATACTATTTCCTTGTCAATAGTCATAATTGCATCACTCGGGATTGCGGTAATAGCCGAAGTGCCAAACGGCATATTAATAGCTATATATGAAGCCGAGCTAAAGCCGTCAAAATTATCACTATTGATGTCTACGGCGTAAACTCCGTTGCCCAAGTTTTGCAGACGGTCGGAATCCCAAACCGCACCGCCACCGTTTGATGTTCCTGCCAAAACGCCCGCTCGGGTATTATCGGACTTAATAGCATACCATATAGGCTTGTTACTGTTATCACCCGTAGCATTGGCAGGGAAGCCCTTAAATCTTACAGTTTTTCCCGACACATCTGCTATTGGGATAAGTATTCCAATCATACCGTTGCAATTAGTAAATCCTAATGCTGAGTTACTCCAACGTTGGTTCAACTGAACTGTATAATCGCCATTAGTCAAAATGTTGTAATTTATCCCTATCTCCGCAACCGCATTAATAACAATATCACCGGTTACCTTTTCGATACTAATAACGCCATCCTCGACCGCTACAGGATTACCGCCCATTGTTACCGTCACAGAAGTAAGCGTGTGGTCATCATATGCAATGATCTCGGCGTAATAACTGCCACCATCAATCACATAAGAATCAGGGTTGGTGTTCCTGCAATTAGTCAGCTCATTTCTGACATAGTAAGTTTCACCTGTACCGCCTCCTATATCCTCATCTGAGTTTTCGTCAAATTCAAGCTCTCCGATGTCAATAGTTGTACCATCCTCCATTTCATACTTGACTATGTATGTTATATCGGGAAGATTACCCGTAAGAGTAATGACATTATTCTCATCAACACGCCCAAACACGGTAGTTCCGTCAAGTCTTGCAAGTATCGCCTCAATTCGATCTGCCGAGGCTTCGGCTCTCGCTCCCGCCCTTAATGCTTCGCTTAAAAAGTCCTCTTTATTAGGAATATCTGAGTAAGCATTTATACTATTTTGAATGATGTATTTTTTCTTAGAGCTTTTCCAAATCTTGCCGTCACCTGTTATCAAAACCGCCTGTGCCTTGATTTCTCCATCGTCTGTAAGCAGATATTGCACAACATCGTAAATCGCTCTACCGTTTTCGATTTTCAGTTTTGGAGTCCTAAGCTTTTCACCGTTAGGCTTTTCAAAGTCAAGATATACAGAACAACCGATCAGCTTTTCCGGAATACTCATCTGTAATTGTGTAGTGCTACCTTCTCCCTCTCTTCCGATTATATCTGTTGCACATTCGAATGAGTGATCTGTGCCAAGACTAACTAATATTTTATCTTCCATATTCCACCTCCTAGTCTATTACTCGATATTCGTTTACCTTTTTAACAATATCGTCTACGAATGAATTTCCTTTGAGCTTTTTGTAAACATCGTAAGAAAACTTAATGCTTTGTAATTGATAGCGTGTTATTACTTTTCTGTCCTTACATCTATCGTAAATATCTAATATATCATTTCGTAAGGTGCATTTAATACCTTTTTTGATATTCTGCATAAACGCCCATACTAAGGCAATTTCACCACCGAAAAAGGAAATTAACACCCAATATTCTTTTATAAAATTGATTATTTCCACCTTTTTCACCTCCTTTACAAAGCACGATTTTCTAACGATATTTCGCTACCCATAGACACTGATACTTGATAAAAAGACCACTGCTGAGCGTTTATATGAATATATTTGCCGTTTCTTGTTACCGTACATTCGTGACCGAGATTTATATAGTCAAAATATCCATCGGTTCTATACTGAATAATAATGTGTATCGGCTTATAGGAGGCGTTATCCGCACCCGTGACTTCTAACAGTATTTTATCGCTACCGGAAACGCTATCAACGGATATTACCAACCCTCCACTACTGTTTAAATAGATCTGTTTATGCGATTTTTCATACCGACTTACAAAATCAAACAAATCTTTTCCGTTTACTTCGAAGCTGTTGTTATTCTTTGGGAAACAGTTAATTCCAACCGAATTTTTAGCCGTATCAATAAACAACGGGAAAACACCTTTTAACAGCTCATATTCTCCATCGAATTTAGAACCGAAGGAATCCGTGACAACCACATTAAAGATATAAACGTTGTTCTTATCTAACGATAAGGTTTGTTTTGCTCTATCGGCTATCGTTGTAAACGAGCCATAAGCACCGCTTGACAATCTATATCGGTATTGTATCGTCATAGCGTTTCTGCTGAGTACACTTGACACCGAGCCATCAACGGTTAAATAGGTTTCATCCTCGTAGTTGTTTAATCTTTTTAGATCTACGGTTGCTTTTGGCGGTTCATACGCTACCATTTTGACCGGAATAGTTTTTGATGCAGTTAGACCTCTGCTATCGTAGACAGTGAGCTTTAAATCAACGTTTCTTGCACTGTCGATTGTACCCATTTCGTATGATCCCGATTGAGTACCGCCCTTGGTGATTCCGTTGCATTCAACAATATAGTTTGTTATACCGCTTGCCCCATAGTTTGCCGTAGCCGGATGAAAACGAGCTTGTAACGTTGACTTGTTCTGTACTATCTGAGCGTTATCTCCGGTAATTGCCACAACAGCACTGTTGCTGTCTATGTAGTCGAATGCGTTTATCGTGGGGTATTCGTTGCCTCTGATTCTATAAACATTTCCTGCATCTCTTGCCATTGCTTTGTTATTCCAGCTTACAACAACTTTATATGCTCCACTTTGAGCCGTTGGAATGCTTGCGTATTGGAGATTGACAGAATTAGGATCATTGAATCCCGTTATTTCAATACCCGATATTGTTCCGTTGAATATCTCTATGCCGTTGCTTTTTGCCACGCCCTGTATTGTTACTTCTCTGCTTAAGGGATTATACAGCTTCAACGTAAGAGCATCGCCTATTATAAAATCAGGGCTATCTATACAGTGTGGATAATTGTACGTGCTTTGTGGATAAGTAGAGCTATCGGTTGTTAATTGGTTATCCGTCTTTCTCACTCGCAACTTGAATTTATATGCTGTATTTGCGGTTAGCCCACTTACAATGTTTGTATTAGGCAACGGATGCCAATTCGCACCGTCATCTGTTGAATACCAAGCATAATCACAAGGCTTATCAACGGTAAAATTATATACAACGCTTGTTTCGTCTCTTGTACTAACAGAAAAATTCGTTATTTTGGCATATCTAGGTATGGGTACTAATTCCCAACTTCCGCTACCACTACAATTAACCGCTACTTGATATATTCCTGCTTCAACACTTGCACTAAATGATCTTGTGCCATCGTTATTGTGGTATATCTTCTTGTAACCACCCGCAACTACGGTGTTTACATAAACATCTATTCGTGAGCTAGAGCTATAAACAACTTCACCGTCAATAACTACCTTGAAATTTCCACAAGTTACATAACCGCTTACGCCTGCACCGTATATATTCCAATATATAAGTTTGTAATTTTCTGCGGTGTTTGTTTCTCTGACAGCCCAACTAAATACTAAGTATCTTCCTTCCGAGGCGTTTGTATTAAATGATCCACCTGCTACCTGTGCCATATATCATCCTCCTTAATTAATCGCCACGAAGCCTACACCGACTATATCTGCTGTTGATACGGGAACTATCTTGATTTTACCGGCTATCTTTATCTCGTTTTCAACCTCGGCATTCCTCATACGGAATACATCACCATCTGCCCAATAGATCTTTGTACCGCTTTTGTTGTACCCGGCAAATCCAACCTCTGCATTGAGCTTGACATAATCGCCATTTGTCGCATAAACGGTCAAGCCTAACATATCCATTGAAGCGGTTAGCCTGTTTGAATTATCGTATAGCTCAAATGTACCGCTTGAATTGTTTGTACCACCCAATTTGAGAATACCGCCTTTAATCAACGATGCAGTTAAATTGATAACGTTAATCGCTTGCATATTCAGCGTTCCGTCAATAGACCAAGCACTATTAAAAGTGCCGTCTATTCCCGTATTGCTAAATCCGATACCTGCACTGTTGATCTTTAAGCAATATAACGCCTTTTCCTTCGGTATTCTATCAAGCACCAATATCTCACTTCCGTTGTTTAAAACGTAGCTTCCACCCAAAACCGAGTTAAAGCCTGCCGTAGCTTCTTCGAGCTGTGCCTGTAATAATGCGTTATATCCCGCTAGCTTCTTATCGGTATTCGTTTCAACAACAGAAACAATCTCATTGGTTAGATTCTTAATTTCTTTCTTGAAATTACCGAATTCTATTGCTGTATATCTGCCCGTGATAGCATCATATTTTACCGATATAACATTCGTTAAAATATCAACCTTGCACTTGGGATGTTTTACGTAGATAATATCGCCAACATCGGAAATATTATCTAACTTTGCCGATACTGAATAATTCACCTGTGGCAGTTTGTTTGCCTCTAAGTAATTTATAGCCTCAGCGTGTAGCCATTCCTTAACTGCTGATATAAATAGAGCTTCGGTGGTATAGTCATCCTTTTTTAGGTTATGCTCAAACTTAACCGCCTTTGTGTACGGGAGATCGTATAGGCTTTCGCTTAATTCAACATAGGGGTCAATTTCATCTAATGTGATCTCTTCGTCACCGTCTGCGATATAAGGCAAGATCTTTGTACAAACATTATCCCAATTCTCTTCTATTCTTATATCGGTAATGTTTTTGTTGTACGCTAATACAACGCCTCTGTCTTGCCCTATGGTTGACTCTATACCAAAGCTGTAATTATTCCTCACCCAATGCCCGGAATAGACATTTGCAAGCTCGGTAAACACCGCAAACAGCGACTTTCTTACCGCCTCTGTTGTTGCTACTGCGGTAATATGGCTTATTACGGTAAATGGACTTTCTGTGTCGGTATTATCGTTGTAATGATTTAGAGCATCGTTGCAATCCGCTAAAGTCACCGAGGCTTTATTGATTATATAATTCTCACTGTCATACGATATATGCCAAGCCTTGCAAGAGATCCTATTGTTTTGAATAAAAGGATTATTGCACCTGAATCCTTGAATACCCCACGGGGTTGTAACTCGCATTATCATCCCCTTTTGGTAGTATTGAAGATTGTCAAGCACATCTTCAAGCTCAATAAAATAATCTCCGTTATCAACCTTTGTTATCTCTGCAAATAACGGATGCAGGACTTTTAAGCCGTTGTGATTAAATAGTTTTTCTGTTGCATCATAAACCCTTATCATCACAGCCACCTACTATATTTCGTTATTTTTATGCTTTCAACCGTACCACTCCAAGCCAACACGTTATTGCCCTTTTCGAAGATGGGAAATTCACCGTCCATATTCCTATTTTTTAGCGTATCTCCCAAATACGCATCTTGCTTTTCGCTATCAAGCACAACGGTATTTTCACCGTCAGGGAAGGTATAATTACATATCGGCTTATCGTTTACGGTAATTTCAATCTTTCCCGAGCCGGTTATAGTGATAATAGGCTTTGCAGTATGATTGCCGAGATTTTCAACAATCATACTGCTTCTTTCGGTGGTCGCTTCACGAGCGACTTCTACACGGTTATACTTAAACGGCTGAACCCTAAACGTTACCTTTGCAACCCTATATCTCAGCATCCTTTCATAGTCAATGCTCTTGATAATTCTTGCTATGTAATATTTATCCGGTTCATTGCTAAATACTATCTCACCGTTTCCTGTGAAAAATTCAATGATTTTATCAACATCAGCACCGATTTTCAAACCGATAGCAATAGTCTTGTCATAGCTCTCATATCCCAATTCTTCAATAATTGAGCCGTCCACACCGTCAATTACCGTTTCCTTTACTCTTATATTCGGTTTTGTTATGGGCGGTAATTCGCTAATCAAAAGCCCTTTTATATCTCTGCTATCTTTCTTATTGAAAATAATATAATTCATCAAGCGTAAACCTCCCTTTCAACCGTATTAACGATAAATGCTCCCATTTCTCGATTATTCATAACTACTTTTACATCCTTCAATGCTTCCTTAAATGCAGTAACCAAATAATCGAAATTAGAGCCATAAGAAGAGGATGATGCGTTCATATTTACACTTGTATCAAATTCTGTCGGTATAGCTCCCTGCATATCTGCTGACACATCTGCCATAGTATCGCCAAAGCCTTCACCAACACCAAGAGCCAAGTTTTTTCCGATCTCATCACTCATCAACGTTGAAGGTGAATGAATACCGAAGAAATCCCTAATATTATCAACAACACCGCCAAAGAATCCGCTTATTTTATCCCTTAGCCAAGCTCCCGCATCGCTAATACCGTTCCACAAGCCTTTAATGAGGTTAAGTCCAACTTCGCCAAGATTTGAATAGTAATTTCCAATACCATTTACTAATGACATTATTATTTGCGGTATTGCGCTCACCAACTGCGGTATAGCCCTGATAAGACCAAGAGCCAATTTAACCGTAAGCTCAATACCCATTTGTATTAATAGAGGTAAATTGGAAGCTATCGCCACCATCAATTTATCAATGATAACGGGAACTTTATCTATCAAATCAGGTAGAGCCAATATAAGACCGTCAGCCAAGCCGAAAATTAAGCTAATTCCTGCATCAATAATTAAGTCGATATTGTCAAGAAGAGTATCAACCAAG
The DNA here is from genome assembly GCA_045660345.1 of Acutalibacteraceae bacterium. Taxonomy (GTDB): domain Bacteria; phylum Bacillota; class Clostridia; order Oscillospirales; family Acutalibacteraceae; genus DTU089. Next base: position 36,709 of record JAZRDP010000008.1, read on the forward strand.
TTTAAGACGGCATTGATCGCTAAAGGTATCAGATCCGGAAGCATCGAAGCTACACCCTGAGCCAATGTAACGATCATCAAAATTCCCATTTCAAGAATCATAGGCAGATTTTGCAAAATTGAATTTACGAGAGTTTCAATCATTGAAATTGCAACGGGGAGCAGGGTAGGTAACAATGTGAAAATACCGTTTATCAGCGTATCAAGTATTACGCTTGCACTATCTAACAAAGTAGGTAAATTCTCATTTATACTGCTTGCCAAATTTGTGATTAAGTCCGTACCGATAACAACTATTTGAGGTAACAGCGTGTCTGTAAGACTAACCACCATCGTTACAATACCATCTAATGCCGTCTGTATTCTCGGCAAAATATTATTGATAAAACCGCCCTCACCGCCTTCACCGACAATGCTTGTAACAAGGTTGCCTACCAATACTTCAAAATTTGCGTTATCGTCTGCTATTCCTGTTACAAGGTTTTCCCAAGCGGATTTCATAGAACCTGTTGAGCCTGCGATTGTACCGCTTGCTTCGGATGCGGTTGTACCCATCAAGCCCATATTTTTTTGAACAACGCTAATAGCATTTGCGATATTGGCAAAAGACATATCCCCATCAGCAACAGTTATACCCAATTCCTTTTGTACTTCCGTCATTTGGGATGCTTCGCTAATCAGCCTTGCCATTTCCTCTTTTGTACCACCATAGCCGAGCTTTAGGTTATCGAGCATAGTGTAATTCTGCTTCGCAAAGCCTTGATAAGCATTCTGTATCATTGATATATCAGTACCCATCTTATTTACGTTATCCGACATATCAATAATTGCTCTATTTGCTACCTCGCTTGCCTTTTCGGTGTCACCGTCTAATGAGCTAATCAAGCTTGCAGAAAACGATGTTACGGTTTCCATATACTGATTAGCCGACATTCCGGAGGTTTTATAGGCATTACTTGCATACTCTTGCACCTTTGCGGAGCTATCTTTAAATAGTGTATCAACACCACCGACTAACTGTTCATACTGTGCATACGATTGAATAGCCTGCTTGCCTACATTGATAAATGCCGAACCAACAGCACCGATAGCCTTACCGAGTCCTTTTATACCCGCAATAATACCTTCGCTGATAAGATTTGCCTTGATAATATCGCCAAGCTTCAACGCCTTTTCGCCCGACTTGTCTAAATTGCCGTGTTGATCCTCAAGCTCCTTGTTCATTTTGTTTAATTCGGCTTGGGCATTGTTCAATTCGTTTTGCCACTTTTTCGTGGTATCACTGTTTTTGTCTGTTTCGTTTTCAGCATCCTTTAGAGCTTTTTCTAATATATTTATTTTGCTTTTCTGCTCTTCAATTTTCTTGTTTAAGACTTCGCTTGTTGCTTTCAGCTTTTGAGATGAATTATCGTTTTTGTCATATTGAGAGGTTACAACTTTCATCTCGCTGTTGAGCACTTTGAGATTGTCCGAAATGCCTCTTAAAGCCTTTTGATATTCGCTCTCGCCCGTCAGCTTGACAGTACCGCCAAAGCTTTTACTTGCCATTGTTGTATTCCTCCTTTCTTGATTTGTATTTATAGAATTATCCGAGAAAACCGCTTAATCGGGTAAAAATTCCCCTTCGTGATCTGCGTATTCTTCTATTTCACTATATTTTCTACCGCTTAAAGTAAAATCATAATGATTTTTATAGTGCTTATACATTTTTAAGAGCTTTTTCAGAGTCATTCTTCCGACCTCTTTATCTGTATAGCCCAATAAGCAGTGTCCTACATAGAGAATCCAATAGAAGTCTATCTCGTCATCTTCGGTTTCTCGGATTACTCGTTTTTTCCTTCGTTATCGCCTGTGTTTGTGGATGCAACGGTAAGATTCTGGATCACGTTTGTAATTGCCTGAAATCCTACTTCACCGATCAATCTACCAACCTGTTTTGCGTTAAGCATCGGTTCTTTCTTTTCCCTTGATTCATTTTCGATGTCAATCGCTTCATTGATCATGAGCATCAAACCGATCTTCAGATCTTTGATTTTAGGTTCGCCGCCGTCTGCATTCTCAACAATACCGCCCCACGCGCTCAAACTACCATATGCTTCTTGGATCTCCTCCATAACATTGATATTAAACACGATGGGATATTTTCTATCGCTTGTTTCGATATAAGTAAGTTTGTTCTGCATACTTCCTCCTATAAAACAATAGCGGGAGCTTAACCCCCGCTATTTTTATTTACTTACGCCTTGGGTGTCAGCAGTCCGTTAAGGTACGTTTCTGCCTCTGCAAGCGTTGCGAAAGTCTTGTGCTTCTCCCAATCGCCAACCGCAAGTCCGTTGATAGCGGTCTCAAGAGGGAATACAGTACCTTCAATAGAGGTAGTGCTAAACTCTACGCTTTCGCCTCTGGTCTTGTTATCGCCAGTCACCTTGGTGAATTTAACTCTGGGGAAAAACTCAACCTTGTACTTCTTAACGCTGTTGACCATCTTGGGAATGATGTGACCGTAACCAAA
>JAZRDP010000009.1:0-40924 GCA_045660345.1 Acutalibacteraceae bacterium
TGTTGAGTTGGGAACGATGTTAGCAGCGCCAGCACGTGCTCTTCTCATATCGCCTTTTCTGTGAGGACCGTCAAGGATCATCTGGTCACCAGTGTAAGCGTGGATTGTGCTCATGATACCGCTCTGGATTGCAGCGTAATCGTTAAGAGCTTTTGCCATGGGAGCAAGGCAGTTTGTTGTGCAAGATGCAGCAGAGATGATCTGATCTTCAGCTGTAAGAATATCTTCGTTTACAGAGAAAACAACAGTCTTTGTTTCTTTGTCTGCGGGAGCAGAAATAACAACTTTCTTTGCACCTGCGTTGATGTGAGCCATGCTCTTTTCTTTTGTGCAGTAGAAGCCTGTGCACTCAAGAACAACGTCAACACCGATTTCACCCCAGGGGAGTTCAGCAGCGTTAGCCATTGCATAGATTTTAAGAGTTTTGCCGTCAACTGTGATTGTACCTGCTTCGTCGTCAGCTTCAACAGTGTGAAGACCTTCGCCGATTCTTCCGCAGTAACCGCCCTGAGCAGTATCATACTTAAGAAGGTTAGCAAGCATTGAGGGTTTTGTAAGGTCGTTGATAGCTACTACATCGTAACCTTCAGCGCCGAACATCTGACGGAATGCGAGACGGCCGATACGACCGAAACCGTTAATTGCAACTTTAACTGACATTTGAATTACCTCCAAATATTTTTTGTTAGTTTATTTTTAACCTATAACATTTTAACATAAAATATAATAATTGCAAGAACTTTGACATAATTTTAACTTATTATTTTCAAGTTTTGGCATATTGCAAAAAAATATTATAAGAAAAATGTAAAAAATGGGTTAAAATCCAATATAATTCTTTTAATTAACAACATTAATGGGGTTGCCGTTTAAAAAGGCTTTTATATTTCCTTCAAGAATACCCATAAGACGAAGTCTTGTTTCGTAAGCTGCCCATGCAATGTGGGGAGTTATAAAGCAATTGGGCGCAGAAAGCAAGGGGTTGTCTGACTTTGGTGGCTCTGTTGATAAAACATCCGCGCAGTAGCAGGCGAGCTTACCTGATTTTAAAGCATTTGCAATATCGTTCTCGTTTGCAACACCACCACGGGCAGTGTTAATAACGCAAGCACCAGCTTTGAGTCTGTCTATAAATTCACTGTTAATGAGCCCTGAAGTCGCATCTGTCAAAGGACAATGCACAGTAATAAAATCCGCGTTTTCAAGAACTGTGTCCGCATCTGTAAATTCAACATCGGGTGCATCGTCTTTTTTGCCTGAGGGAGTATATACCATAACCTTCATACCGAAGGCCTTTGCTAGCTCTGAAACTCTTCTGCCTATTTTACCGAAGCCGATGATGCCGAGGGTTTTGCCGTCGAGCTCAAATAATGGCTTATTCCAATAGCAAAAATCCTTGCAGCTTTCCCAATCGCCACTTTTTACTGAAGCGGTGTATTCACTTACTCTGTTTACAGATTCAAGAATATAAGCAAAAACCATCTGTGCTACTGCATTTGTGGAGTAGGAGGGAATATTAGAAAGGGGAATATTCCTTTTTCTTAATGCAACGCCATCAATCTGATTGAAGCCTGTTGCAAGAGTACCAACAAATTTAAGCTCTGGTAATTGAAAAATAATTTCTTCAGTAAGCTTAACCTTGTTTACAATAAGAATTTCCGCATCCCTTGCTCTTTCGATAACAAGCTCGTCAGGAGTTCTGTCATAAACTGTAAGGTCTGTTAAATCGCTGATACAATCCCATGATAAATCACCTGGGTTTTCTGTGTAGCCGTCAAGAATTACGGCTTTAAGTTTTTTATTCATAAAATCACCAAATATATTATACACATTATTCACTTTTCTTTCAATGTTTATTTCATATTCTCTTGACCTAAAAGGAATATTGTTATAAAATACAAAATATATGTTCAGAAACGGAGTGAGGATTTGGGCTTCAGAAATACAACAAAATATGAAAAACGAAGCAAGAATCTTCGTCGTTTGAGCGTAAGCTGCTTTGTTGGCGCGATTGTTGCGGTTGTTACAATGTTTCTTTTAACGCTACCGCAGTTTCAAAAGCAGATTACAGAGATAAATAATCTTTTTACAGGCATTGAGCTTTACATTGCAGAATTTGATAAATTAACAGCCTTTGCCATTATTATTTTCTTCTTTATGTTCAAAATGGCCTTTGGGTGTATTCCGTTTTCTGTTTTGTTTATTAGCTCGGGTCTTGTATTTTCGCCATTTGTAGCCATATTGGTAAATATCGTAGGCTTTAGCCTGCTTATCGGAATAAAGTTCTTGTGGGGCAGGAAGTTCGGTGGCGGCGGCTTGTATCAGCTTTTGATAAAATCTGAATCTCTGTCAGATTTTATGGATTTCAATGGTAAGGGTAATAAGTGGATGCTTGTTATTCTGCGCTTTGTTCCCTTTTCACCGGCAGGGACAATAAGCAGGGCGTATGGCGGAACAGATATGAAGCTGTTGCCGTTTATCAGCTTTTCAGTTTTAGGCTTTTTGCCACGCCTTATTTCATGGAGTGTTATCGGTTGTAATGTGTTTAATCCGTTTACACCCTCGTTCCTTATGCCAATTGCGCTTTTGTTGATTATCAGCGGTGTTTCTTTACTGCTTTTTGATATTCTCTCTAAACTAATCCGAAAGGACGATAAAAATGAAAAAGAATGATATTTTAACAGATGCTTTTCTCGAAAGACTTGTTGCAGTTTATGGTGGCGATGAAGCTTCCTTTCAGCAGGAAAGATATGTAAAGCTTGCAGAAAGCTTTGAAAAGGATTTTTCTGAAAATGCAGATTTAAGATTTTTCTCTGCACCCGGCAGAACTGAGGTTGGCGGCAACCATACTGACCATAACAATGGTAAGGTTCTCGCTGCAGCAATTAACCTTGATGCAGTTGCAGCGGTTTCTGCTCGTGAGGATAGCGTTATCTGTGTTAATTCCGAGGGCTATTCTCCTATTTCTGTTGACTCTGCAGATTTAGAAATCAAGGATGAGGAAGCAGGCAAATCAACTGCACTTATCAGAGGTATCTGTGCTCGTTTTGGTCAGCTTGGCTATAAATACGGCGGATTTAATGCAAGCGTAACATCCCGAGTTCTTTCGGGTTCAGGACTTTCTTCCTCTGCAGCTTATGAGGTGCTTATCGGAACAATTCTTAACTACTTATATAATGACGGCAAAATCAGTGCGGTAGAAATTGCACAGATTTCTCAGTATGCAGAAAATGTTTATTTCAAGAAGCCTTGCGGACTTATGGACCAGACCGCTTGTTCAGTTGGTGGCTTTGTTCAGATTGACTTTGAGGACACTGCAAAGCCCGTAATCAATAAGGTTGATTTTGATATTGCAAAGCACGGCTACAAGCTTTGTATCGTTGATACAGGCGGAAACCATGCAGACCTTACAGGTGACTATGCTGCAATCCGTCTTGAAATGAATTCTGTTGCAGAATTCTTCGGTAAGAATGTTCTTCGTCAGGTTCCTGAAAAGGATGTTTTCGATAATATGGGTGAAATCCGTAAGAAAACAGGCGACAGAGCAATCGAAAGAGCAATTCATTTCTATAATGAAAATAAGAGAGTTGAAAGACTTGCAGGCGCTCTTGCAAATGGCGATTTTGAAGCTTTCAAGTCAACAATTATTGAAAGCGGTAAATCATCATATATGTATAATCAGAATTGCTTTACTCTTTCAAATCCTGATTCTCAGCCTGTTGCTCTTGCTCTTTGCCTTACAGAGGAGCTTCTTAAGGGTAAGGGTGCATACCGTGTTCACGGTGGTGGCTTTGCAGGTACAATTCAGGCATTTGTTCCTGATACAGAAATTGACAATTATGTTTCATCAATGAAAAAGGTTTTTGGCGAAAATTCTTGCTATATTCTTAAAGTAAGAAGCTATGGCGGATGTGAAATATGATTGAAAAAGTCACAGACTTTGGGTCTTTAAGCGGCGTTTTATCGCCGCTTTTACCATTGATATTTGCAGATGGTATTTTTTCCCGCAGCGATATTGATGGTGCTTTTATACAAAAAAATGAGAACGATGTCATTCAGGCATTTTTTTCTCTTAAAAATACTTGTGTTACATTAAGTGTGATTGACGAAAATGCCGATGAAGAGCTTGAAAGCTTTTTCAGCTTTTGTGGTGTTACGGGAATTCTTTCTGATAAACCCGTTGTGAAGCTGTGCGGAAATGAAAAAGAACTTCATTTAATGGCGTATTGCGGAGAGCCTGAAAAGGAAAGCAACTGCTTTACTATAACCTCTGAATCAGCCTTAAGCGAATATCAGAATGTTTATAATGTTGTTTTTGAAAATGGCGATAATTTTGAAAATTGGTTTCCCGAATTTTCAAAAAAGATTAATACTTCAAATGCCTTTGCTACATATATAAAAGACGAAAATAATATTATAAGCGTTGCAATTTCACCCGGTGTTTATGAAAATTGCGGAGTTATTGCAGGAGTTTATACCTTGGATGAGTATCGTAAAAAGGGGTATGCAGGTAAATGTGTAAAAGCACTTTTGAATGTGTTGAATAAAAACGATATTTCAAATGCATATTTATGGTGTGAAGAGAAAAATATCAGCTTTTATGAAAAGTTTAATTTTAAAAAAATAGGAAAAATATATTTCGGAGAGTGTAAGTGAGTATGGCTTTCTTTAATTTTAGCGAGCAAATGAAAGAGATTTCTGATAAAGCACTTTTAAAGTGCAGTGAAAAATTTTCAGAAATCGACAGAATAACAGAGTTTAATCAGCAGAGGGTTTTAAAGGCGTTTATTGATAATGGCGTAAGCGAATCTCATTTTTCGGGCTCAACAGGCTATGGCTACGGCGACAGAGGTCGCGAGGTTCTCGATGAGGTAACTGCGCAGATTTTCGGTGCAGAGGATGCCCTTATCCGTCATAGCTTCGCAAGTGGTACTCATACCTTGAGCGTTATGCTTTTCGGTGTTCTTCGCCCAGGCGATACTGTTCTTTGCGCAACAGGTGTGCCTTATGATACAATTCATTCTGTTATTGGTTTAACAGGCGAGGGTATGGGCTCTTTAAAGGATTTCGGCATAGGCTTTGAAATAATTGAACTTAAAGAAGACGGCACAGTTGACCTTGATGAGCTACAGAACAAACTCAAAGAAAAAGAATATAAAGCAGTTTATATTCAGCGCTCAAGAGGTTATTCCTTAAGACCGACCTTAACCTCAAAGGAAATTAAAGAAATTACAGATATCGTAAAAGCAAACAGTAAAGCAATTACAATGCTCGATAACTGCTATGGTGAATTTACAGAATACGAAGCTCCTGCAGAAATCGGCGTTGATGTTTTTGCAGGTTCGCTTATTAAAAATCCCGGTGGTGGAATTGCAAAATGTGGCGGTTATATAGCAGGTAAAAGAGAACTTGTTGAGCTTTGCTCATATCGTCTTACAACTCCCGGTATCGGTAAAGAGGTTGGTGCAACTCTCGGTAATTCAAGAGATATTTTTATGGGTCTTTTCCATGCACCCCATGTAACAGGCGAGGCTCTTAAAACTGCAGTATTTACCGCTGCAGTGTTTGAAGAAATGGGCTATTGGGTTTCACCAACAAGCACAGAAAAACGCGCTGACATTATTCAGAGCATAAAGCTCGGCAACAGAGAAAAGCTTATCGCTTTCTGTCAGGGTCTTCAGAGCGGTTCTGTGGTTGATAGCTATGTTGTTCCTGAGCCTTGGGCTATGCCCGGCTATGACAGTGATGTTATTATGGCGGCAGGTGCGTTTACCAATGGCTCTTCAATTGAGCTTTCCGCAGATGCTCCGTTGAGAGAGCCCTTCGCAGTATGGCTTCAGGGCGGTCTTAATTTCCATAGCGCAAAAATCGGTGTTCTTTTAGGCGCTCAAAGAGTTTTAGACCTTAATTAATTCATCTCGTTTATATAAATATTTTCACTGATTTCTTTGAAAACGGGTGCTCCGTCTGTTCCGCCGGAGCTTCCGTTTTCTTTTAATATGCAAACAACATATCGGGGATTTTCCGCAGGGAAAAAGCCAACAAACCAACAATATTTTATTTCAATACCTTTTTCGTCATATTGACCGCTTTGAGCAGTTGCGGTCTTGGTGCAGGAATCAAAAAGCGAGGAGAATGCAGATTTACCTGTACCAATGGTTGTTGTGGTTGCCATAGCATTTTGTATTTCATCACAGGTGCTTTTTGATAATACTCTTCCACCCTCGTTTTGTATTGTCGGTGTTAAATTTCCGTTGCTGTCAACCGAGCCTTTGTAAATATATGGCTCGTTGTATATACCGCCATTGGCAATGGTGGCAAAGCAGTTGGCAATCTGAAGCGGTGATGCAGTCAGCTTCCCTTGTCCGAAGCCTAAATTACCTACCGCAGCAGAGCTGTTCAGCTCTTTAATATCAGGAAGACTGCCTTGTGCGGTAATGAATCCATTGCCTAAATCTATGCTCTTTCCAAAGCCTAGATTTTTTGCAGTGCTTAAAAGCTTTTCAGCACCTGTCAGAGTGCTTAACTCAATAAAATACGGGTTGCAGGACATAGCCATAGCGGTGCTGAAATCAAGCCTTCCGTGACCCTCTAATTTGTTGCAGTTAAACTTGTTTCCGCTTTTTTCAATATAGCCCTTGCAGATGTATTCGGTAAGTCTGATGTTCCTTTCCAATGCTGCCGCAGCGGTGACAGGCTTGAAAACCGACCCAACAGGAAAGCACTCAAAGACTCTGTTGATAAAAGGGGCGTCGGCAGAGCTTAAATATTCTGAAATATTCTCTCTTTCGTAGCAAGGTGTTGAAGCGCAGGCTAAAATAGCAGAATTGCTCACATCAAGCACAATTGCCGCACCTTTATTGATGCCTCCGTTTTTTAAAGCATTTTCAACAATTATCTGAATATCTCTGTCGATTGTCAGCATAATTCCGCCTTTGGAATAATAATTGTTGTTTCTGACCTCAATGCTTTCACCCGTCAGCATTCTTCCCAAAGCATCCGCAGAATAGGCTAGAGAAAGCGTGCCTTTGTGTTTATCAATCTCATTCTGATAATATCCTTCTATTCCCGAAACGCCATTGTTGTCAATGTCGGTATAGCCAATTAAATGCAAGGCAACCGAGTCTGAATATCTTTCATAAATATTGAATTTCTTTATAGTTTCGCTCTCGGTAATCGAATTGCTTTTTTCGGTAGTAAAGCTTGTAAAATAGCCCTTTAATACAGTGCTTTTTGCAAATTTCTTACCCTTAATTTTACTGATTAAAACGCCATTTTCTGTGGTAGGCTTTGCACATATAATTTCATTGGCTTCTCTGTTTGTCAGAGGGGTCATATTTCTGTCATAGATTGTTCCTTTTTTAGCTCCTAATCCACGGACTCTTATGTGTGGCTGAGCAGAAACAAAATCACTGTCAGAGGAAATGTAAAATAATCGCCCTGAAAGAGCGAGAAAAGAAAAAATCACTATAAGTAAACCTGAAATAACTCTTTTTCTCAAAATTAACACCTGCCGAAAATAATTCTCAACTTTAATTGTTGACAACTTTTTCAATAGTATTATATAATTAGTTATATATTATTTTTAGGAGTATACAATGGACGAAAGATTTTCCCGTTCAAGCCGTATTTTAGGCGAACAAAAAATGGAAAAACTTAATAAATCCTCGGTTATCGTTTTTGGTATTGGCGGTGTCGGTGGCGCAGCTCTTGAAGCCCTTGTGAGAGGTGGACTAGGAACTGTTGCGGTCGTTGATAAAGATACTGTTGATATAACAAACATCAACCGTCAGATTATTGCAACAAATGATAATGTTGGCGAAAAGAAGGTTGATGTTGCGGAGAAAAGAGCTTTAAGCATAAATCCTGATATCAGATTAAAGAAATATGATTTGTTTTATCTTCCTGAAACCGCTGATGAAATCGCTTTAACTGAGTATGATTTTATAATTGATGCAATAGATAATGTAACTGCAAAGCTTGAGCTTATCGAAAGAGCAAATAAGCTTGGTATTCCTGTTATATCTTCAATGGGAACGGGCAATAAGCTTCATCCCGAGCTTTTTGAAATAGCAGATATAAATAAAACAAGTGTCTGTCCCTTGGCAAGGGTTATGAGACGAGAATTGAAAAACAGAGGCGTTAAGAAATTAACTGTCGTTTATTCAAAGGAGGAGCCTATAAAAGCAGAGGGATCTGTTCCAGGCTCGGTTTCATTTACTCCGCCTGTTGCAGGGTATTTAATGGCGTCTTATGTGATACAGAAACTTATAGAAGAGGTATAAATATGAATTTTACAGAAACAGAAAAGGTAGGCTTGGTTGAGGGCTTTGCCCTCGTTAAATCCTGCGATAAGAAAAGTGCTAAAAACGGTACATTTTATCTTGATATCAAATTAGGCGATAAAGATAGCGAAATGGTTGCAAAAATGTGGGATTTCAGAGCGGAAAATAACTCTCTTCCCGAGGTTAATACAGTTATTAAAATCCGTGGTACAATTCAGCAGTATAACGGAAATGACCAGTTTATTATTCAGAGAATGCGCCCTGCAACTGAAGATGAATTTGATATGGCAGATTTCGTTAAAACCTCTGATTATAGCGGTAATGATATGCTTGACAGTATCATCAGACTCGTGAATGATTTTGAGGATGAAGAGCTTAAAATGGTTGTTCTTTCAATGCTCAGAGATAATCAGGAAAGAATTTTAACCTTCCCGGCAGCAGAAAAGCTTCACCACGCTATGACAGGCGGACTTTTATACCATACTCTTTCAATTGTCCGCCTTGCAGAATGTGTTTGCAGTATTTACCCTTGCATTGACAGAGAGCTTCTCCTTTCAGGTGCAATTCTTCACGATATTGCAAAAATGCGCGAATATACAGTGAATGGTGCAGGAATTGTTGACGGACATACCCTCGAGGGTATGCTTTTAGGGCATCTTGTTATGGGCGCCGAGGATGTTGGCAGGAAATGTGACGAGCTTGAAATTACACCCGAAAAGAAATATCTTCTTCAGCATATGCTCATTTCTCACCACGGAAAGCTTGAATTCGGCGCAGCAGTAAGGCCCTCCTTTATTGAAGCAGAGGTTCTTTCTCAGCTTGACCTTTTCGATGCAAATATGTATGAAATGGCTGAAGCGGTTGGTGGCATTAAAGCAGGTGAGTTTACAGGCAGACTCTGGATGCTTGATAACAGAAAGCTTTATAATCACGGAAGACTCAATATTGAGCCTCAGGCAAACATTATGGGAGAAGAATGATGAATTATACAGAAGTTAAAATTTATGTAAAAACCGAGGATACAGAAAGAGCATCCAATATTGCAGTAATGGCTGTGCCTTATGGTATCTATATTGAGGATTATAGTGACCTTGAAGAGGCTGCATGGGAAATTGCTCATATTGATCTGATTGACGAGGATTTGCTTCAGAAGGACAGAGCTGAAAGCATTGTTCATATCTACATAGAAGAGGGCAATAACCCTGCAGAAGCAGTTTCATTTATTTCTGACAGATTAACCGCAGAAAAAATTGATTTCAGAATTGAGACCGACGGATGCTCTGAAGAGGATTGGGCAGATAAATGGAAAGCTTTTTTCAAGCCTACCGCAGTTGGCGAAAGACTTTTTGTTCGTCCGATATGGATTGATGATTATGATGCAGGTGACAGAGCAGTTCTTAATATTGAGCCCGGTGCTGCTTTCGGCACAGGTACTCACGATACAACCCGTCTTTGCCTTGAAACCCTTGATAAAATAATCAAGAAGGGTGATACCGTTCTTGATATCGGTTGCGGTAGCGGTATTCTTGCAATCGCTTCAATGCTTTTGGGTGCAACCGAGGGCTTTGGTGTTGATATTGATGAATTGGCAGTTAAAACTGCAAAGGAAAACGGAAAAATGAATGGTCTTGACGAACCCGAACTCAAATTTGTTTGCGGTGACTTGGCTGATAAGGTTACAAAGCAGTATGATGTTGTTGTAGCAAATATCGTTGCAGATATTATCATCCTTTTCAGTACGCAGGTAAGAGCATTTATGAAGCAGGGCGCAAAATTTATCGCATCAGGTATTATCGACACAAGAGCCGATGAGGTTGTTGAAGCTTTACAGAGCGCAGGACTTAAGCTCGTTGAACGCATCGAACATGGTGGTTGGGTCTGCCTTGTTTGTGAATAAAATTCGGAATTCGAAATGCGAAATTCGAAATGAGCTTCGCAAGGAGTAAAAGTATAGCGAAGCTTATCATCCCTGTTTTGTCGCAGACAAAATAGGGAGGGGGACCATCGCTTGCGATGGTGGTGGGTTGCCCCGTTTCTGCTTCACATCGTTGATTATCGCACATAAATTAAAAAACTCTTTCATAAAATCACTATAAGGAGTGGTTTTATGAAAAGAGTTTTTATTTTTTTGCTGACTTTTATAATAATTTGTAGTTCTTGCATTTCGGTATTTGCAACCGATAAATCAATAGTAAAAGAAAATGAAAATATAACTGTTTCAAAGTCAGTTGTAACCGAAGAAGAACAGAAAAAGCTCGCTGAATTGCCCGTTGAAATCAAAGCAAAAGCGGCGGTTTTGATGGAAGTTTCAAGCGGTAAAGTTTTAATGGAATATAATCCCGACACCAAGCTTTTTCCTGCATCTGTTACTAAAATTATGACAATGCTTTTAGTGGCGGAAGCCATAAACAGCAAGAAAATTACTCTTGCTGATAATGTGACCTGCTCTGCTAATGCCGCAACAAAGGGTGGCTCTCAGATATGGCTGGAAGAAGGGGAAAGTATGACTGTTGATGAGCTTCTTCGGGCAACAGCAATCGGTAGCGCAAATGATGCGGCAACTCTCTTGGGAGAGTATGTTGCAGGTAGTGAAACCGCTTTTATTGATATGATGAATAGCCGCGCTAAAGAGCTTGGAATGAACAATACCCATTTTGAAAATGCAACAGGTCTTGATGACACTACCGATACTCATTTAACCACCGCAAGAGATGTCGGGATTATGTCCTGCGAGCTTTTAAAATATGATTTCATAAGAGATTACACAACTGTCTGGATGGATTCCTTAAGAGATGGAAAAACTGAGCTTGTTAATACAAATAAATTAGTTCGTTTTTATAGCGGAACAACGGGTCTTAAAACAGGTACAACTGCAAAGGCAGGATGCTGTGTAAGCGCTTCTGCCGAGCGTGACGGACTGCATTTAGTAGCTGTGGTAATGGGTAGCGATAACAGTAATGACCGATTTGATACGGCAAAAACAATGCTTAACTGGGGCTTTTCAAACTATTCCTGTGTAACTCCTGAAATCAGTAGAAAATATTCTAAAAATATTGAGGTTGTTGGCGGTAAAGAGGATTTTGTAGCACCCAAAATGCCAAAGTTTTCATCCATTATTGTCAAAAAGGGTGAGGAAGAAAAAATTGAAATAAAGGTTGAAATGGAGGAGTGTCTTGAAGCACCCATTGTTGAAAAGCAGACCGTTGGAAATATTGAAATTATTCTGAACGGTGAAAAGCTTTCTGAGTATAAAATTACTGCTAAAAATGCCGTTGAAAAATTAGGTGTTTGGGGTTGGATGAAAAAACTTTCAAATTTTGTTGCAACGGGGGAAATGACATACCCGAAAAACCTTGATAATACTTGACAATTTTACATCCCTTTGTTAAAATTAACTGATATTAAAATATACTGGGTAAGTATGTAATCAGATTTTAAAAGGGATGTGTTTTTATGTTATATACATCAACAAGAGATAATAGCGTAAGAGTAACTGCATCTAAGGCAATTACTGACGGTATTTCTCCTGATGGCGGTCTTTATATTCCTGTTGAAATTCCTGCTTTATCACAGGATGAGCTTAAGGCTCTTTGCTCAGCAGATTACAAAGAGCGCGCCAAAAAGGTTCTCGGACTTTATCTTTCCGACTTCTCAAAGGAAGAGCTTGACTATTGCGTTGAGGGTGCTTATGCTGACGGCAAATTCTCTTCAAAGGATGTTGCTCCCGTTGTAAAGCTTCATGACAATGTTAATATTCTTGAGCTTTTCAAGGGTCCCACTTGTGCATTCAAGGATATGGCGCTTCAGATTCTTCCTTATCTTCTCACAGTTTCTTCAAAGAAAAATCTTAAAGATAAGGAAATAGTTATTCTCGTTGCAACATCCGGTGATACAGGTAAGGCTGCTCTTGAGGGATTTAAGGATGTTGAGGGTACAAAGATTCTTGTTTTCTATCCTAATGATGGCGTCAGCCCCATGCAGAAGCTTCAGATGACAACTCAGGAAGGTAACAATGTTGGCGTTTGCGCTATCTACGGCAACTTTGACGATGCACAGACAGGCGTTAAATCCATCTTCACAAATAAAGAAATTCTCAAGAGATTTGAGGAAAATAACCTTGTTTTCTCTTCTGCAAACTCAATCAACTGGGGTCGTCTTGCTCCTCAGATTGTTTACTATGTTTCTGCTTATTGCGATATGGTAAACAGTGGTGCAGTTAAATTTGGCGATAAAATCAATGTTGTTGTTCCCACAGGTAACTTTGGCAACATTCTTGCAGCATATTTTGCAAAGGAAATGGGCTTGCCCGTTAATAAGCTTATCTGTGCTTCCAATGCAAACAATGTTCTCACAGATTTTATCGAAAACGGTGTTTATGACAGAAATCGTGATTTCTATACAACTGTCTCTCCCTCAATGGATATTCTTATTTCAAGTAACCTTGAAAGACTTCTCTACATCCTTTGCGGTAGAAATTCCGATACTATCAATGAATGGTTCGGTGCGCTTAAGGATTGTGGTAAATACACCGTAAGCGATGATGTAAAAGAGAAAATTAATGAGCTTTTCGCTGCAGGCTGCTGCGATGATGATATGACTAAAGCTACAATCAGCGAAACCTATTCAGAGTATAACTATCTTGCAGACACTCATACTGCAGTTGCTATTAATGTAAATAATGCTTATGAAGCAAAAACAGGGGACAAAACTCCCGTTGTTATCGCTTCAACTGCATCACCCTTCAAGTTCTCAAAGGCAGTTCTTTCTGCAGTTGATAAAGAAAATAAAGAGTATGACGATGAATTCGCAACTGTTGCCGCTCTTGAAGATATCGCTTCTCTTAAAGCACCCGAACAGCTTGCTGCTCTTAAGGGTAAAGAGGTTCGCTTTAATAAGGTAACTTCAAAAGAAGATATGGCTCAGGTTGTTTTCGATATGCTTGGCATTTGAGGTGACGGACCTTGTCATTGTTCGTAATTGGTGACACGCATTTGTCACTTTCTGTTGATAAACCAATGGACATTTTCAGAGGTTGGACGGATTATATCGACAGGATTCAAAATAATTGGAATAAAGTTGTTTCTCCTGAGGACAGCGTTGTAATTCCCGGTGATATTTCCTGGGCTATGAATTTCAATGAAGCAGTTAAGGATTTCTCTTTTCTTAACTCCCTTAACGGAACAAAATATATTCTCAAAGGGAACCACGATTATTGGTGGAATACAATGTCAAAAATGAATAAGTTTCTTCTTGAGAATAATTTTGATACAATCAAGATAATTCATAACAATGCTTATTCAGTTGAAGGCTTTTCTATTGCGGGCTCTCGCGGTTGGTTTTATGACGATACCGCCGAGGCTGATAAAAAGGTTATTCTTCGTGAGGCAGGCAGACTTCGTACCTCTTTGCAGGAGGCGAGTAAGCTGGGGGGAGAGTTAATCGCGTTTCTTCATTATCCACCCATAAGCGCAAATCAGGAGTGCGAAGAAATACTTTCAGTTCTTAAAGAGTTTCCCGTTAAGCGTTGCTATTTCGGGCATCTTCATGGATTTATTGCTCCCGAAAATGCAAAGTTAGAGTGGGAAGGTATTGACTTTAACCTTATATCTGCTGACTATTTAAGCTTTGTTCCTCGTCTTATTGCTCATACGGAGGAGTAAAACCACCGAAAATTAATATAAAATCAATAAATTTTACATATAAATGGAAATTTATTGGAAAAATAGTGGAAATTTGCAAATTATTATGATATAATTTCGCAGTTAATAATAATTGTACATTTCGCAAATGAAAGGATGTTTAAAAATGAGTTTAAAGTCTTGCGAAAAATTTGAAACAAACGTATATGCTCTTGAAATATCTTTTGAAGGCGATGCTTTCAAAGCGGCAGTTACAAAGGCTTATACAAAAAACAGAGGTAAATATAATGTACCCGGTTTCCGCAAGGGTAAAGCTCCCAAGCACATTATCGAAACTTACTATGGTAAAGAAGTTTTCTGGTACGATGTAATTGATGCAGAGTATCCCGCTCTCTTCGAAGATGCAGTTAAAGAAGCAGGTATCGTTCCCGTTTCTGCTCCCTTTGAAGATGAAATCGTTTCTCTTGATGAAAACGGCTTCACAGTAAAGCTCAAAGTTACTGTTAAACCTGAAGTTGAGCTCAAAGCTTACAAAGGTATCAAAGCAGAAAAAGAAAAAGTTACTGTTAAAAAAGCAGAAATCAAAGAAGAGGTTGACAGAGCTCTTGAAAAAGATGCAAAGCTTGTTGCTGTTGAAGGCAAAGCTGCTAAGAAGGGCGATATCGCAACAATCGACTTTGAAGGCTTTGTTGACGGCGTTGCTTTTGAAGGCGGTAAAGGCGAAAGCTATGACCTTGAGCTTGGTTCAGGCAGCTTCATCCCCGGCTTTGAAGAGCAGGTTATCGGCCACAAGGTTGACGAGGAATTTGATGTAAATGTTACATTCCCCGAAGAATACACAGAAGAGCTTGCAGGTAAAGAAGCAGTATTCAAAATCAAGCTTCACAAGATTATGAAGAAAGAGCTCCCCAAATACGATGATGAGTTCGTTAAGGATGTTAGCGAATTTGATACAATCGCTGATTATGAAAAGAGCCTTGAAGAAGAAATCAAAGCTCGTAAGGAAGCAGCTGCAGACCGTGCTTTCGAAAATGCAGTTATGGATACTCTTTGCGACAATGTTATCGCAGAAATCCCTGCAGTTATGATTGAAAAAGAGATTGACAATCAGATCAACGAATTTGATTACAGACTCCGTTCTCAGGGTATGAGCATGGACCTCTACCTTCAGTATCTTGGTATGGATGTTGCTGCTCTTCGTGACAGCTACAAGGATGGTGCTGAAAAACAGGTTAAGCTTCGTCTTGCTCTTGAGAAGGTTGCAGAGCTTGAAAAAATCGAGATTTCTGATGAAGATATCGAAACAGAGCTTAAAACTTATGCAGATGCTTACAATATGCCTCTCGACAAGATTAAAACTCTTGTTGCTGCAGAGGATGTTAAAGCAGACCTTGCTTGCAGAAAGGCTATGGATCTTGTAAAGGATACAGCTGTTGCAGGCGCAAAGAAGAAAGCTGCTGCTAAGACTGCAGATGCAGAAGCAGAGGAAAAACCTGCAAAGAAGGCTCCTGCTAAGAAGAAAGCTGATGCTGACAAGGCTGAAAAGAAGCCCGCAGCAAAGAAAGCACCTGCAAAGAAAAAAGCAGACGCTGAAGTGGCTGAATAATTAATATTTTTTCCGCCTCAGTAAATTTCTGGGGCGGTTTTTGATTAAAATGGTTGGATTTCACCAATAATCTAAACAAATTTTATCAGGAGGTTGTGTTTATGGCACTTATTCCTTATGTTGTGGAGCAAACCAATCGCGGTGAGCGTTCATACGATATTTTTTCCCGTCTTTTAAATGACAGAATAATTGTTCTTTCCGATGAGGTTAATGATGCAACTGCAAGTATTATTGTTGCTCAGCTTCTTTACCTTGAAGGTCAGGACCCTGAAAAAGACATCAGCTTCTATATCAATAGCCCGGGTGGTAGCGTAACCGCAGGTCTTGCTATTTACGATACAATGCAGTACATCAAATGTGATGTTTCAACAATTTGTATGGGTATGGCAGCATCAATGGGTGCATTCCTTTTCTCTTCAGGTACTAAAGGAAAGAGATATATTCTTCCTAACGCTGAGGTTATGATTCATCAGCCTCTCGGCGGTGCAAAGGGTCAGGCAACAGAAATTCTTATTGCTGCTGACCATATCAAGAGAACTAAAGACCGTTTGAATAAAATTCTTGCTGAAAACACAGGCAAGAGCGTTGAAGAAATTTTCAACGATACTGAAAGAGATAATTGGCTTACTGCAGAAGAAGCAGTAGCTTACGGTCTTGCTGATAAGATTATCGAAAAGAGGTAAACTCCTTTGGCACGTGACGATAAAGGAACAAACGATAAAATCCGTTGTTCGTTCTGCGGTAAACCGCAGGCTCAGGTAGGACAGATGATTTCAGGTCCCGGAGTATATATTTGCGACCAGTGTGTTGAACTTTGTATGGATATCGTTGAGGGTATTCAGGGTCAGCCCGAAGCAAAAAAGGTTGCAAAAGCAACTAAGAAACTCCCTAAACCTCAGGAAATCAAAGCTGTTCTTGACGAATATGTTATCGGTCAGGACGATGCTAAAATGGTTTTGAGCGTTGCAGTTTATAACCATTATAAGCGCATATTCCGTTCTTCTCCCGATGATGTTGAAATTAATAAAAGTAACGTTCTTCTCCTTGGACCTACAGGTGTTGGTAAAACTCTCCTTGCTTCTACTCTTGCAAAGATACTTGATGTACCTTTTGCAATTGCAGATGCTACCACGCTTACTGAAGCAGGTTATGTTGGTGAAGACGTTGAAAATATTCTTCTCCGCCTTATTCAAGCGGCAGATTTCGATATTGAAAAAGCAGAGATTGGTATTATTTATGTTGACGAAATTGATAAGATTGCAAGAAAATCCGAAAATGCGTCAATCACCCGTGATGTAAGCGGTGAGGGTGTTCAGCAGGCACTTCTTAAAATTATTGAAGGTACTGTTGCTAATGTTCCTCCTCAGGGTGGAAGAAAGCATCCTCAGCAGGAATTTATTCAGATTGATACATCTAAAATCCTTTTCATCTGTGGCGGCGCTTTCGCAGGAATTGAAAAGCTTATTGAAGACAGACTCGGTAAAAGTGTTCTCGGCTTTGGTGCAGAAATTCATTCTAAATCCGAGCTTAAAAATATGGACTTGTATTCCAAGGTTATTCCTCAGGACCTTGTAAAATTCGGTCTTATTCCCGAGCTTGTTGGTCGAATTCCTGTTTTGACATCTCTTCAGAATCTTGATGCAGATGCCCTTATCAATATTATAACAAAGCCTAAAAATGCTTTGCTTAAACAGTATCAAAGCCTTTTCAAAATGGATAAGGTAACTCTTGATTTTACTGATGATGCAGTAAGAAGAGTTGCAGAGCTTACCATTGAAAAGGAAACAGGTGCCCGTGGACTTCGCGCAATAATGGAAAAAACATTAATGCCGATTATGTATTCAGTTCCCTCTGACCCAACAGTTGAGGTAGTTAAAATTACCGCCGATGTTGTTGACGGTAAAGGTGAACCCGTTTACGTTAAAAAGCCTAAAGGTACAGCAGAACAAACTGCATAATTTATTATAATGGAGAGTAAAGGATTTCTTTATTCTCCATTGTGTGTTATTTAGATTACATTTAAAAGGTACATATATTATATGGTAAAAGAAATTTACGAAAAAAGAGCATTACCGGTTATGGCGCTTCGTAACCTTGTTGTTTTTCCCGAACAAACAGTGTGTTTCGAGGTTGGCAGACCGAAATCAATAAAAGCAATAAGAAATGCCGTTGATTCAACGGACAGACTTATTTTCCTTGTAACTCAGAAGGATGCGACTGTTGAAGACCCACAATTCTCCGAGCTTTATGATGTTGGCGTTGTTGCGGAAATTAAGCAAATCAGCGGTGACGGAAAGAACTTTGAAATTGTTGTTGAAGGTCTTTACAGAGCAAAAATCACAGAGGTTCTTAAAGAAAGACTTTCTATGAGAGCAGTTGTAGAACAATGCCTTGAAATTCTACCTGATACAGAGGATTTAAAAACAGTTGCAACTCTTCGCCTTTTAAAAGAAAGGGTTGAGGAGTATGTAAGTGCAAGTCCGAGAATTGCTCCTGAGGTTTTCCTTGCAGTGTTGGAAGAAGCTGATATTGCAACTGCAACCGACGGTGTAGCAGGACATTTCCATCTTGAAATGGAAGATAAGCAGACTCTTCTTTCCGAGCTTGATATTCTTAAAAGAACCGAAACTCTTTGCACAATTCTTTCAAGAGAAACCGAAATTCTCAAAATTGAAATGGAATTGAACGACAAAGTTCAGGAGAGAATGGATAAAAACCAAAGAGAATATTATCTTCGTGAGCAGATTAAAGCTGCATCTGTTGAACTTGGTGAGGACGATTCACCTTTAGCAGAATCTGCAAGCTATAAAGAAAAAATCTCTACTCTTCCTATTGACGAAAGGTCAAAGAAAAAGCTCTTTGACGAGTGCGAAAGACTTATTAAGACTACTCCCGGTAGCCCTGAAGCAAATGTTGCAAGAACTTATCTTGAAAGAGTTGTTTCTCTTCCTTGGGGTGTATATACAGAAGATAACCTTGATGTTATTTCTGCTCGTAAAACTCTTGAAAAGGACCATTACGGTCTTGAAGAGGTAAAAGAGCGCATATTGGAGCTTGTTGCAGTTAAGAAGCTTGCTCCCGATGCAAATGCGCAGATTCTCTGCCTTGTTGGTCCTCCAGGTGTCGGTAAAACATCTATTGCCCGTTCGTTAGCAGAGGCTATGGGTAGAAAATATGTGAGAATTTCTCTTGGTGGTGTTCGTGACGAAGCAGAAATCAGAGGTCATAGAAGAACCTATATCGGTTCAATGCCGGGTAGAATTATCACCGCTATTGAACAAGCCGGAACATCTAATCCCTTGATTCTTCTTGATGAAATTGATAAATTGGGAAGCGATTTCAAAGGCGACCCATCATCTGCACTTTTAGAGGTGCTTGATGGTGAACAGAATGATACCTTTAATGACCATTATATTGATGTTCCTTTTGATTTAAGTAAGGTTCTCTTTATAACAACCGCTAACGATGCTTCACAGATTCCGTCTGCACTTTTTGACAGAATGGAAATTATTGAGCTATACAGCTATACCGCAGAAGATAAATTCCTGATTGCCAAAAAACACCTTGTACCAAAGCAGGTTAAAAACTTTGGTATGAACTCTAAAATGATTAGATTTACCGATGCTGCTATTCGTGAAATTATCGCAAGCTTCACCAAAGAAGCAGGTGTTCGTACGCTTGACAGAACAATTACTAAAATCATAAGAAAAGCCGCAGTTAAATTTGCAGAAGGCTTTGAGGGAAAAATTACAGTTTCACCTTCAAATCTTTCCGAATTTCTTGGCGCACCTAAATATAAGCTTTCAAAGCTTGATTTTGAAAAGATGATCGGTGCGGCAAACGGACTTGCATGGACATCTGTTGGCGGAGAAATGATGCAGATTGAGGTTGCAGTTTTAGAGGGTAACGGTAAACTTGAACTTACAGGTTCTTTGGGCGATGTTATGAAAGAATCTGCCAAAGCTGCAATAAGCTATATCAGAGCCAACTCTGAAAAATTAGGCGTTGAAAGTGACTTCTATAAAACAAAAGATATCCACATTCATGTTCCCGAGGGTGCAGTTCCTAAGGACGGACCCTCTGCAGGTGTTACAATGACAACCGCTCTTGTTTCTGCATTAACAGAAACGCCCGTTGTTAAAACAGTTGCTATGACAGGTGAAATTACTTTAAGAGGTAAGGTTCTTGCAATTGGCGGTCTTCGTGAAAAATCCACCGCTGCTTTCAAAAACGGAATGAAGACAGTTCTTATTCCTGCAGAAAATGAATCTGACCTTGAAAAAGTAAACGATTCAATTAAAGCTGCAATTGAGTTTATTCCTGTTTCAAGTCTTGATGAGGTGCTTTCAATTGCTTTGGAAAGTAAGAAAAGCCCTAAAGCAGAAAGCAAAACAAACGATAATAAAAAAACAAACCCCATTAAAAATAACGGAAAAGATACTAAATCTACCGGTGTTTACTGCAAAGAGGTGTAACTATGAATTACAATAAAGTTGAATTTGAAGCCGCTTTTGGTACATTAAAACAAATTCCTCAGTCTGATTTACCCGAAATCGTTTTTGCAGGTCGTTCAAATGTTGGTAAATCCTCAATGCTTAACCGAATTTTCAATAGAAAAAACCTTGCAAGAGTTTCTTCAATGCCAGGTAAAACAATTACAATTAACTTCTTTAAGGTTGAAAATGATGTCCGTATTGTTGACTTGCCCGGCTATGGTTACGCAAAGGTTGCCAAGGGCGAGAAACGCCGTTGGGCAGAAATGATGGAGGGCTATTTCCAGAGTCCTCGTAATATCAAGCTTGTTGTTCAGCTTGTTGATATGCGCCATAAGCCATCCGAGGATGACTATATTATGATGCGCTTTTTGCAGGATGCAGGACTTCCTTTTATTGTTGCCGCAACCAAGAGCGATAAGCTTAATAAAACACAGTATAATGAGCGTAAAAACGCCCTTAAAGAAGAGTTAGCCGAGTTCGGCGATAATCTTACTATTCTTCCTTTCTCCTCTGAAAAAGGCGAGGGAACAGACGAGCTTAAAAAGATAATTGAAG
The DNA here is from genome assembly GCA_045660345.1 of Acutalibacteraceae bacterium. Taxonomy (GTDB): domain Bacteria; phylum Bacillota; class Clostridia; order Oscillospirales; family Acutalibacteraceae; genus DTU089. The sequence continues at coordinate 20,582 of JAZRDP010000009.1, forward strand.
CAAGTTTATAATATTTTATGCACCCCATACTTTTCATTATGAAAAATATGGGGTGCATTGTTGTTTATTCCTCTAATTCAAATCCGTTTTTCTCCGCAAAATCTTCAATAGTTTTATAAGTTGAAAGTTTGCAATTTGCCTTTTTGAGTTTGGTTAGTACTTGATTCGTGACTATTCCGTCAGTTGTTTCAATTTCGCAGTGTAAATAATTTTCATAGTCACCGTCTAAAACATAAAGAAGTTGACGATATTCAACATCATCCTCGTATATAATGGAATCGTCGAGTTCTTCGTATTCCTGTCCTTTGATATAAATAAACTCAATGTCATAGTCATCAGAAATAGGTTGGTTTTCAATATAAATAATGTCATCTTTTATAACCATACCATAATTTTTATATGTATTAAAGAAGGAGCAAACACCAATTATTGTGAGTACTACACCAATTATAAGTAAGAGTTTGTCGTATTCTTTTTTGAAAATTCTTTCAACTTTATTTTTTATAAAATTAAACGGGAGTTTATATGCGAAAGCAAAGAAAATCAAAACAATACCAAAAACAAAAGTTAAATTAAGAAACCCACTTCCAACACAAGTTAAAAATAAACTGTCAGGATGATAAGTTTTAATTAGAAAATCCGTTAGAAATTCACTTAAAATTATACTGCACACCATACTTAAAATGAGAATGGCACCACTATAAAGCTTAGTGATTTTGGTGCTTTTCCTTTTTCGTATCATTTCATGACTTGCTTTATTGTCAGGCTTTTGGAAATTGGTATCATAAAGATATTTTTCATATCTTTTCTCAAAGAGTATTAAATCATTTTTCTTTTCAGCCTTGTTGAATTCTTTAACAAGTTGTTTGTTGTTACCTGTTAATAAGAATTTGTAAACGCCATCCTGAATTGCCAGGTGTATTCCCATTACAACTTCATGAAGCTCTGCGTTTGTTTCAATATCTTCATTAAATTTGTTGATGTCAAGTTTCTTATCAAAAACCTTTTCATCATGGAAATAGTTGTCAAGAAGTATCTTTTGAAGATTTTTGTCAGTACCAAGCTGATTTATCTGATATTCATTTTTGGAAATGAAATCAAGAATTTCAGTAGCCGCATCAACCGCATTTTCTTCTGTGATTATATTATGAAAGCAAAGTGTTCTGAAATTTTCGTCGTTTATTGCGTTATGTATATCATAAATTGAAAATGGAATCTCAGAAAAGTCAAATTTGAAAAGTGCTTCATAGGTTGCTTCAACACAGCCCATAGGAGCGCTTTTGGTGTCGTCAAACAAGGGTTCTTCCATAAAAGAATAGCCTGAACCACCGCCGTGACAACGGAAAAGCACAGTAAAGCTATCGAATTTTAAAGAGCCCTGCGTATAATCCTCATCCGTGTTCACAACCTCGTTGAAAATAACAGAGGGATTACGGGTTGCAAAGCTTTTCAATTCTCTGTTAAGAACATCAATATGGTCTTGCATATTTTTCTTAATTTTCATAAAAATCACCATTTAAATACATTTATATAAAATTAACTCTGATGAAAGTGATGCCTTAATATCAACCGCGATTCCGTTTCGTTTGAGTTTTTCACCCGAAATGACATAGCTGAAGCCGTCATTATCTAAAGTAACTTTATATTCCTTTGAAACATTAATACCTTTAGGCTTAACCATTATAGTTTTTTCATTAGCACCGCAAAGGGTGATAATAGTAATTGCACCTTTGGATTTATCGGGTGCAGATATTTCAAGAATAGAATAATCACTTTCGTTCAAATCGGGCGTGTGGTGATATATTTTTGACTCTGCTAAAAATGGTCTTATAAACTCTTTATAAATATCAGTTGAGTGTTTTATAAAAGACATTTGCTTTTCATTGATATCAGCACCAGCAGGGGAGATAACATTCAGAGAAATATGACCTAACATTGTGTTTCTTAAATGTGCATCAAATGAACCGATTGTGTGGCAACCCATTCCTGCGAAAAGTCTGTCAACTCTTTCGGGTGGGAGTGCCATTGTCATTCCGTTTGTTATGGCAATTGAGCGGGGCATCTTCTGCCAGTCTGAGACCCAGGTGTGAATAAAGCTTTTCATCATTCCAAGGTCAGTTCTTCCGCCTCCGCCTGCACAGTTTTCAAAAATCACATTGGGAAAACGCTTTTTTAGATTTTCGTACATTTTATAAACTGCTTCGTTGTGCTTTATACAAACACATTCGGGAATACCATAGCCTGTGTCACGAATACCGAAATATTCGGTAAAATCAACATTATGGTCAACTCTTAAGAGGTCGAGTTCATATTCCTCAATAATTCTTGCGAGTTCATTTTCACACCACTGAGTACATTCAGGAATAGACATATCAACAAATTTGTCAGATTTTTCACCAAAGGCGTTCACTGTACGCCATTCAGGGTGTTCTTGGTGAATATTGCAGTGTTTACCCACATTTTCTATATCAACCCATAAACCAAACTTCAAGCCTTTTTCGTGCGCATAATCCCGAAGCTCTTTAATACCATTGGGGTATCGGTCTTTATCAGGAATGTTTCTGCCGTTATAATTTCCCCATTCCATCTGCTCGTCGGGTGGACATTCCCAACCTGCATCAACGGTGAATATTTCACCGCCCATAAGTGCGAATTGGTCGATAAAAGCTTTACTGTCTTCTACATTCATACTGTGCTCTGCACCCATACCGCAGTTAATAAGTGCAGTTTTGCCCTCTGCTTCGGGAAGATTGAGAACAGATTTTCTTATGTGTGAGTGCATTTCGTTTATTGCATCATCAAGATTTCCGTGAACAAGTCCCATATATACAACGGGGGAAACAAACTTGCCCTTTGGCGCAATAATATAAATCGGGTTATAACCTGTTATTTCTGCTTTGAATGAAAGGTGAGTATTGCATTTATCAGGACGAGCGTGGTAATCAACAGTGTAGCGATAACCGCCGCTGAAGCCAATTTGCGAAAACCATATTTTACCTGTAAGGTTGTTTCTGATAAATAAAAGGGGATGGCGGAATCTGTCTCTGCCGAATCTTCCGTCAATGCAGGTGCAGTCAGGTTTTAAATTATACCATTTGAACTGTCCTTCATTTCCCCAGGCATCATTTTCAAAATAGCCTAAGGAATAAACATCATTAACGCTTTCAGTATGGTCTAAAGCGTCATCATCAAGGGATTCAATACCACCACTCATAACAGAAAGTCTACTGAGCTTTATAGGTTCATCTGAAAGATTTTCAATTTCAAGCCAACGAGAAAGCATTTGTGAGCCATCAATTAAAGTATAAACCTTAATTGTAACAGGCTTGATTTTGCTTTTTAGTGTGAGAACAGAGGTTTCGTTTTCTTTTGTTTTTTTAGTTTGAAAATCAACAAAATCCAAAGAGAAATCAACGCTTTGTCCGTCAAGCTCAATATTAAATGAAAAAGGTTCTGCATATCTTTTAGGGTTAAGGTATGAAGGGCAGTTTTTCAGAACATTAAGAGGGTAGCCTGAAGCATTCCAACCGCTCGAAAGTAAAGCACCATCTGAGAAAATCTCTTCATATACCATTTCACCGCTTCTGAAACAGAAACGGTGATTTTTTTCATTATGGTAATAAATATCAAAATAGTTGTTGTACATCAAAATCAATCCTTTAGGATTATTTATCGTCATCAAGCTTAAGAATAGCCATAAATGCTTCCTGAGGAACTTCAACAGTACCGAAGGTACGCATTCTCTTTTTACCTTCTTTTTGCTTTTCAAGAAGCTTTTTCTTACGGGTGATGTCACCGCCGTAGCATTTTGCAAGAACGTCTTTTCTCATAGCCTTAACAGTTTCTCTTGCAATAACCTTGCCACCGATAGCCATCTGAATAGGAATTTCAAACATCTGTCTCGGGATGTGGTCCTTGAGTTTTTCTGCAATTCGTCTTGCTCTTCCATATGCTTTATCAGAGTGAACAATAAATGAAAGGGCGTCAACAATATCACCATTGAGAAGAACATCTAATTTCACAAGGTTTGAACGCTGATATTCTGAAATTTCATAGTCAAGAGAAGCGTAACCGCGGGTTCTTGATTTAAGTGCGTCAAAGAAGTCGTAGATGATTTCGTTAAGGGGTAAATCATATTTTATTTCAACGCGGTCGCCAGAGATATAGTCCATATTCTTGAATGTACCGCGTCTTTCCTGACAAAGCTCCATAACAGAGCCAACATATTCGCTTGGTGCGAAAATGTGAGCATCTGCAACAGGCTCTTCGCAATAATCAATTTCTGCAGGGTCAGGATAGTGGGTGGGGTTGTCAATTTCAACTACCTCACCGTTTGAGAGATGGATTTTATAAACAACGCTTGGAACAGTTGTTACAAGGTCCAAATCATATTCTCTTTCAAGTCTTTCCTGAATAATTTCAAGGTGTAAAAGTCCGAGGAAACCGCAACGGAAGCCAAAGCCCAAAGCGCCGGATGTTTCGGGTTCGTATGAAAGCGATGCGTCATTTAACTGTAATTTTTCAAGTGCTTCGTGAAGATTTTCGTAGTCAGCACCATCAGCAGGATAAATACCGCAATAAACCATTGGTGTTGCTTTACGATAACCGGGAAGAGCCTCTTTAGCGGGATTGCTAGTAAGAGTAACTGTGTCACCGACAACTGCATCTCTTACAGTTTTTATTGAACCTGTGATATAACCAACTTCACCTGAACAAAGCTTACCGCAAGGCTCAAGAGATGTGGCTTTCATTGTACCAACCTCAACAACATTGAATTCTGCACCAGTTGCCATCATTTTCATTGTGTCGCCAACCTTGATAGTACCGTCAACAACACGGACATAAACGATAACACCTTTGTAGTTGTCATAAACGGAGTCAAAAATCAACGCTCTTAAAGGTGCGTCGTCATCGCCCTCAGGTGGTGGAACAAGCTCAACAATCTGTTCAAGCACCTGTTCAACATTCTGACCTGTTTTTGCAGAAACACGAGGTGCAGTATCGCAGGGAAGACCGATAATATCTTCAACATCTGCCGCAACTCTGTCAGGGTCTGCTGAGGGTAAGTCGATTTTATTGATAACGGGAACAAGCTCAAGGTTGTGGTCAAGAGCAAGATATGTGTTGCCCAAGGTCTGCGCCTCAATACCCTGAGAAGCGTCAATAATAAGAATTGCGCCCTCGCAAGCAGCGAGAGAACGAGAAACCTCATAGTTAAAGTCAACGTGACCGGGAGTGTCAATAAGGTTTAACTGATATGTTTTGCCGTCCTTTGCGGTATAATCAAGTCTTACCGCATGAGCTTTGATTGTAATTCCTCTTTCCTTCTCCAAATCCATATCGTCAAGAATCTGAGCTGACATATCACGCTTTGCAACTGTCTGAGTAAGCTCAAGAAGACGGTCTGCAAGAGTTGATTTGCCGTGGTCAATATGGGCAATTATAGAGAAGTTTCTGATATGTTCTTTCTTTATAAGGGACATTAATCTGTTTCCTTTCGGTTAGTTTCATCTAAAAAGAATTTATATGTGCTTAATTCAAAAATCTCTTTTATACGATTTGATTCACCGCATAAATAAAGATATCCGTAAAGAGTTTCCAGTCCTGTTGCATAGCGATAATCTCCTGCTTCCTGATTTTTGGGAGAATGTCCGCTATGAGCGTTTCTGCCTCTTTTGAAAACTGCAACCTCGTTTTCTAAAAGAGAGGGCAAAAGACCTTTAATCATCTGAGCTTGAAATGCCGCATTAACATATTTGACTGATTCTTTATGTAGCTTTCCTGCAGGCTTGTTTTCCTGCATTGAAAGCATATTTCTTACAAGTAAGCTATAAACTGCATCACCTAAAAAAGCCAATGTAAGAGGGCTGTACATTCTAGCCTTTGGCTCATCTAAAGGGGAGCAGATTCCATTTAAAATATCATTAGGGCACATAGTCAAACTCCAAGTCATAAATACTTACTGTATCACCCTCGGTAATACCTCTCTCAACAAGAGCCTGAAGAATTCCGCTTGTCTGTAAAACATTCTGGAAATACTGAAGAGAGGAGTAGTCGTTAAGGTCTGTTTTCATAAGAATCTTTGCAAGCCATGGTGCTTCAACAATGAATACATCGCCTTCAACTCGGATTTTGAAATCACGCTTTGCGGTTTTGAGAATGTCTTTAGGTGTGATTTCCTGCTTTTCATAAATCTTAACAGGCGGAAGCTTCTGAAGCTCTGCAGCAACCTTGTTTATAAGCTCCTGTGTACCCTCTGCAATGGGAGCGATAATCTCAAAGTAATCCAAGCCCTTTGCTTCGATGTAATTTTTGAACTCTTCTCTCTGCTCGTCGGTTGCAAGGTCGATTTTATTACCTGCAACAATCTGAGGATATTTAGTTAAATCTTCGTTATATTTAGAAAGCTCTGCATTGATAGCTTCAAAGTCTTCAATGGGGTTTCTGCCTTCGCTACCTGCAACATCAACAACATGAACAAGAAGTCTGCAACGCTCAATGTGACGGAGAAATTCGTGACCTAAGCCGATGCCTTCGCTTGCGCCCTCGATAATACCGGGAATGTCCGCCATAACAAAGCTGCTTTCAGGCCCCATTCTTACAACACCGGGAACAGGAATGAGAGTGGTGAAATGATAGTTGGCAACAATGGGCTTTGCTTCGCTTACAACTGAAATAAGAGTTGATTTACCAACATTGGGGAATCCAATCAAGCCCACATCAGCAAGCATCTTTAATTCGAGAGTAACCTCCCATTCTTCACCGGGAGCACCGTCTTTAGCAAAACGGGGAACCTGTCTTGTGGGGGTAGCAAAGTGAGGGTTACCCCAACCACCGTTACCGCCTTTAGCAGCGATAAAGGTTTCCTCGATACTCATATCAGCCATAACAAGACCTGTTTCTTCTTCTCTGATAACTGTACCTCTAGGAACCTTGATTATTAAATCCTCACCGCGTCTGCCGTTACAACGGGAGCCACGACCGTTTTCACCATTCTGTGCCTTGTATTTTCTTTTGTAGCGGAAATCGGAAAGGGTAGAAAGATTGTCATCAACCTGGAAAACAATGTTACCACCGCGACCGCCGTCGCCACCATCGGGACCGCCTGCATTAACAAACTTCTCACGATGGAACGCTACGGCACCATTACCGCCGTTACCTGCAATAATTTTAATTTTAGCCTTATCAACAAACATAATTTCTGTTCCTTTTATAAATTGTGTAGTTATAATCTATGTTATTATACAATATATATTATAAAAATAAAATACCTAATTTTTATAAATTTTGCCGTTTTTTATTAAAATTTCAATTTTAGGCGAACATCAGCCGAACAAAAATAGGTTGTTTTAATCAATGAATCAATGTAAAAACAACAAAAAATGACAAAAATTAGTTAAAAATAGCGCAAAACATCTTGAAAGACCCGAAAAAGGTACTCGAAAAAGCAAATAAAAAGAACATTTGTGTTGACAAATAAAAAATAAGTGCTATAATAAGCACATAAAACAAATGTTCGCAAAATGTTTGGAGGTATATATATGTCAGTTTTCGTATTTTTAAGATTTTTCCTTGAATGTGCAGCAGTAGGTCTTGTTTGCTATGCAGTTTACCGCGAAAAAGATTTAATCAGATTTGAAAGAAAAGTATGGAAATATACTAAAGCGTTTTTCAAAGCTCTTCAATTTTCAATCCGTGATAAATTTGTAGCTGAAAAGAAAGTTGAAAATGTAACACCTCTTGTTAATACAGAATTTGAAGAAATGCTTGAATCCTTAAATAAAAATTCTAAGGCTATTGATTTTCAGATCGCTTCATGACTTGTTGACTATAGCAATATGAAAGGGTATAATAAAAAGGAAGTTAAAGTAAATTAATTCTATTCAGAAAATAGGAGTGAACTTTTTTGCTTAACAAAAATTACCTTGATATAAAAACTGCGTCAAAGCTCTTACCAAAAAGAGAACCTTTTTCCAACAAGGGTTCTTTTGGTAGGGCTTTGCTTATTTGTGGCAGTAAAAATATGGTTGGTTGTTGCACTCTTGCAACACAGGGTGCATTGAGAAGCGGTGCAGGTCTTGTAACATTAGCTTTTCCTGATTGCCTGTATACTTCGTTGACCTCAAGTTTGACCGAAAATTTATTCTTACCACTTTCAACTAATAAGGATGGTTGCATTAGCTCTGACAGTATAAATATTATTCTTGATGCTTGTAAAAACAGTGATGTTGTTATGGTCGGGTGTGGTCTTGGTACGAGTGATAGTATAAAAGAGCTTGTTAAAGCTCTGATTACCAAGAATGATAAGCCCTTGATTATGGATGCGGATGCTCTCAATTGCCTGTCTGAATTTAACGATATTTTATTAAGTAAAAAATGCGAAATTCTTTTAACACCGCATCCTGGTGAAATGTCCCGTTTGTGTGGCTTGAATGTAACTGATATTGAAGAAAACCGTGAGGAAATTGTTGTTGATTTCTGTAAGACATATAAAGTAAATGTTCTTTTAAAGGGTCACGAAACCTTGATTTGCAATTCTGATTGCAGCTCGCTTTTTGTTAATAAAACGGGTAACACCGGTCTATCAAAGGGTGGAGCAGGAGACTTGCTTTCAGGTATAATTGCAGGTCTTACGCCCTCAATGAAGGGTAATCTTTTCAATTCTGCAGTTTTGGGTGCGTTTGTTCACGGAATGAGCGCAGATTTATTAAAGAAAGATATGTCTGAATTTTCAATTCTTCCATCGGACTGTGCTAAAGCTTTGGGAAAGGTATATTCTCTTATTGAGAAAGAGAAAAAATAAGAAAAAAATAGCCCTCGCATTTACGCGAGGGCTTTGAAGTGTCTGAGTATTAAAGAAGAGAAGCAGCAGCTTCGTCAAGGAAAATAAGAACATCATCATGCTCCTGAAGAATAGAAGCGGGAACAAGGGGAGTAACCTCACCATTTACCATATTTTTAATTGCTTCTGCTTTCTTAGGACCTGTTGCAATAAGAATGATTTTCTTTGCCGCCATAATCTGCTTAACGCCCATTGTAAGAGCATAATGAGGCATAGGATTCTCGTCAAAGTAAATTTTATTAGCTTCAATTGTGCTATCAGTAAGTTTAACCTTGAAGGAACCGTCGGTAAAGCTTTCTGCAGGCTCATTAAAGCCGATGTGAGCATTGTTACCGATACCTAAAAGCTGAATATCAATTCCGCCAGCTTCGTTGATTTCGTTGTCATATCTCTTGCATTCTGCATCGCAGTCAGCTGCGTTACCGTCAAGGAAATGAACATTTTCTTCAAGAATATCAAGACCATTGAAAAGCTGCTCGTGCATAAAGGTGTAATAGCTGTTTTTATCAGCCTTGGGGAGGTCACAGTATTCGTCAAGATTATATGTTTTTACACCCTTGAAGGAAACATTTTCTTCATTGTGCATCTTTTTGATGTTATCATATGTAGGAATAGGAGAAGCGCCTGTTGCAAGACCTAAAACACAGTCGGGGTTATTTTTAACCTCATCAACAAAAATTCTTGCTACTGCTGCTCCGATTTCTTCCGCAGTTTTAAAAATATTTACTTTCATAAAATCACCCTTTGTCAAGTATTACTTACACAGTATAACATATTTATTAAAAATTTAAAGGGAAATTCTGCAATTTCTTAATAATTATTGAAAAATTTTTAATAAATGGTATAATGTAATAGTTAATATATTCGGTGGTGATTGCTTGATTAAAAACATTGTCTTTGATATGGGTGGAGTTCTTATTGATTATAATGCAAGGAAGACTATCACTACATATTTTCCTGAAGAGTATCACGAAATTCTTATGAGAGAGGTTTTTGCCAGCGATCTTTGGCATAAATTAGATGGTGGTACACTTCGCCATGACGAAGCGGTTGAAATTGTTTTACCGAGAATACCTGAAGAAACAAGACCGCTTATTAAAGAAATGCTTTCCGATTTCTATGAGTATATGCCACCATTTCCTGAAATGTATGATTTCATAAAACGGATTAAGAACGCGGGGTATAATGTATATCTGCTCTCTAATGCAACGCCTCGCTTCTTTGATAATTATCTAAATATTCCGGCGTTGACTCTTATGGATGGATTTTTTGTTTCCTGTGTATATAAAATGCTCAAGCCTCAGAAGGCGATTTATGAGGCATTCTGTAATAAATTTTCAGTAAAGCCGGAGGAATGCTTCTTTATTGATGATTTGCCGCAGAATATAGAAGGCGCGAGGAATTATGGTATGAGTGGCTTTGTTTATAAAGCCCCTGATATAAAAAGCTTGGAAAATGCACTTAACGCCCAAGGCGTGATTTTTTAAAAGGAGAAAGAATATGAAAAAAATTATTTCTTTATGCTCTGTTTTAGTTGCTCTTGCAGTTGTTGTAACAATGTTTACTGCTTGTGGCGATAAAGCCGAGAATGAAAAAACTACAACTACTACCGAATCAGGTGTAGAGCTTGGCGGTGTAACAGTTGAGGTGGGAACAGATTCTGCTGTTATCAAAGAAGACGGCTTTGTTGTTCAGACCTTGAAATATCCTGAAGATTCAGATGTTAAATTCGATTTAGACTATGCAAAAGAGCATTATGAATTTATTGATTTTAACTTCGATGGTGTTGAGGACTTCTATATTGCAGTAAGCAGCGAGAATGGTGTAATAAACTATTATTGCTGGCTTTACAATGAAACAACAAAATTATATGAATATTCTAAATCTCTTTCAGCACTTAAGAATATTTCAGTTGATGCAGAGAAGCATCTGATTGCTTCAAAGGTTACTGACGGAAGCGCAGAAAAAATCAGTTGCTATAAATGGGTTGATGGTGTTTTAACATTAGATAAAACATACGACAGTGCAAAAGATGAAATTCCTGAAGATGTAACAAATGCAGTTACAAATAATTCCATCGGCGTGAATAAAAATCCTGAAGCAACAGATAAAGTTGAAACAACTAAAAAGAATTCTTCCGGTTCCAAAGAAACAACAAAGAAACAGAATAATACAAATGATACAACTAAAAAGCCTTTGAATACAACAACAACTCAGGCTCAACAGCAGGGTGGCGTTGTGCTTAATACAAACGCAGATATTGATGATGGTTGGTTTTAAGAGGTAGAGGAAATGAGAAAAAGAAAAAATATTATTGTTGATGAAAATGTAAATTTTGCTGAAGACAAGAAGCTTAATCTTGATTTTAAGTTCTTTAAAAGCTGTTCTGCAACGCTCAAAAAGTTTTCTGTAATTATGTTTGTAGTAAACTTATTTATTACAATTGTAGCGGCAGTTGTAGGCGTTGTTTTAATCGGTGTTTATGTAGGAACTCAGATGATGTCTATTCTTCTTGTTCCTATTCTCTGCGTTGTTGCGATTTTTGTTTTAGTTGCCCGTTTGATTTCTGCTTTGATTTACGGCTTTGCGGAAATTGTTGAAAAATACGAGAACAAATAAATTTAAAAATTAAAGAAAAATGTTCGTTTTTATGTTGACAAATAAAAAATGCAAGAGTAGAATACAAAACATAAATTTTACTTGAGAGGTGTTACAGATGTTCCGAGGCTTTGGTTATTATCGATTTTATTATAACAGCTTGGATTGTCTGTGCTCCGCTGGAAATTGCAAGTAATTGCAATTAAAAGTGTATAGACAGTCCGCATTCTGCTATGTTTGAAAACATAACGGTTTGCGGATTTTTATTTTTAAAATATTTAACAGGAGATTTATTATGATTTCAGAAAAAATGTTGCAATTAGGTAAAAAAAGCTCAATAATCCGTGAGATTTTTGAATACGGTAAAAAGAGAAAAGCAGAAATCGGAGCAGAAAATGTTTTCGATTTCAGTCTCGGTAATCCTAGCGTTCCCGCTCCCCAGAAGGTAACCGATGTTATGAATAAGCTTATTGCTGAAACTCCCGCAGAGGTTCTTCACGGTTATACATCTGCACCCGGTGACCTAAATGTAAGAAGCGCTATTGCAGAAAACATTAAAAATAAATTCGGAGTTGATGCCAATGCAGGTCTTATTTATATGACTTGCGGTGCTGCAGCTTCTCTTACAATTACTCTTAATGCAATTGTTGAAGCAGGTGACGAGGTTATCGCTCTAGCTCCGTTCTTCCCTGAATACAGAGTTTTCGCAGAGCAGGCAGGCGCAAAGCTTGTAACAGTTTCCTGTAAAAAAGAGGATTTGCAGATTGACTTTGAAGCACTTTCCAATGCAATTAATGAAAACACAAAAGCAATTATCGTTAATTCACCCAACAATCCCTCGGGTGTTATCATTCCTGAAGGAGATATAGTTAAATTAACCGATCTTCTTAAAGCAAAGCAGGAAGAGTTCAATAAGGAGATTTTCATTATTTCCGATGAGCCTTACAGAGAGCTTGTTTATACAGGCGAGGCAGTTCCTTATATTCCTTGCTATTATGACAATACCTTCGTTTGTTATTCATATAGTAAAGCTCTTTCATTACCCGGTGAAAGAATCGGTTATATCTTTGTTTCACCTTCAATGAAGGATGCAGGAGATGTATTTGCTGCAGTTTGTGGTTCAGGCAGAGCATTGGGCTTCGTTTGTGCTCCTGCTCTTATGCAGTATACTATTGCACAATGTCTTAACGATACTGCAGATGTTTCAGTTTACGAAAAGAACAGAACAATTCTTTATGATGCTCTTACCGAAATCGGCTATACAGTTATCAAACCCGATGGCGCGTTCTATATGTTTGTTAAATCTCTTGAAGAGGATGCAAACAAATTCTACGAAAGAGCAAAGAAATTCGAGCTTCTTCTTGTGCCCAGCGATTCCTTCGGTGTTGAAGGCTTTGTAAGAATTTCATATTGTGTTGACACAGATTTAATCGAACGCTCTATCCCTGCTTTTAAAGCACTTTATGAGGATTATATAAATGACTGATTACGAAAAAAAGTTTCAGGATGCAAGAAAAAACATTGGCGAAATTGATGTAGAAATAGCAAAGCTTTTCGAGAAGAGAATGGTTGCAGTCAAGGAGGTTGCCGAGTATAAAAAGGTAAACGGAATACCTGTTGAAGATACTGTCAGAGAAGCCGTATTACTTGAAAAAAACAGTTCACTTGTTACTGATGAAGAAATCCGTTCTTATTACATAAATTTCCAAAAAACAACAATGAATCTTTCAAAGGATTTTCAGCATAAAATCCTTGATGGCACAAGAATTGCTTATTCAGGTGTTAAGGGTGCTTTCGCAGAATTAGCAGTTAAGCGTATTTTCCCCGATGGTAACCCTGTACCTTATGCAGATTTTAAATCCGCTTATAAGGCGGTTGAAAAGGGGGAATGCGAGTGTGCAGTGCTTCCTATCGAAAACAGCTATGAGGGTGATGTTGCAAGGGTTATGGATTTAACCTATTTTGGATCACTTTTTATTAACGGCGTTTACGATATGGCAGTTGAACAGCATCTTTTCGGTACTCCTGACTCCCATAGAAACACCATTAAAAAGGTTGTAAGCCATCCTCAGGCGTTAGGTCAATGCGCAGAATATATTTTTGAACGCGGACTTGAAACTGAAGAGGCGGTTAATACCGCTCTTGCGGCGGCTAATGTTGCTAAAGATGGTGATAATACTGTGGGTGTAATTTGTAGCCTTGAAGCAGGTCACGAATACGGCTTAAAGCTTATTGACAGAAAAATTAATAAGGACAGTAAAAATACAACTCGCTTTGCAGTTTTCTCCCGAATTCCGAGAGGTGAGTCAATGGGTGACGAGAACTTTATTGTTCTTTTCACAGTTCGTGACGAGGCAGGCTCCTTGAGTAAGGCAATTTCCGTTTTCGGTGAATGTGGTTATAACCTTAAAGCACTCAAAAGTCGTCCGTCGAAGGATGTTATCTGGAATTATTATTTCTTCCTTGAGGGTGAAGGTAAGCTTTCAAAGGATGATGAAAAAAATATGCTCGGAAAGCTTTCAGAGGTCTGCACAAATGTAAGACTTGTGGGAAGATACGGTAAAGAGCAAGCAATTTAAGGAAAATACTCTATGAAATTAACAGTTAAAACATCAATGGGTGATTATGATATTACTATTAAAAGAGGGGCTTTAAACACTCTTTCAGAATATTGTAATATAAATAAAAAAGCCCTTATAGTCACTGATAGCGGTGTACCATTTGAATATGCCGAGGCAGTTTCTAAGCAGTTTAAAAATAATGTAATCAAGGTTATTCCTCAGGGTGAAAAAAGCAAATGCTTTGATACATATAAGGAATTGCTTGAGGTTCTTAATGAAAATGCTTTTTCAAGAGCAGACTGTGTTGTTGCAGTAGGCGGTGGTGTAGTAGGTGACCTTTCAGGCTTTACTGCTGCAACCTATATGCGCGGAATAGATTTTTATAATATTCCGACAACTCTTCTTTCTCAGGTGGATTCCTCCATTGGCGGAAAAACTGCAATTGATTTTGGTGGCTATAAAAATACTGTTGGTGCATTTTATCAGCCTAAAGCGGTTATAATCGACCCCGATGTTTTGAAAACTCTTTCTGACAGACAGTTTAATAATGGGCTTTCCGAAAGCATAAAAATGGCAGCTACCTCCGATAAAGAGCTTTTTGAGCTTATTGAAAATAATGATGCAAAAGAAATTATTGATACAGTAATTGAAAGCTCATTAAGAATTAAAAAGGCGGTTGTTGAAGCGGACGAAAAAGAGTTGGGACTTCGCAAGGTTCTTAATTTCGGTCATACCGCAGGTCATGCAATTGAAACCGCAGCAGGTCTTTCAGATTATTTGCATGGTGAATGTGTTTCTATGGGTATGTTAGCATTCTCGTCAGATGAAGTAAGAGGAAGACTTGTTAAAGTACTTTCAAAATATAACTTACCTGTTAAATTTGATTTTCCTGCTGATGAAATTCTTTCGGCACTTCGTCATGATAAGAAGGCTAAAGGTGACGGAGTAAATGTAGTATTTGTAAATGAAATAGGTAGTTTCGAATTCAGATTTTTATCATTCGATGAATTAGAAAAAACAGTAAAGGAGGCGTACTTAAATTGAAAAATACATTCGGTAACAATATAAGTATAACTCTTTTTGGCGAAAGCCACGGTGTTGCAATCGGTGCGGTTGTTGACGGCTTGCCTGCAGGTATTTCGGTTGATGAGAAGTTTATCGCCCATCAGCTTGATTTAAGAAGACCTGTTGGTAAAATTTCAACACCTCGTAAGGAAGCAGACAAATGCAATATTGTAAGCGGTGTTTTTAATGGTAAAACAACAGGTACACCTATTTGTTTTGTTATTCCTAATGAAAATACAAAATCCGAGGATTATTCCGCATCCTATGGTAAAGCAAGACCGGGTCATGCAGATTATACTGCATTCTGTAAGTATAACGGCTGCGAGGATTATCGTGGCGGTGGTCATTTCAGCGGAAGAATTACTGCAGGTCTTGTTGCTGCAGGTGCAATTGCGATAAATTTGCTTTCAAAAAAAGGTGTTAAAATCGGCACTCATATTTCAAAATGTGCAGGTGTTGAAGACATCGGCTTTGCAGATTTGGAAAATGATATTAATGTGCTTTCAGATAAAATGTTTGCAGTTCTTTGTGAAGAAAAGGGCAAACAGATGATAGCAAGCATTGAAAAGGCGGCAGAGTCTGGTGAGAGCGTAGGCGGAGTTCTTGAAACTGCAGTTATCGGTTTACCTGTCGGTATCGGTGAGCCTTGGTTCGATTCAGTTGAAAGTATTCTTTCTCACGCTCTTTTCTCAATTCCTGCTATCAAGGGTGTTGAGTTCGGTGCGGGCTTCTCCTGCGCAGATATGCTTGGTAGTCAGATGAATGATTCATTCGTTACCGAAAACGGCAAGGTGACTACTAAAACAAACAATAATAGCGGAATAAATGGCGGAATTACAAATGGTATGCCCGTTGTTTTCAGATGTGCCGTTAAGCCGACTCCCTCGATTTCCAAGGAACAGGAAACTATTGATTTTATAAATAATGAAAACACCGTTTTAGGTGTCAAAGGCAGACATGACCCTTGTATTGTTCACAGAGCTAGAGTTGTTGTTGATAGTATAACCGCATTGGCTTTATGCGATTTACTTTCACAAAAATTCGGTACTGATTGGCTTGGAGAGTAAAATGGAGTATGGTTGCATAGGTGAAAGGCTTGGTCACAGCTTTTCAAAGGAAATACATAATGCTCTTGCAGATTATGACTAT
This sequence comes from Acutalibacteraceae bacterium, assembly GCA_045660345.1. Classification (GTDB taxonomy): domain Bacteria; phylum Bacillota; class Clostridia; order Oscillospirales; family Acutalibacteraceae; genus DTU089. Next base: position 36,797 of record JAZRDP010000009.1, read on the forward strand.
TGTTTGCAGGAGCTGAAAAGGGAAGAGCTACCTGAATTTTTTGATAAAAAGGAATTCAAAGCAATAAATGTAACAATCCCTTATAAGCAGGATGTTATTCCCAATTTACATTGGATTTCTGACGAAGCAAGGTCTTTAAATGCAGTAAATACGATAGTAAATAAGGATGGCAAGCTTTACGGCTACAATACAGATTTTTATGGTCTTAGGGCGCTTATTGAAAGAGAGAAGGTTACTTTAAAAAATAAAAAGGTTGCAATTCTCGGTAGCGGTGGTACATCAAATACTGCTTATGCAGTGGCGCAGAATATGGGTGCTAGCATTGTTGTAAAGGTTTCCCGAAATAAAAAGGACGGCTATATTACATACGAGGAGCTGTATACTGGTTTTAATGATTGCGAAATTATTATAAATACAACACCTTGCGGTATGTACCCGAATACTGATACTGTCGCAGTTGACCTTGATAAATTAAACTGCGTTGAGGCAGTTTTCGATGCAGTTTACAATCCCTTAAAATCAAGACTGGTTTTGGATGCTAAAGCTAAAAATATAACTGCAGTGGGCGGACTTTATATGCTTGTTTCTCAGGCAGCCTTTGCAGTTAAAAAATTTATTGATGCACCTGTTGATAACGAAAAGGTTGAAAAGATTTTCAAAAGCTTATATAAAGAAAAAATGAATATCGCTCTTATCGGTATGCCTGCAAGCGGTAAAACTAGTGTTGGTAAGGCTCTTTCTGAAAAGCTTGAAAAGACTTTCGTTGATAGCGATGAGGAAATAGTAAAAAATCAAAACAAATGCATCCCCGAAATATTCGCTGAGTCAGGCGAGGCGTATTTCAGAGAGGTTGAAAAATCTGTTGTAAGCAATATTTCAAAGAACAATTCGCAGATTATTTCAACAGGTGGCGGTGCGGTTTTAAATAGTGAAAATATAGTGCATTTAAAGGGTAATGCAAGGGTTTATTTCCTTAACAGACCTTTAGATATGCTTATAACTACTGATGACAGACCTCTTTCAAGCAATCGTGCAGATTTAGAAAAACGATTTAATGAAAGATATGAGCTTTATTTAGGGGCAGCGGATGTTGTTATTGATGGTTCGGGTACTGTCGAAGAGGTAGCAAAATTAATCGAGGAGGATTTTTATGAATATTCTTGTGATTAACGGGCCCAATCTTAATATGCTCGGCATAAGAGAGCCTGATATTTACGGTAGAGAAACATATAATTCTCTTGTTGAAAAAATCGAAAAATATGCAGATGAGAAAAACATCGGTGTCAGATGCTATCAGTCCAATCACGAGGGCGATTTGGTAGATGTTATTCAGTTTGCTTACGGCCTTTATGACGGTATTATTATTAATCCCGGTGCATATACCCATACAAGCATAGCAATACTTGATGCCTTAAAGGCAGTAAATATTCCTGCGGTTGAGGTGCATATTTCCGATGTGGATTCCCGAGAGGAATTCAGAAAAATAAGCTATGTCAGAAATGCTTGCTTTGAAATAATCAGCGGAAAAGGAACTGATGGTTATCTTTTGGCTATTGATACTTTAATTGAGAGGTCAGAAAAATGAATGTCACAATAAAGCCATCAGTGGCTTGCGGTGAGATTTTTGCACCACCCTCTAAAAGCTGTGCCCATCGTTTACTTATATGCGCCGCTTTGGCAAAAGGGAAAAGTGTTATCGAATATATCGGAACAAATGACGATATTATTGCTACAATTTCCTGCTTAAAAGAATTAGGAGCTAAAATAGAAATTGAGGGCAACAAAGCGGTTGTTTACGGAATTGAAAATAATAGTAAAAAAGAAAATGTAAATCTTTTTTGCAACGAAAGCGGAAGCACATTAAGATTTTTAATTCCGTTAAGCCTTGTTTTGTCAAAAACTGCATCTTTTAGGGGCAGTGAGAGGCTTTTAGAACGCCCTCAGAGTGTCTATGAAGAGCTTTTCAGCAATATGGATTGTTACCTGAAAAAAGACGGTAAAACCCTTGTAGCAGGCGGAGAATTGAAAAGTGGTACATATAAAATCCGCGGTGATGTAAGCAGTCAGTTTATGACGGGTCTTTTATTTGCCTTGCCTCTTTTAGATGGTGATAGCGAGATAATTCTTACAACACCACTTCAAAGTGCTCCTTATGTTGATATTACAATAGATGTTTTATCAAAATTTGGTGTTGAGATAAAAAAAGATAGTAATGGATTTTACATAAAAGGAAATCAGGGTTTTTCACCTCAAAATCTTTCAGTTGAGGGCGATTGGTCCAATTCTGCTTTCCTTGAAGCATTCAATCTGATTGATGGGAATGTTACTCTTAGAGGAATGAATGAAGAGAGTTACCAAGGTGACAGGGTGTTTAGAAAATTTTTTAGTGAATTGAAAAATGGTACACCCACTCTTGATATAGAAGATTGCCCCGATTTAGGTCCTGTTCTTATTTCTTGCGCGGTACTTTGTAATGGCGCAACTCTTACAGGGACCAAAAGACTGAAAATTAAAGAAAGTGACCGCGGTGTTGCAATGCAAACCGAGCTTTCAAAATTCGGTGTCGATATAATTGTTAAAGAGGATGAAATAATAATTCCTGAAACAAAAATAAAAGCACCAAAAGAAATCCTTAACTGTCATAATGACCATCGAATTGCAATGTCACTTGCTATTTTATGCAGTAAGGTGGGCGGAATATTAGAAAACGCCCAATGTGTTAATAAAAGTTACCCCGAGTTCTTTGACGATATCAAAACCCTGGGCATACAATGTGAAGTCAAAGGAGATAATTAAAATGAGTATGAATTTCAAAAGAAAACTGCCGATTCCAATGGAGATTAAAGAACAGTTTCCTCTTACTGCGAAAATGGCAGAGCAGAAGGATAAAAACGATATTGAAATCAAGAAGGTTTTTACAGGTGAATCCGATAAGCTTATTCTTGTAATAGGTCCTTGCTCTGCAGATTCAAAAGAGCCTGTTCTTGATTATATTTCAAGACTTGCAGAGGTAAGAGAAAAGGTTAAAGATAGGGTTGTTATTATTCCCCGAATTTATACAGGTAAACCCCGAACAACAGGTGCAGGCTATAAAGGTATGCTTCATCAGCCTGACCCAAATGAGAAACCCGATATGCTTCATGGAATTATCTCAATTCGTGAACTTCATATGTGCGCTCTTCGTGATTATGGCTTCTCTTGTGCAGATGAAATGCTTTATAGTGAAAACCACCGCTACTTATCTGACTTATTATCTTATGTAGCAGTAGGTGCTAGATCAAGTGAAGACCAACAACATCGATTAACTGCAAGTGGCTTAAGTGTTCCAGTAGGTATGAAGAATCCAACAAGTGGAGATACTACTGTTATGTTAAATGCCATAAGTGCTGCTCAACACCCTCACACTTTTATCTATCGAGGATGGGAAGTTAAGAGTGAAGGTAACCCTTTAACTCATGCTATTTTAAGAGGCTACACAAATAAAGAAGGAGACTCTACTCCTAACTACTATTATGAAGATTTAATTAACTTGATAAATATCTATACTGAAGAAAATTATAAATTCCCTTCAATAATAATAGATACAAATCATTCAAACTCAAATAAAAATTACGAAGAACAAATTAATATTGCAAAATATGTAATTAACTTAACTAACTCAAATAAAAACCTAAAAAATATAATCAAAGGTTTAATGATTGAATCATATATTGAAGATGGATGTCAACCAATTGATGGAGGAATATATGGTAAATCTATTACTGATCCTTGTTTAGGTTGGGAAAAAACTGAGAAATTAATCTTAGACTTATACAAACTAAGAAAAGAAAATGACTAAAAATAAAGAGTAGCACACCACATAAAGATGAGCTACTCTTTTCATTATTCCCAATGAGCATTACATTTATCTTCAAATTCTTCTATCTTATCAACATCAAAAGTTTCTTTTGGTTCATACATCCAATCTAATTTCAATGCTATCAAATACATTTTAAAGTTTTTCCTATTAAAATAAATATCTACAAAAGGGGTCATCGACTTATAATCACCTTGATTATAATAAATTGCTAAGTTAGGAGAAGAATCCAACATATATTGTTCATCATATTCTATCCTTGAATATTTAAC
>JAZRDP010000010.1:0-1288 GCA_045660345.1 Acutalibacteraceae bacterium
AAGTCCTACAACATACGGAACATCTTCCATAACTTTCATACCTATTGCCGAACCCAAAAGCTGTGCTTCAGGTTTCGTTGTTGTCTGCACCTTTACAACCCATGTAGCCTTTCTTCCTTCATCAGTAAGAAGTCCGAAATACGGAACGAAGCCTACTATTGAACCCATTATATCAATAATTCCTGAATTTCTGTTACATCTTGCACCAAGAACAGAGTTTGCATAAACAACCGCACTTGATTCTGCCCAAGAAAGAACTTCGCCTTTCTGTGGTTTATTTCCAACCTCATCCATATAGCAAGCACAAGTAAAAGCATCGTCATTCATAAGACCGAGTTCACGAAGCTGTTTTTCATAAAAGTCCTGCTTTGTGTACATAAACTTATTAAATACTAAGTTTTGCAAAAAGTTTGCAGGAACATTTTTATCAAGCGGTCTTGGGTCAACTGAAAAATTTTGCTCAGAACACACACCTGCATCAAGAAGTTTTTGCATAAGTTCATATACGGGTGCCATAACCTTAAGACCGAATGATGTTACTAAATGATTATATTTTGATGTGATAGGCACAAGTTTTTCAGCTTCAAAGGCATCGCCATACATAACAAGTGTTTTCATTACTTTTGCGAGTGTTTCGCCTTTTTCACCGTCAAGAATTGCCTGTTGTTCTTTGGTAAGTATCATTTTAAATCCTCCCTTATATCTTCATACATACATCCCACGCACCCCAAATAACCGTGCGGAGATTTCCAACTTTTGAAGCATCACCGATAATGTGAATTTTGCCACTCTTTTTAGCTATCGGTGTAGGATTGTAGCCTATTGATAAAACTACAGAATCGGAGCTGATTTTAAATTCTTTTCCGTTTTTATCCTTAACTGTTACACCATCTGACGCAATTTCAGATACTGCCGTTTCAAGATAAACGGGAACCTTGTTTGTTTTAAAGAAATCACGAAGATAACTTGTATTGGCAAGGCATACACCCTTTGTTGTAATAAGGTCATCCTGCATTTCAATAATTGTTGGTTTTTTGCCTTTCAGGTAAAGGTCATAAGCAATTTCACATCCGGTAAGACCGCCACCGATTACTGCAACATTTTCACCAACGTCTTTCTTTTCAAGAAGATAATCTATCGCTTCGATAGCTTTATCTGCACCTTTTACGGGAATGTTTTTCGCTTTCGCACCGGTTGCAACAATTATTTCGTCAGCACCAAGAGATTTAACATCTGTTATTTCGGTATTCAGTTTAACTGTAATAGGATGTTTTTTAAGTTCTCTTAT
>JAZRDP010000011.1:0-1170 GCA_045660345.1 Acutalibacteraceae bacterium
ACACGGGTAAGCAATGTATCTCTTGAAACAACGTTGCCCTCAGCTTCCAAAAGCACCATTAAAAGCGAATACTCCTTGAAAGAAAGGTTAACTTCTTTTCCCGATACCTCGATGATATGCTTTTCGGGATTTACATACAAATCTCCGATTTTATATTCTTTTACCTTGTTGGTCTTTTCATATCTTCTTAAAACCGCACGAACACGGCTTGTAAGTTCTGTCATACCAAAAGGCTTTGCAATATAATCATCTGCACCCATATCAAGCCCCGTTACTTTGTCAAATTCACTACCTTTGGCAGTAATCATAATCACGGGAATATTTTTTGTGTTTTCATCTGCCTGAAGTTTTCCCAAAATAGAGAGTCCGTCTTCTTCAGGAAGCATTATTTCAAGTAAAATAAGCTGTGGCTTTTCGTTTTTTACTTCTTGCCAAAATTCGCTCGGCAAACTGCATCCTTTAATTGCATATCCCTCTTTTTCAAGCGCATAGCATACAAGTTTGCGGATATTGGCATCGTCTTCTACAAAATAAATCAACACTTTCACCTCCGAAAAATGATTTATACTTATATTTTAGCATAAAATGTGAGTTTTTTCAATAAATTGATGTCATTTCATCAATCTATACATAACATTAGTTATCTTGTGCGTGTTTTCCTGTAATAGAGTATATAACCCATTCTGCAATGTTTTCTGCATGGTCACCGATTCTCTCAAAATACTTTGCAATCATCAAAAGGTCGATAAGTGCTTCCGCATTTGCTGCTTTATTCTCAATAGCAGTTATCAGTTCGCCCTTAACCTTATCAAACAAATCATCAACTGTATTGTCATGAGCAATAACCGCACAAGCAAGCTCTACATCCTTTTTTACGAAAGAATCAATACTGTCAGTTACCATTTTAATTGTCGCTCTTGCCATATCTGCAATATGAGTTTCGCTCTGCATACCGCATCCATTAGCATATTCTGCGATTTCTGCAATATCAGAAGCTTGGTCACCGATACGCTCCATATCTGAAATCATTTTAAGAGCAGATGAGATTATTCTAAGGTCGGATGCAACAGGTTGTTGCTGCATCAAAAGCTTCATACAAAGAGTTTCAATAGTTCTTTCTTTTTGGTCTATCTGCTTGTCTGCTTCATAGACGGTTTCCTTCATTTTTAA
>JAZRDP010000012.1:0-1588 GCA_045660345.1 Acutalibacteraceae bacterium
TCTTGCTTGAAGGAATTCGTTTGTCAGAGGTACCTGAAGGTGTTTATTTTTTAAATGCTGCACCGTTGAATTTATCAGGTGCGGACGGTTCACCATGTAGAGCTGTATTGATAGCTTTCGAGAAGTAAATTCCATGTTGTAAAAGCACGCGAAAATTTCAGTAATACGCATTGATTAAAAACGATCAATGCGTATTTTTTGTGTTATAATGAATGTGACATTTTAATTTTACGGGGGGAATATTGATGATAAATTATGGATTAAAGGATAGAGTAGCAATAATTACTGGAGCAAATAATCCATGGGGAATAGGAGCAACCACAGCACTTGCTTTTGCTCGTGAAGGAGCAAAGGTGGTGTTAGGCACTTGAAGTGGCACAATATGGAATTACTGTGAATTGTGTTGCACCTGGTCCAACTCAAACAGGATGGATCGATGAAGATTTTGAAAAAGTAGTCATTCCATTGATTCCAATGGGAAAATTAATTCAACCAGAAGATATTGCCGAAACTATTTTGTTCCTGGCAAGTGAGCAGGCAAGAATGATTACGGGACAGGTAATCAAAGTGTCTGGCGGCAAGGCTCGATAAATTTGAATTTTTCGAACACCAATCAATATTTTTCAAAAAGGCATTGACTCTCACGCTCCGTCATAGTATATGCTTTCCTTGTGAGGTGATAAAATTGAAAATGCAGATTAAAGAATTTGCCGAATTTACGGGTGTAAGTGTGCGCACACTGCATTATTACGATGAAATAGGATTGTTGACGCCAGCCTTTGTTGACAGGTCTACAGGCTATCGTTTTTACGACGAAAATTCTCTTTTTCGTATGCAAGAGATTCTCTTTTACCGTGAACTTGATTTTTCCTTAAAAAGTATCAGAGAGTTTTTGTCATCCCCGAATTATGATAAAAACAAGGCTCTGAACGAGCAAAAACACCTTCTCACACTTAAAAAAGAGCGGTTAGAGCGGTTAATTTCTGCCATTGATGGTGCCGTGAAAGGAGAAAATATTATGAAAGCGTTTGACAACAGCGAATTTGAAAAGTATAAGGCTGAAGCCAAAGAAAAATGGGGCAAAACGGATGCATACAAGGAACACGCAGAACGGACCAAGAATTACTCCAAACAGCAGTGGAATGACCTTGCCGAGGGAATGGACCACATCATGGCAGAGTTTGCGGTGTGCATGAGAAAGGTCGAAGCGCCTGATTCCACCGAGGTACAGAACCTTGTGAAAACACTGCAGAACCATATCACCGAAAATTACTACCTTTGTACAAACGAAATTTTGGCAGGTCTCGGCCAGATGTATGCTGCAGATGAACGCTTTAAGAACAACATCGACAAGCACGCTGATGGTACTGCTGCGTTTATCTGTGAAGCAATTGAGGTGTATTGCAGCAAGCAAATTCCAATTTGGAGCACCAAATAGCAGGGCGTTCTGTTTTCGTCTGTTGTCTCCATAATCGTGTTTTTCCAATGGAGAACATATCAATAAACGCCCCTTTCTCGGTATTAAGTTATTCCCGGAATTACATCATAAAACACAAACGCCCGGAAACCCTATTCCAAGGGATTCCGG
>JAZRDP010000013.1:0-1612 GCA_045660345.1 Acutalibacteraceae bacterium
GTAATCTGGAAATTGCTTACACTCACATTGCCCGGGATAGCTTTGTACATTGCCGACACCGACCAAGTCTTGCTCCAGTCCTTTGAGTGACCCGAGTAGGTTGCACCGACAAGCCAGGCATTATCAAATGAAAATGCGTTACTCAAACCACCATTGTACTCAATGTGGGCCGACAGCCAGTTTAACTTACTCTCATTCCAGAAACACAATTCGCGCGAAATCTCACCATACGCGCCAACAGCCTTTGGAGCAAAATCCATGTCAATGAAGAAGAATGTGCTACCATAATTGTCGGCACGGAACATCTCAACAGTCGACGTCGCGCAATTACGGCGAAAATCGTAATGGAACTGAATGTTCTGCGCCTGCACCTTTGCCGCCAGCGCCACAAACAGCACTACAGCAACAAAAAATCTTGACTTTAAGAAACCTGTGTTTTTCATATTATAATTATTATAAGGTTTATACAATCCAATGCAAGGTTGAAGATAAAAAAAGTGTAGAAACCATCGACTGCAAAAATAAGTTAAAAACAGCAATAAACAAACTATTGTTTCCGCTTTAACTGCACTATTTCAGTCTACCCTTTCTTTAATTACTAATAATAAAAGTTAAAGTTTTACCGCTAAACCATTTTTATATTTCTAAAACTTTAGATTTCTAAAACATTCGTTATATATTTGCGTAAGAAAGAACAAAAAAATAACAGGATGAAAAAATTCGATACACTTACAAAAGCCGAGATGCAGGTGATGAACGCGCTGTGGGACATGCCCGACGGTGGTTGCATACACGACATAATTGAAAAGTACCCCGAGCCAAAGCCTGCCTACACCACAGTTTCCACATTCCTGAAAATCCTCCTTAACAAAGGATTCGTGGATTACCGCAAGCTCAGCGGCAAGACCCACACCTACTACCCTCTCATCAGTCGCGAAGCCTACACAGGCCAGGTAATGAAGGATGTCAAAGACTCGTTCTTCGGTGGTTCGGGCTCATCAATGGTAAAATTCTTTGCACAGAACGAGAAACTGAGCGAAGCCGACATCAAGGAATTGTTGGAAATAATACAAGGAAACGAAAACAAGGAATGAGAACAAGGAATTACAAACTCACCACTACCTTCTTCCTTCTTTTTATTGCATTGACAGCCAACGCACAAAAGATAACAGTTACAAACAGAGAAGGAACAATAGAAACCACTCTTGGTAACACAAAAGGAATATATTCCGACGGGCTCGACTTCAACGAGTTTTTCACCGGCGCCACAATCACAGCAAAGGTAAAGGCAAACAAAGAGGGAGAAGCCACAAGAATCAATATCACAAAGTGCAAAGTATCATCAGTTGGGAACTGCGACGAAAAATCCTTGAACACTGCAAAAAAGCTACTGAAAGAGAGTTGCAGGAACATCATCGCCGGTGAAAAATGGAACCGCGACAAGAACAGTTGTCGCATAATTCACAAAGCCGGCAAAACGCAAAAGGCAGAAAAACCGAAGATAAGTAAAGAGATTCAATCAATAATCGACGCGCACATTACAGACGAGAAAAGGAGAGAGATTTATGGCATAAACGGCAGCGCGTTCATAAATGCAAAAATAGACCACGAA
>JAZRDP010000014.1:0-105521 GCA_045660345.1 Acutalibacteraceae bacterium
TTCGACTTGCATGTGTTAGGCACGCCGCCAGCGTTCGTCCTGAGCCAGGATCAAACTCTCTAAAAAATTGTATTCACACATCCTAAGATGTCTAAACCTTTTTCAGAGCTTTCTCGCTCATTTTCGATACTCTAGCGTATCACTCTCAAACTTCTTTCGAAGTCCGAATTCTACTGTCGCAAATTATCATTTACGCTCAAAAAAATCTCAAGGGTTTCTTTGTTTCTCGTTGTTTAATTTTCAAGGTTCGTTGCGCTCTCTTTAAGGTCTTCCGCGTACCACTTTTGCGGTTCGTTTTTCGCCCCTCTCGAAGAGTGCCTTGATATAATATCACCACAAGTGCCATTTGTCAAGCATTTTTTTCAAATTTTTTTAAAAAAATTTCAACTTTTTTACCAATCACAATATATTGTGGTTGTGCACATTCAACAACCACAACTATTACGATTAAACCAGTATAAAAAGTTTGAATATTTTATCCCAAAATGAAAAAACTACTAAAAAAAATATGAGGTGTTATATGAAAAATAAAAAAAATAATTTTGATTTTTTGCAATTTTCAAAATCCAAATCCGCAACATTTATTGCTATCTTCCTCTGTCTTTCTATTATTATTGGTATAGGGTACATTTATAACAACCAATCGCAACAAATCGAATCACAAGAGGTTCTTTCAAAAGTAGGTTCCCGCGGTGACGAAGTAAGGCGAATTCAGAACAAGCTTAAATCTCTCGGATTCTTTAACGGAACTGTCGATGGTATCTATGGAACTAAAACTCAAAGTGCAGTTAAAAGATATCAGCAGTCCGTTGGCATACGCGCTGACGGTATTGCGGGTCCCAAAACTCTCTTATATCTCGGTCTTGGTTCTTCTTCCTCAGGCTCAACCGGTGGCTACAGCTCTTCTGATGTTTATCTTCTTGCTAAGGTTATTGCTGCAGAGGCTCGTGGTGAAAGCTACACCGGACAGGTAGCTGTGGGTGCAGTTGTTTTAAACAGAGTTGATTCCTCCTCTTTCCCCGATACTGTTTCAGGTGTTATTTATCAGGCAGGCGCCTTTTCTGCGGTCAGAGACAGCAACTGGTCAGTTGCTCCCGATGCTACCTCACGAAAAGCAGCACAGGACGCTATTAACGGGTGGGACCCCAGCGGTGGCGCATTATATTACTACAACCCTACCAAAACCTCTAACCAATGGATTCGTACAAGACCAGTTATAACCACCATCGGCAGGCATGTTTTTTGCCGTTGAGCGCCTATATATATAATAGTATAGTAGAACTGCCCTCCGCACTATATGGAAGGCAGTTTTATTCATTGCATAAATTATCAATGTAATTATATAAATCGGATTTTATTTTAACAACATTTTGCTTCGTTAAATTTTAAACAAATGTTGTCAAAATACTTGAATTAAATATATATTTATGGTATGCTAAAGTGGGAAAAATTGGTAGGAAGATTTTTTTCAAAAAACAAGATTACATTCCACCATTAATGATATACTAATTTATATTTCCTTGTTAATTATTTCAAAATATAAATGAAGGAGAAATCGCAAATGAAAAAGGTTCAGTTTACCGAAACAGTGTTGCGTGACGCCAATCAGTCTCTTATCGCAACCCGTATGAAGTTCAATGAGTTCGAGCCGATTCTCTCAAAACTCGACAAAGCAGGTTACTACTCACTCGAGTGCTGGGGCGGTGCAACATTCGACTCTTGTCTTCGTTACCTTAAAGAAGATCCTTGGGAAAGACTTAGAAAAATCAAAAAGGCTTGTCCCAATACAAAGCTCCAGATGCTTTTAAGAGGACAGAACCTTCTTGGCTATCATCACTATCCCGATGATGTTGTTAGAATGTTTGTTAAGAAAAGCGTAGAAAACGGAATTGACATCATCAGAATTTTTGACGCTCTCAATGACGTTAAAAATATTGAGGTTGCAGTTGACGAAACAGTTAAGAATGGTGCTATTGCTTCAGGTGCTATCTGCTACACAATCAGCCCTATTCACACTCTTGATTCTTATGTTGAGCTTGCAAAAAATATGGTAAGCATCGGTTGTCAGACTATCGCTATCAAGGATATGGCAGGTATTCTCAGCCCCGCTGAAGCACACAAGCTCGTTTCTTCTCTTAAAGAAGCAGTTGATGTTCCCCTTGTTCTTCACACTCACAGTACAACAGGTCTTGGCTTTATGACTTGCCTTAAGGCAGTTGAAGCAGGCGTTGACGTTATTGACACTGCTATTTCAACAATGTCCGGCGGTACATCACAGCCCGCAACAGAAACTCTTAATTACACACTTGCAGAGCTCGGTTATGACACAGGCCTTGACAACGGAATTCTCAGAGATATTGCAGATTTCTTCAAGCCTATCAGAGCAAAGGCTCTTGAAAGCGGTCTACTTAACCCCACAGTTCTCGCAACTGACGCAAAGGCACTTGACTATCAGGTTCCCGGCGGTATGCTTTCAAACCTTGTTGCTCAGCTTACTGCACAGGGCAAAATGGACAAGTTTGACGAGGTTCTTCTTGAAACTCCCAGAGTTCGTGAGGATTTAGGTTATCCTCCCCTTGTTACTCCTATGAGCCAGATGGTTGGTGTACAGGCTACTGCAAATGTTCTTGCAGGCGAGCGTTACAAAAATGTTTCCAAGGAAGTTAAATCCTATCTTATGGGTGAATATGGTAAAGCACCCGGCAAGGTTAACGAGGATGTTAAAAAACAGATTCTCGGCGACGAAAAAGAAATCGAAGGCAGATATGCAGATTCTCTCGAGCCTGCATTCGAAGCTGCAAAAGCTGAAATCGGCAAAAAAGCAAAGAGTGACGAAGATGTTCTCTCATACATCGCATTCCCCACTCAGGCAGAAAACTTCTTCGATTATCGTGATGAAATGGCTTCTAAAACATATAGCTACGAAATCAAGGCTATTGACTAAGGAGGGTTTAATATGACTTTTCTTCCTTTGTTTAGTATCCCTGATGCTTTAAGCACATCAGGATTTGGTTTCGTTCTTGTTCTTATAGTTCTTGCAGTAATACTGTTTTTCGTTAAGCTTTTCCCAAAGATTTTCGGACAAAAATCAAAAAAAGCAACTAGCGACGAAAATGTTGCAGAGGCTCAGAGCCCTGCACCTGTTCAGGTAGCGCAGCCTGAAGCAATTGTTGCAGAAGAACCTGCTAAAGAAGAAGTAAAGCTTCCCTACACACCGGGGTATGTAACCCTTGATGGTGTAAAGGAACAGGATGCCGCAGTTATTATGGCTATTACTTCTCACGAATCAGGTATTCCTCTTGAAAGACTTTGCTTTAAATCTATCAGACGTCTTAATCAGAAACCTGAGCTCATCAACATTGAAGAACAGGATGCCGCAGTTATTATGGCGCTTGTTGCTCACAAAACAGGCATTTCACTTGATAATCTTATCTTTAATTCTATCAAATTAGTGGAGGAATAATAATATGAAATACAATGTTACTTTAAATGGTAAAATTTACGAAGTAGATGTTACAGAATCCGATGCAGTTGTAACAGGCGTTACTCAGGTACCCGTTGCAGTTGCAGCTCCCGCTGTTGCTCCTGTTTCAGTTGCACCCGTTGCAGCTCCCGAAGCTCCTGCTGAAGCTCCCGCTGCAGCTCCTGCAGTTGCTCCCGTTTCTGCTGACGGTACTCAGGTTAAAGCTCCCATGCCCGGCACAATTCTTGCAGTTAAGAAAAATGTAGGCGAAGCAGTTAAAGCAGGCGATGTTATCGTTGTTCTTGAAGCTATGAAAATGGAAAACGACATTGTTGCTCCCTGCGACGGTACTGTTAAATCCATCAACGCTCCCAAGGGCTCAACAGTTAACACAGACGATGTTCTTGCTGTTATCTGATTTAATTAAATAGCTACTTAAAATCAAAGCCAATATGCATATTGCCATAATTTTTACAAACAATAATTAATGTAAAAATTTTAATTTGAAGGGTTAATATGCATATTGGTTCTATTTTATCTAATCTATGGGAACAATCAGGCTTCTACCTTTTAGAATGGCAAAACCTTGTTATGTTAGGCATCGCTTGCTTCTTCTTATGCCTTGCAATAAAAAAGGGCTACGAGCCCCTTTTGCTTGTTCCTATTGCGTTTGGTATTTTACTTGCTAACCTTCCCGGCGCAAATATGATGCTTGATACAACAGGCGGACAGTTAGGCAGTTTCGGACAAGCTGTAATTGAAGGCACCCATTGGTATGATTCCGGTGTTCTTCGTATTTTGTATGTAGGTGTTAAATCCGGTATCTTCCCCTGTCTTATCTTTATGGGCGTTGGTGCTATGACCGACTTCGGACCTCTTCTCTCAAACCCCATCAGTCTTCTTTTAGGTGCAGCAGCTCAGCTTGGTGTTTATTGCGCATTCCTTCTTTCAATTGCATTAGGCTTCGAGCCTGCAGAGGCAGCATCTATCTCTATTATCGGTGGTGCAGATGGTCCTACCGCTATTTTCCTTACATCAAAATTAGCTTCTCACTTATTAGCACCAATAGCATTGGCTGCATATTCATATATGGCGCTTATTCCCGTTATTCAGCCACCTATTATAAAAATCCTTACCACAGAAAAAGAGCGTAAGGTTGAAATGAAGCAGTTAAGAAAGGTTTCTAAAACAGAAAAAATAATTTTCCCCGTTGCAGTTCTTATTCTTTGCGCTCTCCTTCTTCCCTCTGTTGCTCCTCTTCTTGGTATGCTTATGCTTGGTAACCTTTTCAAAGAATGTGGCGTTACAGAAAGACTTTCTGAAACAGCACAGAACGCACTTATGAACATCGTTACAATTATGCTCGGTGTAACAGTTGGTGCTACTGCTGACGGACAGGATTTCTTACAGCTCAAAACCGTTCTTATTATCGGTCTTGGTCTTTTGGCTTTCTGCTTCTCAACAATGGGTGGTGTGCTTTTTGGCAAGCTTCTTTATGTTGTTACAGGCGGTAAAATCAATCCTCTTATCGGTGCGGCAGGCGTTTCCGCTGTTCCTATGGCAGCTCGTGTTGCACAGAACGAGGGTAGAAAATACAATCCCACAAACTTCCTTTTAATGCATGCAATGGGTCCTAACGTTGCAGGTGTTATAGGTTCTGCAGTTGCTGCAGGTTTCTTACTTGCAGTATTCGGCTAAAATCAATTATAAAAAACCTCGATTACCTTTTGGGTAATCGAGGTTTTGTTTTTAATTAAGAGCTACTCTTGTAAAGAGTCGTTTCATTTCTTCTGCTAAAAGATGTCTTTCTTCTGTTGATATTGAAACCTCAACTTCAACAAGCTCTTTTGCCGTTTTTTGTGCTTCATAGAGAATTCTTGAATCTGTCATAAGATTTGCAATTCGCATATCGGGAAGACCGTGCTGACGAGAGCCGAAGAAATCACCGGGACCGCGCATTTCCAAATCCTTTTTGGCTATTTCAAAACCGTCAGATGTACGGCACATTGTTTCAAAGCGGTCTGTCGCCTCTTCATTCTGCGCATCAGAAAGAAGAATACAGGTGCTTTCCTTACTTCCTCTGCCGATTCGACCTCTCAACTGATGGAGCTGTGAAAGTCCGAAACGTTCTGCATTTTCAATTGCCATAACTGTTGCATTGGGTACATCAACACCGACCTCAATAACAACTGTTGAAATAAGAAGCTGAATTTCGCCCGAATAGAAGCGAGCCATAACCGCATCCTTTTCTTTAGGCTTCATTTGTCCGTGAAGAAGTCCTAGTGTGCAGTCAGCAAAATAGGTCGATTTCAAATAATCATAATACTCTGTTGCAGGAACAAGGTCGCTGTCGCTCTCTGAAACAAGAGGACACACAATATATGCCTGTTGTCCTGCAGCAATGTTCTTCCTTATAAAATTATAAATTCTTTCGTGATAGCTTGTGGGAACATGATATGTTTTAATAGGTTGTCTGCCCTTGGGTAATTCATCGAGAACGGAAATATCAAGGTCACCATAAATCATCATAGCAAGGGTTCTCGGAATTGGCGTTGCAGACATAACGAGAGTATGAGGATTATTGCCCTTATTGGAAAGACTTGCCCTCTGTCCTACACCAAAACGGTGCTGTTCGTCTGTTATAACAAGACCTAAATTATTAAACTCAACATCATTTTGAATTATTGCGTGAGTACCGACAACAATATTGCAGTCGCCATCCTTAAGCCTTCCTCTTATATCTCTTTTTCTAGCTGCAGTTACCGAACCTGTCAGAAGGCAGATATTTATATCATTGCCAAAGAAATTTGAGAGGGTTTTGAAATGCTGATTTGCAAGAACCTCTGTTGGCGCCATTAAGGCAGCCTGAAAACCATTTTTCACCGCATTATACATTAATGCCGCTGCAACAACAGTTTTACCCGAACCAACATCACCCTGCAAAAGACGATTCATTTGCCTGGTGTTTTTCATATTTTCAATTGCTTCTGCAACTGCTCTTTTCTGAGCAGCTGTAGGCTCAAAAGGAAGAGTGCCATAAAACTCTTCTGTATAATCATTTTTTATAGGAATTGAGCTTCGGTTTCCGCCCTCGGTTTTCTCATTCAGAAGACCCATCTGTAAAAGCAACAATTCTTCAAAAATAAGTCTGCGCTTAGCAAGAGCCAATTGTTCTTCGCTTTCAGGGAAATGAATAGCTCTTAAAGACTCTTCAAAGCCCATAAGTCTATATTTTTTCACAATATATTGGGGAATTATCTCCTGAATATTCCCCTTAATTTCTCTCAACGCTGTTTCAACCAGTTTTTCAGTTGTCTTTGATGGCATTGCCGAAGTTGCTTTGTAAATCGGTCTTATTCTTTGCTTTTCAAGTGATTTTTCAAATCTTGGTGAAAGCATAGTTTTATTATTGTACTTATCAAGTGTGATTTTACCGAAAAACAGATATTCTTTATCTTCTTCAAGCTGATCCTTTACATATTTGTTATTAAAAAATGTTACAGGAATATAGTCGCTACCATCGGAAATTACGGTTTTCACGAGAATTCTTCCGCCGTTAATTTTAACAACCTGAGGATTCTGGGCAACAACAGCTCTTACGCAGATGTTTTCATTAATATGTGCATCTCTTAAAGGCTTTGTGTTGTTCCAATCCTCATAGGCACGAGGATAGTTTCTTAAAAGGTCTCCAACACTGTAAATCCCCTGCTTTTCAAGGCTTTTTGCTCTCGCTTCGCCAACACCCTTTAAAAATTGAACCCTTGTGTCAAAATTAACCATAAAATCACCACCTGCAAGACCATAATTATAGGTAGCCCTATCATAAACCTTTTATGCTTGGTTTTATGTCGGATTTTGAGCATTGTCAGATATTCTGCCAGACCTCCGCCCAAAATTGCCAACAAAAACAAAAGCTTTTCAGGCACTCTATGCTTTGTCCACTTTTTTGCAGCTTTTTTATCATAAAAAGTAACTATTGCAGTAATTACGGAAATACCCGCAAAGTAAACTAAAAAGTATTCCATTTCACTCTCACCTTTAGAACATTTGTTCTTGATTATAGTATCATAGTTTTGTAGATATTTCAAGATAAAAATGAGCACATTTAAAAGTTTCTGACTTTCAAATGTGCTCATACTTGATTTTATTCAGTAACAACGCCTTTTTTAAGGATAACATTTGCATAAAGTGCCATTTCACTTGTTGCAATAATTGCATAAGCTTCTTTTGCTCTGTCATAGAAAGCAAAACGCTCAATCTGGCTCATTTCTGTTGCACCATTGTGCTTATCAACGATTTCCTGATATTCAGCCCAGATAGTAGGTGTTGGATCATTCTTGGTTGTCTGCATAAGCATAACAGGGCTATCAACATATGTATCAAGAGGCATAAGCTTCAAAATCGCATCGAGAAGCTCGGGAACATTGTGACCATCGCAGCGGATGAGTCTCTGTGCATTTGATGCAGCGGGGAAATTACCATCACCGATAACGATTTCGTCACCGTGACCCATTTCATCAAGAATCTTAAGAAGCTCGGGTGAAATAATATTCGGAATACCTTTTAACATAGTTTTATCTCCTTTATTTGTTCTTTTGTCTTATATCAGTTCCGAAAAACTGAACAATTTCAAATGCATTAAGCCTTGATGCAGCTCTTTCGCCATATCTTGCTTCAAATTCTGTTCTATTGAGATTTGAAATCAGAATCATTGGCTTGCCCATAAGCACAACCTCATCAATAATCTCATTTATTGCTGCGTTTGCAAAGGGTGTTTCAAACTCTGCTCCAAGGTCATCAATGATTATTAAATCATTTCGGATTAACTCTTCTTCTAAATCAGAGTCAGATTTACCAAAATGCTCATTCTGAAGCTGCTTTACAACCTTTCTTGCGGATTCATAATAAACACTATAACCATTCTGAACAAGTACATTAAAAATTGCAAGAGCAAGATGAGTTTTTCCTAAGCCTGTTCCGCCACTGAAAAATAAACTGGGATTTTCAGGGCGAAAATTTTCTGCATAGTTTTTGAGCATACCGAAAACGCCACCCATAATTTCACGATGGGAAAAGCCTAATTCCATATCTTTGATATTACTGTAATTATTCAAATCAAAGCATTCAAAGGTTGAACGAGCAAGAATAGGACTGCAGGAAAGACTCTCCACCGAAATTCTTTTAAGAATATCAAGATGACATTTGCAAAGCTTACCGTTATTTATACCTGAGTCCTTACAATCCTTACAGCTATAAGGTGTTTCAAGATAGTCTTCAGGATAACCTGCTCTTTTCAAAAGCTCTTTTTTCTTTGCTTGCGCTTCAAGGTTACTTTTTGCAAGCTGGGAAATATCAACTCTTTCTCCACCTGCACCAACGCTTCTTATTACAGAAAGCGCAGTTTCTCTCATAATTTTCTCTATATCTAAAAGCTCGGGGTATTTTGCGGCAACCTCGTTACGACGCATTTCGCCAAGCCTTTCAGCGTTTACTCTGCGTTCCTTAAGCTCCGCTTCAGCTTTTGAATAAATTGCCTCGGAATATTTCATTCATTTTCCTCCCCGTTTGCATATTTTTTAATCCAATCAAGAACACTATTTTTACCGATTTCTTCTGTATCGTAAGTCTTCTTAACAGTTTTGGGTAAGCTTTTCTTTTCTCTCGCAACTACTTGCTCGGGAGAAGAGATACCTGATTGAACGAATTTTTTAAGCATTTTATTAGTATCGTTCAGGCTTTTATTGTTATTTTCTAAAGCGTACCTTATAAGCTCATATGAGCATTCCCAATCGACTGCCCATGTGCGTAAAAATTTGGCTATTCGGGTTGTGGGAAAATCTCCTGCAAATTCTGCAGTTTCTTTAACTGCTATAAAGGCTGCCTGAATTTTATCAAGCGCTAAAAGCTCTTCTTCTACAAGCTCAAGGGTATCAATACCTCTTTTTGCCCAATCCTCTGCTCTGTTTTTAATTGCTGAAGATGCTGTTTTACCTTCATTTTTCTGATGCTGCAAAAGTGTAATTATAACTTCAGGCGGAAAGCCGTAAAAGTCATAAATCATCAGAAGAAGTGCCTGGGTATCATAGCCAAATGTACCGAGAATATTCTGCGCCTCGTTATAAATGATTTCAAGCTCGGGTTCGGCAATAAGACGCTCTGCAATTTCTCTTTGTGTAGGTTTTTTTACGGGTAATTTTTTAACTGTAACTGTTCTTTCTGCTTTTTTCTCTTCAGGTGCTGACACAGCCTTTGCATTTCCAACAGAATTTGCATAAGCCTCTTCAGTAACCTTTTCTTCAGTAACTTCAATTACTGAATTGCTTTCCCAGAATTCAAGACAATTAATTACATCCTCTTCTGATAATCCCGTGCACATACTGATTTGCTTCGCATCTGCTGTTCCTTGGGGATTTCTCAGAATAAAAAGCAAAACCTTAAAACTTGCCGCAGAGGCAAGTTTTAAGTGTTTGTCTATAATTTCTGTAGGCACGGCAACCGCACCATTTAAGTAATCACATTTAATTTTAATCATTATTCGGGGAATTTCACAATTACACCAACGGATTTACCATTGACATACTGAGCAATACCTTTCATATCTATATCTTTTGAAAGTGTTTTACCAGCTACAAGATAACCGCCATCTGAAGCAAGACAAATAGCATTCGCACTTTCATCTGCTGTTCCGCCAAAGGAACGAGCCCATGACAAATCGCCGTATTTATCAAAGCATGCAATAACTATATCATCGCCACCGCGGGTTGTAACACCCTTGAAATCACGAGTTGAAGAGTTACTTGAGCCTGCAGCGATAAATGAACCATCCTCTGCTTCTACAACACAAGTCAAATCATCATTATTCTGACCTCTGAATACCCTTGCAAAGGTGAGAGTTAAATCAGATTCAAACTTAATTATATAAGAATCATAGCCACCTCTTGAAGCAAGATTTGAAACAAACATACTATCTGTTGAGCCTGCATCGGAGGAGTTTGATTTACCAACAACTGCAACACCGCCGTTTTTACAAGCAGTTATGCCCTTAAAGGATTCAATACCGCTACCTGCAATAGGAGCAACATCAATATATTTACCTTCTCCTGAAAGCTTTACAATACCGCTATCAGAAGAGCCTAAGCATTTGAATAAATTTCCTGAGTAGAAATTACCTACACAGAAGATATTTCCTTCATTGTCTTCTACAACACCGGTAAATGAGTCTTTATTTCCACCAAGGATGTTTTTCCAAGCAAGGCTACCATCTGCATTATATTTTACAACTGCTGCAGCTGATTCATAAGAGGGCTTACCAAAACCCTTTGCATCGCCGTCGTTATTACCAACAGAGCCTGCAACAACAATACCGCCGTCTTTAGTAAGAGTAGCACCATTAAAAATATCTACTGTACTTGTACCGAACACGCTATACCATAACTGTTCGCCTTTTCCATCAAATTTGAATACTGCACCATCATAATAGCCTTTGCCTGTCTTACCACCAACATTTTTACCATAGCCGACAGCATAAAAATCGCCGTCTGCTGTGGCAACAAGGTCAGATATTATAAAAGTACCCCTAAATCCGAGTGCCTTCTGCCAAACAATATCGCCATTCTTTGAATATTTGGTGAGAACTGTATAAGGAGTTGCATATTTGAGCTCTTTATACTTTGCGAAATCGCCGTCAATTGAGTTTGTAACAATTGATGTTATATAGCTGCCGTCCTTCAATTTTTCAACACTTGAAAAATAATCTGCAGCAGTACCACCCTGAGATGATTTCCAATCCATTTCAACAGGAGAAACAATTGCGGGAGTAGAAGTGATTTCAACTATAGTTGTAAAAAGATTACCCTGATTATCTACGGCTGTATTACCCAAGCCGTCTGTAACAGGAACTGCTGTTGTTCCCACAACGACTGTTCCGTCACCCTTTATAGTAGGCTTAACAGTAACCTGCTCGGTAACATTACTACCATCTTTATCAGTAACCTTTTCGCCCTTATCATTTGTAACAGGTACATTTACAGTTACATCCTTATAAACGATAGTTGTCTGCACCTCGCCATTTACATTTGTATATTCATGAACTTCAGTTTCGGGAACAACTGTAATGGGATTGCCGTTCTCATCTGTGTAAGGAACACCATTTTCATCTGTTACAACAACAGTAGCAAGAGTAGTTGAATTGTTATCTTTGTTTTTATCGCTGTTTTTAAGAACAACAGCGGCTACAACCGCAACTACAAGTATTGCAATAATTATAGGAATAATAAGTAATGCTTTCTTATTACTCTTCTTGACAGCCGGTGCTTCTTTTTTAGGCACAACGGGAGGAGGAGCGGGACGCTTGCCTTCGTTTAATTCATTGATTTCTTTTTTATCAGACATATTATGTAAACCTCCGAGGAATCTGTATTCAGATGTTGATAAATTATAACACTAGAGCATAAATACTCATTTTGAGTACATTTTATCACAAAGCCACTTAATTTTCAATGAAAAATACTGCATTTTAAAATATTCGTTACATATTACATAAAAACACCCCTTATTTATTATGTAATATCAATAATCTTTACATTTTACTCAAAAAAATCGTTGTAAACGCGAAAATTATGTGCTAAAATACCAAATATAAGTTGCCGAAGTGTTATTTTATATCTTGGTAACGCTATTTTAAAATTTCATTCGCGGAAATTTTCCGCTGTTTTTAGGGAGGAATTCACTTGAAAACTTATGCCAAAGAAAATATCAGAAATGTGACCATTGCCGGTCATGGTGCAAGAGGTAAAACAACTCTTGCAGAAGCAATGCTTTACATAGCAGGCGCTTCAGACAGACTCGGCAGAGTCGCAGACGGCAATACCGTTCTTGACTTTGATGCTGAAGAAAAGAAGAGAAAGGTTTCTATTTCTTCTGCTATGGCTTGCATCGAATGGCGCGACAGAAAGGTTAATATTATTGACACTCCCGGTCTTTTCGACTTTGAAGGCGCAAGAAGCGAAGGTATCCGCGCTGCTGAAACTGCAATTATCGTTCTTTCCTGCGGTCATAATGTAGACGTTGGTGCAGAAAAGACCTTGCGTATTGCAGGCAGAAAGGGTCTTTCTAAATTTATTGCTGTTTCTAAATGCGACGGTGAAAACCGCGATTTCTATAAAACTCTCGGCGATTTAAAGGAAAAATACGGCACTGCTATTTGCCCTGTTGTAGTTCCCTATATGGTTAATGGCGTTGTTGATTGCTATGTAAACTTCCTTCAGAACAAAGCATTCAAATATGACGGTGTTAAAGCTACTGAAGTTGCAATTCCCCAGGATCCTCATATTGAAGAAATTTATAACGCTTTCGTTGAAGCTGTTGCTACTGCCGACGAGGAACTTATGATGAAATTCTTCGAGGGTGAAGAATTCACTCACGATGAAAAGGTTGCAGGTCTTTCTCAGGGTGTTGCAGACGGTACTGTTATTCCCGTATACGCTTGCTCAGGCTTTACAGGTGAAGCGGTTGACCTTCTTCTTAATGGTATTACTAAGCTCGCTCCTGCTCCCAAGGGTGAAGGCGATATCGCTTGCGACGAAAATGGTCCTCTTGCTGCAATCTGCTTCAAAACAGTTGCTGACCCCTTCGTTGGCAAAATGTCCTTCTTCAAGGTTGTTTCAGGTAAAATCACTTCTGCTACAAAGGCATACAATGCTCGTACCGAAGAAGAAGAGAAAATGGGTAAAATCGTTTTCGTTAAAGGTGCTAAGCAGGAGGATGCTGCTGAAATCGTTGCAGGTGATATCGGTGTTGTTACAAAGCTTTCAGGCTTTAAAACAGGCGATGTTCTTTGCGATGCTAAGAATCCTGTTGAGCTTGCTCCCGTTGACTTCCCTGCTCCCTGCTACTCAATGGCAGTAAATGTTGTTAAAAAGGGTGAGGAAGATAAGGTTGCTTCCGGTCTTCATAAATTAACTGAAGAAGACGGCTCAATGAACTTCTACACAAATAAAGAAACAAAGGAACAGATTGTTTCAGGTCTTGGCGAACAGCATCTCGAAAGCATTGTTTCCAAGCTCAAAAATAAATACGGTGTTGAGGTTACTCTTACTGCTCCTCGCGTTGCATACAGAGAAACAATCCGTAAAACTGTTGATAAACAGGGTCGTCATAAAAAGCAGTCCGGTGGCCATGGTCAGTTTGGTGATGTTTGGATTCGTTTTGAACCCTATATGGGCGAAGAAGAATTCGTATTCAACTCAGACGAGGTTGTTGGTGGCGCAGTTCCCAAGAACTTCTTCCCCGCAGTTGAAAAGGGCTTACGCGAATGTGTAGCATCCGGTCTTATTGCAGGTTACCCAATGGTTGGTATCAAGGCTTGTCTCCATGACGGTTCTTACCATCCTGTTGACTCTTCCGAAATGGCATTTAAGATGGCTGCAAGAATAGCCTTCAAGGCTGCTGTTCCCGAAGCTGCTCCCACAATTCTTGAGCCTATCGGAACTCTTAAAGCTTACATTCCTGATAAGGATTTGGGAGACATTATGGGCGATGTCAACAAACGCCGCGGTAGAGTATTAGGCATGGGACCTGCTGAAGAAACAGGTACTCAGGAGCTTGTTGCTGAAGTTCCTATGGCTGAAATGAGCGACTTCGCTATCACTCTCCGTTCTGTAACAGCAGGCAGAGGCTCATTCACTCTTGAATTTGCTCGTTACGAAGATGCTCCCAACAATATCGCAGAAAAAGTTATTGCAGAAGCAAAGCTTGCTGATGATGATGAATAAAGAAACCAAAAGCCTCCTTTATGGGAGGCTTTTTAAATTGCAAATGGAAAATGGAGAAGGAAAGGTAATGGGAAGCTTCGCTTCCAAACATTCTATAATGCAGATCGCAGGTCCAAAAACTTTCAACTTACTCAATTATCAATTTAGAAAAGGATTGGCTTTCGCCAATCCTTTTTCTTTATATTCTTGCTTTTGCTTCATCATACATCTTTTCGATTTCTTCGAAATGACTATAGTTTTCCTTCTGCTTTATAAGCTTTTCTGCATCAAGATAAACCTTTGCTGCACGATTGAAATATGCATGCTTATCCATTTCCTCTTTAGAGAACTTACGAGCAGCCTTTCTGTCAGCATCTGTTGCTTTAACATCTGCTTTAAGCTGAGCAACCTTTGCGGAATCCTTTGTCTTCTTTGCAATTCTGATTTCTGCATATAACTCTTTAAGCTTTGCTTCGCAGTCATCTTCAGCATTAAAGAACTTATCAAGCTCTGCGAAGTCAGGCTGTTTGAATTCCTGACCGTTGCTGAAATACTTTTTAACTGCTTTGTAAGAAGATTTTTTACTCTTAGCAATTTCAATAGCAGTTTTACGGATTTCTTTCTCTTCTTTAGTTGCCTTAGACATTCCTTTAGCAACAGTGATTTCCTGATTGATAAGAGAAATATCTGCATTAAGAAGGGCATCAAGACCTGCTGAATATACCTTTTCGTTTTCTCTTACCTGAAGTTGAACTGCAGGAGTTGAGAACTTTTCAAGCTCTTCGCAAACAAATTTACCGATTTCAATTTCATCGTTAAATTCTTTATCTGCAAGGTATGCTTTCTTTGCAGCTTTTCTTTCTTCTTTATCTTTTATGGATTTAAAGGATTTTTTGTCTAACGCTTTAGGCGAAGCTACCGCCATTTCTTTTGCTTTACGGATAATGTCAATAACCTCAACAAGCTCTCCATCCTTAAGAATACCGTTACCATAATCTTCAAACATAGCACGAACCTTAAGAACACGGATAACAGATTTCTGTTTCCTTTCATTAAAGTCATACCAGATATAAGGAACAACATTCATCAATGCGCCAACTGCAGCAACAAGAATAAGAACCTTTATAAGACTTAAAAGAATATCTGGGTCATAAAGAGCAGAAAGAGCATTATTATAGTTATCCTGTCCGTTTGCCATCTGCTCTGAAAGAATCTGGCCAACTGTTTTACCATCACCTAAAACTCTGTTAAGAACCTCAGGGTCAGATGTAACCTGAGCTGCATTTTCTTTTGTCAAACCGTTTTTCTCATAAATGAACGGAAGAACCGAAGAAGTAAGAAGAGTTATAACAGTACCGATTGTTGTAACAACGGCAAACATACCATCAATTCTTTCCCCTGTTCTATACTGCTGATAGTCACGGATATCTGCCTGAATTGAAGGATTAAGAATATGAGCAAATGAACCCATAAAAGCATTTAGATATAAGCAACCTAATACTAACCAGATTGTAAGGTTACTGATTTCTTTTGTTGCAGGAAGAAGCATCAAGATAAACAAAATATTAAATAAGTTAGTAACAACGAGAACTGCTTTTTTGCCCCATTTTCTGATACAGAATGGTGCGAAAAGCATACCCCATAGGGATGCATTACCATAAACTGTGATAACAAGGCTATAAATATTACCGGAGCAAGCCCCACCATAGTTATAAATCCAGAACATTACATTCGCATAAGCGGACTCTAAGAAACCAATCCAACCAGCAAGAGAAATAATCCAGAAATATTTATTCTTTGCAACTGCTTTAAGAGCATCAATAAATTTAATCTGAACAACGTGAGTTCTTGCCTGAACGATTTTTTCTTCTGTATGCTTATAAACAATCATACAAAGAAGAAGTCCACCCACTGTAAGAATAGGATACAAGAATCTGTAAACACGAATATCGGTTGTATTTGAATGGAATATATTAGATGCAATAATTGGAGTGAAAAGGTTTACAACTGTTGGAGCAAAGGAATAAACAACGCTCTTAATTGATGCAACATCTGTTCTTTCCTGTGAGTTGGGCGAAAGAACGTGAATAAGATTTTCATAAGCATCATAGAAGAAGTAATAGAAGAAGTGCAATAACAGGTTCAGGAACATTATGATTGCACATTTCGCAACATAAGCCTTTGTTTCACCGAAAATCATTCCGTCCCCTAACCAGTCGGAAAGCTTTGCATAAGGGAACCATACCATAAGGTTACAAATAATCGCCGCTGGAATAGCCATTGAAACTATGTAAGGACGATATTTACCTGCTTTATTACGGGTATTGTCAATGATATTGGCACGAATACCTGTTAACGGGATATTTGCAACAACTGCAAGAACGTACATTATGTACATGTCCATTGGGTCAACACCCAATGTACTGGAAAGAAGAGTGCTGTTTGTTGCCAATAAACAAGCAGAACCCATTGTGATAATCATATATGCACCGATACCACCGCCGGAATAAGCGGCAATTTCCTTATAGGGCATATATCTTTTTGCAGGCGGATTTTTCCAATAGGTTTTAACCTTTGAGATACCATCAGCTGCTTTTTGCTTTAAGCTCATTTCGATACTCCTTTTTTCAAAATTTACTCAATATTATAACATTATATATAGTATCATAGAATAAAGCTTTGTTCAATGCAAAATAAAGAAGATTAACGAGAGTTTCACACTTTCGTTAATCTTCAACAAAGTTAAATTATTTTAAATGTGCAAAACAACAATTAGTTTTCGGAGTTATCTCCGTTACCATCTGCAGAAACATCAAGAATTGAAGCACCACCTGTTGCATAAGGAAGCTTACCGTCCCATTTTTCAATTTTATTATTTTCAAGAACCTTGTCATTAAGTGACTTTGCAATAGTTTCATTTGCCTCTGCCTGAGCCTCAGCCTTTTTCAGAATTGCCTTAGCTTCTGCTTCAGCGGCAATAACCTTTTTTTCAGCCTGAGCATTTGCTTCAACAATTAACTGCTCCTGCTCTGTTTTCGCTTTAAGAAGATTCTGCTGAGCTACTTCTTTTGCTTCGATAGCCTTTGAAAACTCTTCTGAGAATGAGAAATTAACAATATTGAACTTTTCGATGATAATACCGTACTCTTCCATTTTCTCGGCAAGTGTTTCCTGAATTTCAAGAGCGACCTTTGAACGACTTGTTACAAGCTGTTCTGCAGTATATTTTGCGCTTACTGCCTTAAGGCTTTCGTGAATAGCAGGCATAAGCATAATTGACTCATAATCTTTGCCTATTTCTCTGTAAATTTTTGCTGATGAGCTGTCGCCTATTTTATAGTTGACAACAATAGTAGTTGAAATCGCCTGAAGGTCTTTAGAAACTGATTCAGCACCTTCAATTTCGCATTTCTGAATCTGATTGCTCATTTTAACAACATTCTGCACAACGGGCGCTTTGAAATGAAAACCTTCGGACAAAACATTGTTGCTTACTTTACCTAATGTCACAACAACACCTGTATGTCCTGCAGGAACAATTGTAATTGAAGCTAAAAGCACAACTGCTGCAATCGCAACTACAACTCCTGCTATAATTAACTTTTTAACTGATGTAAAACTGAATTCGCCAACAACCTTAGCATTTTTAATCATTTTATGTACTCCTTTTTAAATTTCATATATTTTTGTTCCACGTGAAACATTTTGGCATTATAACCTTATTCTCGTGAAACTATTTTCTCATTGTTCCACGTGGAACATTAATCATCCATAAATTCCTGAAGCATTTTTTCAGCTTCATTTTTAAGATTAGAAGAAATATGAGCCAACATCATTATTTCAAGAGCATTGCGCAATTTCTCTTTGCCTCCGGAAAAAGGCTCTTCGTAATCTTTTATTTCTTCATCAATAACATTGACAACTGTTTCCTTGTTCCAATTTCCGATTTTGTCAATTTCTTCGGTAACGGAACACATAATACTATATAGTTCACCGTCGGGAATAGCGTCGTCACACCTTTCGTCAACCTTACCGTTGATATATGACATTAAGGAAACAATGTTTGAGAGCTGCATAGCACCTTTAAGCATATTGATTATAAGAACTCTTGCAATAGATTCCTCTCCATAACGGCGCTCCTTGGGAGGCTCAATCCAACCGCGTTTTACCCAGTTCTGAATTGTTGTTGCTTCAAGACCTGAAATTTCTGCAAGCTGAGAAAGGGTGAAGCCACCTGTAAGCTTCATAGCCGTTCTTATTGGTTCAAATGCTCTATCCTTCATTTGCATTCTCATACTCCTTTCGTCCCACGATTGCTTATCGTGTTGATATGATAATATCACAGGTTCATATGACTGTCAAGTATTTTCTTGTGATTTTTAACATATTTTTACAATATCCGACAAAAAGCCGTTTTTTTGTAGTTTTACTTTCCTTTAACACTATATTCATAGTTTGCTAATATTTTTTTGTTAAACTTTAGTTGTACTTGGAAAGGGAGCCGCACCCTAGTACAAGTATTTAGTTCTGTGAGGAACTAACCCCTCCTCAAGTAAACCCTAGATACAGAGTGTTATACTTTGTATCGGAAACGCAGCATCTGTCCCCACAGATGCTGTTTTTCTTTTTAAAGAATATTGACTTAATAATAATATTATTGTAAAATATATAATTGATTTAGTTTGTGAAAAAATCTGAAATTAAGTTGGCGAGAATAATCCGAAATAGCATGAAAGCGTTCTTTTTCAAGTCTTTTCGGCGCTTCGCCCTTGTTGACGGATTCACGAGTATTTTAACAATAGATTGGCGAAAATCTGCATTCAAAAAACTGTTTTGGATTATTCTCGCCAACTTAAACAGATTGGAGGCTTCATTTTGGCTATCATTCAGGTTGACGCTCTTACAAAAGCATATGGCGACAACATAGTTATTAATGATATGAGTTTTTCTCTTCCACAGGGTGAAATTATCGGTTTATTCGGACCCAACGGATGCGGTAAAACTACTCTTATGAAAATTCTTACCGGTCTTATTCACGACTATAAAGGAAATGTTCTTATAGATGGTGTCAAGCCCGGTGAACAGACAAAGGCTTATACTGCTTATCTTCCCGAGCAAACCTTTGTTCACGAATGGATGAGAAATATTGATGCAGTAGATTATTTCAATGATTTCTTCTCTGACTTTGATAAAAATAAAGCTCTTGAAATGCTCAAGCGCTTCGGTCTTTCCGAAAAGCAGAAAGCTAAGACAATGTCAAAGGGTATGCAGGAAAAGCTTTTATTGTCTCTGGTTATGTCAAGAGATGCAAAGCTTTATATATTGGACGAGCCTATGGGCGGTGTTGACCCTGCAACAAGAAGCTCAATCCTTAATTTCATTATGGAAAACTATGCAGAGAAATCAACTCTTCTTGTTTCTACTCATCTTATAAACGATTTACAATCTGTTTTCACTCACGCTTTATTTATAGGCAACGGAAAAGCTCTTCTAAACGATAGCGTTGAAAACCTTACAAAAGACGGTAAATCAATCGAGAACATTTTTAAGGAGGTATTTTCTAATGTTTGGTAAGCTCCTAAAAAATGACCTTAAAGCACAGTGGCATTCAATGTCATTGGTTTTCCTTTGCACTTTTATTATTGCAGTAGTAGCGGAGGTATTTACCTTAACATCTGACAACAAGGTTGTAACAGTAATGGGTGGTATGCTTGTAAGCCTTGCATTGGGCTTTGCTTGCATCATTATTATCATCGCTGTTGCTTTGATGTTTTCAAAAACAATGTTTGGCAGGGCAGGTTATCTTACCTTGACTCTTCCCGTAAAAACAGGCTCACTTTTAATTTCAAAAACAATTTCCAGTCTTATCTGGGTTTTCGTTGTTTACGCCTTGTTTTTAGGCTCTCTTTTCCTCTGGGTATTTCAGGTTAAAGATGAATTAGGTCAAGAGGTTATGGAAAGTGCTGAAAACCTTTTAAAGCTTTTCGGTGTCCCCTCCTTCTTAACAATTTTTATGGGTGTTATTTCCTTCTTTATTTCCCTTGCAGTGCTTGTACTTGTTGCAATTCAAGCCCTTCAGTTAGGCTTAACACTTTCCCATGTTTCCCCTGTTTCTAAATTTGGAAACATTGGAGTAATTATTATTTTCTTCGGACTTTTTGCTGTAATTCAGTCAGCTTCAAATGCAATTGCTGATTTACTCCCCCTGGGATTTGTTATTACTCCCGATGTTATTAAGATTACAAGCAACATATATTCAACTCAAGCAACCTTAGGCGCAAACGCAATGAGTATAAATATTGTCGGCTCTATTGTTAGACTTGCAGTTGCAATCGGTCTTCATTTCCCCACAAAATACCTTATTCAGCATAAGGTTAGCATAAAATAATTATTCTTTCTTCAGAAAGGGCGTATAAACATGGATAATATGAACGGTCTTAAAAGATCCGTTTACTGCGGCGAGCTTCGTGCAGAAAATATCGGTAACGAAGTAACCGTTTGCGGTTGGGTTGCAAAGCAGCGTGACCTTGGCGCACTTATTTTCGTTGACCTGCGTGACAGAACAGGGATTGTTCAGTTAGCATTTGACGAAACAACAGATAAAGAAATTTTTGAAAAGGCTTTCGCAGTAAGAAGCGAATTCGTGCTTATGGCAAAGGGTATTGTTCGTGAGCGTTCTTCTAAAAACAGCGAAATTCCCACAGGCGACATCGAAATTGATGTTAAGGATTTAAGAGTTCTCTCAAAAAGTGAAACTCCTCCCTTTGATATAGTTGAAAACTGTCAGACAGCAGAGCTTACAAGACTTAAATATCGTTATCTTGACCTTCGCCGTCCTGATTTACAGAACAACATCCTTTTCCGTCACAAGGTAACAAAAATCACCCGTGACTATTTTGATGAAAACGGATTTATTGAGATTGAAACACCTATGCTCATTAAATCAACACCCGAAGGTGCAAGAGACTTCCTTGTTCCAAGCCGTATTCATCAGGGTTCATTCTATGCTCTTCCTCAGTCACCCCAGCTTTACAAGCAGCTTTCAATGGTTGCAGGCTTTGACAGATATATGCAGATTGCCCGTTGTTTCCGTGACGAAGACTTAAGAGCAGACAGACAGCCTGAATTTACTCAGATTGACCTTGAAATGTCTTTTGTTACAATGGAAGATGTTCTTTCAATCGGTGAAGGCTATATTTCAAGAGTATTCAAGGAAGCTCTCGGAGTAGAAATTCCTCTTCCCCTTCCCAGACTTACTTATAAGGAAGCAATGGAACGCTACGGCTCCGATAAGCCTGATACCCGTTTTGGTATGGAAATTTTCGACCTTACCGATATTGTTAAGGACTGTGGCTTCTCTGTATTTTCAGGCGCAGTTGCAGGTGGCGGTTCAGTTCGCGGTATTACAGCTAAAAATGCAGTTACAACATATACAAGAAAAGAAGTTGACAAGCTTACAGAATTTGCAAAGGGAATCGGCGCAAAGGGTCTTGCTTGGATTCGTCTTACAGATGATGGTATTGCTTCCTCATTTGCAAAGTTTATGACTGAGGACGAAATGAAAGCAATACTTGACAGAGCAGGTGCTGAAAAGGGCGATGTTGTTTTCATTATCGCAGATACAAAGAACAGTTCCGTTCTTTCAACTCTCGGCTCTCTTCGTAATGAAGCAGCAAAGAAGCTTGATATTATCGGCGACGGCTTCAATCTCTTATGGATTGTTGAATTCCCCTTCTTCGATTGGGACGAAGATACACAGCAGTTTGTTGCAATGCATCATCCCTTCACCTCACCTCTTCCCGAATGTCTTCCCTACCTTGAAACAGATAAGGCATCTGTAAGAGCAGAGGCATACGACCTTGTTCTTAATGGTGTTGAGCTTTCTTCAGGCTCAATCCGTATTACTGATTCCGATTTACAGGACAGAATTTTCAAGCTTCTCGGTCTTTCCGATGAAGAAGCACAGCAGAAATTCGGCTACCTTCTTGATGCGTTCAAATTCGGTCCTCCTCCTCATGGTGGTATGGGTATCGGTCTTGACAGACTTATTATGCAGCTTCTTCAGGTTGACTCTCTTCGTGATGTTATTGCCTTCCCCAAGGTGCAGAATGCAAGCGAGCCTATGACAGAATGTCCCTCAAGGGTTGACAATATTCAGCTTGATGAATTAGGTATTGATTTAAAAGCTGAAGAAAAATAAAAATAAACTGAATTTTTCCCCTATTTCAATGTCAAAATATAAAAAAACACTTGAAAATAGGGGCGAAATATTATAAAATTATTATGTAAAAATATGAAATTCAATTTCGGAGGATTAAATTATGGTAACAGCAGGCGATTTCAAAAACGGTGTTACATTCGAAATGGATGGTAAGGTTTACTCCATCATCGAATTCCAGCACGTTAAACCCGGTAAAGGCGCAGCTTTTGTTCGTACAAAAATCAGAGACGTAATCAACGGTAGTGTTGTTGAAAAAACATTCAGCCCCACAGACAAATATCCTACAGCTTTCATCGAGAGAAAAGATATGGAATATTCTTATGAAGACGGCGGTCTTTATTATTTCATGGATCCCGAAAGCTATGAAATGATTCCCGTTGACGCTTCAAACCTTTCCGATAACTTCAAGTTCGTTAAGGAAAATATGACATGTAAAATTCTTTCTTACAAGGGCAACGTTTTTGGCGTTGAACCCCCCACATTCGTAACTCTTCAGGTTACAAAAACTGATCCCGGTTTCGCAGGTAACACAGCTACTAATGCTACAAAGCCCGCTACTGTTGAAACAGGTGCAGAAATCAAGGTTCCTCTCTTTATCGACGAGGGCGAAATGATTAACATTGACACAAGAACAGGTGAATACCTCTCAAGAGCATAAGTTTTTGAGTGTTCAATAAATTTTAGGAGGTCATTGAAATGACACTTACAGAAAAGGTTGCATACCTTAAAGGTCTTGCAACAGGTCTCGAACTTGACAAAGACTCCAAAGAAACAAAAATTTTCGAAGCTATGTTTGATATTCTCGAGGATATGGCTCTTACAGTAAGCGATATCGATGAGGATCTCAGCGCAGTTGAAGACCTCGTTGAT
Organism: Acutalibacteraceae bacterium; assembly: GCA_045660345.1. GTDB lineage: Bacteria > Bacillota > Clostridia > Oscillospirales > Acutalibacteraceae > DTU089. The sequence goes on from JAZRDP010000014.1 coordinate 23,306, forward strand.
GCTATTGACGAAGATCTTGACGAGCTTGAAGAATATGTATTCTGCGACGAAGATGATGATTTCTGCGATTGCGGTTGCTGCGATTGTGAAGACGACGAGCTTTATGAAGTTGAATGTCCTTCTTGCGGCGAAGAAATCTATCTTGACGACGAAATGCTCGATGAAGAGTTCATTGAATGTCCCGCTTGCGGCGAAAAGCTTGAGCTTGATATCGAGTTCGATGATTGCGACTGTGGTTGCGATTGCTGCGATTGCGACGAAGAATAATTAATCAAAAAAGCCTTCCATTCAGGAAGGCTTTTTCTTTTATATTACTATTATAAATAACAACATCCGTATCAACTGATACGGATGTCGTTTTATTTCTATCTGTTTCTTTATTTGAAATATTAAATCCAACTGTTGTAATTACATAAGAAGCAATAAATAAGAATATAACAATAATCGCAATTACTATTTTTCTAATTGTTTCATTTCTTCTTACTATTTTACTTTCTCCTATAACATATTTACTTGAACCTAATTTACCGGGATAATTCCTTGCAAAACCATAATAGCTTTTTCTTTTTTTAACATATTCATTGTTTTTTGCCATTATGCCGCCACCTCAGTATTGGGTATAATTTCCTCAGTAGTCGGTGGGGAAGTAGAAGGTTCTTCAGAAACAGAGCTTGTTGTGTCCTGAATTTCAATGTCATCATCAGAATCAGTTATTTCAACTGTTTCATCTTCTATAATTGGTTCATCAATCTCAATCTCTGTTGTTATCTCTTCTGTTGTATAAGGAATATCACTATATTCAGTCGTCTGAGGTATATAATTATTAGAAATAGTAGTTGAAACTGTATTAGAAGAATTATTTGAATAATCTCCCTTATAGTTTGCTCCTCTATAAACATCTATAATGGATGTTCTACCCTCATTTAATGTTATATTAGACTGTCCGTAAAGCTCGTTTTGCAATTTATGAGCAGCTAATTGGTAATCAACTACCCAAATCCAAGCATTAGCACTACCGGATGTTCTGCTTTCTTCATCAGGCATCTGAAGCTGGGTTCTTTCGTAATTAAACCATTTACCTGTTAATGCCTGAACACCAACTGAAAGTATCTGAGTTTTACTATACCCTGTATCAACATAAGGAAGTAAAATATCAATATATTTATTCAAGTCACCAATTGAAGCGGTTTTAACTCTGTTGATTATTGATTCAATAACCTGTCTTTGTCTGCGGGTACGGCTAACATCTCCATCTGCGTCACAACCTCTTATTCGACAGAAGCAAAGAGCTTGCTTACCATTTAAGGTTACGTCATCACCATAAGGAAGCTCGATCTTAAACTTTTTATAGTTATAATCAGCTTCATATTTTTGAACATCAACTGTAACTCCGCCCATAGCATCAATAATTTTAACAAAGGATTCGAAATTAACCATAACATAGTTATCAATTTCTATTTTATAGTTATTTTCTATTGTTTCCATTAAGCATTCAGGCCCACCCATTGAAAATGCAGCATTAAGCTTGGAACAATATGCGCCCTTGGGACTATCAATATATAAATAGCTATCTCTTAAAAATGAAACGAGCTTCAATTGCTTAGTCTTTTTATTAAGAGATATAAGCATCATAACATCAGTATTACCTGAATTTGTTCCTGTATCTGCACCAACAAGAAGTACATTTATAACATTCTTGCTGAACATTTTATTTTCATTACCCTGAGTTGCCCAGTCTTTAAGAGCTTGCTTAAAATCGGCAGAACCGATATCAATATTTATGTCTTCAAATTCTCCGTCATCATAAATGGTATCGTCATATTCGATATCATTTACATTATCACCTAAAAGTCCGAATTTTTGTGCAACAAAAATGCCAAGTGTTGCTGTAAGTGTTAATACAATTGCAAGAAAAACTGCAATTACACTTACAATAATCTTCTTTTTCTTAGGTAAGTTATTAAACCAATCTGAAAATCGTTTTAAAATATTTTTTTCTTTGATTTTTGAAGCTTTAATATCTTCTTTTTGAATTGGTTCTTCAGATTTAACTTTAATAGGTGGTGGAGAAGGCTTTTTTTCAGAATTCTTTGCATCATTTTCTGCCATTTTTTCGAGCAGATCCAAATAATCCTGCAAGCCCTCATCACGCTTGCTACTGTCAGACATAACTTATTCCTCCGTTGTTTCTTCTATTACGTCTTCAGTTCCTATATCTTCATTATCTCCTGATGTATCTCCTGCACCTTCTGTTGCAGTACCATCATCTTCAACTTCACCGTTGATTTCGTCCTCGTCATGCTCGGTTGTTGAGAGAGTTACAACTCTGTCACCCTCACCAAGACGCATTACCTTAACACCCTTTGAAGGACGAGCACAAACTCTGACAGCTGCAGCAGGAATTCGGATGATAATACCATCCTGTGAAATAAGAATAATATCATCCTCTTCATTTATATCACTGATTGCAGCAACCTCACCATATTTATCAATATGATAGTTTTTAAGACCCTTACCGCCTCTGGACTGTAAACGATAGTTGTCATTATCACTGATACGACCAAATCCGGTTTCACTTACTGTAAGAAGCTTACCGCCTTCAGCCATAACGCTCATTCCGATAACCTCATCACCCTCTCTGAGAGTGATTGCCTTAACACCGCTTGCAGTTCTGCCGAGAGGTCTTGCATCGTTTTCATTGAAACGAATACACATACCTTTCTTTGTTGCAACAAGTAAATCATCGTTACCTGTTGTAAGCTTAACCCATACAAGTTCGTCATCCTCACGAAGAGTAACAGCAATAATACCGTTTCTTCTTGTAGTTCTGTAAATATCAAGAGAGGAACGCTTAATAAGACCCTTTCTTGTTACCATACAGATATACATACCCTCGTCATCCTTGGGTACCTGAATCATTGCGGAAACCTTTTCTCCGTTTTCAAGAGGAAGAATATTAACAATATTAGTACCCTTACTTGTTTTGCTTCCCTCGGGAATTTCATAGCCCTTAAGCTTATACATTCTTCCGCGGGTAGTAAGGAACATAATCTGATCATGAGAGGATGCAATAAACATAGTTTCTGCATAGTCATCTTCTCTTCTTGTCATACCCTTAACGCCACGACCGCCTCTGTTCTGAGTAGAGAACTGGTCAACAGGCTGACGCTTGATGTAACCCATATTTGTATAGGTATACATACATTTTTCTTCAGGAATAAGGTCTTCAATATCAACCTCACCGCTGACATTTTCAATAGCAGTTCTTCTTTCATCAGCATATTTATTGCTGATAACTGAAAGCTCATCCTTTACGATAGTAAGAACTCTTTCGTGAGAACCGAGAATTTCTTCGTAATCCTTGATTTTTTCGCGAAGCTCATTGAGCTCATTAGTAATCTTAAGAATTTCCAGACCTGCCAACTGACCTAAACGGAAAGCAACAATAGCTGCTGCCTGAACATCGTCAAAGTCAAATTTTTCCATAATAGCAGTTTTTGCTTCTGCCTGACCGCCTTTACAAGCACGGATTGTTGCAATAATCTCATCAACAATATCAATTGCTTTTGCAAGACCATCAAGAATATGAGCTCTTTCACGAGCTTTTTTAAGGTCAAACTGAGTTCTTCTGATAATAACATTACACTGATGGTCAATATATTTTTGAAGAATTTCTTTAAGAGTAAGAATCTTCGGCTGACCATCATCAAGTGCAAGTAAAATCACACCGCAGGTTGACTGAAGCTGTGTGTAGGAATAAAGCTTATTGAGAACAACCTGAGCATTTGCATCACGCTTTAATTCAATCTCAATGTGCATACCTGTTTTATCTGAAGAATAGTCGTTGATATCATCAATACCTTCAACTCTTTTTTCTTTAGCAAGGTCTGCAATTGATTCAATAAGACGAGCTTTATTAACCATGTAGGGAATTTCGGTGATTATAATTTTAAATCTACCATTTTTTGTCTCTACAATTTCACATTTAGCGCGAACAATAACCTTTGCGCGACCTGTAGCATAGGCAGCTCTGATACCAGCTCTACCCATAATTATACCACCTGTAGGGAAGTCAGGACCCTGAATATGCTCCATAAGGTCTTCAAGCTCTGCCTCAGGGTTATCTATAAGACATTCAACAGCACCACAAACCTCACCTAAGTTATGAGGCGGAATATTTGTAGCCATACCAACTGCAATACCCTGAGAACCATTTACAAGAAGGTTCGGGAAACGAGCAGGTAAAACAGTGGGCTCTTTAAGACGGTCATCGTAGTTAGGAACAAAGTCAACAGTATTTTTTTCAATATCTGTGAGCATTTCCAGAGACATTTTGCTCATACGGGATTCTGTATAACGGTATGCAGCGGGTGGGTCACCGTCAATAGAACCAAAGTTACCATGACCATCAACAAGCATATATCTCATTGAGAAATCCTGAGCAAGACGAACCATCGCATCGTAAACAGATGCATCACCATGTGGATGATATCTACCGAGAACAGAACCAACAGTGTCTGCACACTTACGATGGGGCTTATCAGGATAAAGGCTGTTCTCATACATTGTATAGAGAATTCTTCTGTGAACAGGCTTCAAGCCGTCGCGTACATCAGGAAGAGCACGTGCGGTAATAACAGACATTGAATAATCAAGGAATGCTGTTCTTACTTCCTTGTTGATTTCAACATTTATAATTCGTTGATTCATATAAGGGTCAGGAAGATTATTTACACCTTGAGTGACGCCTTCAACTTTTTCATTTAATTCGTCCATCTTTTAAATCCTCCCTTTCTTAAATATCAAGATTTTTAACATATTTAGCATTTTTCTCAATAAATTCTCTTCTGGGCTCAACCTGGTCACCCATAAGAATTGAGAAGGTTTCATCTGCTTTTTCTGCATCTTCAACTGTAACTCTTAACATAAGTCTTGTTTCGGGATTCATAGTTGTGTCCCAAAGCTGTTCGGGGTCCATTTCACCAAGACCCTTATATCTCTGAATTGAAACGCCTGTTCCAACCTCAGCCATAATTTTATCTCTTTCCTCGTCGCTATAAGCATACTGATGCTTCTGACCCTTACTGATTCTGTAAAGGGGCGGTTGAGCAAGATAAACATGACCCTGCTTAATAAGCTCGGGCATATAGCGGAAGAAGAATGTAAGAAGAAGTGTTCTGATATGAGCACCGTCAACGTCAGCATCGGCCATAATAATAATTTTATCATAACGAAGCTTGCTTATATCAAAGTCTTCACCTAATCCTGTACCCAAAGCGAGAACAACAGGTGTAAGCTTATCATTACCGATAACCTTATCAACTCTTGCCTTTTCAACGTTGAGCATCTTACCCCAAAGAGGAAGAATTGCCTGAATCATTCTGTCACGGCCTGCTTTAGCAGAACCACCCGCAGAATCACCCTCGACGATATAAATTTCTGTCTTTGTTGCATCCTTATCAATACAGTCAGCAAGCTTACCGGGAAGAGAATTGCTCTTAAGAACAGATTTTCTTGCACTGTCTCTTGCTTTTCTTGCAGCCTCTCTTGCTCTTGAAGCGTCGAGAGCTTTACTGAAAATTGCTTTAGCTTCTGCAGGATTTTCCTCAAAGTATGTTGAAAGCTTTTCATAAACACATTTTGAAACAAGAGGAGTGATATCGGTATTACCTAATTTACCCTTTGTCTGTCCTTCAAACTGTGCTTCAGTAAGCTTAACGCTGATAACAGCAGTAAGACCCTCACGGACATCGTCACCTGAAAGGTTTTTATCGTTGTCCTTTAATAATTTATATTTTCTTCCATATTCATTAAATACTCTTGTTAAAGCAGTTTTAAAACCATTTTCATGAGTACCGCCATCAATGGTTCTGACATTGTTGGCAAAGCTCAAAATAAGCTCATTGTAGCTGTCATTATACATAAGAGCAATATTTGCTTCTCTGTCACCGCTTACTGCTGAAAAATGAATAGGATTTTCATGGAGAGCCTTAAGACCTCGCTTATTAGTTTCAAATTCTACGAAGGATGAAATACCACCCTCAAAGCAGTAAATTTCTTTTACCTCATCAACATCGCGTTTATCAGTAAGAGAAATTGAAAGACCTGCATTAAGAAAAGCCTGCTCTCTTAATCTTCTTTCAAGTGTTTCAAACTCATAAACAGTTGTTTCAGTAAATATTTCAGCATCAGCTTTAAAACGAATAAGAGTACCGGTTTCATTTGTATCGCCGATAACCTTAAGGTCACAGGTAGGAGTACCTCTTTCAAATCTCTGATAATGAACATGACCATCCTGAGAAACCTCAACCTCAAACCATTCGGAAAGAGCATTAACAACAGATGAACCAACACCATGAAGACCGCCGGAAACCTTGTAACCACTACCACCGAATTTACCACCTGCGTGAAGAACAGTAAGAACAACTGTAACAGCAGGAAGACCCTGTTGCTCATTAATACCAACAGGAATACCACGGCCGTTATCGCGAACGGTAATAATATCTCCGGGAAGAATTTCAACCTGAATATCAGTACAAAAACCTGCAAGTGCCTCGTCTATGGAGTTGTCAACAATCTCATAAACAAGGTGATGAAGTCCTTTAGGTCCTGTAGAACCTATGTACATACCGGGTCTTTTTCTAACCGCCTCGAGTCCTTCAAGAACCTGAATTGCACTTGCATCGTATTTTTCAGTTACGACAGTATCAATTTCTGCGTTATCATCAAGAACTACTTCGTTTTCTTTAGCTTCTTCACGAAGCTCCTCTTCGGTTTTAATAATGTTTTCGTCCAAAATACTAACCTCCGTAGAAGATTCAAAATAAATATATTGAATAATTTATTTACATAATTAATGTGGGTTACCTGATTCTATTCTTCGTAAAATAGTTCCCACGGAAACAGGAGAAATATAAATCCTTTTTCCTTTAGGTGTCTGGCAGACAATAAAGGATTTCGGAAGCTCAAAGGGTGCAACATTTATTACACTTTTTTCTTTCTCCGCATTATTAAGATAATCTATTGTTTTTTTCATAACAGTAGTGTTATCCATATCAAAAATACCTATAATTTCTTTATCAATAACAACCGTATCCTGTCCAATATGTATAAACATTAAATTATCTCACCGTCCTTAATTAAAAAGGACTTACCGCCGCATAATCTTAAAACCTGCGATGGGTCACAGCAGGTCAGAAAAACCTGTCTGTCATTTATATGGTTAAGAACATAATCCTGACGCTTTTCGTCAAGCTCGCTCATAACATCATCCAGAAGAGCAACAGGAGTTTCGCCTGTTACTTTTTTAATTATTTCTGATTCACCTAATTTAAGTGCCAATGCGCAGGAGCGCTGCTGTCCCTGTGAGCCAAAGCTTCTTGCACTTACATTATTAATTAAAATCTCTAAATCATCTCTGTGAGGACCGACAGTTGTTGTTTTTGAAAGTACGTCCTCTTTTCTGGAAATTTTAAGATTTTCAATTTCATTTAAATAGATGTCGTTGATAGAAGAATCTTTATTAAGCTCATTTTTGGAATAAAAAACGGAAAAGCTTTCTTTATTTTCAGAAATACCTGAATAAATGCTTCTGCTATAATCAGAAAGTAAATCTATATATTGCAATCTTTCTTTAATAACGCAGGCAGAAAACCTTGCTAATTGCTCATCCCAGGTATCAAGCATATCGTAAAGCTGAGAATTCAGGTGTAAATCCTTAAGTAAAGCATTTCTCTGAATTAAAGCTCTTTTATACCCTGCAAGATGTTCTGCATATGAAGGCTTCAACTGGCATAAAGCAGTATCTAAAAATTTTCTCCTTGCGGAAGGACCATCTTTTATTAAAGATAAATGAACAGGAGAAAAAATAACTGCATAAAATGAACCTATAAGCTCAGCAGTTGAGCGAAGAGAAACTCCGTTTAATGAGGCTTTTTTCTTTTTATCTGCAATAACTATTTCAGATTTTTTTTCTCTCAGATTATCTGAAAAATCTAAATTAATTTTAGCAAAGGCTTCATTAAATTTTATTAATTCAGCATCCTTTGCACCGCGAAAGCTTTTGCAGCCTGTAAAAAGCCATATAGACTCTAAAATGTTTGTCTTTCCCTGTGCATTTTCGCCGTAAATAACATTTACTCCGTTATCAGCAGTAAAGCTTAAATCGGCGATATTTCTGAAATTTTTAATTTTAACAGAATTAACCGTCATACTTCACCAAAAATTATTTTACATCGTAAATTATTCTTTCAAATTCAGCGCAGTCTCCTTGACGAAGCTTTTTTCCTCGCATGGTGCAGGTTTCTCCGTTTACCTTGACCTCGCCTTCCTGAATTATAATTTTTGCATGTCCGCCAGTATTAACAACACCAACATTCTTTAAAAGGTCATCAAGACGAATATAATCACCTTTTAAAATAAAATCCTTGTGTTCCTTCTGGGCTACTTTAACTTTTATTTTCATTTTTTTGAACATTCTTTCAGATATTGTTTAAAACTTTTTAATTAGCCTATATTTTCATTTTTTAATCTCATAGGAATAATTAAGAAAATGAAGTTATCTCCCTCAACAGGCTTAATGATAATGGGAGAAACAGGGCTTGAAAGCTCAATTTTAATCTCATCAACATCAACTGTGCGTAAGCAGTCTGTTAAATAAGTATTATTGAAGCCGATTTCAAGTCTTTTACCTTCAATTGATGCAGGAATTTTATCAGTTGCAGCACCGAGAGATGTAGCACTGGAAATTCTTATTGTATTATCGTCAAAAATACAACGAACAGGGCTCTTTATTTTACTTGTAATAAGAAGAGATGTTCTTTCAACGCTATCTAGGATGAGCTTAAGATTAACTCTTGCCTTTGTTGTACTTTCAGAGGGGATTGCATTTTTGTAATTAAAGAATTCGCCCTCTAAAAGACGGGAAATAATTCTGTAATTGCCGATTTCAAAATAGATGAATTTCTTACCTATTGAGAATGTGATGTTTGCATCGTCATCGTCTGTGAGCTTAACTACCTCAGAAAGAGTTTTAGCAGGAACAACAAAGGTCATATCCTCGCCTGCATATTCAATTGTTTCGTTTCTGATAGCAAGACGGAAGCCATCGCAAGAAATAAGGCGAAGATTGTTGTTTTCAACCTCAAATTTAATTCCCTTGTGAACAGGCTTGATGTCCTGAACTGCAACAGCAAAAATAGTCTGCTTAACCATATTTTTAAGAATACCCTGCTTGATTGCAAAAGGGATACCACCTGAAACTGTAGGAAGCTCGGGATAATCGTCTGCAGGAATACCAACAAGTGAAAACTCTGCTTCACCAGATGTAATTTTGCAAAGATTATGACTATCGCAGTTAATAGTAACACTCTGAGCAGGTAATCTTCTTAAAATGTCGCAGAGAAGACGAGCATTAAGAACAATGCTACCTTCTGTTTCTGTTGAGCATTCAATAGTAGTTGTGATGCCTACCTCAAGGTCATAGCCTGTAAGAGTAAGCTGTGAATTTTTAGCGTGAAGAAGAATACCTTCAGTTGCAGGAAGAGTGCTCTTTTGAGGAACACCACGTTGAACTATGTTACAAGCTTCTGCAAGAACGGATGTGTTACAAATTATTTTCATAATGCTACCTCCATAAAGATAGGAATAAAAGTTTTTGATTTTGTAAATAAAACGAAATTTTCGGTTAAAAATATTAAATTAAACAGTAGCAGTAGTAGATACTGTCAAATTGTAGAAACTAAGCTTAAACTATTGATTTTAAAGGGCTTTTAGCAATTTATTCTCTTGTAAAGAAAATGTAAATAAATGTCAGTAAATAAGCCCTCAAAAATCGATATGTTCAGATTGTTCAAAACTTTTTAAACATCAATGTTCAAAATGTTCAAAAAGTAAAGTTTTCGTCAACCTTTTTCAAAAGGTTGTGGGGTCAAGGGGCAAAGCCCTTGTCGCATTCCGCAGAATGCGAAATATCTTTTCTTTATAAAGCGCAGGAAGGTAGATAAAACAGTCCGGTGTGACTGTTTTATCGTAGGAAACCCTCGCCGGGGGTTTCCTGTATGCCGTAGGTATTTAGTCTAACCTCTCATCTTTAATGCTTTTCATAATATCATAGATATTATTTTTAAGTGAAGGGTTGTCCTCCATTTTGCTTTCGCAGGATTCTATAGAATAAATAACAGTTGAGTGCTTTTTACCACCGAACTGACCACCTATTTCCTCAAAGGTAAGGTTTGTAACCTCTCTCATAATATACATTGCTGCCTGACGGGCATTTGAAATTTCTGCCTTTTTCTTTTCAGAACGAATATCCTCAGGTGAAACTCCAAAACTTCTTGCAACCTTATCAATTATATTATTAATGGTTACTTCAGTTGGCTGAGCGTAATAAATAATGTCTTTTATAATATCATTTGCAACGCCGATTGTAGGTGAGCTTCCGTCGATTGAATAAACCGCATAAAGCTTATTAACAACACCCTCAATCTGACGGACATTGTTTTTAAGGCGTTCCGCAATAAATTCAACAACATCATCAGGTATTGCCATATTGAATGCCTGAGCCTTACGACGAATAATTGCTATTCTTGTTTCAAGCATCGGTGGCTGAATGTCAGCAAGAAGACCCTGAACAAAACGACTGCGGAGTCTTTCCTCCAATGTGGGAATGTCTTTAGGGGGACGGTCTGATGTAAGTACAATTTGTTTACCCTGATTTATAAGCGCCTCAAAGGTATAGAAAAATTCTTCCTGAGCTACGCTTGTTTTACCGATAAACTGAATATCATCCATAAGGAGAATGTCTGCATTTCTGTATTTATTATGGAACTCAGACATATTCTTTTCACCCATGTGGTTGATCATTTCGTTAAGGAAGTTTTCACCGCTTGTATATATAATATTCATTGTGGGCTTTCTTGATTTGAGCTCACTCATAATCGCTTTAAGAAGATGAGTTTTACCAAGACCAGATTCACCGTAAATAAAAAGCGGGTTATGAACGCTACCGGGATTATTAGTAACCGCTACTGCAGCGACATAAGCAAACTGGTTTGTTGAGCCAACAATGAAGTTATTGAATGTGGGATCTAATTTTGAAGAATCAAGCTCGTTGTCACTGGAAATATGGTTGTTATCTGAATTCTTTCCACCGTTTTTAAGCGCTTCTGCATTTTTAGCAGCTGCCTCATCAACAGTTACATTTACATTAACAGGGAAGCCTATTACACACTCACAAGCATTTTTGATTTCATTCAAAAAGCGATTGTCAATAATATTCTTTTTAAATTCAGATGAAGCCTGTACGATAACGCAATCACCATCAAAATCAATGGGTACTAAATCTTTAATCCAGGTTGATAAAACCGCATTTGAAACATTTCCTGCGATTTCCTGAAGAACCGCATTCCAAAGCTCAATTATATTGTCCAACTATTTTCACCCCAAAAAATACATATATAATGTATATAATAACTATAATATATTCTAATAAAGTATATCATATAGTAGGGTATTTTTCAACAAAATTAAGAAAAAAATCGACAATTTAGAAAAGAAATGTTCAAAAAATTCTGAATAAATTAAAATAATGAAAATTTAGACCCTAAAATATTGCATTTATGGAAAATATGCTGTAATATCTAACTTGATATAATATATTAAAAAATCAGAAGAAAGGCGAAAAATGAAATACACAAATTATAAATGTCCCGTTTGTAATAATCAGTTTACTGAAGATGATGATGTTGTAGTTTGCCCCGAATGCGGTACTCCTCACCATAGAGAATGTTACATTCAGAATGGTAAATGTGCCAATGCGGACAAGCACGGAACAAATGAACCAATAGAGGTAGAATTTGTTGATTTAGAAGATAGGGAAGAGCCCGTTATCGAGGAAGAAGCTACCGAAAAATCACCTGAAGATGCACAGCAGATTGTTCAGGAAATATTTGAAGAAATGAAAGGCGGAAATGGGGATTATATGCTTAACGGCAAGCATGTTTCCTTCTATGAAGCTGCAATCGGAAAAAATCAGAAGCACTATATTCCGCGCTTTATGCTTATGGACAAAACTAAAAAAGCAGTGTCATGGAATATTGCAGGATTTTTCGTTCCGCTTGCTTGGTGTTTATACAGAAAGATGTATAAATTTGCATTGATTATTCTTGCGTTATATATGGTTCTCATTGGTGCTATCAGCTATACAGTTGCAACAAATGAGGAGCTTATTACTGCAGTTGATGAATGTATGCAGGAGGACCCGAATTTCTACGAAAACATCTTACTTTACCGAACAAGTACTAATGTTTCTTTAACTGAAAAACAGGTAAAATTTAATGAATTAACTACAAATTTCAAATTACCTGCACCACTTCAGGCTGCTATGTATATCATAGTGTATGGTGTAAGGATTTTAATGGGTATTTATGCAACAAATCTGTATTATAAGAAGCTAACTAAAAGTATTGAAAGAGTTGAAAAATTAGACCTTTCACCTGATATGAAAAGATCAGTTCTTTTCAGAAAATGCGGAACATTACCTTTCATTATTGTAGCAATAATCGGATTTTTTGAATGGCAAATGTTTTAGAATTTAATTATAAAATAGCTGTGCGCAGCACCCGATAATTCTGCATTTTGCATTTTGCATTTTGCATTTCCGAAAGGATTTTAATTATGCATACACCTCTTGCGGACAGAATTCGTCCTCAAAGTATTGATGAAATAGTCGGTCAACAGCACCTTATAGGTGAAGGAAAGCCTTTAAGAAATATAATTGAATCAGGAGAGCTTCCAAATCTTATATTTTATGGTCCGTCTGGAACAGGAAAAACAACTCTTGCCCGAATGATTGCCAAGAAAACTGACCGTACCTTAAGAAAGCTGAACTGTACCACTGCAGGAACTCAGGACATAAGAGATGTTGTTGAAGACCTTAACGCCTTTACAGCACCTAACGGAATTCTTTTATATCTTGATGAGATACAGTATTTTAACAAAAAACAGCAACAGACACTTTTAGAGTATATTGAGGATGGCTCAATAACTCTCATAGCATCTACTACTGAAAACCCATATTTTTATGTATATAGTGCAATTTTAAGCCGTTCCTCTGTTTTTGAATTTAAGCATGTTTCTCCTAAAGAGGTTGAAAAGGCTGTTATTCGCGGATTTAATCTTTTAGCAGAGGAAAAGGGTGAAAATTTTCAGGTTGAAGATGGCGTTCCGTTACATATTGCAACAGCCTGCGGCGGAGATGTCAGAAAATCTCTCAATGCAGTTGAGCTTTGCGTTTTAGCATCCCGTAAGCCTCAGGAAAACGAAAATAGAATAATTACCCTTGAAAATGCAAGAGAGCTTACTCAAAAAAGCGCTATGCGTTATGACAGAGAGGGTGACGAGCATTATGATATTCTTTCTGCTTTCCAAAAATCAATGCGAGGCTCTGACCCTGATGCTGCAGTGCATTATCTTTCAAGGCTTTTAGAAGCAGGAGATATGACCTCTGCAATCCGTCGACTTTTGGTTTGCGCTGCTGAGGATGTAGGGCTTGCTTACCCTATGATTTTACCCATAGTTAAAGCTGCAACAGATATTGCCCTGCAGGTTGGTATGCCCGAGGCAAGATTACCTCTTGCAGATGCTGTAATTCTTGTTTGTAACTCTCCAAAATCAAATACTGCCCATGATGCAGTTAATGCGGCAATGGCAGATATTAAGAATGGTAAAAGCGGGCCAATTCCTCGTCAGCTTCAGAATAAGCATTTTGATGGTGAGGATGCCGAGATTAAAGGTCAGTTTTATAAATATCCTCACGACTATCCTAATCGTTGGGTTGAACAACAATATTTGCCTGATGCTCTTAAAAACGCTAAATATTATGAATTTGGCGATAATAAGCAGGAGCAGGCGGCAAAGGAATATTGGAAAAAAATAAAGGGGGATTTTTAATGAAGAGAAAGGTCTTTATTTCAGTAATTATTCTTACAGTTTTAATGTCCTTTTTAACGCTTGGCGTATTTGCAGGAGAGGACAATGCAAGCTCGCAAATGCCATTTGTTGAATCAGAGCAGATTACACCCGAATATCCTGATGTTCAGACAGAAGGAGATTTGATGGAGGAGTTTGAAGCAATGTTTGGCGAGGGCTCAGACAAAATATTAAGTATTGCAATGGTGGGTGTATTTGTTATGCCATTATTCATACCTGCACTTATAGTTGCAATTGTTTTTGCTGTGCTTAATGGTAAAACAAAGAAAAAAATCAAGGAATATGAAAGATTTTTCGGTCCTGTTCCTCAGAATGCTCCTAATACATATAATCCCGGTTACTACAATGGGAATTATGCACCTCAGGGAGATGCAAATAATCAGCAAGGAGGTAGCTTCTGATGAAAAACATTAAAAAGCTTTCTCTTTTACTTGCGATATCCTTAATCATTACAGTTGTCTTTTCAATAACCGCTTTTGCAAATGATAATTCTAAGGAAATTGATGCAAATAATAAAATTTTTGCTTTTATTCCTGCAGATTATGAATTAAGCGTTTATGGCGACGATTTAGCTTATAGCCACGAAAACGGAAATTATATTGAATTTTGCGTTGATGAAAATAAATTTGCTACCGAAGGTATAACCGCTTTGAATAAAGGTCAGGTTGAAAAGGTTTTTGAGCATTATTATTTAAACGAAGGCGATCTTGAAAGCATCAATGATTATACAGTTGCTTATGATAAGGTTGAAAAAATTATTGCTAACGGATATAATTGCTATTATCTTACAGGCAGATACGCCTTCAGCGAGGAAGAGATTGATACAGATTTTGCATATTATTTCCATAGCGTAGTATTAGCAACAAAGGAAGAAATTTTCATAGTTGCTTTTGAAAGCTATGAAGCAATATCAAAGCTTTCTGCTACTGATTTACCCACAGTTCTTTCAGGAATAGTATTTAACGGCACTCATTTTGAAAATGACAAGCCTGAAAATAATGCAGACCATGATTTTTCCTCTTCTCCTGCTTATAGTGATGTAGTTACAGCATCACAAGGCGCTTTATTCGGGGATATGTTTGAAGACGAATCAATGGTTGCAATAGTTTCCGCTGTTATACTTTTATTTACAGTTGTTCCTACAGTGGTTGTAGTAATTATTGCGATTGCTTCAATTGTTAAATATTCAAAAAATAAAAAGAAATTAGCAAAATATGAGGCAACCTATGGTAGCTCTCAAGGCTACAATCCCATGCAGCAGAATTATGGTGGTTATGGCTATAATCCTCCGGTTAATCAGCCCTATCAACCGCCCGTAAATCCCCAATATCAGCCTTATTCTTCAAATCAGAATCCTCCTCAGACACCTTCTTATCTGACAAATGCGTTAAATAATTTAGAGTCAAAGGAAGAAAATCAGCCCGCTTCTCCAATTGAAGAGCAGGCAGATTCACAGAATAATGAAAATTAAATCAAAATAAATTTTTGAGGTGTTCAAAATGAAAAAATTTCCTATTGGTATCATCATTAATAGCTTCAGAACTGACATTCCCACATCTGTAAGAAAAGCGGCAGAATGTGGCGCTCAGGGTATTCAGGTTTATTCAACTCATGGTGAAATGGCTCCTGAAAACCTTTCTCCCGAAAAGAGAAGAGAGTTTTTGAATCTCGTTAAAGATAACGGACTTATTATTTCTGCTCTTTGCGGTGACCTCGGTGGCGGTGGATTTATCCACAAGGACCTTAACGAAGCAAGAGTTGAAAAATCAAAAAGAATTCTTGACCTTGCAAAAGACCTTGAAACAGATATAGTAACAACTCATATCGGTGTTGTTCCCTCTGATCCCAATCACGACAGATATAAAATTATGCAGGAGGCTTGCCACGAGCTTGCAGAGTATGCAGATTCAATTGATGCTCATTTCGCAGTTGAAACAGGTCCTGAAACAAGCGCAGTTCTCAAGGGCTTCCTCGATAGCCTTGATTCAACAGGCGTTGGCGTAAACCTTGACCCTGCAAACCTTGTGATGGTTACAGGTGATGACCCTGTGGGTGCAGTACATAATCTTAAAAAATACATTGTTCATACTCATGCAAAGGACGGTAAGCAGATTTTCTTCCGTGACCCTGAAATTGTTTACGGTATTAAAAAGGATGTTATTGTTACTGACGATTCTTTTATTGAGGTTCCTCTTGGTGAGGGTAGCGTTGATTTCCCCAAATATCTTGCAGCCCTTGAAGAAATCGGTTATAACGGCTTCCTTACAATTGAGCGTGAGGTTGGCGACAAGCCCGAGGTTGACATCAAAGCAGCAGTTGATTTCTTAAATAACCTTATGAAATAAAATTAAAGACTCCGTACACTCAAGGGTGTATGGAGTCAAATTTTTTACTTATCGTGTTGTGAGGTGAAAACGTCTGCAACCTCGCTGATAGTTATGAAAGCATTGGGGTCTGTTTCGTGAACAATCTCTTTAAGTCTTGCAACCTGAAATCTGTTGACAATGAAATAAACCATTGTTTTAGGTTGGTTGGAATAGCCACCTATAACCTCGATTTTTGTTGTACCAGTTTCAAAAACTTCACCTAAAATAAAGCAAATATCGTCGGGCTCGGTAGTAACAATCATAGCGCATTTTGCACGGTCAAGACCCTCAACTATAAAGTCAACAGTTTTAAGAGCTGCGCCATAGGCTACTATGGAATAAAGGGGTAAAATCCAGCTATCAATTATAATACCGCAGATAATATAAAGAACAATGTTATAAATCATAACAAATGTGCCGACTGTTATTCCAAGCTTTTTTGCAAAAACAACGGCCATAACCTCAATGCCGTCCATAGCACCGCCATAACGAATTGCAATACCGCTTCCGATACCGGAAATTATACCGCCGAATATGGCGCAAAGAAGCAAATCAGTTCCTGCAAGAGGAGAGGCAAGGTTTACATCTATTGGTAAAACATCAGTTATCAGCCACGCGGTAAGAGAGTAAATACCAACGGTATAAATAGCATATATGGTGAAATGAACGCCTTGTTTTTTAAGTCCGTAAAGGAAAAGAGGTATATTTAAAAGTAAAAGAAAAATTGAAAGTGTCAGGAATTCGGGTGTAATTTGAGAAAGGAGCATTGATGTGCCTGAGATACCGCTGTCATAAAGCTTGACGGGATTCAGAAATACAGTTACACCGAATGCATTTATAATTCCTGCAACAGTTAGCAGAATAACATTTTTAACCCTGAACTTTTTTACATTTTCAAGTATTTTTTGTTTTCTGGCTTCGTTCATATTCATCTCCTACATGAAAATCATTTTCAACTATTATATCATATATGCAGAAATATGGCAAATACAACAAAAAGCTCCACCTCAATTAAGAGATGGAGCTTTTAAGTTGAAAATGATTTATTTTGCTTTCTTTGTAATTGCTTTGATAACAAAGAGTGTAGCAAACATAAGAACAAATGCGATGGGAAGAACTATCATCCAGTTGGGAACGAAGCCTGCAATAATGTAGCTTACTGCGGAAACACCTGCAACTGTAAGTGCATAGGGAAGCTGTGTGGAAACGTGGTTAATATGGTCACACTGTGCACCTGCTGATGCCATAATAGTTGTATCGGAAATGGGGGAGCAGTGGTCGCCGCAAACCGCACCTGCCATACAAGCAGAAATAGCAACGATAGTGATAGGCTCGCCTGCACCGAATACGGAGAGAACGATGGGAATAAGAATACCGAATGTACCCCATGATGTACCTGTTGCAAAGGAAAGACCAACTGCAATTACGAAGATAATTGCGGGAAGAAGAGCCTGGAAGCCTGCTGCACTGCCTTCGATAAGCTGAGAAATGAAAATCTTAGCACCGAGAGAGTCTGTCATAGCTTTAAGAGTCCAAGCGCAAGCAAGAATCATAATAGCAGGAACCATCGCCTTGAAGCCTTCGGGAAGAGATTCCATAAGACTCTTGAAAGAAAGAACTCTTCTGCAAAGGTAGAAAATAACTGTAATGATTATTGCAACAAATGCACCGTATGCAAGACCAACGGAAGCGTCAGAGTTGGAGAAAGAATCAACAAAGCTTTCACCGCTGAAGAAGCCACCGGAGTAAATCATACCGATAACACAGCTTACAATAAGGACAATAATAGGAATAATAAGGTCACAAACTCTGCCCTTGGGGTTAACTTCCATTTCTGCAATAGCCTGTTTTGTACCGCTTGTGAAGAGGTCGCCTGTTTCCTTTGCATTCTTTTCATGCTTTTTCATAGGACCGTAATCAAGACCTGTAAGAGCAAGGAAAATCATCATTGCAATTGTAAGAAGAGCATAGAAGTTGTAGGGAATAGCCTGAATGAAAAGTGCAATACCGTTTTCTGCTCCTGCACTGTTTGCAAAACCTGCAACTGCTGCTGCCCAAGAAGAAATGGGAGCGATAATACAAACGGGAGCTGCAGTAGCATCAATGAGGTAGGAGAGCTTTGCACGGGAAATCTTGTGACCGTCTGTAACGGGGCGCATAACTGAACCAACTGTGAGGCAGTTAAAATAGTCATCGATGAAAATAAGAACACCGAGAGCGATTGTTGCAAGCTGAGCGCCAACTCTTGATTTGATGTGAGCGGTTGCCCATCTGCCGAATGCAGCAGAACCGCCTGCCTTGTTCATCATAGAAACAAGAGCACCGAGAAGAACAAGGAAAATGATAATACCCATATTGTAAGAGTCTGAAAGGTTTGCAATAAAGCCGTCGCTTACAACATGAACAAGTGTACCCTCGAAATTACCGCCTGCATAAATAGCACCGCCAACGATAATACCGATAACAAGTGAGGAATAAACCTCTTTTGTTATAAGAGCAAGAACGATAGCGATAATGGGAGCAAGCAATGCCCAGAAGGTTGCATACTGGGGAATTGACTCACGAACCTTTTCAATAGCTGTGCTTACATTTGCTTCGAAATTGGGGTCTGCTTCAAGGTTATCAGCATAACCACCAACATATTCGAGAGCGGAGTCGCCGTCAGCAAGGTCATATTCTGTTTCGCCAACAGTAACAACTGTAGATTCTGTTGCACCGATTGTTAAAACCGCTGCATCTTCATCTGCTGTTGCGGAGCAGATTGTGCCGAGAGTGAACATAAAAATGCACATAATAAGCACCGCAAAAAATCTGCGTTTTCTTTGGTTTTTCATACTTTCCATTCCTTTCATCCTGAAATGAAAAATCATGGCTGTGTGAAAAACAGTCATGATAATAAATCAACGATAGCTCTCCACAAAAGTGACAGTCACTTTGCTATTAACAAAGAAACCAACAAAACGAATCCGGATATAGCGTTTTGTTTCGGCAATTTCCCCTTTCGGCTTCTTCCTTGTCCCGCGACTCCAAAGCCTAATCTTGTCAATTGCGCCTCTACCAAAAATATTCAATTCAGGTTTATACAATTGTATTGTATAGGTTAAGTCGGATTTTGTCAATAAATGTTATTTAATTAACATTTGGCATTTTAACCGAATATTAGAGATAAAATTTTACTTTATATCAATTGCAAACAAAAATATTTGTGTTATACTATTAAATGAAATATTCTGTATTTTAAAATACAGTTGAAAGGATGATATTTTTATGGCAGAGAACAGATTTCTCGGTGAATATCCCGTAATCGGTATTCGACCCACTATTGATGGCAGACGCGGTCCTCTTAAGGTTCGTGAATCTCTTGAAGATCAGGTTATGGGTATGGCTAAGGCAGCCGCAGATCTTTTCACAAAAAATCTTAAATATTCCAACGGTGAGCCCGTTAAGGTTGTTATCGCTGATACAACTATCGGCCGTGTTGCAGAAGCTGCTGCTTGTGCAGAAAAATTCCGTAAGGAAGGTGTTCAGATTACTCTTACAGTAACTGCTTGCTGGTGCTATGGTTCTGAAACAATGGATATGGACCCCTCAACAATCAAGGGTGTTTGGGGCTTTAATGCAACAGAGCGTCCTGGTGCAGTTTATCTTGCATCAGTTCTTGCTGCTCATGCTCAGAAGGGTCTTCCCGCATTCGGAATCTATGGTAAAGATGTTCAGGATGCAGATGATACAACAGTTCCTGCTGATGTTCAGGAAAAACTTCTCCGCTTTGGTAGAGCTGCAGTTGCTGCTGCAACAATGAAGGGCAAATCCTATCTTCAGATTGGTTCAATCTGTATGGGTATCGCAGGCTCTTCAATTGATACAGATTTCTTTGAAGAATATCTTGGTATGCGTGTTGAATCCGTTGACGAGGTTGAAGTTATCCGTCGAATGGAAGAAGGCATCTATGATGAAGAAGAATATCAGAGAGCTTACAAATGGGTTAAGGAAAACTGCAAGCAGGGCTTCGATAAGAACCCTGAATTTGTAAGAAAGAGCGATGAGGAGAAGGAAAAAGACTGGGAATTCACAGTTAAGATGATGTGCATCATCAAAGACCTTATGAATGGTAATCCCAATCTTCCTGAAGGCAGAGAGGAAGAAATGGCTGGTCACAATGCTATTGCAGCAGGCTTCCAGGGTCAGAGACAGTGGACAGACTTCTATCCCAACGCAGACTTTGCAGAAGCAATGCTCAACACAAGCTTCGACTGGAACGGCACTCGTGAGCCCTACATTCTTGCAACAGAAAACGATACACTTAACGGTGTAAGTATGCTTTTCATGAAATTGCTTACAAACAGACCTCAGATGTTCGCAGACGTTCGTACATACTGGAGCCCCGAAGCAGTTAAGAGAGTTACAGGTTATGACCTTGAAGGTAAAGCTAAAGAATCTCAGGGCTTTATTCACCTTATTAACTCCGGTGCTTGCTGTCTTGATGCTTGCGGTGAGGTTAAGGATGAAAACGGCAACGGCATCATCAAAGAATGGTATGATGTAACTGACGAAGATATTAAGAAAATCAACGATGCAACAGAATGGTGTGCAGCTGATAACGGTTACTTCCGTGGCGGCGGATATTCAAGCCGATTCCTTACAAGAGCTGAAATGCCTGCAACAATGATTCGTCTTAACCTTGTTAAAGGTCTTGGACCAACAATTCAGATTTGCGAAGGCTATACAGTTGCACTTCCCGATGAGGTTTCCGACGTTATCTGGAAGAGAACAGACTACACATGGCCCTGCACATGGTTCGCTCCCACACTTACAGGAAAGGGTCCCTTCACATCAGCTTATGAGGTAATGAACCATTGGGGTGCTAACCACGGCGCAATTTCCTATGGTCACATCGGTGCAGATATCATCACTCTCTGCTCAATGCTCAGAATCCCTGTTTCAATGCATAACGTTGACGAAAGCAAAATCTTCCGTCCCGCTTGCTGGAACGCATTCGGTACTCAGGAGCTTGAAAGTGCTGACTTCCGCGCATGCGAAGCATACGGCCCTCTCTATAAATAAGAGTAAAAATTTACTCCTCTCGATTTTCAATCGGGAGGAGTTTTTATATTTCTATTTAATTTCAACCATCTGGTGAATGTCAACCTTGGGAACGATAAATTCTGCTCTGCCGTTAATATATTCAAAGCTTAATTCCTCGCCTGTTGGTACGAGAGTGATTTTTGATGGCTTTTCGCATTTTATGCTACATTTAACATTATAAAGAGGAACGGTATCTTCAATAATCTCGGTGTTTTTGCCACGAACTGTTGTATGAGCAAAAAGAAGGTGGAGAATGTGTCTGTTTTTCTTTTCCTGCTTTGTGTAGGTAACAACTGCTCTGTCTGGAACATCTGCAAAAACAGTGAAATCATCACCCATCATTTTCTTTATGATGTATGTGAAAAGCTCCTTGAAGCAAAGGTGTCCGTGATTTGCATAAGCTGAGAAAATGTCCCATCCGATATAAGCGATATTGCCGTTGATAACTGCACCGGGGAAGGCTTTGTCAGGGTTATTGGGAGCGTGAGCGTGAGAGCAGAAATGCTCCAATGTTCTGTTGAAATATGGGTTCTGCATATATGCAACAATTTCGCCCTCAGCTACATCAAACTTATTAAAATCACAGCGCATAACATATTCTGTTTTGCCGTTTACTGTTTTAAATTCGGGAACAAAATAAGTGGGATTAAAGTCATTTTCACCCTTATATTCTGCGCCGAAGTCAAGGAAGAATTTTCCGTACTTGATCAGTGATTTTGCAGTAGCGATAATTTTACCACCGTTTTCTGCAAAGCCTTTGATTTTTTCAATGGTTTCAGCATTGTTAATTGTAACATCGGGAAGAATAAGAAGCTTGTAGGCAGAAAAATCTGCATCCTCGTCAATAAAATTATAAAGGAAATGATTTTCAAGGAGCATTCTGTTTGCGCCCGTATCTGCCTTTACATCTCTGTCACCGGTGATAGCCTCTGCGCTTAATACGGCAATATCTGCAAGGTTTACTGCGCCATTCAACCATGGTTCCTTTTCTTCAACCAAGGAATATGCTTTACCGATAAGATTATAGGTTGCCATATTCATTTCTGAAAGAGGATGCATCTGGTCACCGATTGAACAGCCTGCACCATTTGCCACGCTTAAAGCAGTTTCATAAATAAGCGCGTTAGGGTGCTTGTAGCCACCGAATTCGCCCCAGCTATGATGGAATTTACCTGTCATACCAAGGAATTCCTTGTCCTTAACTGTACGGACATAAGCGGCAGAAAGAGGGAAATGGTCGTAGCCCCAACCACCTGTTGGCAAGCTTTCAAGCTCAAGGTGTGAGTTGGAATTTATGTAACGATAATCACCCTTTGGAATATGACCGCTATTATGGAAAATTGTTGCAGTGTCACTATGCTTTCTTACGGCATTATTAGTGGCTCCAAGGTATTTATTAAATACTGATTGAGCAAAGTCTTCTCTGTCCTTTGCATTTTCTATATCAAGACCAAGCTTCTTCATATCGCTGATACACTTGTCACAATAGCAGATTCTTGGCGCAATAATGTCAAGGAAAATACCGCAGGGATTATATTTCACCATAACCTCTTCAATCTGGGCGCAAAACAAATCAAGATAGCCTGTGTTAAAGCAAAGAGTATGGAAATGAACCTCTTTTTCATATTCAAGCTGGTCTTCCTTGTCAGGAGTATGGCGCCAACGCCATTCGGGGTGCTTGATATATTCCTTTTCGTCATAGCCTGCAGAAATATAAACAGGGGCATTAACATCAATTTCCTTGCATGCCTCAAGCTGAGCTCCAAGTAAATCAAAGTCTAACTGAGGATGTATTTCATTAACCTCGGTGGGATGATAGGACCATCCGTGATGGCATTTTGAAAATATAGTAATAGAATCAATATGTCCTGCCTTTAAAGCCTTCTGGAATTGCTCCTTTGAAAAGCTTTTACCAACGGGAACATGTTCACTTGTATGAAAATCGAGATGAACCTGTCTTTTTCTGAGCATAGAAATACCCCCAAAATAGTTTATAAAAATATTATATAAGACAAAGGAAGATAATGCAATAATGATATTGCTTTTACGAAATTTTTATGATAACCTAAAATTACACTAAAAAAACAAAGGGTGATTATATGAAATTAGGTATTATAAACGGCTGGGAAGAGGGCAATATCAAGTATGTTAGCGATAAGGGTCTTGAAGCCGTTGAATTCTGCGTAAATCATAACTACAATTCTGCTGAATTTCTCGGGAAAGCCAATGATATCAAGGGCTATTGCGAAAAATATGGCGTTAAGGTAGGCTCAATGGGAAGATGGGGACAGACTCGTATCGACGATAACGGTGAAATCATTCCCGAGGCTCTTCAGGACGATAAAAATATTATAGATGCAGCATCAATTCTTGGTTGCCCCGTGTTTAACACAGGTGTCAACTATACTGATTCAAAAAGCTTCTATGAAAACTGCGAAATTGCGATTGATTACCTCAGACAGCTTATTGAATATGCAGAAGAAAAGAAGGTTAAAATTTCAGTTTATAATTGCTCTTGGGAAAACTTTGTTGTTGAGCCAAAGGCATGGTATACAATTCTTTCTGCGCTTCCGAAATTGGGCATAAAATACGATGCTTCTCATTGTCTCAGTAGAGGTGGTAACTACCTTGCAGAAATCAGAGATTGGGGCGAAAGATTTTATCATTTCCACCTTAAGGGCGCAGTTTATATTGACGGCGAGCATTACGATGATGCTCCTGCAGGACTTGATATGATTGATTGGAAATCTGTTATGGATTTACTTTATACCAAAAATTATGACGGTATGCTTTCAATCGAGCCTCATTCACATTTCTGGACAGGCAAAAAGGGTCAATGGGGAATTGATTATACAATAAACTATTTCAGACCTATGATTATGCCTGAGAATTGCGAATACGAAGACAATCCCTATATGCCGTAAGTAAGGAGTTAACTTGTATGAAAAAATTTTTATGTGTTATTTTTGCAGTGATTTTTATTTTTACTGCTGTTCCCTTTGTATCAGCAGAAACGGTTAATAAGGTTACATATTATATCGACTCTGAAAATGGCGACAACTCCAATTCAGGCACAAGCGAAGCGGAGGCTTGGAAAGACTTGGGTGGTTTCACAGGGGAGCAAGCTCTTTATGGCGGAGTCAGTGTTCTTTTCAAATGTGGCGGAACTTATGATTTCAAGGTCGAATTAAATGATATTAACGGCACAAAGGAAAATCCTTTTGTTATTTCCTCCTATGGTGAGGGTGAAAGACCAATTCTAACCACGCAGGAAAATGATGAAATCCTCACTCTTATTGACTGCTCATATATTACAATTTCAAATTTGCAAATGGTAGCTCCTAATGGTGGAGGTATCTGGATTGATACGCTTAATAAAACCTCGGTAGGAATTACTATTGATAACGTTTATTTCCATGGTATGCCTAATGGAAAGGTAGATAACCGTGACAACCTTTCCATTGGTGCCGCAGGTGCAAGAGCAGCAGTTATGGTTAAGGGTCTTCCCGCCCGTTCAAGATACGCAGTAAACGACCTTACAATTAAAAACTGCGAGGTTTATGATTGTGCAAATGGTTTTTTGATATGGGGATCATGGAATGATGAACAGAATCCATGGTGCGAGGAAAAGGATGCAG
The DNA here is from genome assembly GCA_045660345.1 of Acutalibacteraceae bacterium. Lineage (GTDB taxonomy): Bacteria > Bacillota > Clostridia > Oscillospirales > Acutalibacteraceae > DTU089. The sequence continues at coordinate 48,384 of JAZRDP010000014.1, forward strand.
ACCCCATTTACAATACAGGGCTTCTTATTGAGGGCTGCTATTTTCATGAAATGGATGCAGAAGCAGTAATTGTAGGTATTTGCGATGGTGCTTTGGTTACAAACTGTCGCGCGATTAACACCTGTCAGGGTGAGGGCGTTGATGAAAACGGAGAAATCCTTTATTTCACAGCAGCGATGTGGTTCTGGGGTAGCGAGAACAGTACTATTCAATATTGCGAAATTGCAGGTCAGAAAAACTTTGGCGACGGAATGAGTATTGACTTTGACTCCTGTACCAATAACTGCACCTATCAGTATATCTATTCTCACGATAATATGAGATTTATGTGCAACAATGCAAAGGAAAGCCCACAGAAAAACAATACAGTAAGATACTGCCTTTCTGTGAATGATAACGGCGGCAGAAGTGCTATTGCATCGGGTAATGGCGAGGATAATTTCAAATTCTACAACAATACAATTATCAACTGTCACGATTTACATGTGCGTTACCTTACAAACAGTTATTTTGCAAATAATATAATCATCCCCGAGGATGGTTGCATTTTGTACTTTAACAAAAAGGAAGAAAAGGATGCAAACAATACCTTTACAAATAACTGTTACGCATACACAATGAAGCGTAGCTTTGACCCAGATGCCTTGAATATTGTTCCTAACTTTGTTGGTGGTGAGGGTCCGGATGCCTATAAGCTGGTTGAAGGCTCAGCTCTCATCGGTGCCGGTGCTGATATTGAAAACGATTTGACTGTTGACTTCTTCGGAAACGAAATAACAGAAAATAATATCGGCTGTTATGGTGGTTCAGGTGAAGAAGCAACTGATTATTCCAAAGATACAGAAAATGAAACAGGTATTCAACGCTTTAAACGATTAGCGAAAACTGCCTTTGAAACATTAAAAAAAGAAGTTGTAAAAATAATCGAAGACATCAAAGGGTAAAAAACAAAAAAACGGTGTTTCTTATTTAAACTGTTCCAAATTGTACTGTCCGCACAATTTGGGGCAGTTTATTTTTCGGGGTTGTTTTATTGACTTGTTTAGTTTAAAATGTGGTTGTAAGGAGTGAATGCTTATGTGGAAATTTATAAGAATATTGGTTTCGGGCTTCATAGCCATTGAAACTCTTATAGGAAATATTGCAAACGGAGTTACAGTAAAAAATATAACTATGCCCGATATTAACATGGGTGAATATACTCAGTATGTTGATGTTTTTGTAGGCACGGGCGGTACTCCTTGGACCTGCGGTATGCTTAGCCCTGCAGCCTGCGCTCCATTTGGCACCGTAAGGCTCGGCCCTGACACCTCCTTTGTAGGTGGCGCATTTGTTATGAAAACAAACACATCAGGCTATTATTATGAAAACAGACATATCAAGGGCTTCAGCCATTCAAGGCTTTCAGGAACAGGCGCAACTGATTATGGTATTTTCAGGGTTACTCCAGCTATAGGTGACAAAAAAGCAGGTGTAATTCCATTTTCTCATAAAAATGAGGTTGCCTCTGCGGGCTATTATGCAGTTTATCTTGATACTCTCGGTTGCCTTGCAGAAATGACTGCTGACGAGCATACAGGTGTTCATAGATACACATTCAATCACTCAAAGGATGCCCGCCTTTCCGTTGATGTTACAAGTGCTGCAGGTAATAACAGCTGCACAGACGGCTTCGCTTCATTTGATAAAGAAAGCGGTCTTCTTACAGGTGGCGCAGTTCTCAGAGCAGTTTTTTCCGAAAGATATGACGGCTTACCTATATATTTTGCAGCAAGGGCCGATAAAGAGATTAAGTCCTGCACAATTTCAGGGGATGAAACAAATCTTATTGCCGATATTAACTTTGGCTCTCTCGAAAACGAAAGCGTGGAGCTTAAGGTAGGCATAAGCTTTGTAAGTGTAGAAAATGCAATCCTCAACCTAGAGGAAGAAACAAAGGGTCTTGATTTTGACGGAGTCAGAGAAAAAACTCTTGAAAACTGGGAAAATCATCTTTCTGCTATCAAGATTGAAAACGAAGATACAGAGATTAAAAAGAATTTCTACACCTCTCTCTATCACACAATGATAATGCCAACAAATTTCACCGATGTAAATGGTGAATACCTTGGCTTTGATAAAGAAGTGCATACGGCAGAGGGTTATACATACAGAACAGATATGTCCCTGTGGGACACCTGCCGAAACACTCATTCCTTATATATGCTCATAGAGCCTCAGGTGCAGAATGACTGCCTTAAAAGTCTTGTGGAAATGGCAGAAACGGGTGGTGCGCTTCCTCGTTGGCCCATGGGTGCAGGCTACGCGGGATCAATGATTGGTGACCCTGCAAACATCGTAATAACTGAAAGCTATCTTAAAAATTACAGAGATTTTGATGTAGAGGTCGCCTATGAATATATGAAAAAATCCTCTGACAGCCGAGTTGAGAAGGTTGGCAGAGAATATGTGGAGCTATATAATGAATATGGCTATGTTCCCAATGATGCTGAGGGCGTTGACGATTCAGTAAGCCATACTCTCGAATATTCATGGGTTGACGGTGCGCTTTCAACTCTTGCAGATGCCTTGGGCAAAACAAAGGATGCAGAGAAATACGCCGAAAAATCTATGAACTATAAAAACATTTTTGATACTGAAACCAAGTATTTCAGAGCAAAAAATGCAGATGGAAGCTTTGACAGTAACTTTAATCCGAAAATTAATTCATATTTTGGTTTAGGCTTCCTTGATAAATATGTGGGCTGCTATTGCGAGGGTAGTGCTCAGCATTGGAGATACAGTGCTATGCACGATATTGACGGAATGATTGAGCTTTTCGGCTCAGAGGAATATTTTGTTTCTGAGCTTGAAGAGTTTATGAAGGATGCAACCCCAAGAAGAGCCCAGTGGAATCCCGGTGCAGGCTATTGGATTGGTAATCAGCACGATATACATACTGCATATCTTTTTGCAAATGCAGGAAGAAGTGACCTTACACAAAAATGGGTTCGCTGGACACTTGAAAATCGCTTCAGTGCCGATATTAACGGACTTGACGGAAACGATGACGGTGGCACAATAAGCGCATGGTATGTTTTCTCATCTATGGGTTTTTACCCATTGGCAGGTACAGATAAGTATTGGCTTGGTTCGCCAAATCTTGATAGTGCTGAAATCAGCTTATCCAATGGCAAAACACTTAAAATAACTGCCATAAATCAGAGTGATAAAAACATTTATGTTGAAAAGGTTACCTTTAATGGTAAAGAATTAAAAGATATATACATTACTCACGAGGAGCTTATGAAAGGCGGAGAGCTTATTTTTACAATGAGTGACGAGAGTAAATAAAAAACGCAGAGTTTACACTCCAAAAGGTGTAAACTCTGTTTTTAATTTATCAGCTCTTTCCTTTTAACAAGGGTTTAATTTTTTTATATAATTCTGTTACTTTTTTGTTGTCGTGCAATTCTTTCATAAGGTAATTGTGAACGCCCTCTTTACTTTTTCTTTCACATAAAGCCTTATAAACATTAGAGGAATATTTTTCATTATCTTTACCAATAAGGGCGGTTATTTCCTGAATAAGTTCATTTTTTGAGTTCTGAACATCGGTTGTTATATCTTCAACTCGGGAAATTTCAATTTTTTTACTTTTCCAAAGTTCTATTGTACTATCATATCCCTTGTCTTTTGAAACAATAACAAACTCTTGTCCTTCATTTTTGGCTATTTTATAGCCTAAAATTGAAGCGAGTTGAAAATCCAAAGCATTTTTTCTATCTAATCTGATTTTGATATATTCAATAGTTGCCTTGCTTTCACATAATCGTCTATGTAACCCAAAGGTTAGTTTGTCTTGATTCTCACTATAAAAAATACAAACAGAATCATCTTCAGTTAATTTTGCAACACCTTTTAAACCTTCAACACGAACATTTTCGTAATCAATTAAATATATAGCCATAATTCAACCTCGCATTTTAAAAATTTTTATATAGACCAGAAACTGTCCGTAAAGCGTGTTGCACGGTGAGGAAATGCACGGAAGAAATCATCTGCATTGGTTTTCAATTGAACACCATCTATGTAAACAGCGGTCTCGGCAGTGTGGCCCTCGCCTGCAAGGAGCAGTCTTGCTGCTGCAGGGGCAGTGAGTGAAATATCGTAATCACCATCAGTTCTGTGTGTTACGGTTGCTTTGCCGTTCTCATATTCAACATCAAATATGCCTTTATTCTGCTCTAACTCATCAATGCTTAATATACTGAATTTGCCGTATTCCTTGGGGTAAGCATTATTTTGAAGAAGCTTTTTAAGGTTGTAAATTCGCCCTGCATAACTAACATCGTGCTCGTATTTTACACCATCAATTTGGTCAAGAAGGCAGGAGAGCGGAGAGCCCTGATACTGTCTTCTTACCTTTAATGTTTCAACAATACCATCATAATTTCTCAAAAATCCGATAATACCCTTAAGTGCATCAGGTGTCAGAACGAAGAGCTCATCTGCAACAAGCTCATCAGGACGCTTTATTTTGAAACGGACATAGCCGTCTGCCTCGCCCTGAGGGTTACGGTGAATATATGTATAATCTGCCTCCTCGAGAGGAGTTTTGCAGAAATGCTTTTCATCCTCTCTTATAGTCATAAGGTTTTCCTTGAAAACGCATTTGTTGTGAAGCTCACAAAGCGCCTCTAACTGTTCTCCCGTGAAAAGCTCAACATCGTTACAGCGAGGAATGCCCTGAAGCTTATGGAAGGGAACCTTGATTGTAAAGCAACGGTTAAGATTTGAAAAACCAAATTTCTCGTAATATTCAATTGAGAAGGGCGCAAGAAAGCCTGCGACAACGCCATTTTCAACTGCAGTTCTGCCAACCTCATCAAAAAGGGCTCTCACGCCACCCATTCTGCGACATTCGGGAATACTGCAGATTCCGCTGAGAACAAGTGTGTCTATGAGATTTCCGCAATAGTTGCATTTGAAATCGAAAAGCTCCATACCTGCAATAAGCTTTCCGTACTGAAAAGCACCGAGTACAGGGATTTCAACCTTATCGTCAACATCCTTATCAAATTTCCAGATAAATGATGCGGCAGATATTTTGTTATAAGCTATAGCCTCTTCGGGTTTAATTAATCTGATTTCCATAATCGTTCTCCTGAATGTTTGTTTTAGGGTTACAATAATTATTATATCATTCTTAAAGTAAAATTCAATACAGGGATTTTAAAGATGTCTATTTACTTTTTAAGTCACTTTGATATAATGAAGTTAGGTTATTAATTTACCTGATTTTATTATCACAGGAGTGAATAATTATGTCAAAATTGAGAATTGCACTTATCGGCAACGGTGGTATATGTCGCGGATGCCACATTGATAATTATTTTGAAGATGACAGAGTAGAGGTTGTAGCCTTCTGCGATATTATTGAAGAGAGAGCAGTTGCGCTCAGAGATAAATACTACCCCAATGCAGCAGTTTATACAGATTATAAAGAGCTTCTTAAGGACGAGAGTATTGATGCTGTTGATATCTGCACACCAAACTATCTTCATTCCATTATTGCAGTTGATGCATTCAAGGCAGGCAAGCATGTGTTATGCGAAAAGCCCGATGCTATTGATGTTACAGAGGTTCTCAAAATGAAAAATGCCGCTGACGAGGCAGGCAAGGTGCTTATGGTTATCAGAAATAACCGCTTTGTTACCGCTTCTCAGTATGCAAAGAAATTTGTTGAGGATGGCAAAATGGGTGAAATCTATTGTGGCCGTTGCGGATGGCAAAGACGCAGAGGTATTCCCGGTAAAGGTGGCTGGTTCACAACAAAGGAGCAGTCAGGTGGCGGACCTCTTATTGACCTTGGTGTTCATATGATTGACCTTGCAGTTTGGCTTATGGGCAATCCTACACCTGTTGCAGTAAGCGCAAATACATATACTAAATTTGCAGATAATGATACAAGCGACTCCGTAAACTCAAAATTTGGCGATGCAAATGCAGAGGGTACATTTGATGTTGAAGACCTTGCAATGGGTATGATTCGTTTTGACAATGGTGCAGTTCTTCAGATAGAGTTCAGTTGGGCATCAAACATCAAAGAGGAAACCCGTTATGTTGAGCTTCGCGGAACAAAAGCAGGACTTAAATGGGATGATAATGAGGTTGAATTCTTCAGCGAGGATGACGGTCAGCTTCTTGATATTACTCCCAAAGGCAACATTGATACAAATGGACATAAGAAAAATATCTGCAATTTCATTGATGTTCTTACTGAAGGCGCAGAACCCGTTTTCAAACCTTCTCAGGGCGTTGATATGATAAAAATCCTTTGCGCAATATATGAATCAGCAAAACAGGGCAAAGAAATCGTGCTTTGATTTAAATAAAAAAGTAAACCTCAATTCCTTTTTACAAGGGATTGAGGTTTTATTTAATGTTTCATATTCCGTTTGTAGAAGGCAATAGTGTTACACTGTACTTCATTGTGAAAGCAATACAACCTGACGGTTGATGATATACGCCTTCGGCGAGAGGGTTCAAGTCCCTACCTTGTTTCAGACAAAAAAATAAAGAACCTACACTGATGTGTAAGTTCTTTATTTGGTGCGAGAGACGGGACTTGAACCCGTACGGGATTACCACACGCCCCTCAAACGTGCGCGTCTGCCGATTCCGCCACTCTCGCGAGTGCTTAGATACTATACCACCAAAGAAGCATTTTGTCAACTGTTTTTTTGAAATTTTTTTGAAAAATTTGAAACTTGACTTTTTATAGCAATATTGGTGGTATCAAGCATCCGTTTTTCTTATTTACCGATAATAAATTTATCCGACTCTTTTAAATCAAGCTTTGTGATAATGTCTTCAAAATTTTCTTTTGAATTTTTAAAAGCTTCTAATTTATGGGAATCGCTTCCGAGATAGAATTTGCAACCGCAATCCTTGGCTATGAAATAGGGGCGAAGCAGAATTTCTGATTCCTCTTGTGTAAGGTTCAGGGTTTTCAAATTAAGCTCGATTCCGACACCCTTTTCTGAACATTTTTCGAATAAATTGTACAAAACCTTATCGTCGAGAAGCTTTATAACTTCTGGGGCTCTGCCCTTCATAATGTGATTGCAGGTAAGGTGGGCGATGCCCATTTTATGCCAGGGCATATCTTTTTTCAAAAGCTCATCAAGTCGCTTTATCCAAAGCTCTGCAGCTTCCTCGGGAGTCTGGGGTCTTTCTCTGACTGTATAGCCGGGCAAATGAAGGTGAGTTGTGGGAATAACGATGAAATCGAATACATCATATCTTTCGGGACTCACTCCGACAGTGTATTCATAATCCATATCTGCTTCTGCGCCGAATAAGAATTCAACCTCATCATCCTGAGGAAGAGGAAGAACGGCGGAAAGGCATGAAAATCTCTGCTTCGGGTGCCATTCTAATGGGCTTTTAACATTTTCATCCCACAAATGATTTGTAAGACAGATTCTTTTCAATCCATTTTCCTTTGCAACTTTCAATATGTTCTCAGGAATTTGCTCTTCATCGTGGCAGCAGGGAGAAATGGTTGAGTGAAAATGGAAATCATGGTCTGCAATATATCTCATAAATATCACCTTATTATTGATTTTTAAAAACCGCAACCCCTATAAAATGGGATTGCGGAAATTTTGCTTTTACGCCGCTACCTCGTAGGGGAATTCATCTTCTGTAAATCCGAGAGTATAAGCAATTCTTATGGGGATTTCGTAGTTATTGAGAGTTTCGCCTGTCTGAATAATATTCTTTGAGCCGTAAATAAGAACGGGAACATTAGCAGCGGAATGTGAGCCGGATGTGAATGAATATGTTCCGTCATCGTTTTTAACAATTGCGCCTGTTTCGTGGTCAGCGGTAACAATAACGAGTGTTTCGCCGTCTGCCTTAGCGTATTCAAGAGCATATTCGATAGTCTTATCAAATGACTCAACAGCTTCAGTCATTTTAGCATCATCGTTGCTATGAGAATGCTTGTCGATGTGAGCGCCCTCAACCATAAGGAAGAAGCCTTCATCTGTATCGTCAAGAAGATCAATAGCCTTCTTTGTCATTTGTTCAAGAGTAGGAGTATTTGCATCAGACTGCTCGAGAGTCCAGAGGTTATTTGTGAAATGAGCAAAGCTTCTGCTACCTTCGGGGAGAGCCATCATTTCGTCATAGGTTGTAACATAGGTATATCCGTTTATGCGAGCATCTTCCTTTGATACAAGACCATTTTCTGTGCCCCAGATTAAGTCAATTGTTGAACGGAGCTGATCTTTTGTGATGTCCGCTGTGTTACCTCTGTCAGAAGAGTGAGCGGAGAAAGAAGCAGGAGTAGCGCCTGAGGTTTCATCAGTTGTGATAACACCTGTGAGCATACCTCTTTCGCTGCAAAGCTCGGTAATATTCTTGGGGTATGAAAATGTTGCAGTCATATCCATAGGATAAACACCGATATATCCGTTTGTTGTTCTTACACCTGTTGCAAGAGCAGTACCGCCTGCAGCACTGTCTGTTACAGCGGCAGAGAATGAACGGGTCATAGAGTCACCACGGATTTCAAATTCATCCATAGCGAGAGCGAAATCTCTTTCCTGTTCGGCTTTTTCGAGATGGTAGAAGCCCATACCGTCACCGATAAGGAAGATAACATTTTTAACCTCGCTGTCAAGATAATCCTCAGGAGAGGAAGTTGTTGGAGGAACATAAATTCCGAAAAGAGTACCGAAGGACATAATGAAGCTCATAAACATTGCGACAAATTCTGTCCATATTGTGCTGAAAGAAGATAACATATTAACACCCCTATTAAATAGAATAACGATATATTTATATATTATATGAACATATAAGGAAAATCAAGAAAAATATTCCAATTCATTATCTTGTTTTAATTACATTATTGTGTTAAACTTAATAATATTAAATAATAGAGGAGATTTTAAATGAAAAAATATACTCTTAATTTCGGTGAATTCAGGCAATATGATAAGGTGTTCATTACTGCCGATAAAGGCATTGACGGTGCATCTGTTACATCTGTTGCTTTTTCGGGCAACACACTTTATATTGCCTCCGCAAAGGGCACATTCGAATATGCTGAGGGCAATCTTAAAAAATTGTCATTCAACGCTTCAAAGTTAATTTCTGTAAAAGGAACTCTTTATGCATCTATCGGCAACTCCCTTGCTGAAATCAAAAAGGGCAAGGCTAAAAAGATTGCTGAATTCGGCTCAAAGGTTGTTGATGTTTCTGTTGCTCTTGATGGCTCGGTATGGCTCATCACAGAAAACCACCTCTACCTTATGGCTGACGGTGAAATTCAAAAAATTGTTGGTCTTCCCTCAGAAACTGTTTGCCTCGCAGCACTTGATAACAAAGTAAAGTATGGTGAAACTGTTTACGTTGGCTCAACTGTTGAGGGGCTTCTCTCAATGAAAGGTAAACGTCGTCATTGGGCAGAGCTTCTCCCTGAAAATACAGGTGTTATGAGTAGAAAAATCAACTGCATCAAAATTGATGCACTGGGTCACCTTTGGGTTGGCACAGATGAGGGCATTAACATCTATGACGGCAAAAACTATTGGTTCAAGGGTGATGATTTCTACTCTATTCCAAGTGGTTCATTTAATGATATGTTCTTTGCTGCAGACGGCAAAAAATATTTTGCAACAAACACAGGGCTTGTAACGCTTATCGAAGGTAAAATTTCATACTTCTCATACGGGGCATGGCTTATGCACCCTACAGTTACATCACTCGCAGTTGCTGATGACGGAACAATTGCCGCTGTTACTCCACGCGGTATCAGTCTTATTACATCAAAATATATGACACTTGCCCAAAAGGCAGAGTATGTTGATGCGCTTACTGATAAATATTTCTGTCGCAACGAAGGCTACCACGTTGGCAGACTTCTTCGTAAATATGGTGACCTTGAATCAGGCTGGCAGCCCAACTCTGATAACGATGGTCTTTTCACGGGTCTTTACTGTGCAAGTCAGTGCTTCCGCTATGCCGCTACTAAAGACCCCAAGGCAAAGTCCAATGCTAAAAAAGCTGTTGAGGCTATGATTAAACTTACCGAAATCACTGGTAAATCAGGCTTTACAGCACGTGCAACACGCTACAATGATGACCCATTCTTTGGTGACGGTAACCGCGAGGAATGGCATGTCTGCCCCGATAATCCCAACTGCGAATGGCTTGGTGAAACATCAAGTGACGAAATGACAGGTCACTATTTTGCTTATGGTGTTTATTATGACCTTGTGGCTGATAAAAAGGAAAAGGCAAAAATAGCACAGGTTGTAAAGAAAATTACTGACCACATCATTGAAAACAACTTCCATCTTTGCGATGTTGACGGCGTGCCTACCACATGGGCAAACTGGGAGCCTGAACTACTTAATAACGATGATCGTTGGTTCTTTGAGCGTGGCACAAACTCACTTGAGATTTTGTCGTTTCTTAAAACAACTTACCACGTAACAGGTGATGAAAAGTATAATCAGGTGTTTGATATGCTCATACAGAAGCACCACTACGCTATGAACTGTATGCAGTACAAGTGCGAGGATGCTCATATTGCCCACATTGACGACCAGCTTGACTTTACAAATATCTACAACCTTCTTGTTTATACAGAAAACGAGGCACAGAAGGAAATTTTCAAAATGGGTCTTACTCACCACTTTGAGTATGAAAGAGTTGAGCGCTCACCATTTTTTAATATTGTTTATGGCGCACTTACAAACCGCAACTGTGATATTGAAAATGCTGCAAAGTCACTTTCAGAAATGAATCTTGACTTTATTGTATGGCCCACATACAACAGCTACCGAAAAGATATTGAAATTGATACCTCACCCGAAAAATACGGCTGTGCTCCTCAGCTTAAATATCCCGTTGAATACAGTTCACGTGTTCTTGTTAACTACGATGGTAATCAGTTCGTTTGCGATTCAGGTGTTGAAGAATTTATCCAAATAGATAAAAAATCTGCAAACCGTGCTGCAGCGCTTCCCAGCACAGATGGCGCAGATGGTATGGGTACTGCGATGCCTTACATCTTCCTTCTTCCCTATTGGATGGGTAGATACTACGGACTTTTAGGAGATTGATAATATGGAAAACTTTTTTACAAATGCATTCAACAATATGGACGCTGAAGCAAAGGAAAGCTTTTATAAAACTATTTTTATGAATGACGATTCCGAATATGCTGAAAAGCTTCGCCTTGAGTATTACAGAACAAAGTTCAGATCAATGGGCGAAAATGTTACTATCGGTAAGGGCGTAAACATCATCAATCCTGAATATATTTCAGTTGGTAATGATGTTCAGATTTGCGATGGTTGTACCCTTGTTGCAAGAGGTGAAAAGGGTATAACTCTTGGTGATAATGTACGCCTTCAGCATAGAGTTTATCTTGATACTGAGAGAACTGAAGAGGGCTATATCAATGTGGGCAGAGGTACATATATAGGAACTGGCACAACTCTTTTCGGTCACAGAGGTCTTGAAATCGGAGAAGATTGCCTTCTTGCTCAGGGTATAAACCTTACTCCCTATTCACATATTTTTGATGACCCCAATGATATTATCTATCATCAGGGCGGTCATTGCGAAAAGGTTACAATCGGCAGAGATGTTTATATCGGTATGGGCTGTAAGGTTATGTATTCAGGTAATATCGGCGAGGGCTCTGTTATCGGATGCGGTTCAACTGTTGTTAAACCTATTCCTCCATATTCTGTTGCAGTCGGTACACCCGCGAAGGTTATCAAAGAAAGAAAGTAAAACAAATCTTTGTACTACTTGCATTTTTAAAATAATAGCAGTACAATGATAAAAAAATTTTCGGAGGGAATATTATGGGAATTATTAATCTTATTCTGACTTACATTATGTGTCTTGCACAGATTCTTGCACCGCTTCAGATTACTCTTACACCCGGCGGCGAGGCTTCTTACTTCACAAAATGGTCTGTAAACGATACATTTGATGCAGCAGATTATATTGAAATTGAAAAGGCAGAGGGCAAAGATTTTAAAATTCTTAACCTTGCCGATGTTCAGCTTTCTGATGCAAAAGCTTATGGTGAATTAGGTGAGTGCACAGAAGACCTTATCACAAAGCTTATTGAAGACAATCAGCCTGACCTTATCACTCTTTCAGGTGATAACGCTTGGGATACAGCAGCATATTTAAGACTTATAGAATTCCTTGATGGTTTCGGTATTCCGTGGGCGCCTGTTATGGGTAACCATGACGGCGAAGGTTGTATCAGCGAATTCTGGGTTGCATACAATCTTATTCAGGCAGAAAATTGCCTTTTCCAGTTTGGTCCTGCAGATATGGGTTATGGTAACTATATCATAAACATCACAGAAAATGACGAAATTATTCATACATTATTTATGATGGACACTCACGACCATGATGAATTTGTTCTTGAAGATGGAACAGTTGTTGAAGATTATGACCATCTCTGGAACAATCAGCAGAAATGGTATAAATGGGCAGTTGAAGGTATTGCTGAAATGGCAGGAAGAACTGTTGAAAGCACAGTTATTATGCACATTCCTGTTCGTGAATATATAAATGCTTGGGAAAGTGTTTGTATTGAAGCGGATGGTTATGAGTTTGGTATAATCGACCCTCAGTATTCCGATATTGCAGCAGGCAGAAGATTTGAATACGGTGGACCTTCTCCTGTTAACAATGGTTTCTTTAGTCTTTGCAAAGAGCTTGGAAGCACAAAAACAATGCTCGTAGGTCACGACCACGTTAACGATTATTATGTTGAATATGAAGGCATTACACTTTCTTATGCAGTTAAGTCAGGTTTCGGTAGCTATTGGCAGCCTGATATGATTGGCGGAACAACTCTTACTGTTAATAGCGCAGGTAATATTGACCTTGAACAACATTACTATGACCTTGTAGCAAATGGTTGGGACATTGAACCATAACAAAAGATTAAAACCCTCTTGATTTCTAAAAATCAAGAGGGCTTATTTTTTATTTATTATCTATTTTTTCAAAAGTGCTTCTTATTTCTGTTGTATCACCTGTTGCAAGGTAATATTCATATTGGTAAGGGTCAAAGCTTTTAAATGTTCTATTTTTTACAATTGCGATATAAGATGTAGGACCATCTTTTGACGGGTCTTCGTTTGTGGTCTTTTCACGCTCGTAAACGCCTGCAAGGAAAGCCTCTTCGTTATCAACATAAACACCAATTCCGAAGCTATCCTCAAATTCACCTGTAAATGCCGACCAATTTTCCTTTGAATAAAAATTGGGGTAACCGGCATCCGGCCAGAAAATTAAATCAGGTTCGCATGTAAGCTTACCATTTGTCCAAGGCTTATCACCTTTGTAATAAACGAAATTATTTAAAGGTTCTATGCAGTAAAAAGCGGGAATTTCCTGGGTGGATTCTGCTTCAGGGTAACCCGAAAAATCAACGAATCTACATTTAGCGTGAACTGCACCATTTTCTAAAGAATATGTTGCTTCCATATATGATGGGGTGATATATTCTTTTTCTTTTGCCCAGTCAAGGGGACGGCATTTTATGTAAATACTGTTTTCTGTAACCTTTAAATCAACAATTTTACTTGCATCATTAAACTGATTACCGCCCTGAACTGGGTTGTATCTCCAGTCATTATCCATATACACACCATGGTCATAATCAAGAGTGCCATAGTAGGATTGCTGAACAAGTCTGCCCGTATCGTTGCGGTTTATAAGATTTACATTGTTATTAACGGGTTCTGCATTGTAGCGTTCGCTTGCATTGGAGTCAACCTTGATTTTGCCGTCAACAGAAACCGCCTGAACATTGGAATCAAGGTCTTCAAGATAGCTCAAAGCACCGCCCCATAATAAATCAATTCCTAATTTATGAGTATCATTTTGAATGAAGATTTCCTGTTGGGGAATTTCACGGTTAAAAACAGAAATACCATAAATTTTTATGTCTTTTTTAGCTTCTGTCAGTGGCTCAAAGGTAATTGAAGCGATTTTGTTGCCCTTTTTACCTGCCAAAGCATCGTCAACAAAGGAATAAAAGGTTGTTTTTTTCTTGGCAGGCTCTAAAAAGAAATCCTCAGTTTTTGCTTTAATTCCCGCAGAATAAATGATGGTTGCCTTTACATAGCAATCGGAAGAATATTCGATTCCGTAATAGTTAAACCAACCGCAATTAACGGAAAGGTCTAAGACTTGGGGCTCTGATTCGCTTTTGGCAACTGCGACTACGGCGGTTTCTTTTAAAAGTGAAATTTCGTTTTTCATTTCGAAGTTATCAGTTGTTTGGAAAAAGCTTGTTATATAAGCAGAAAAAATTGATGCAGGAATAAGAATAAAGCCCAATAAAATAAGAACAGTGTTTTTAAAACTCTTTTTCATAAATACTCCTTATTTTTTAAGCACCCAGACAAGCATATCTGTTTCGCCACGGTTTGCATAGGCAAAATATGGGATGAATTTAAGGTTTGTTTCAATAAGCTCTTCCGTTGCTTCAAAATAAAGACTGTCGTTTTCAGGCTCTTTATATGCTTTAAGAAGAATATTGGGAACTAAAAATTCTTTTTCGAAAATTTCAGCTTTTTCTTTAATATCAATTCTTATTGAATTCAAATCCTTGCCGTTATCAATACCTTCAAGGCAGTAAACAACAGGGCCTCTCATAACCGCTACTCGTCCTGCACATTCGTGAACCTTTTTATTTGCAGAAATGAACATAACAGGCATTGAAAGAGTTAAAAGAATTTCATCATTTTCTGAAGCTTCTATGTAAGCATAGCCGTCTTTGAGAGTGTAAGCCTTGTTGATTTCAAAATTCTTACACCATCCGGGAATTCTCATAGCAACATATTTTTTGTTGCTATTTTTAATTTTGATTTTAATCTCTTCTGTTGAGGGGTAGTCTGTAATCTGTGAAACTGTCATTCCATCAAATTCGGCATCAGAATTCATATATTGATTAACAAAAAGTGTATCATCAGTATAAGAATAAAGATATTCGCCGATTGAAGAAATAAATCTTATAACATTGGGAGGACAGCAGGAGCAGTCGAAAACTTCTTTTCGCTGAGTAATGGGAAAACGCTTTCCGCCGTCAGTACATTTATTTACATTATTGAAATCAACATCAATTTCAAGAGGATTTTCATAGAAAAAGCCTTTGCCATCCATTGAAATGCCCGAAATAGAGCCGTTATACATAACCTTTTCAACCGCATCCCCATATTTGCCGTGAGGATTTAATTTAATCATTCGGTTTGCAAAAAATGCAAGAGCAATTGATGCGCAGGTTTCTGCATAAGCATCTCGGTTGGGCAAATCGTAGTCAATTGTAAAGGATTCGCCGTGGCAGGTGCTACCTGTTGCACCGGTTATATACATTCTTTTGTCAATAATATTCATAAAGCAACGGTCTGCTGCTTCAAAAAGCTCTTTATCATCATAAATAAGCGCAAGGTCTGCCATAGCGCAGAAAAGATAAAGCGCTCTTACACAATGTCCGTCTGCGGTGCTTCTCTCTCTTAAAGGTGAATCATCCTGATTATAAAGCTCGTTGCAACCTTTGTACATAGGCTGGTCATCAGGATTAGAACCGTGATTATCAATAAAGAATTTTGAAAGCTCAAGATAGCGTTTTTCCCCTGTTGCTTCAAAAAGCTTAACAAGTGCAAGTTCAATTTCGGGATGACCGGGTGTTATGAACTTTGCAGTTTTTTCTATAACAAAAACCTTTTCGATATAGTCGGCGTATTTGCACATAGCATCAAGGAACTCTTGTTTGCCTGTTGCCTCGTAGTATGCAACTGCCGCTTCCATAAGATGCCCTGCACAATAAAGCTCATGTTCGGTTCGGTCTGTAAACCGTTCACCTGTTACAAGAAAATGACTGTTAAAATAGCCGTTTTCATCTCTGTTTTTTATTATTTTTTCAATAGCCTCATCAGTGAGTTTTACAAGTTCATCGTTTTCCGAATAATTAAGGCTGTAAGCAAGACCCTCAATCCATTTTGCAATATCGGAATCCCAGAAAACGTGGGGCATATCGGGGTCGCCCTCTTTCCAGGTGCAATCGAGAGCATCAAAACGGTGAGTTTCTTTAAATCTGTCATAAACTGATTTAAGAGTAACATTGTTCACCATATCCTGCTTTACTTTCCAAAAGCCGCCGGTGATTTTAATATTTTTGCAACTAACTGTTTTCATAATAAAACCTCTTATCTGTTTTCGAGTCTTTCTTTTACACATTCTTTCCAACGGCGGGCAATAAGCTGATGTCCCGCAGTTGTAGGATGAACACCATCCCAAAGAAGCTTGTAAATATCTGTTTTATCTCTGTAAGAATCAAATAAATCCTGCAAAGGAACAAAAACTGCGTTGTAATCCTCTGCAATTTTTTTAGCCTTTTCCTGAAAAGCACCAATACCGCTTTTGAAGAAAATATCAAGCTCTTCTTCGGGTTTATCTCCGAAAAATGGTTCCATAATAACTAAAAAAGTGTCGGGATTTTGCTCCAATACCTCGTCAAGAAGAAGTCGGTAGATTTTTTCATATCTGTCAGGGTCTGAGCCTGACTGATGCTCCCAGTTGAAAATCATATCGTTAATACCAATAAGAATACTGAGAACTGTGGGCTTTAAATTGAGGCAATCCTCTTTCCATCTGCCGTAAAGGTCGGAAATCCTATCACCGCTGTTGCCACGATTTATAAATTCAATATTTTTCTCAATATTATCAGCTCCAAGCTCGGAAGCTAAAATATATTGATAACCGTGGCCGTGAACATGGTTAAGGTCAGAGTGGCGTCCGCGATTACCATCTGTTATAGAATCTCCCTGAAAGAGAATAATGTCATTATCTTTGAGTTTGATCATAAAAACACCTCAAAAAAAGAATAACATTTTAAAGATTTAGTGTCAATAAAAAACTCCACCTCAAACGAGATGGAGTTTGATTTTTAGAATCCTTTATATTCAAACACAGTATTATATGTTCCGCTTTCGAATTCGTATTCCTCGTCATCAAGGTAGAGGGTTGCATGTGAACCGTTAGGAATTGTAAAGCTGAATTTACATTCGTCGCCGTTGCCTGTGTATTCCCAAGAAGAAATTACTTCACCGTTTTCTGTGAGAATTCTTGATTTAGCGTAGCCTAATTCCTTTGCGGGAAGAGGACGGAAAATAATGTGCTTGTAAGCAGGCTCATTGAAATCGCTGTCGATACCTGCAACTGTTGTGTAGAGCCAGTCACCAACTGAGCCGTAAGCATAGTGGTTGAAGGAGTTCATTTCGGGAGTTGCGAAGGAGCCGTCCTTCTTCATACCATCCCAACGCTCCCACATTGTTGTAGCACCTCTTGTTACAGGGAAGAGCCAGGAGGGGAATTCCTTTCTGAAAAGGAGCTTATATGCAAGGTCAGTTCTGCCGATTTTTGTTAAGGTGTGGAGAAGATAGGGTGTACCTACGAATCCTGTTTTAAGATGTCCGCAGTTTTCGATATCTTTAACAAGCTTTTCTGCTTCTCTTTCAGGATTATCTGTAAGATTAAAGTAGAGAGCGAGAACATTTGAAGTCTGAGTTTCGTGCTCAGTTTTGCCTGTGTTGAGATATACTTCTCTGTACTTTTTAACAGTAAGCTCGTAAAGCTCCTCGAAATAGCTCATATCCTCGCCGATAACCTTACCCATTTCAATAAAGAGTGAGTTTGAGTATGCAAAGAATGCTGTGCCGATAAGGAATTTATCTGTAAGACCGCCTGTTGCTTCGTCGCCTGCGTCAAGAGAGAGCCAGTCGCCGAAATGGTGGTCATGAGTATCGAAAAGACCTCTTTGAGAGCCCTTGGATTCCATAAAGAGAATCCATTTTTTCATAGCCTCAAAATTGTCTTTGATAATTTCTGTTTTACCATAGGTTCTGTAAACCCAATAAGGAACAATAACCATAGCGTCTGCCCATGCAGATGAGCCATAGGAATCCCATGCAAGATCAGGGCAAACATGGGGAATACCGCCGTCCTCGTGCTGGTCTGCTGCAAGGTCATTAAGCCATTTCTTGAAGAATTTGTCGGTTCTGTATGTAGTTGAAGCAGTTCTTGCGAAAACCTGAGCGTCACCTGTCCAGCCCAGTCTTTCGTCACGCTGGGGGCAGTCTGTGGGAACATCAAGGAAATTGCCTCTCTGACCCCATACAATGTTTTCATAAAGCTGCTGAATAAGGTCATGTCCGCAAGCGAAATAGCCTGTTCTCTTCATATTTGAGAAAACAACAACCGCTTTGAAATTTTCAATGTCAATTTCATCCTTGTTAAAGCCCTCAAGCTTGATATATCTGAAGCCCATAAAAGAGAAGTGGGGCTTATAGACTCTTTCGTTTCCGTCAGAGGTTATATGCACCTGAGCTTTTGCACCACGAAGGTTTTCTGTATAGAAATTGCCGTCCTTGTCAAGAATTTCTGCATGGTAGATAGTAAACTCTGCGCCCTTTCTCTGAGGAACAACCCATTCAACATAGCCTGTGAGATTCTGACCGAAGTCAATAACTGTTTCGCCCTTGGGTGTTGTAATAAGCTTGACTGCGCTAAGAGTAGCCATTTCGCGGGTTTCTTCGCCCTCGGTGGGAATAAGAATTTCCTTGTTCACATCGTTAAGCTCTCTGACAGCGAAGGTTTCATCAGTGTTGAAGGTGAAATCAACTGTTTCACCATTGTATACAGAGGAGTCAAGAATATTGCTTTTTGCACATTCCCATGTTGAGTCGGTAGGAATAAAATCCTCTGTGCCGTCAGCATATTCTATTTTAACTGCAGCAATAAGAGCAGAATCGTTGCAAGTAATGCTTTCATAATTTTCGTGACGATTTTTGTGGAAGCGCATACCGTTGCCAACTGCAATTTCAAGAACATTACATTCCTCCATCATAGAGGTTATATCATATTCCTGATACTGAAGTCTTTTGCCGTAAGAGGTCCAACCGGGAGCAAAAATGAATTTGCCAACTCGCTGACTGTTAAGATATGCTTCATAGTAGCCTAAAGCAGAGCAGAGAAGAGTTGCCTTGTTGATTTTTTTATCAAGCCAGATAACCTTTTTGAAAACGGGAACAACAGTACCGAAATCAACGGCTTCCTTGATAAATTTTGCATCTTTTATGTTTGACATAATATCTTCCTTCCTGAAGAAATTGTGCGGTACAGGCAAGCCTGTACCCTACGGTATTGACAATGAAATTTCAAATTGTATAATTATATTATCTTAGTTATCGCTCTTTTTCAAGAGTTGGAGGCAAAAATGAGAAATCTTTCAGATATAAATGTTATAAAATCCGTAATGGGTAAGCACGGTGTTACCTTCAATAAGGGATTAGGACAGAATTTCCTTGTTGACCCCGAGGTTTGTCCTGCTATGGCAGAGGCGGCAGGTCTTGGTGAAAACACATGTGCAATTGAAATCGGCCCCGGTGTTGGCGTTTTGACTGCAGAGCTTGCTAAAAGGGCAGGTAAGGTTTTAAGCTTTGAGGTTGATAAAAGGCTTTTACCCGTACTTGATGAAACACTTTCGGATTTCAATAATGTTGAAATTATCAATGAAGATGTTATGAAAGCCGATTTACCCGGTATCATTGAGGAAAAATGCAAGGGTATGGAAATTTCTGTTGTTGCAAACCTTCCTTATTACATCACTTCTCCGATAATTATGCTTCTTTTGGAAAGTAAATTGCCTATTAAAAATATTACTGTTATGGTTCAGAAGGAAGCAGCTGACAGACTTTGTGCAGAGGTTGGCTCCCGTGATGGTGGAGCAGTTACCGTTGCAGTTTCATATTATTCCGAAAGCGAAAAGCTTTTCTTTGTTCCCAGAGATTCATTTTTGCCACCACCCAAGGTCAACAGCGAGGTTATTCAGTTAACTGTAAGAAAAGAACCACCCGTTAAGATCCAGAACGAGGAATTTTTCTTTAAATTAGTCAAAGCCGCATTTTCTCAAAGAAGAAAAACTGCGGAAAATTCTATAAGCGCAGGGCTTGGTATAAACAAAAATATCGTTGCCGCAGCACTTGAAGAAGCCAGTCTTGAAAGAACAGTAAGAGCAGAAAAGCTGACAATGGAAGATTTTGCAACACTTGCAGAGTTGTTAGAAAATTAAAAAAAGGTAATATGGTATGACAAAAACTGAATTACTTGATAAATTAAATAAAGAAAATATATCGACAGATATAGTCAGTTTCGATGATCCTATAAAAGATGGTTTATGTTTACGTAAGGTTTATTATCGTTGGGAAGTTTTTTACAGAGAACGAGGACAAGAGTATAATGTTATAGGTTTTCCATCGGAAAGTGATGCTTTGCAATATATGTATGAAAAACTTTTAAGTTTATATAAAAAATAATTTATAAAACACCGTTCAATCGAACGGTGTTTTTTGTTTTTGTAACTGTATAAAGAAGTTGTTTCTGTCAATAAATAATATAAAAATAGATGAAAAACAGGAGGACATATTATGAGCGACAGAAACAGAAATGATAACGACAAAAACCCATTAGAAATTCCCGAAAACACACCATCAAGTCAGCCCAAACCCATCAGAGCTGCAAAAAATGATAAAACAATGAAAAAGGTAAAATATGCCTATGCTTTTGCCTTGCTTCTTGCTTTAGGTACTGTTCTTATTGCAAAAATTTCAACAGAAAAAGCTCTTGGAAACCTTGCACCCATTGAAAGCGATTATGTAACAATCACTACGGAGAAAGTTACAAGCAAAGACAGTGAATTTCTTACTACCGAGCCTGATTTTGAGGTAAGGCAGAATCTTACGGATGTTCCCGATACAAGAGAAGAAACCGAGGAACAGACAGAAGAAAATACAGATGAAGAAACAAAAGAAAAAACCACCCAAAGTAGCAAGTATGCAACACCATATCAGGATTATTATACGCTTCCCTTGGGAACAGATATTTTAAAGGATTATTCACCTGAAAAGCTCACATATAGCGCAACAATGGGCGATTGGCGAACCCATTCGGGAATTGATTTTAAAGCAGCCGAGGGTGAGCAGGTAAAAGCAATTTCCTATGGTACTGTAAAAAATATTTATGATGATGCCCTTTGGGGAACAATTGTTGAAATCGACCACGGCAACGGCGTAATTGCAAAATACTGCGGTTTTAACAAAGATACCCTTGAAATCAAAAAAGGTGCAACAGTTGAAGGCGGCTCACTTTTAGGCTATCTCGGCACAATCCCTTGCGAAAAATCAGAATTAAGCCACTTGCATTTTGAAATTGTCTATAATGGTGAAAATGTTGAGCCACTTGAATTGATGGGAAAATAAAACAGAGGACGGATTCCGTCCTCTGTTTTTATACTATAAAATTGTTGAAAGCAATTATTATCATCCCTGTTTTGTCGCAGACAAAATAGGGAGGGGGACCATCGCTTGCGATGGTGGTGGGTTGCCCCATAAAGAAGTTCACTTTGTAAAAGTATTGCAAACTTCCAACTTGCCACTTCAATTAAACTGTTTTTCTTATCGAATCAAAAAACTCATTATATCTGTCTACCCATTTCTGAACATCTTTTCTGTCGTATTTATTGGGTAAATAGGTTTCGGTTACAGCTAGCTTTCCCATCCAAACTGCAAAGTTTGAGAATTTTTCTTTTAAAATAACATTTTCTCTTAATTGACGGATTTTATCTTTTATTAATGCTCTGCCTGATGCACCGAAAAGGTTATCAAATTTATTTGTCATAATTTGTGCAAGGTCTTCTGTTGTGAAAATGCCTGATTTTAAAATATCGTTTATTTCCTGGGCGGTGAAATAGGTCATCAGGTTTTTCAGAAGAGCCAACCGACCGATAGCGAAACCAAATTCCTTGAAGAATCCTCGCTGATATTCCCAAAGAGTTTCGGTGTTATATAAAGCGTTTGTGTCATTTGCAATTACTTCTGCAAGAATTGCTCCCGCCTTCATAGCCAAGGCTATGCCCGAGCCTTTTGTTGGGTAGGTCATAAATGCACTGTCGCCAACTGCTGCGTAGCCGTCTGCAACCAATACACCAAGAGGCTGACAAACGGGGATTTTATCATACTGACCGCCACGGATGTAATTTTTGCTGATATGTGGGTAGTCCTCTGATATTTTTCTCAGTTCTGTTAAAACCTCATCCTGAGTTAAGGGCTCGAAGCGACAAATGAGAATATCAACAAAATCAGCCTCTGTTACCACCCAGGAAAAGCCCACAGTTCCGTCCTCCTTAAGAAGAATATCATAGTTTGTGTCAGGGTCAGGAATATCAGGAGCCTTTTCAAAATGTGCGCGGTAGGTGTGAATAACATCAAAATCCTTAATATCACGATTGATATTCATAAACTTCGGTAAATTGCTTCTTAAGGGTGAATCCACACCGCAGGAGTCGATAATAATATCACCATAAAATTCGCCTTCAAAGGTTTTTACACCTGCAACTCTGCTACCTAAAACGATGGGTTCAATAACAGGGCAGCTGTAATGGATTTTTACACCGCTTTTTTCAGCAAGATTCAGAAGGTGATCAGAAAGCTCCTTTCTTTCCATAAAAATTGCTTCGTCTGCTGGTTGAGGTAAAGTAAGGGGAGCAATACTGTTATCAGAAGGCACCAGCGTCAACTGATTTTTACATACTGTAATGTTTTTGGGTGAGGGCAAGTCGATATAGGTGAAGGTGTCCTTATCAAAAACATCCTGCTGAGGAAGCCCCATATCAGATTTTTGGGATTTTTCAAGGACTGTTACCGAATAACCCAATCGGGCGAGCTTGATAGCGCAAACCAAACCACCGTGACCCGCACCTGCAACAATAATTTCTGCCATAGGAACACGTCACCTCATTTCATACATACTATTATATATTAAATATAGCATATCATTCATTTTGTTACAATTAAAACCGTAATTTTTCTTGTTTACAAAAATTTCAAAATGTAACAGTTTTGTGAGAAAAACTGCAATTTTTTGTGCGAAACGGCATTAATGCACAAAACGAGAGGTGGTTTATAGTGCAATTTTCACATTGAAAAAGAGGTTTTATTATGTTATAATGCCCGATGTTGTTACAAAAGGTTACAAGATTGTAATAATTAGTTACAAACTTGCAATAAATATTAGTGATATAAAAAATTACGAAAGGCAAAAAATATTCTATGACAAAAAGCAGAATTAAAAGAATTGCGGTTGTTCTTCTTACCACTGTTCTCATGGCAACTTCCGTTTTCAGCGCAAGTGCAGCTGCCAAAAGCGTCGAATACTCCGCCTCATCCTCTTATAAAAAAAGCGTATATTACGAAAGATTAATGAATGTAAAGCTTACAGGTGACCAGGTTACTGACATTTGCAATGTTGCAAAAAGTCAGGTTGGCTACCATGAAGCAAGCTTCTTTGATTATTCCGGTACATCAACAGGTAGCGGAAATATTACCGAATACGGCAGATGGTATGGCCGTCAGGGCTATTGGTGTAACGTTTTCGCATCATGGTGCGGTTATGTTGCAGGCATTCCCTCTTCAATTTATCCCAAACTTACAAGCGTTGGTCCCTCATATTATTCAACTCTTCCCGCTGCTGGTGCAGAATGCTTCGCCTTCTCCTCAGGAAGAAAGCTTCAGGCAGGCGACCTTATTTTCTGTTGCACATGCTCAGGCGGTTATGGTTGTATCGACCATGTTGGTCTTGTTGTTGATGTTGATGAAACTACAATTTATACTGTTGAGGGCAATATGTCTGACTATGTTCAGGCTTGTCAGTACCCTGCAAGCACAGGCTATTCTTCACGCCTTCGCGCAAGAATTAACTATGTTGCAAGACCTCAGTATGAAAATAATGCAAAAACAGCAACAAATATTACAGAAGCTACAGATGTAAAAACAGTTGGCGATAGCATCTATTCTGTTTTTGATGTTGCAGTAAACTATGAGCAGGCAAAGGACCTTTCAAAGAAAATGGGCGGTCATCTTGTAAGTCTCGGCTCAAAGAAAGAGCTTAAAGTTGTTTCAGAACTTGCAGGTGAAAACGGCTTCGGCAGATATTTCATCGGCAAAAATATTGAAAATAAAAAATCAGTTTGCTCTGTAATTACAGAAGAAGGTATTTCCGAATCAAGCGAAAAGAGAAGCTCAACAGGCTTTATCTGTGAAATCAATGTTAAAAAGGTTGAAGCAGTAAACGGTGCGGTTCTCAATGGTGTTAAATATGAAATTTATGACACATCATTAAGCTACGAGCAGGCTAAAGCGGTTGCAAAAGCAAAGGGAGGCTCTCTTGCTGAAGTAGACGAAGATAATGCACAGATGCTTTCTCTTCTTCTTAAGGGTAGCAAAAAGTATTTTGTAGAATCAGGTAAAGAAAACTCAGCGAAGGCTATTCTCAATGATGGCTCTGCAGAGGTTAAAGAGGCAAAAACCTTTGACAAGAAATATAACACAGGCTTTATTGTTGAATATGATGAAGCTCAGAAGCATACAGTAACTTATAGTGCAAACGGCGGCGAAAACGCGCCTATTGCAAAGGTTGTTGCGGATGGCGAGGCTATGATGATTTGCGCTCATATTCCTGCAAAGAACAACAAATACTTTAT
Source organism: Acutalibacteraceae bacterium (assembly GCA_045660345.1). Classification (GTDB taxonomy): domain Bacteria; phylum Bacillota; class Clostridia; order Oscillospirales; family Acutalibacteraceae; genus DTU089. Next base: position 73,030 of record JAZRDP010000014.1, read on the forward strand.
GGGTTGGTCCTTCGACGAAAAAGCAAAATCAGCCGATGTTGACTATGGCGACACAATTACAGTAACTGAAGATATTACACTCTACGCTGTGTGGGGTTAAGAAAAATGCTCTTGCGAAAGCAAGGGCATTTTTAAATGCGGAATGCGGAATGCGGAATTCGGAATGAGCTTCGCAAGGAGTAAATTTAGTGCAAATTCTATCATCCCTGTCCGCTTGCGGACAGGGATGGGGACCATTCTTTTTTTGGGTAAATTATAACAAAATAAATATTTCGGGATAGCTGTTTTTGTGCTGATACTGTTCGGGCGGAATGGTGGTGGGTTGCCCCGTAAAGCCTATCCTTTATAAAAGTAACGAAAAGCCTAGTTTCGCATTCTAAAAAAACACTTGCATTTTTTTATATTATATGGTATATTGGCGTTGTACGAATATGAACTTGAGTGAGAGCAGGGGAACCTGCTCTCATATTTATTGTCAGAAATTTCGCTTGAAGTGAAAAGTTTTGAACATTTTTCAAAAGTTTGTAGAGAAAAAAGAATAAGATTAAAAGAGGTGCTGATTTGGCAAAGAACACAGTTTCTCAGGTTTGGGAAATCGCAGAACCAATTGCAGAAGAATTGGGCTTAATACTTTGGGATGTTTGCTTCGAAAAAGAAGGTGCAAACTATTATCTCAGAATTTTCATCGACAAGGAAGACGGTGTTGGCATTGAAGACTGCGTTAATATGAGTCATGCTATGGATGCTCCGTTGGATGAGGCAGACCTCATTGACCGTCAGTATAATCTGCAGGTTTCTTCTCCCGGTATTGAAAGAAAGCTTACAAGAGATTTCCATTTCGACTATTTTATGGGTGAAAAGGTTATCTTAAAGCTCATTCGCCCCTTTGAAGGTCAGCGTGAATTTAAAGGAGTTCTTATTGATTACTCCGAAGAGGGTGCAGTTACAATTGAGTTTGACGAGGAAAACACAATGACTGCCGAAAAGAAGGAAATCGCTTGGGTTAAGCTCGATGATTTTTCTTTCTGATTAGATGTTTATAATTTGATTGATATATTTTGAAAGGACTGGTAGGAAAAATGGCAAGAAAATCAACTAAGAAAAATGAAAACAAAGAATTTTTCGAAGCAATACTTATGCTCGAACAGGAAAGAGGGATCCCTGCAGATTATCTTCTTGAAAAGGTTTGCGCAGCAATCATCACTTCTGTAAGAAGAGAATATGGCGGAGAAGATGTTGTATTCGTTGAATGCAACCCCGAGGAATATAAGCTTCGTGTATATCTCAGAAAACAGGTTGTTGAAGAGATTGAAAACGAATTCACAGATATTCTTCAGGAAGAAGCAGTAAAATATAACAAAAAAGCGCTTGTTGGCGATTTTGTTGAAATTCCTCTTGAAACAAAGCAGTTCGGCAGAATTGCTGCAACAACTGCAAAGAATGTTATCAGAGGCGATATTCACGATGCTGAAAGAGGACTTATGCTTCGTGAGTTCGAGTCAAAGCAGAAGGAGCTCGTAACAGGTAAGGTTCAGAGCATTGACCCTCAGAGCGGTAATGTTACTCTTGAAATCGGTAAGGCAACAGTTGTTCTTCCCAAATCAAGACAGCTTCCTAACGAGGTTTACACAGAAAATCAGCTCGTTAAGGTTTACATTGAGGGCGTTAAGGATACTCCCAAGGGCCCCAAGGCTATGATTTCAAGAACTCATTCAGGTCTTGTAAGAAGACTCTTTGAAACAGAGGTTCCCGAAATCTATGACGGTATCGTTGAAATCAAGGCTGTTTCCCGTGAAGCAGGCGCAAGAACAAAAATTGCGGTTATTTCAAAGGACGAAAATGTTGACCCCATCGGTGCATGTATCGGTCCTAAGGGTGCTCGCGTTGGTACAATCGTTGAAGCTCTCGGCGGCGAGAAAATCGACATCGTTATTTATGACGAGGATCCCGCAAAGTTCATCGCTGCAGCTCTTGCTCCCGCAGATGTTCTTAAGGTTGAAATTGACGAAGAAAGAGAAAAGGCTTGTCATGTAACTGTTCCTGACACTCAGCTTTCTCTTGCTATCGGTAACAAGGGTCAGAATGTAAGCCTTGCTGCAAGACTTACAGGTTGGAAAATAGATATTAAGCCCGAAAGCGGATTCTACATTCCGCAGAGCAAGTGAGGTTCTTATGGCTGAAAAAAAGATACCTATGAGGAAATGTCTTGGTTGTAACGAAATGAAGCCCAAAAAAGAGCTTATTCGTGCAGTCAAAAGTCCCGAAGGTGAAATAAGCCTTGACCTTACAGGCAAAAAGTCGGGTAGAGGCGCATATATATGCCCCGATAAAGCGTGTTTTCAGAAAGCAAGAAAAGGCAAACGCCTTGAAAGAGCTCTTGAAACCGCAATTCCCGACAGAGTTTATGACGCTATGGAAAACGAACTTAAGTAAAATTACTTAAATCCGAAAGGACTGGGCAAAATTTGAATAAAAAAGATACCATGGGTTTTCTAGGATTATGCCGAAAAGCAGGAAAGCTTTGCTGCGGGCATGATGTTGTGAAGGAGTCCATTGTAAAATCAACTGCCGAGCTTGTTTTTCTCTCGGCGGATGCTTCCGAAAGACTTGAGAGAGAAATGACTCACGCTTGTACCTATAATGGTAAAAATATTCCGCTTATTCGTACTTGCTATTCTATGGCAGATTTTGCCGAGTCAGTCGGCAAGGGTTCGGGTGTTTTTTCCGTAACAGACACCGGTTTTGCTAAAAAACTACATCAAAAATTCGGGGAGGAATTAGATGATAACAAAATATAAAGTTAATGAGGTTGCAAAAGACCTTGGTATAAATAATAAAGAAGTCATTGAGGTTCTCGGTAAATTCTATGATGAACCTAAAAAAGCACAGAGCGCTCTCGATACAAAGGAGCTTGATGTTCTTTTTGACGTTTTGACTCAGGAAAACAGCGTTGAAAACTTCAACTCATATTTCGCAATGAAAAAGGTTGAAGAAAAGAAAGAAGAAAAGGTTCAGAAGCCCGCTCCTAAAAATGAGGAGAAAAAGGCAGAGCCTAAAAAAGAGGGTAATGTTCAGAAAAATGCTCCTAAGAAAGAGGAGAAAAATGCTGACAAATCTCAGAAAAAGGACGAAAAGAAGCCCGAGGCTAAAGCAGAAAAGAAACCTCAGGGTCAGTCAAGCGCAAATCCCTTCAAGAAAAACGAAAAGAAGAAGGACGGCCCTATGCAGTCCAGAACAAAGGGCGAAATGCGTACTATTGACACAAGAGCAGATAACGTTGAGCTTGAAAAGTACAACGAAAAATATGAAAATATCGCTCCTGTTCATTCAATTAACGATAATGTTCAGACAAAACAGAAATTAAAACAGAAGAGTCAGCAGTACAGAAAACAGCAGGGTATGCGCTCAAAGCGTAAGGAGAGCGAAGCAGAAAGATTAAAGAGAATTGAAGCAGAACGCGCTAAAAAAACTCTTGTTATTACTGTTCCTGAAGAAATCACTGTTGGTGACCTTGCTGCAATGCTTAAGAGAACAGCTGCAGAGGTTATCAAAAAGCTCTTCTCTCTCGGTATGATGGCAACTGTAAATCAGGTTATTGACTACGATACAGCTGAAATCGTTGCAACAGAGCTTGGTGCAAAGGTTAAAAAAGAGGTTGTTATTACAATCGAAGAAAGAATTATCGACGACCGTGAGGACAGTGAAGAGGATCTTCTTCCCAGAAGCCCTGTTGTTTGTGTTATGGGTCACGTTGACCACGGTAAGACATCACTTCTTGATGCAATAAAAAATACTTCTGTTACAGAAACAGAAGCAGGCGGTATCACTCAGCACCTTGGTGCTTACAGAGTAAACCTTAATGGTCAGGATATTACATTCCTTGACACACCCGGTCACGCTGCTTTCACAGCTATGCGTGCAAGAGGTGCTATGGCAACTGATATTGCAATCCTTGTTGTTGCTGCAGACGACGGTATTATGCCCCAGACAGTTGAGGCTATCAACCATGCAAAAGCAGCAGGCGTTTCAATTGTTGTTGCTATTAACAAAATGGATAAGCTTGATGCTTCTCCCGATAGAATTATGCAGCAGTTGACAGAATATGAGCTCATTCCCGAGGAATGGGGTGGAGATGTTATCTGCGTTCCCGTTTCTGCAAAAACAAGAATGAATATCGATACTCTTCTTGAATCAGTTCTTCTCGTTGCAGAAATGAAAGAGCTTAAGGCTAACCCCAACCGTGCAGGTAAGGGTATTGTTATCGAAGCAAGACTTGATAAGGGCCGTGGTCCTGTTGCAACTCTTCTTGTTCAGAACGGTACTCTTAAATCAGGTGACATTATCGTTGCAGGTACTGCAGTTGGTAGAGTTCGTGTTATGACAGATGACAAGGGTAAAAAGGTTGACCAGGCTGGTCCCTCTGTTCCCGTTGAAATCACAGGTCTTGCAGAGGTACCTGTTGGCGGTGACGCATTTGACTGCGTAAGCGACGAAAGACTTGCAAGAGAGCTTGTTGAACAGAGAAAGAATTCACAGAAAGAGGAAGCATTCCGCTCAATGCAGAAGGTTACTCTTGATAACCTCTTTGATTCTATCAACGAAGGCTCACTTAAAGACCTTAATATCATTGTTAAAGCAGACGTTCAGGGTTCAGTTGAGGCTGTTCGCCAGAGCCTTGAAAAGCTTTCCAACGAAGAGGTTCGTGTTAAGGTTATTCACGGTGGTGTTGGTGCGGTTAATGAATCTGACGTTATGCTTGCTAATGCATCAAATGCTCTCATTGTTGGCTTTAACGTTCGTCCCGACCCTGTTGCAGAAGCAAATGCAGAGCGAGACAAGGTTGAAATGAGAATGTATCGTGTTATCTACGATTGTATCGAAGAGGTTGAAGCTGCTATCAAGGGTATGCTTGCTCCCAAATACCGCGATGTTGAAATGGGTAAGGCTGAGGTTAGAAGCGTATTCAAGCTTTCAAGTGCAGGTACAATCGCAGGCTGCTATATTACTGATGGTAAAATCACAAGAAACTGCAAAATCCGTGTTGTTCGTGACGGTATTGTTGTATTTGAAGACGAAATCTCTTCACTCAAGCGTTTCAAGGATGACGTTAAAGAGGTTGCAACAGGCTACGAGTGTGGTGTAGGTCTTGTTAAGTTCAATGATATTAAAGAGGGCGATGTTCTCGAAGGTTATATCACCGAAGAATACAAAGACTAATAAAAATCCAAATCTTCAGGCACATTGCGGCATTTTTCCGTCTCGGAATGTCTGTATATTCCTTCGTCGGAAGAAATGCCACACTGCACCTAAATCTTTGAATTTTAAATATTTCATTTTTCTTTACATTTTAGGAGAGAAAATAATGGGAACTTATAGACAGAATCGTACAGCAGAGGACATCAAGCGCGAAATCGCCGCTATTGTAAGAGAGCTTAAAGACCCCAGAATTTCTGACCATCTTATAAGTGTTGCAAGAGCAGATGTTGCAAGCGACTTGTCCTATGTTAAAGTATATGTAAGTGCTGTTGAGGGCATTGAGGTAGCAAAGGGTGCTACCAAAGCCCTTACAGGTGCTACGGGTCTTGTGCGCCGAGAGGTTGGTAAGCGTCTCGGTCTTCGCAAAACCCCCGAAATTAAATTCGTTGCCGATGACTCTATTGAGTATGGTATGAATATTGTTAAAAAGCTTGAAGAAATTTCAAGCGAGTTTACGGAGTGAGTGAAACCAAACAAGGTTTAATACAGTCACTTTTCCCTGTAACATCGTTAAAACTCTTGAAAGTAGAAAGCCTTCCTGCGAGTTTTGCCTCGTTACAGAAAAAATTGCCAAGTATTAGACTTCGCAGAATCTTAAATGTCCGAGTTTGCGTGCATTTGGGATTTTCTTTGGCGAAGTAATACTGGCGTATTGCAAGACAAAAAAATTACAAAGGTGCGTGAAATCGGGCATTTAAGACTTATTTGGTTCGGTTTCGCTCACTTGATTGAGGAAAGTATATGGTAATTGATTTAAAACAGTGTGCCGCTCTTATAAGAGAACATAATGAATTTGTCATTATTTCTCATGAGCACCCTGATGGTGACACCTTGGGCTCGGCATTTGCTCTTGCAGAGATACTCAGAATTATGGGTAAAAAGAGAGTAGTAAAATGCAGCGATAAAATCCCGAAGGATTTCTACTATATGACTGATTCTTATGTTGCCGATGATGTAACGGACCCTTTCATTGTTACTGTGGATGTTGCAGATGAAAAGCTTTTAGGTAATATGGAGTCCTTATATGGTGGAAAGGTTGATTTATGCATTGACCATCATGTGTCCAACACCTATTTTGCAAAAAATGTTTTTGTTGAAGATAGGGCGGCTGCTTGCGGAATTATTTATGAGCTAGCATTGGAATTAGGTATCGAGCCGAATTTATATATGCGCGAATGTATATATACAGGTATCTCAACTGATACAGGCTGTTTCAGATATCAGAATACAACTCCTCAGACTCTCAGAATTGCCGCAGACCTTATGGAAAAGGGTATCGATTCCAAAAAAATAAACAAGCTTATGTTTGAAACAAAAACAAAAAGCTTTTTAGAGCTGGAGTTACTTGCAAGAAAAACTCTCGAATATCATTTTGACGGAAGATGCGCTATTATTACATTGACTCAATCAATGTATAAGGAAAGCGGTTCAGATGAGCATGAATGTTACTCCATAACTGCTCTTCCCCGTCAGATTGAGGGCGTGCTTGTTGGTGCGGTTCTTAAAGAAAAGGAAGACGGAAGCTTCGGCATTTCTGTTCGTACAGAGGGCGATATAGATGCTTCTGAAATCTGCAGTCATTTGGGTGGTGGTGGCCATAAGGGTGCTGCAGGTGCAAGCTTCTCTTGTTCTTATGAAGAGGGTAAGGCGCAGCTACTCGGTATCATAAAAACTACCTTGGATGGTTTAAACTGATGACAGGAATAATACCTCTCAAAAAGGGTGAAAATATTACATCCTTTTTCGCAGTAAATAAAGTCAGAAGAATAATAGGGGAAAAGAAGTGCGGTCATACCGGCACTCTTGACCCGAATGCAACAGGTGTGCTACCCATAGCTGTGGGCGGTGCAACCCGTTTTATAGAGCTTCTTCCTACTCATAAAAAAGCCTACAAGGCGACCTTTAAAACAGGCTTTTGTACCGATACTCTCGATATATGGGGTCAGATTACAGAAACCTTTGAAAAGCAGGTCAGCTTTGAGGAAATAGAGCGTGTAGCTCTCGGCTTCAAAGGGGAAATAATGCAGCTTCCTCCTATGTATTCTGCAATCAAAAGAGACGGAGTGCGACTTTATGAGCTTGCCCGTCAAGGAATTGAAGTTGAAAGAACTCCGAGAAAATGTGAGATTTATGAGTTATCTGTGGGAAAAACAGAAGGTGGGGAATATTCTCTTTACTGTGAATGCTCTGCAGGAACATATATCAGAACTCTCATAAGTGACATTGGCGAAAGGCTTGGTTGTGGTGCGACTATGACCTCGCTTTGTCGTACATTTGCTTGCGGAATAGAGCTTTCAGAATGCTTTGCTCTCGAGGAATTAGCCGAATTGAAAGAAAAGGGCGAAATCGAAAAAGCAATTATTCCATTGGAAAAGCTACTTTTGGAATACCCCGAAATACATGTTACGGAAAATCAGGCAAAAAGATTTTCCAACGGCGGAAGCCTTATGAGAGAAAGAGTCCGTAATTTAAAGGAAAATGGAATTTATCGGGTTTACGGAAACGGTGAGTTTTTAGGCTTAGGTGAGCTTACCGATACAGATTTATTGGTGAAAAGAGTTTATAATAATGTGTGAAAAAAGACGCGTGCTTGTGGCACTTGGTACCTTTGATGGTCTTCATATAGGACACAAAAAGGTGCTTTTAAGCGATACAACTGAATATGATGAGAAAATCGCGTTAATGTTTAACGAGCACCCACAAAAAACTCTTTCAGGCGATGTGCCCGATAAGCTTATTACCGATTCAAAAAGAAGCGAAATTTTAAATGAATGGGGTTATAAGCCCGAGTTTATTGATTTTTCAGAAATTTCAAAGCTTTCTCCCGAAGAGTTTATTGATGAAATCCTTGTAAAGAAGTTTAAAGCAACTGCTCTTTGTTGCGGATTTAATTATCGTTTCGGCAAAGGTGCAAGGGGCGATGTTTCACTTTTAAAAAGACTTTGTGCTGAAAGAGAAATCAAGCTTACTGTTTGTGATGAGGTTGATTTTGATGGTGCGCCTGTAAGCTCTACGAGAATAAGAGAAAGCATCAAAAATGGTGATATCAGAACAGCAAATAAAATGCTAGGAAGATATTTTTCTTATGATTTCGAGGTTGTTCACGGGGATGCCCGTGGAAGAACTTTAGGTTCACCCACGATAAATCAGTTCTTCAGCGAAGGCTTTGCTGTTGCAGAGTATGGAGTGTTTGCTTCATTTACAATTGTTGAAGGCAAAAAATATATTTCTGTTACAAATATCGGTGTGCGACCCACAATAGAGGGTGTCAGCGAAAAGCGAAGCGAAACAAATATTGTTGGCTTCAACGGTGATTTGTACGGACAAAATATTGAGGTTTTTCTCGTTGAAAAGTTAAGAGGCGAAATGGCGTTTAAATCTCTTGATGAGTTAAGCGCAAGAATTTCTGCCGACAGAGAAAAAGCAACAGAAATTATAAAAAAGGAGTTCCAGAATGAATTTTAAAAACAAAATCAAAGTAGCTCCCTCAATTCTTTCTGCAGATTATGCAGATTTAAAAAACGAAATAGAGAAGGTAAAGGTTGCAGGAGCAGATATGCTCCATGTGGATGTTATGGATGGTCATTTTGTACCCAATATTTCAATAGGACCACCCGTTGTGAAATCCATAAGAAAAGCAACTGATATGTTTCTCGATTGCCACCTTATGATAAGCAATCCCTCTGATTATGTTGAGAGCTTTGCTTCCTCAGGTGCAGATTTAATCAGCTTCCATATTGAAAGCAATAGCGATGTGGAAGAAACCTTGGAAAAGATAATAAATGCAGGTGTTAAGCCCGCATTGGTAATAAAGCCTAAAACTCCTGCCGAGGCAGTTTTTCCTTATATAGAAAAGATTGCAATGGTTCTTGTTATGACAGTTGAGCCCGGTTTCGGCGGTCAGTCCTTTATGGCAGATATGCTCCCGAAAATCAAGGCAATAAGAGAAAAAGCAAATCAGGTAAATCCCGATTTGCTCATTCAAGTTGATGGCGGAATTGTTCCTGAAACCGCAAAATTATGTGTTGAAGCAGGTGCAGATGTGCTTGTTTCTGGAAGCTATATTTTCGGTGCAGAAAATATAGAAGAAGCGGTAAATTCTTTAAGATAAAGATAAACCGTATTCGTATATTTTTGAAATTTCCCATTCGGTAGTGGTAAGTACGTTACCGAATTCGCATAAAATATGTAGGATTTTTTCCGAAAATGAAATTTTCGGACGAATTATTACATAAAGCTCGTTCTTGTATTTATAGGGCTCGGAGGATTTGATAAAATCTTTAATGGTCGGAAGAATATTCAGACAGTCCACAAAAGAATTTTCATCCCAGGGGCAAAAAAGAATCGGCTCTGCTTCTTTTTTCATTATCAGTCGCTTTTTGCTTTTAGAATCTGCAAAAGGCGAGTTAGTGAAATAGAGAATACATCCGCCATCCTCTGATGGCGTGACCTCTATAAGGAGCTTTCCATCTGTATCAACAGATTTGCCGAGGGCTTTTCGTGCCTTATCAAGAATTGTCCATATAACACGGCGGGTTTCAATATTTGAGTAGTCCATTTCATCATATGTAATATCAAGGTCGCTCATATCCGTTTGTGATAATGTAACGGTGATTTTTTCTTCGCCGTTGGATTCGATTTTCATTTTATTCCCCCCAAGTCAGAGTATTAAGCTATTACTATCATAATACTCAGATAGCTTGGGTACAATGATAAAATATTGGAAAGGAATTTTCTTATGAAATTTGCAGTCAGCAGTTATAGCTTAAGTTCTCTCGTTTCTAAAGGTGAGGCAACAGAGAAGGAATTGATTTCAATTGCAAAGGAGCTCGGGTTTGACGGAATTGAGTTCGCAGAAATACATACTCCCGACGGAATGTCAAAAGCAGATTATGCAAAAGAGCTTAAAGAAGAGTGTGAAAGAGTAGGCATCGCCTGTGTTCAGTATTCTGTTGGTGCAGATTTTATTTATGGCTCCGACGGAGATTTAGAAAAAGAAATAGAAAGACTTAAAGGCGAGGTTGATATTGCTGCGGCTTTAGGTGTCCAGGGTATGCGCCACGATGCAACACCGGGCTATCGTGACGAAGAAAAGAAATATAAGGGCTTCGAGCAGGCTCTTCCAAGAATAGTTGAGGGCTATAGAGCGGTTACTGAATATGCCGAAACAAAGGGCATTAAAACAATGATCGAAAACCACGGCTATTTCTGTCAGGACAGCGACAGAGTTGAAAGAATTATAACAGGCGTTTCTCATAAGAATTTCGGTGCGCTTATTGATATCGGTAATTTCCTTTGTGCAGACGAAAATCCCGTTAATGCTGTTTCAAGACTTGCACCGTTTGTTTCCTATGTTCACACAAAGGATTTCCATATTAAAAGCGGTAGTGAACTTGCTCCTCAGGATTGTTTCTTTAAAACCCGTGGCGGTAACTATTTAAGGGGTGCAGTCCTGGGTCACGGAAATGTTCCTGTTTTACAGACCTTAAGCATTTTGAAGGATGCAGGCTACGAAGGCTTCATAACTCTTGAATTTGAGGGCTGCGAGGAAGCTAAAAATGCTTGCAAATGGGGTCTTAATACCCTTAAAAGTATATGTACTTATTTAAATTGGTAAGATATGATAAATTTTGATAAAAAAGTGATTCTTGCTTCAGCTTCTCCAAGAAGACAAGAATTGATAAAATTGATTTTTGATAGTGTTGAGATATTACCTGCCGATTGCGATGAAACTCTTCCTGATGGAATCGGTGCTCGTGAAGCGGTAGAATATCTTTCTAAAATAAAAAATGAGGCATCTGCAAGGTTAACTGAAAAAGGAAATTTAATTATCTCTGCTGATACTGTTGTTTCGGTTGATGATGAAATTCTCGGTAAACCTGTTGATAAAGAGGATGCCCGAAGAATGATTTCCCTTTTAAGTGGAAAGGTGCATCAGGTATATACAGGTGTAACGCTTTCCTTAAATGGAAAAGAGAGAATATTCAGCGAAAAAACCGATGTTGAGTTTTTTGACTTAACAGAAGATGAAATTGAAGAATATATAAGCTCTTCCGAGCCTTATGACAAAGCAGGTGCTTACGGAATTCAGGGGAAAGCAGGTTTGCTTGTTAAGGGAATAAATGGCGATTACTATAATGTTGTTGGTTTCCCGGTTGCAAGGCTTAAAAGAGAAATTGAAAATTTTATAAGATAAAATTATTATAAAGGTGGTGCTTTTTTTGGCAGAGAAAACAAAAGAAGTATATGTTGAACCCCAAGTAACCGAAGAAGATATTGAGAGACAGAGAAGACAGCAGGAGAAGGAATATCTTGGTCCTCGCGAAATGGCTGCTTACATAATTTCAGGTATTGGTGATAAAAACTGGGAAACCTTTAACGGTAACAATGAGTTTTTCTATACTACCACTTTCCAGCACGTAAGCCCAATTACATTGAGCGTGGCGCAGTCTTTCTGCAGTATTCTTGATACATTTGATAATGCAATTTCAGGACCGATTCTTGACAGAACCAGAACCCGTTGGGGACGAGTTCGTCCTTATCTTGTGTTGACTCTTCCTTTCTGGCTTTTTTCAGCAATTATGCCCTATATTTTGCCCGATGGACTTTCCCAGGCAACACTTTTAGGTCTTTTCCTTGTTATAAGATATGTTGGTTCAATTTCCAACTCTTTCTATACACCTGCATATCAGGCAGTTCTTTATAACTTAACTCCAAACGTAAATGAACGAAACAAGCTTATTGCGGCAGATACCTATGTTGACCTTTTCGGTGTGTGGCTGCCGTCCTTGTTCCCATTCTTTGTTGACTATCTGCCACGAACAATACCAACAAGAAATATCTACCTTGTAGGTGCGCTTGTATTTATGGCATTGGTAGTTGTTTTCCGTGTGTTCGGTTTCTTCAGTCTTCGTGAAAGAGTGCCCCTTGCATCACGAGAGGAAATGAACAGCACAAGCGTGTGGAAATCCGTTAAGCAGGTTGCATCCTGCAGACCTATGTGGGCTCTTATGGCAAAGAATTTCTGCGGCATGGGTAAGGGTACAGGTCAGAGCGTTGCAAACTATTTCTGGCTTAACTGTACAGGTAAGCTTTCAAATGCTGCGATTTCAGGTATATTTACAGGTCTTCCGAGTTATTTCGTTTTACCATTTGCTAATAAATGGGCAAAGAAAATCGGTGTTAAAAAGCTTTCTGTTTTAGCTTATGGTTATTGCGGTATTGTTTATCTTATAATGTTCTTTATCGGTTATAATCCGACAGATAACAATATAATAAACTTAATTATTATTGTTGCCGGTCTTACCTTTGCAGGTGCTATGAACTCAGTTCAGCGTTTCTGCGGTACAGCTCTTCAGGGTGATTTGTATGACTATGTTGAGTGGAAAACCGGTATTCGTAATGAAGGTATGATGAGTGCAGCTATGGGCTATATTACTCTTATTACAAACAATATTTCAACAATTCTTAGTGGTATTATTATTGCCGCAATCAAATATGAGCCTCTTATCAACTCTTACGGAGTTGTTATCCCTCAGACAGACCCAAGTATGCTTAATGCTATCTGGGCAGTATTTACTCTTGCTCCCGCTTTCGGACGAATCGGCAAGGCGATTTCTCTTTCCTTCTTCAATGTTGATGGTAAGGTAAGAGAGCAGATGATGGAAGACCTTGCAGTTTCAAGAGCGGCAAAATTAAAGAGCAGAACAGGTGACTCATCAACAGAGTCAGCAGACTAATTAAATTTTGGAGATGCTATTATGAGAATAGTAGTTAAAGTTGGCACATCAACTCTTGCACATAGCACGGGTTGCCTTAATATTCGTCATATCGAAGAGCTTTGTAAGGTGCTTTCCGACCTAAAAAATGCAGGTCACGAGGTGATTCTTGTTTCTTCAGGTGCTATCGGAATGGGTGTAGGAAAGCTTTCTCTTAAGGAAAGACCAACCGATATGCCAACAAAGCAGGCGGCAGCGGCAGTGGGTCAGTGCGAATTGATGTATGCTTATGACAAGCTCTTCTCTGAATATAATCATACAGTTGCGCAGATTCTTCTTACAGGTCTTGATTTGGAAGACCCCACAAGATATCACAATATCAAGAACACAATGAACCGACTTCTTGAGCTTAATGTTCTTCCCATTATCAACGAAAATGACACAGTTAATACTGATGAAATTTCCGTTGGTGATAACGATACCTTAAGCGCAATTGTGGCAGTAAGTATGCACGCGGATTTACTTGTGATTCTTTCTGATATTGACGGTCTTTATACTGCAGACCCGAGAACTGATAAGAATGCAATTCTTCTTTCTGAAATAACAGAAATCACACCCGAAATTGAAGGCTTGGGCGGAAAGAGCGGAACAAGCTTGGGTACAGGCGGTATGGCAACAAAGCTTTCTGCTGCAAAAAAATGTACTGAAAAGGGTACAGATGTTGTTATTGCGAATGGTTCTTCACCGGCTGTTCTTTATGACATTATGGACGGCAAAAAGGTTGGAACAAGATTTATTTCAAAGAAATAAGGGATTTTTATGAAATCAACATTTGATATTTTAAAGGAAGCAAAGGCAGCCAAGTCTGTCCTTTGCTCTCTTAATACAGAGGATAAAAATAATGCGCTTTTGAAAATGGCAGATGCATTGGAAGAAAATTGCGATGCAATTCTCGAAGCTAATGCAAAGGATATGGAGAAAGCAAAGGGAATAATTTCCGATGTTATGCTTGACAGGCTTTGCCTTACAAAAGAGCGAATCAAGGGTATGGCAGACGGAATCCGCGAGGTTGTGGAATTACCTGACCCCGTTGGTGAGGTTCTTGCAAGAGTTGAAAGACCCAGCGGAATTGTTGTTGAGAAAACTGCAGTTCCCATGGGTGTTGTTGCAATTATTTATGAAAGCAGGCCAAATGTTACCTCTGATGCTGCGGCACTTGCTCTTAAGAGTGGCAACGTGTGCGTTCTTCGTGGCGGTAAGGAGGCGTTTCTTTCTGCAGATGCAATTGTGACTGCTATGAGAAAGGGTCTTATCTCCTTGGGACTTCCCGAAACACTTATAAATCTTGTTCAGGACACAACAAGACAGAGTGCAAATGAGCTTATGAATGCGGTAGGCTATGTAGATTTGCTTATTCCACGCGGCGGCGCAGGACTTATCAAGGCTGTTACTGAAAATGCAAAGGTTCCTTGTATTCAGACAGGTACAGGTATCTGCCATATTTATATTGACGAAAGTGCAGATATCGAAAAGGCACTCAATATAGTTGAAAATGCAAAAACAAGCAGACCTTCTGTATGTAATGCGGCAGAGGTTTTGATTGTTAACAGCAAAATTGCTGATGTGTTTTTACCTCTTTTAAAAGAAAGAATAGTTGATAACAGAGAAAAAGAGGGCAAAATCCCTGTTGAGCTTCGTCTTGACGAAAAGGCTGTTAAAATCCTTGACGGCAAAAGCGCAGGCGAAAACGATTTTGATACAGAATTTCTTGACTATATTCTTGCAGTTAAAATTGTTGACGGCGTAGAAGAAGCAATAGAGCATATTTCTCTCCACTCAACAGGCCATAGTGAAGCAATTGTTACAAAAAGCAATGAAAATGCAGAAAAATTCACTCGCGGAGTTGACAGCGCAGCAGTTTATGTTAATGCTTCAACCCGATTTACAGACGGCGGTGAATTCGGCTTGGGCTGTGAAATGGGTATTTCAACTCAGAAGCTTCACGCAAGAGGTCCTATGGGACTTAAAGAATTAACAACCTATAAATTTATTATAAAAGGTAATGGACAGATTCGCTGAAAGGGATGATTTCAATGAAAAAAATCGGCTTTATAGGATGCGGAAATATGGGCGGTGCCCTTGCAAGAGCGGCAGTTAAATCCGTTGGAGCAGAAAATATTTTTGTTTCTGACACAGATTCTCAGAAGGTGAAAGCTTTTTCTGATGAAGCAGATGTAAATATTGCAGACGCAGAATATATTGTTCTTAATTGCGATTATATTTTTCTTGGTGTTAAGCCTCAGATGCTCAAAGGGCTTTTTGAGAAATTAGCCCCTGTTATTGAAGAAAGAACAAGTGATTTTGTTCTAGTTTCAATGGCAGCAGGTGTTTCTCTTGCTTCTCTTAACGCTATGGCTCAGGTTGATTGTCCTATAATCAGAATAATGCCCAATATGCCTGTAAGCGTTGGTGAGGGTATGGTTCTTTATACATCCAATGAATTTGTTTCCAAAGAAGACCTTGATGGCTTTATTGATGCTATGAGATATGCGGGTCGTCTTGATAAAATAGAAGAAGATAAAATCGACGCAGCAAGCTGTGTTTCAGGCTGTGGTCCTGCATTTGTGTTTATGTTCTGCGAGGCACTTGCAGATGGTGCGGTTGAATGCGGTCTTCCTCGCGATAAAGCGCTTCTTTATGCGGCGCAGACTCTTATCGGCTCTGCTGAAATGCTTATTAAAACAGGGGAGCATCCCGGTAAGCTTAAGGATGCGGTTTGCAGTCCTGCAGGAAGCACAATTGAGGGTGTTAAAGCTCTTGAAAACGGTGCATTCAGAGCAAGTGCTATGGATGCAGTAAGGAAAGCCTACGAAAGAACCTTAGAGCTCGGAAAATAAATGTCAGAACTGTTCGAAAGAACAGTTCTTTTTTATTGAAATAGCTTTTTGTATGTGTTACAATTATAATGTAGAGATTTTTGCTTTGGGGTGATTCTACGTGATAAAAGCAGCAGTTTTTGACCTTGACCATACTCTTTTTGACCGCTATGGAACAATAAAAAAAATAGCACCGCAGATTGTGTCCGAGCTTAATGTCGCGGATGGTGTAACTGCGGAAATTTTTGCAGAGGAACTTACTTATGCGGACAAGCAGTTTGTTCATAAGGGTTGGAGAAAGATTCACGAATATCTTATCAACAAAAATATGTTTAAGGTTGCACCGACCTATGAAGAATATACTCAAAGCGTTTTAAAATGCTTTAAAACAACAACCGTTAAATTTGATTTTGCTATTCCCATTCTAAAAGAAATCAAAGAAAAGGGACTCAAAACGGCTCTTATTACTAACGGAAGCTCCGAATTGCAGAATTTCAAATTGATGTCCTTGGGAATGACCGATTGCTTTGATGAGGTTATAATCAGCGGTGAAACCGCTTATGAAAAACCCGATGTGAGAATATTTCAGTTGATGGCAAGAAGCCTTGGTATAAAAACAAACG
The DNA here is from genome assembly GCA_045660345.1 of Acutalibacteraceae bacterium. GTDB lineage: Bacteria > Bacillota > Clostridia > Oscillospirales > Acutalibacteraceae > DTU089. The sequence continues at coordinate 89,503 of JAZRDP010000014.1, forward strand.
AAATGCTCTATATCGGTGACCACCCCTTGAATGATGTTGATGGCTCAAGAAAAGCGGGATGTATTCCCGTTTGGGTGAAAACAACCGGCATTTGGACCTTCCCCGAAATAGAAAAGCCTGAATTGCAGGTTGAAACAGTAGAAGAAATTCCTGGTATTATAAAAAAACTTAACGAAAGGTAAGATTTATGAAAGGTACAAGCTTTTTACCCATAACCGCAAAAGAGGTTGAAGAACGCGGTTGGGCAGAGGTGGATTTTGTATATGTTTGTGGCGATGCCTATGTGGACCATCCGTCCTTTGGCGCGGCTATAATTACCCGTGTTCTTGAAGAGCAGGGGTTTAATGTGGCTTTTCTCGCGCAACCTGACTTTCATAATACTGAAGATTTCAAGCGCTTCGGAAAGCCTCGTCTTGGCTTCCTTGTCAGCGCAGGTAATATAGACTCAATGGTAGCTCATTATACAGTTGCTAAAAGAAAAAGAAACTATGACTATTATTCTCCCGGTGGTAAAATGGGGCTTCGTCCCGACAGAGCAACAGATGTTTATTGCCGTCTTATAAGAGAAGCATACCCGGATACAGCTATTATCATCGGTGGTCTTGAAGCTTCATTGAGAAGATTTGCCCATTATGACTATTGGAAGGACGAAGTAATTGAAAGTGTGCTTGTTTCATCGGGCGCAGATATTCTCACTTATGGTATGGGTGAAAATATTATAAGAAAAATTGCCGCTCTTCTTGATAAGGGTGTGCCGATTTCTAAAATCCGTGATGTAAGAGGGACGGTATGGCTTGGAAATCGTGATGATAAAATTCATTTCGACCATTCAGGCGAATGGGATTTCAATAAGCTTAAAAGTGACAAAGAATATTACGCAAAAGCATTCTCCGTTCAGTATAAAAATCAGGACAGTGCATACGGCAAGGCTTTGATTGAGTATTATGGCGATAAAATGCTTGTTCAGAATCCTCCGATGCCACCTCTCGAAAGAGAAGAGCTGGATGCGGTTTATGATTTACCGTTTATGAGAGATTATCATCCCTCTTATGAAAAACAGGGTGGTGTTCCTGCTATAACAGAGGTTCAGTTTTCTCTTACTCATAACCGCGGGTGCTTCGGCGGTTGTAATTTCTGTGCTCTTGCTTTCCATCAGGGGAGAAGTGTTCGCTCAAGAAGTATTGAAAGCGTTGTAAATGAAGCAAAACTTTTAACAGAAAGAAAAGATTTTAAAGGTTATATAAATGATGTTGGCGGTCCTACCGCTAACTTCCGTCACCCTGCTTGCGAGCAGCAGCTGAAAAACGGCGTTTGCGCAAATAAAAAATGCCTGGCACCTGAGCCTTGTAAAAATTTAAAAGCAGACCACAGTGAATATATCGAATTGCTTTCACAAATTGAAAGATTACCTAAAATAAAAAAGGTTTTCATTCGTTCGGGTATCAGATATGATTATCTTAATGCAGATAAAACCCCGTCAGGTAATGCCTTTTTCAAAAAGCTTGTTAAGGACCATGTAAGCGGACAGCTTAAGGTTGCTCCCGAGCATTGTTCGGGTAATGTCCTTCGCCTTATGGGTAAGCCTGATTTTAAGGTTTATGAAAAATTTAAGGACAGATATTTTGAGCTGACAAAAAGCTTCGGTATGGAGCAGTATCTCGTTCCTTATCTTATGTCAAGTCATCCCGGCAGCACTCTTTCTGATGCGGTGAAATTAGCGGAATATATCAAGCGTTGGAATTATAATCCCGAGCAGGTTCAGGATTTCTACCCAACACCCGGTACTGCTTCGACAGTTATGTTTTATACAGGTCTTGACCCCTTTACAATGAAAGAGGTTTATGTTCCGAAAACACCCGAAGAAAAGCGTATGCAAAGAGCACTTTTACAATGTGCAGACCCGAAAAATGCAGATTTAGTCAGAATTGCTCTTAAAAAAGCCAAAAGAGAAGACCTTATCGGCTACGATAAAAAATGTCTCATAAAGCCCTCTTATAAGGACAGAGTTGAGCAGGCAAAGAAGCAGAATACTGCAAGAAATAAAAATCAATCCCGAAGAGGTAACGGTAGAAATACACCGAAAGGAAAGAGAAGATAATGCAGCTTTTAAAAATAGATAAAGAGAATTATGTTGGTCAGGCAGACCCGTATATTCTCAAGCACAATGATAAATATTACATTTATACCACAGGCGATGACGGTCTTTATGCTCATTCCTGTGACAGCCTTTTAGGTGATTGGAAATTTGAAGGCAGAATTTTCACAATACCCGGCAAGGAATGCTTCTGGGCACCATCTGCTATTTATCACGAGGGTAAATTCTATATTTATTTCTCTTTCGAGTATTATGATGCCCCGCCTGATCAGGGCGGACATCACCAGGCGATGCATGTTATAGAAAGCGAAAACCCATTAGGACCATTCTCTGAGGCTAAAAATATTTTAATGCCTTTTTCGATTGACTCTCATATCGTAAAAACTGAAGAGGGCTTGTTCCTTTTCTATTCACCCAACACCTTTGAAGGCGAAAGAATTGGTACTCACATCGTAGTGCAGAAAATGGCAGACCCCTATACACCTGTGGGCGAGGCAGTTCCCGCTGTTACGGCTTCTATTGATGAGGAAATTTTCAGCCGTAACAGATATAAAGAGGGTCAGCATTGGCACACAATTGAGGGTGCGTATTGGTTTCAGGAGGGCGAATGGCAGTATCTTATGTATAGTGGCGGTCGCTATGAGGATGAAACCTATTTTGTTGGTTATGCTGCGGCAAAAACAAATGAGCAGGATTTAACAAAGGTTAAATTTCAGAAAATGCCCGACGACAACACCTATGCACCTCTTCTTCGCAGTAACGATTGGGAAGAAGGTACAGGTCATAATAGTGTAATTAAGGAAGACGGACAGTATTATATTGTTTATCACGCAAGAAATACTGAGGCAGACGGACTTAACGGTGACAGAAGAAATGCAAGAATTGCAAAAATGCATGTTGAGGACGGTAAAATCTGGGTAGAAAGATACCCTGACCATATATAAAAAAGAGGATTTTAAAAATGATTTTAGACGAACTTGTTGGTTTTTCCAACCTTTATGGCAGTAACGAAGAGCTTGTTCTTGCAGGTGGAGGAAACACCTCTGCAAAGGACGGAGACATTATGTATATCAAGGGCTCAGGCACTCGCCTTGCAGATATTACTGCAGAGGGCTTTGTTAAAATGAGTCGCAGTAAAATTGCAGAAATTTTTACAAAAACTTACCCCGATAATGACAAGGAAAGAGAAGCACTTTCTCTTGAGGATTTAATGGCGGCAAAAATGCCCGAGCAGGAAAATAAAAGACCAAGCGTTGAAACAACGCTTCATTCTCTTTTTCCTCATACCTTTGTTTTGCATCTTCATCCCGCACTTGTTAATGGTATTACTTGCTCTGTTGAGGGTGAAAAAGCAGCAAAAAGACTTTTCGGTGACAGTGTTTTATGGATTGAACCCTGTAAGCCCGGTTATACTCTTGCAAAGAAATGCTGCGACACATTAAAGGAATATAAAGACACATTCGGTAAGGATGCAGATTTTCTTCTTCTTGCAAACCACGGTATTTTCATCGCGGACAATACTGTTGACGGATTAGGCGAGAAGCTCTTTTCCGTAATGTCAAAAATCCGTTCTGTTGCAGAAAAGGAAGCGGATTTGTCTGTTGGTGAGTTTGATGGAGATAAATGTCAGGAAATATTCAATGAGTTCTGTGATGTTTTCGGTGAGGACAGCGTTATTACATACGAGCCGTCTGCAATTTCCTTGGAATATGCCAAGGACAAGGAAAGCTTCAATAAAATTTATGAGCCCTTTAATCCCGACCAGATAGTTTATTGCAAGCCATACCCTGTTTATATTGAAAATAAAGAAGATATTAAATTTGCGGTTGAAGAATATAAAAACAAAAATGGCTTCTTACCCAAAATTTTCTTTGTCAAGGATTGCGGACTTTACGCAATAGACTATTCTCCTAAGGGTAGTGAAACCGCAGCGGCTCTTTTCAATGATGCTATGAAAATTGCGGTTTATGCTGAGAATTTCGGTGGCGCAAGACATCAGAGTCAGGATTTGACAGATTTTATTGTCAATTGGGAAGCAGAAAGCTATCGTAGTAAACAATAAAACAAAAGCTGAAGATTAAAATGAACAAAAAAAGCCTGTGTTATTTATGGAATGTTCCAAAAAATAATACAGGCCCTTTATTTTGTTGGCTTTTTAATAAATCTATGTTAAAATTAAAGTTGTATAAAAATGATTTCACAGAAATCATAAAGGAGGAGAAGCAGTTGGCAGAAAAACAGATGAAACTTAACTATAAGAAAACCATTCTTACAGGTTTCGGATTTCTTGCAACATCAATTGCATGGGCAATTTATGACCCATACATCACAAAAATTCTTAATAAAATTCTTTCAGAAAGCGATTTCATTACCAAATTGAGTAACGCTATTGCGGAGGCTGTTCCGTGGATTGGTGAGTTCTCAGAAGCTCAGGGTAATGCAGTTTCCCTTGGTGGCGGATTTACACTTGTTCCCTTGTTTATCGGTATCATTATGACTTTCGATAACATTTTCGGTGTTATTTTCCAGCCCACATTCGGTAAGCTTTCCGATAACTGTCATTCAAAATTAGGTAAACGCCGTCCCTTTATTGTGACTTGCGCACCTATTTCCGCAGTTCTTTTTGCTCTTATTCCTATAGTGGCACTTAATACAAGTGGTGCTATGCAGCTTCCGCTTACTATGTTAACAGTTATTCTGTTTGTTTTCTCTATGTCATTGTGGAGAGCACCCGTTGTTGCTCTTATGCCCGACCTTACACCTCCCGAGCTTCGTTCAGAGGGTAATGCGGTTATTAACCTTATGGGCGGTATCGGTTCTGCAGTTGGTATGGTTGCAGGTACTATCGGTATCCTTCTCTGCACAATTTTCACAGGTCACAGCAAAGCAGAAATCACAGCGGATGAAACTCTCTCATTCCCCTATGTTTTCATTGTTGGTGCAGTTGTTATGATTGTGGGTATGCTGGTTCTTCTTTTCTTTGTTAAAGAAGAAGATACAAGCATCAAGCTTAAAGGTGAGCTCAATCAGTATGCAGATGCAAAGGCTAAAAAGAAAGCTGCTAAAGAAGAAGCAAAAGCACAGAAAGCCGCTCTTAAAGCTATCAAGCTTTCAAAGGCAGAAAGAAAGAGCCTTATCTTTATGCTTGGCACTCTTTTCTTCCTTTTCTGCGCAGCGAATGCTATTACAACATTCTTCTCATTGTTTGCTCAGGAAATTCTCCATATGATTACCTCAAAGGCAACAATCGTTATGCTCATTTTTGCAGTTTGCTCAGGACTTGCAGCTCTTCCTGCAGGTAAAATGGGTAAAAAAGTGGGCAGAAAGAAAACAATATTGGCAGGTCTTGCAGTATTCCTTGCCGCTTTCGTTGTTTTCTTCGGTGTGTTTGTTGGTATGCTCGGAAGCAAAAACCTTACAATCAACAACTATGTTAAAGTAAATAATACTTATATTGCAATTGATGATAACATCAATGCATATAATGCAGAGGTAAGTGACCTTGCTGAAGCTGAAGGCAGAGAGCTTGCAGATGATGAAGTTCTCAATATGGCGGGTTATGTTGCATATAAAACAGAAGGCACAGATGTTGCCGGTCATTATGCAGAATTTGATAAATACCTTGTTGAAAATGCAGGCGAAGGCATTTATGATGCGGTTATAAGCGTTGCTAATGAGATTCTTGTTAACGGAGAAACTGATTTTGCAAATGCTTTGACAGCAGTAACAGAAACTGTTGATAGTGTTACAAAAATTCTTCAGATTCTCATTTATCCTGTTCTTGTTCTTGCAGGTGCAGCAAATATGTTTATCACAGTTAACACTCTTCCTCTTGTTCTCGAAATCGGTGGTGTTGAAAAGGTTGGTACTTTCACAGGTTACTACTACACAGCAACATTCTCCGCTCAGATTGCATCTCCCATTATTTATGGTTTCATAAGAATGTTTGCAGGAACATATATGTCCTTGTTCTATTACAGCCCCGTTATGTTCGCAATTGCAATCATACTCATTATGTTCGTAAAACATGGTGAAGCAGTGCCGGATGAGGTAATCAAAGAAGCACAAGAGGCAGAGTAAGATTGTCATATTTTGTGCATAAGCCGTTATAAATGAAAATATACCCCGTATCAATTCATTGGATTGATACGGGGTATCTGTATTATTTAATAATATCTCATTAAAGCAACAACCTTACCGAGAATAATAACCTCATTTGTGATGATGGGTTCAAATTCATCGTTTTCGGGCTGTAAACGGAAATGACCGTTTTCTTTATAGAAGCGCTTAACAGTTGCTTCATCTTCAATCATAGCAACAACAATTTCACCATTAGAGGCATAGGGTGTTTTCTCAGCAATTACAATATCGCCATTGAGAATACCCGCCCAAAGCATACTCTCGCCACGAACCTTCAAAGCGAAGAGTGGCTTATCTCGGGAAACTCTTCCTGTATAAGGAATGTAGCCCTCAATCTGCTCAACTGCAAGAATTGGCATACCAGCGGTTACAGTACCCAAAAGTGGAACATGAGTAACATTTTCAGCCTGACCGAGAATTCTTATTGATCTTTTAAGAAGAGGGTCACGCATAATATAGCCCGCTTTTTCCAAAGCATCAAGGTTTGCCTGAACAGAGGATGTAGATTTAAGACCAACGGCGGCACCGATTTCTCTGACTGATGGGGGAACACCATCCTGAGAACGCTCCACCAAAAATTCATATATTCGTTTTTGAGTTTCGTTAATAGGTTCCATAAAATCACCTTTCCGAACAAATTTTCTGTTATCTGAATATATAATAACACATCTTTTCAAGAAAAGCAAACATTTGTTTGTAAAAAGTTGAAAAAATTTTCATATATTTTAAGAAAAAAGTGAAATTTCTTTATGGGAGAGGTTATATGTTCAGAATTTTTACATTCAGGCAAATTGCTATTATATCTTTTTTGCTGTGTTTTCTTATGCTTTCAGGGTCGGTTATTAATACCATATCGCCCTATGTGGCTGTGTTTTCTCATTTGGGAGTAGAACTTCCCATAATTATGTATCATCAGATAAGTGAAAATGAAGCGATATGGGGAGATTATGTTATACCTCTTTCTGTTTTAGAAGAGGATTTCACATATATGAAAAATAACAATATAAATCCGATATCTTTTGAACAACTCAGGTTATATGTTGAAAAAGGTGAAAAGCTACCTGAAAACCCTATAATTATAACCTTTGATGACGGAGAAAGAAGCTTTATTACAAAGGTTTTGCCTATTCTTGAAAAATATAAATTCCCTGCTAATATGAATATAGTAGGCTCTCTTGTAGAGCTGTATACCCAAAATGGCGATACGGACGACAGATATGCGTATCTTAATGAAAAGGATATAAAAGAATTAGCAAAAAATGATTTGGTGACTCTTGGTTGTCATTCTTATAATCTTCATTCCTTAAGTAATAGAAGAGGTATGGGAAAAGTTTATGGTGAGAGTGAAGAGGACTATAAAAAGCTTATAAAAGACGATATTGAAAAATTTTTGTCCCAATATGAGAGAACAACAGGCGAAAAAACAGATATAATCGCTTACCCATACGGAATAAAAAACGAAGTACTGAAAAAGCTCGTCAGAGAAAAGGGCTTTAAAATCACATTAACCTGCCGAGAAGAAACAAATAGAATTTCTGTTGGTGGCAGTCTTGAGGAATTAGGAAGATTTAACCGTCCTTACGGAAAGAGCAGTAAAAGCTTTTTTGAGAAAATTTACAAGGGGTAATACTCTTGTAAACAACAAGCCTTTGTGATATTATGAAGCAGTAAGGATGTAGATATTATGAATATTTATAAAAATATAGATGAATTGGTTGGAAAAACTCCCCTTATGGAGCTTTCCAATATTATAAAGGAAGAAAATTTACAAGCGAATATATTTGCAAAATTAGAATGCTTTAACCCTACGGGAAGCGCAAAGGACAGACCCGCGCTTCAGATGATTTTAAAGGCAGAAGAGGACGGCATTCTCAAGGAAAACAGTGTAATTATTGAACCGACAAGCGGTAATACAGGTATCGGTCTTGCAGCAATTGGCGCTTCAAAAGGCTATAAGGTTATAATTGTTATGCCTGATACAATGAGTCAGGAACGAATTATGCTTATGAAGGCTTATGGTGCAGAGGTTGTCCTGACTGATGGTAAAAAGGGTATGCAGGGCTCAATTGAAGAGGCTAAAAGACTTGCAGAGAAATATGAGAATTCTTTTATTCCCTCTCAGTTTGATAACCCTCAGAATCCCGAAGCCCATTATAAAACAACGGGTCCTGAAATATGGAATGATACTGACGGAAGAGTTGATATTCTTGTTGTAGGTATTGGCACGGGCGGTACTCTTTCAGGTACAGGAAAATATCTTAAGGAGCAGAATCCTGCTATAAAGGTTGTTGGCGTTGAGCCGTTGAATTCGCCTTTACTTACAAAGGGTGTTGCAGGCTTACATGCAATTCAGGGTATCGGAGCAAACTTTGTGCCTGAAAATCTTGATAGAGAAATATATGACGAGATAATTGATGTTTCCAACGAAAATGCTTTCTCTTACGCTCGTAAAATGGCGCAAAAAGAGGGCATAGCAGTTGGTATTTCGTCAGGGGCGGCGCTTTTTGGTGCAATTGAGCTTGCCAAACGCCCCGAGAATAAGGGTAAAAATATAGTTGTTGTGTTGACAGATACAGGGGAAAGATATCTTTCAACAGAGCTTTATAAATGAGGTAAGGATATGGAAAGATTTTTGGAATCAGTAGGATTGATAACGGGTACAGTTAAAAATCTTGAAGCAATAAACAGCGAATGCTTTCTTAAAAAGGATGCAGACAAGGGTCTTATTCCTAACAGAAAAGAAATTGTTAAGGTTATAAAGGATTTGCAATCACTTTTATTCCCCAACTATTTCAATCATAGCGAGGGAAGCGAAAATGTGCTTTCTCAGACAGAACTGCTTCTTAATATTTATAACAGACTTATTGAGCAGATAAAGGGCGCTTATGCCTTCAACGGCACACCAATGGAGAAAACTCCCGAGGAGCTTTGCAACGCTTTTATTGAAAGGCTTCCTAAAATAAAGCAGCTTCTTATAAAAGATATTGAAGCAATTTATGAGGGTGACCCTGCAGCACAGTGCCACGAGGAAGTGCTTATCTGCTACCCCGGATTTTATGCAATTTCAATTTTCCGTCTTGCTCATGAGCTTTATACCCTTAAAGTTCCGCTTATTCCCCGAGTTATGACAGAATATGCCCACGAGAAAACAGGTATTGATATTCATGCAGGTGCAACTGTCGGAGAGTATTTCTTTATCGACCATGGTACAGGTATTGTTATCGGTGAAACTACAACAATCGGAAACCATGTTAAGATTTATCAGGGTGTTACTCTCGGTGCGAAAAGCTTCGAGCTTGATGAAAACGGCGCACCCGTTAAAAATATCAAGCGTCACCCCGACATCGGCAATAATGTTGTTATATATGCCAATGCAACCATTCTCGGTGGTAACACTAAAATCGGTGACAACTGCGTTATCGGTGGTAACACCTGGCTTACTCATTCAGTTGAAGAGGGAAGTACAATTTACTATAATGCTAAATAAGTTTAAAAAACACCTGACAGGAAGGGAGATTCTGTCAGGTGTTTTTGTTTTTAGCAGCAAACGATATATGTGCTCGAAGTTAATGTTGATTCTTCATAATCGCAACGAGTGCAGGTGGAGTAGTTATAAGTTTTCTTTAAACATCTAGGTGAGGTAGTTCTAACTTTATGAGTGATTTTAGATACTTGTGTTGCTTCTGTTTTGTGACCCAAAAGAGTACAGGTGAGACCGTATGTAGAAATTCCTTCCTGTTCTTCTCCACCGTTGGTATAGAAAGTAATGATTTTTTCTTTTGTTTCTTCAGAGATGTTTTCATTTTCAATATAGATTTCAATATGTTCGTCAACTTCTGTTTCTGTAGCGTTTGCAGGCATAATAAATACGCAAGCAAGTAATGCAGTTGCAAGAATAAGCGATATTAATTTTTTAGTTTTCATACGTTATTTCCTCCATATTATTTAATATTTCCATAAGTTCACTTTCATTTGTGTGTGTTATAACATACATATTGTTATTGTGTATAAAATAGGCTTGCGCTTGATTAACATCATCCATTATGCATAAATAGTAGTCGATACCATTTAAAGTTATTGTGTCATTACAAATATCAATTATTTCTTGTGGTAATTCACAATTACGAGTGATTGTTATAAATAAATCAGAGGTGTCGAATACGATATGTATCTCATCTTTGCTATCAATGTTGAGTATAGTAATTAAGTTAATGTTATTTGCCATGTTGTTGGGAAACAACAAAGGTATTTTTTCATTTTCAATAAATTTATTGATTGAATTGTATTCTTTATTCTTACCATCCTTGCTGTAAGTTTCATTACCAACATCAACCTCATTACCAAAAGGAATGAATTCAAATGTGCCAAAGAAATCTTCCAAGGTGTCAACAACACCCTTTTCAGAACTGAATGAAACAATACTAAACAATGCCACAAGAATTGCAATACAAGCAGCAACAAGCCATACCTTTTTCTTATTGAAATATTTTTTAGTTGTTTTAACCGCTTCGGGAGCAACGGTGTTTTCTTCCTCGCGAAAGATTTTTCTAACCTGTTTATCAATAAATTCGGAGTTGAGTTCAACGTGCTTGTCCTGCAGGTGGAGAAGAATTTTTATATAGTTATCAACAGCCTCTGAGTTCATTTCTCCCAAGGGCTTGTCAATTTCCTTATTTAATAAAAATTCAAAAAATTCAATTAATTTTGCTTTTTCCTGCAAGGTAAAATCCATAAAAACTAACTCCAATCCCGAAAAAAATTTTCTCCCTTCATTTGAATATGACGGGAGAAATAAAAAAGTCACAAAAAATTTTTAAAAAAATGAAAAAATTTTAAAATAAGCTTTTAATAATGGCTTGACCGACAAAGGTAAAGCAGAAAAATCCGAGTTTTTCGATTTTATCTCTTAATCTGACGGTTCTTGAGCTTACATTAGAAATCGAAATTCCCAGCTCTTCAGCGATTTCTGCCTGAGTTTTATTTTCGATAAATTTTTTCACAAAAAGCTGATATTCATCCTTTGTGAGCAATTTCAAAACAGCTTCAATAGTCATTTTTATATCTGCATCGCTATAGCTGTAAAATTTTGTCATAGTTGAAAAAATTTCATCTACAGATGTGAAAGAATCTTCAATAGAAGTAACAATGGCATCGTTTTTGATTCGTCTGAAATATTCGTAAGCTTTTTTCTTCGCAACAGCCAATAACCAATGCTCGATTACATTATCCTCTAATTCAGCCATCTTTTTAGCAAATACCAAAAAGACTTCCTGAGTTATTTCCAGTGAATCTTCATATTGGTTTTTTGAAATAGTCATACAATAACGAAAAACTTCGTCGTAATATTCTCTTGAAATTTCTTCTGCTCTTTCTTTAGTTATCATTTTTAAAATTTTCACCCTGTATCTTAATTTTAAAAAATTCTCTTTGATTAAGATATTACCATAAATCCTAGTTTTTTCAACAAAATAAACAAAAAAAGCAAAAAAATAAAAATTTTTGTGACATTTTGGTTGTTTGGAGTCATATATAAGTGAGAACGGTAGAGTGCACCTTATTAAAATTTGTGCCAAATAGTTTGTTTTTGTCACAAAAACATTTTAATATTCTCTAAAAAATTTTCACCTTCAGGTAAGCTTTACCGTTTTCGTATAAAAAAAGGAGGTCAAAAAAATGAAAACGAGCAAAAAAGTGTTAGCGATTTTTCTGACGATAGCAACGCTTATTGGCATATTTTCTTGTGCAACAACAGTTTTTGCAGAGGATTTGAATGAATATGCTGACAACAAAGCGTATCAGGAAAATTTATTAACCGAAACGGTGGAAACCGAACAAGAAAAAGCAGAAATTGTCTGCGAGGTTACGGAAAAGCGCGATGAATATTCAAAAACATATAAACGCGCAGACGGTTCGTACACCTCAATTATTTCTAAGGTTCCCTTGCACACTTATGAAGACGGTCAATGGAGCGAAATTGTTGATACTTTTGAAGTTCAAGATGGTGAACTTGTAAATTCAGGGGCTTCAACTTATTCATTAAGAACTCCGACCATTGCTTTACCTGATTTGGATGATACAGTCATTGAAGATACAGCCATCACTAAAGGTATCAGTGATGGTGACGAAAACAAGAATTTCTCGAATTCTGTCGAAGGTCATATAGTTGATAACGCTACTGCTCATTCGGAGATTCTCGTTAAGCTCAATGAAGCTATTTTTGCCCCATTTAAAGAATCATCTGTTACAGTAACAGATGTTAATTATTACGGTGTAGGTTATGTTATAGGCGGGAATGTTATCGCAAAAGCTATAAACGGAGATTGGAATAGTGAAACAGTAACATATAACGATGTCTATTCTGAAAGCAGTAACATAACATACGAAAACACAATAATAGATTATTATACAGGTACGCCTGAATCAGCTGCTCCTGAATTAACGATTATATATTTTAATATTACAGATTTGTTTAATGAGTGGTTAACAGGTGAGCGTAGTAACGATGGCTTTGTTTTAACTGCCGAAAATGAAGATACCCAAGGCGTAATGGTATTAGCGGGTGATTATATACCGCTTAATTCAAATGACACCCTTGAATTAAACACATTTTGTTCTATTGATTATGTTGACACAAGCTGTTCAAATGATTCGTTTGAGTATCTTACACAAGAAATCGGACGAGCAGGTCAAGCGAATGTTAATATATTTTCTCGTAGCTTATCTGTTACAAGAAATGATATTTCAATGGATGGACTCCGTATGCCTGTATCAGTCAGTTTTAATTATAGTCCGGCAATAACAACATTTTTAAATTTTTATAAAACTGTTTCAGAGATTGCAGGAGAAGAAATTGAATTTGATTTATTGTATGGTGAAAATTGGTGTCCGTCATATATGCAGTTTATGGTTGAATTTATTGAGAATCAGTTCCAATTTTTTACTGAAGAAGGAACAATTGTAACTTTTAATAAAAAAACAGAAACAACCATAGGCGATGATAATCAATCAATTAAAAAAACAATTTTTGAAGCAGATGAGACAAGTGATGGTGGTTATAATCTTGAGCTGATTAAACAAGGAGAAGGACTTTCTTTTGAAAATCTGAAAATCACCAATCCAAGTGGAGAAAGCTTATATTTTAATGAAATGGGTCTTGTTACAGAGATTCACGAATCAGAGCCTAATTCTGATGGCAGTTATGATAAAATTTCAATAACATTTGATGAAGAAAATCCTTTTAAAATCGATTGCATAACTGACGGAATAGGCAGAGTTTATGACTTTGTTTATGATAGTGAAACAGGCTTACTTTCTGAAGTAAAAAGCCTTACTGCAGAGGGTAATCCTATCAAAGCAGGAACAACAGATATTGATTTAAAAACTACCTATGGCTATGACAGTAAAGGTAATTTAACAAGCGTTACTTATCCTGACGGAGAAACTGTCAATTATACCTACAACAGCATAGGAAGCCTTGTTAAAGTTCAGAATATTGACGGCTACAACATTCAATATACTTATGATGCTTTAGGCAAGGTTACCAATATTTCTGAATATGCAGGAACAACTCAGGGCAACACAATTGCTCTTACTCAGCTTTCAAACCGACAGGTTAAGGTTGTTGATGGCTACAACGGAACCGAAACCTATCAGTTCGGCAGAGAAGGAAAACTTCACTATACCTTTGATGAAAAAGGAAATTATCTTAAATCCGATTACGCTCCTGCAAAGGATGAAAATGTTTATTGCTTAAATGATTGGGAGATCTCCTCACAGAATCTTTTGAAAAACGGTAGCTTTGAGGATAATTCTGCATTTCGTGAAACCAGAGCAAGATATTGGTCAACTGAATTTAAAACAACTGCTTTACCCGAACAACAAAAAGAAAATGATGAAATTATTGGCTATGATTCCAAAAACTTCGGGGAGAAAGCATATTTGATTTCAAGTGAAGATGATTGCACAGAATTTGTAAGTCAGGATGTTGAAATTTCAGCTTCAGGAGAATATACATTCTCTGCGTTTGTCAGAAGTGAAACTGAAGGTGTACTCACTTTAAAAATAACAGGTATCAATGCTTCAAATGTTATTGATGCTTGGGCTTCTGTAACAGTGAATTCAACAACAGGCTGGGAAAGATATTCTGTTACCTATACCCCATCAAAAGACTTTGAAGCAAAAACAATAACAGTGAGCATTGGTTTTGCAGATAATAAAGGTACATATTATGTTGACTGCGCTCAGCTTGAAAAAGGTTTGGGTACTGCTGAATATAACCTTGTAGAAAACGGAACACTTAATAATTCTGATGAATATTGGAGCGATTCAACAATCGTAACTGATTTAATAAACGGTGAGGCTGTTAAAACAGTAAAATTAATCGGTGGATTGCCCCAATACACCGTAGAGTACGGTCTTGACCGTACCGCAGAAAACGGTTCGGAAGAGGAAATAGCATTAACTGACCATATCTCCGCAACAACCCAGAATATTAAAATCAACGGCAAAAAGGGAGAAATCTATTCAGTCGGTGGTTGGTTCAAGGGCGTATTTGACGATAACTATATTTATGAGAATGTGCCTACTAAATATATGGATTTGTCAGAACAGCTAACAAGCAGCTCTGCACAGATCAAGGTTACATATTCATATATCGATTCTGTAACTGAATCTGCAGAGGATGGCACAACTACCGCATCCGAGCAAATCTTAACTGAAAGCTTTGCAGTGGATTTTGCGCCCCATAATCACGGTTGGCAGTATGCAGTTGATTCATTTGCTCTTAAAGGTGATACAGAATCTATTGATGTTACAATTATTGCAAAGAATATTCCCCAGGATTCCTTTGCAACGGGCATTGAATTAACATCAGATAACAACGCTTTCAGCTTTATTGAAGATGAAGCCGAAGAAACAGAAACACCACAAGAACCTGAAAGCAACGACACAGGCGATGGAAACGCCAATAACACAACACACGATGAATGTTCCTGCGAGGATTGCGAAGAGCTTGACTGTTCTTGCCGTTGTGGAAGTGCAGAGGCTTGCACCTGCGTTCAATGCAAACGCCAAAGCGATATTGAAGCAACAAGCGAAGATGGTAGAACCATAACAACAAGCTCCTTTGACGGAGAAAAATATATGCAGTCAGCAGTTACATATTCAAATGACTTGAATAATGTTATTTCCGAAACCGATGAAAACAATATTTCGTCCGGTTATGCATATAATGTTAATGGTGGTTTAACCTCATTTACAGATGGTTCAGGCAACCCAACAACCTACCAAAGTAATGCTATGGGTTATCTTTCCCTTGCAGAAAGTAATGTTTCCGGTCTTACTGATAATGCCGTTAAAATGGCAATTAGCTATGTTTATGACGGAGATTTATTAACAAATGTTAATCAGGGTAATGTTCAATATACCTACGAGTATGACGGTTGGGGTCAGCTTGAAAAAATTCTTGTTGACGGTGAAATATTGGTTTGTTATAATTATAACAAAGATAACAATGCTTTCAGAACAAGAATAACCAGCATAGTTTTCGGCAGTTCAGAGAACACAGGCTTTACAGTAAAATACATCTATGATACAAATGGTAATATTGTTTCTGTTGAAAAATACAGAAAGATTGACGGCGAAAAGGACTCAATAACATATAACTATGCTTATGATAATCTTGGTAATTTAACAAGCATTACCGATAACAGAACAGGTCATTTTCTCGATTATACCGATGATGGTATTGTTATAAAAAACAGTCAGACAGGTTCTGTTATCTATC
>JAZRDP010000015.1:0-1021 GCA_045660345.1 Acutalibacteraceae bacterium
AACCCTTGCTAATACATGGCCTCATGGTCAAGCGGTTAAGACGCAGCCCTCTCAAGGCTGAATCACGAGTTCGATTCTCGTTGGGGCTACCATAAAAAAGAACACCATTTTCGGTGTTTTTTTTATGTAGTTTTCAGCAGAATCGAACTCGTCGTTCGGACGCCTTTGACGGGCAATCTTTGACGGGCAAAGTTTTGCCACCTTTAGTGTGGCAATTTCTCGTTGGGGCTACCATAAAAAAGAACACCATTTTGTCGCTCTTCACATAGGGATTTTTATTAAACTTGGCTTTTGATAAGTCGAGTTTTCTTTTGTTCACGCACAATCGCTTGAATTTAATATGCTTTTTTGGTACAATAAACTCACCGATAAATAAGAATTTGATAAGGTGATTAATATGATAGATATTGCTACTTGGATGAATGAATTTTTGCAAAAGTTAAATGATAAATTTGAAAACCGTGTGTGGTTTGTTGGATTGCAAGGAAGCTACGGGCGCGATGAAACGACCGAAACAAGTGACATTGATATCGTTGTAATACTCAATCAACTATCAGTTTCGGATATTCAAGACTACAATGCAATGCTCGACACTTTGCCACACAGAGAGTTGATTTGCGGTTTTGTTTCGGGAAGGGACGAGCTTCTTAATTGGGAGCCTTCCGATCTTTTTCAGCTTTATTATGATACAACCCCGATAAAAGGCAGCCTTGATGAACTGCTTGCCACCATCGATGAAGTTGCTGTGGGGAGAGCTATCAAAATCGGGGCTTGCAATATCTATCACGGCTGTGTACATAATATGCTACACGAAAAGAGCGACGACATATTGCGCGGGTTATATAAATCCGCTTCTTTTGTTGTGCAGGCGATTATTTTCAAGCAGACAGGAAAATACGCCAAGCATCAAAAAGAACTGCTATTGCTCACTTCTCCCGATGAACAGGCTATCGTTAATACCTTTTTGAATTTGAAAAATGGTGGATCGGTTGAATTTTTAACAATGTCCGATACTCTACTT
>JAZRDP010000016.1:0-36435 GCA_045660345.1 Acutalibacteraceae bacterium
GTATGTGCTGCAGACTCCGTCTTGATTTGAGAGAATTAAGAAAAAAATCAGGTGGTTTCTTCGGAAGCGGTGAAAGCACAGGTTCTGTTGGCGTTGTTACAATCAATATGGCAAGAATTGCATACCTTGCAGAAAATAAAGAAGACTTCTATAAGCGTCTTGATAAATTGATGGATATTTCAGCCCGTTCATTGAAGATTAAGAGAAATGTTATCACAAAGCTTCTTGATGAAGGTCTTTATCCCTATACAAAGAGATACCTCGGCACATTTAATAACCACTTCTCAACTATTGGTCTTATCGGTATGAACGAGGTTGGTCTTAACGCAAAATGGCTCCGTAAGGATATGACAAACAAGGAAACTCAGGATTTTGCAAAAGATGTTCTCAACCATATGAGAGAAAGACTTTCAGACTATCAGGAGCTTTACGGTGACCTTTACAACCTTGAAGCAACTCCTGCTGAATCTACAACATATCGTTTTGCAAAGCACGATAAGAAGCACTATCCTGCAATTATCACAGCTAACGAAAACGGCACACCCTACTACACCAACTCTTCACACCTTCCCGTTGGTTACACAGCTGATATTTTCGAAGCTCTTGATGCTCAGGATGAGCTCCATACTCTTTACACATCAGGTACTGTTTTCCATGCATTCCTTGGCGAAAAGCTTCCTGACTGGAAGGCAGCTGCAGATATCGTAAGAAAAATCGCTTCTAACTACAGACTTCCCTATTACTCAATTTCTCCCACATATTCAGTATGCTGTAACCACGGTTATATTGCTGGTGAAGAATACAGCTGTCCTGATTGCGGTAATGATACAGAGGTTTACAGCCGTATTACAGGCTACTACCGTCCTGTTCAGAACTTCAATGATGGTAAGGCACAGGAATTCAAGGACAGAAAGGTTTACGATATTTTCAATTCAAGCCTTAAAAAAGAAGAAAGAACAGTTGACCATGCTCACTGTGCTTGCGGTTGTGAAGAAAAATCAATTGCAGCAGACGCTGATGCAAAATTCATTCTTTTCGCAACAAAGACTTGTCCTAAATGTAAAATAGCTGCTCAGCTTCTTGAAAAAGCAGGTATTGCATACGAAAAGCTTTTCGTTGAAGAAAATGTTGAGCTTGCAACAGAATTAGCTCTCAAACAGGCTCCCACACTTGTTATCTATAAGGGTGACGTTGCAGAAAAAATTGCAGACCTTCCTGCAATTAAGACATTCATTGAATCTCTTTAATCAAAATAAAAATTACCGTCCTAACGGGCGGTAATTTTTCAAATGAGGAGTTAGGAATGAGGAGTGAGGAGTGTCGGGACCTGCGGTCGGCATTATAAGGATGCAGGTCGCCAGATGCCGGATGCCACTTCCAACTTGCCACTTTCTTGGCGCATTTTTTGCGCCCCTATAATTCTGCATTTTGCATTTTGCATTTTGCATTAAAACGGAGTTTTATATTATGTATGATATTATAGTAGTCGGCGCAGGTCCTGCAGGACTTACTGCGGCGCTTTATGCTCTCAGAGCATCAAAATCTGTTCTTGTTATTGAGCAGTCAACCTTTGGCGGTCAGGTAACGTTCTCACCTAAAATTGAAAACTACCCCGGTATTCCTGAAATGAGCGGTAATGAATTTGCCGATAAGCTTCTTGATCAGGTGCTCTCTATGGGTGCAGAGGTTGAAATGGAAAAGGTAACCGGAATTGCTGATCAGGGTGCTCATAAAACTGTTTTTGCAGGAAGCAAGGCATTTGAAGCAAAGGCAGTTATTATTGCAGTTGGTGTTCGTCACAGACAGTTGGGTCTTCCTAATGAAAATCAGCTTGTAGGTAACGGTGTTTCCTATTGCGCAGTTTGCGATGGTGCATTCTTCAAGGGTCAGACTGTGGGCGTTGTTGGTGGCGGTAACTCCGCTTTGCAGGAGGCAGTTCTCCTTTCAGATCTTTGCGAAAAGGTTTATGTTCTTCAGAATCTTCCTTACCTTACAGGCGAAAAAAAGCTTGTTGACATTCTTGAAGGAAAAGATAATGTTGAATTTATTCTTGAAGCAACTGTTGCTGAGCTTAAGGGCGAAAATGAGCTTTCAGGTGTTGTTCTTAACACAAATGAGGGCGAAAAAGAGCTTGCTCTTGACGGTCTTTTCGTTGCAATCGGTCTTGAACCTAAAAACGCTGAATTTTCTGATTGTGCTGTTCTTGATAAGAATGGTTATTTTGATTCAGACGAATCCTGCGCAACAAAAACAAATGGTATTTTTGTTGCAGGTGACTGCCGTCAGAAGAGCATTCGTCAGATTACAACTGCATCTGCAGATGGTGCGGTTGCGGCTCTTGCGGCTTGCAGATATATTGATAACAGATAAGATATTAAAATTTTGTAAAATGACGGTGAATAGTAGTATTCGCCGTCATTTTATGTTACAATTAATATAGATATTTGTGATGTGAGGTGTTCAGGTGGTCGAGATAGGTAACGAAGAGGTTGTAGACCTTGAAAATATTGCGGATGGTATGAGTGAAATGCGACCTGATAAGAAAAAAGAAAATAATGGAGCAGATGAAAACGGTAAAAAGACAAAACAGAAGCTGAAAAAAAGTGTTGTTGCACTTTTGATTTTTTCAATAGCGATTTCTTTAAGTATTATCGGATATATTACAGTTGTTTTTGGTAGCATTCCATTTATTGTTAAATGGAGAAATATCTGGATTGAAACTGCTATGACAACCGACCAGCATAAATGGTTGGCAACCTGTTTTTTCCCTGAAAGGCTTATAGACGAGGTAATGTCAGGTCAGGTTGATATTAAAGATATAAGTGTTACCGACATTTACGGCAACAAAAGCTCCGATGTTCTTGGTCAGGAGCATCTCGTTGAAGGTGAAAAGGACAAATTCGGCAATACAGTTTTTGCAAACGACTTGGAAGAAAGCGTTGTAATTTTAGAAATAAAGAAAACCAATTTTACAGGTAAGCTTGTGCTTGTTGATGACCCGTCAAGAGTGTTCCTTGGGGCTACGGATTACAAGGGCTCACGAGGTGAATTTATCTGCGATTACCTTGAAAAAGAAAATGCGGTTGTCGGTGTAAATGCCTCAGGCTTCATTGACAGAGGTGGAGTAAGTCTTGGTGGCGAAATAGCAGGTCAATGTGTGTCTAAGGGTGAGTATTGGGGTAAATATGACTCCCGATATACGCTTGTAGGCTTTGACAATAAAGATAGACTTGTTGTAGGCGGAATTGAGGATTGGGAAGAATATAATATTCGTGACGGCTTCCAGTATAAGCCTACTCTTATTCTCGATGGCAAAAAGGTAGTTGAGGATTCTGCAGGTTGGGGTCTTCAGCCCAGAACAGTTGTTGGTCAATGTAAAAATGGTGTTGTTTTACTTCTTGTTATAGACGGCAGACAGGTTGGCTATTCAATTGGTGCAACTATGGAGGACTGTGCAGATATTCTTTTGCAGTATGGCGCAGTTACCGCAGGTGCTTGTGATGGTGGCTCATCCTCAGTTATCGGCTATGACGGTGAGGTTATCAATAAGCCCTGTGCCAGAGATATGCCAACAGGACGCTACCTTCCTAACGCTTGGCTTGTTGCAAGAAAATCTACAACCGAAGACAGTAAAAAATAAGGTGATAAAATGAAAAGACAAGAGGCTTTCATAAATCAGAAGAAAATGCTTAAAGGAGGTCTTCATTGCCATACAACCCGTTCTGACGGTGAAGGTAATCCTGATGAGGTTATAAGACTTCATAAGGAAAATGACTATGATTTTCTCGCATTGACTGACCACAAGATTTATAACTATAAAAACTTTGCCGAGGATGTTGAAATTACAATAATTCCCGGTACAGAATATGATAACACCTTTGTAAGAGAAAATGGTTTCAGAACTTTTCATACAGTGTTTATAGGTCCCGATGATGAAACTAACGGCTATAAGCAGGATGAAAGATTACCCAGAGGAGAGGCAGAAAATCAGGAAGAGTTCCAGAAATATCTTGATGAAGCTCATGAGAAAAATAACCTTACAATATACTGTCATCCTCAGTGGAGTTCAACTCCACCGAGATATTTTGATAGATTGGAAGGCAATTTTGCTTTTGAAATCTGGAATAGCGGTTGTGCTATTGAAGACGATATGGATACCGATAATGGTATGTATTGGGATGAGCTTTTAGGTATGGGTATCAGAATTTTCGGTGTTGCAACTGATGACGGTCATGAAATGTATCATCATTGTAAGGGCTGGGTAATGGTTAACGCCGAAAACAATGTTAAAGATATTCTTTATTCTTTAGAAAAAGGCGCATTTTATTCTTCTTGCGGTCCTGTTATCAAGGATTTTTATGTGGATGATGAAAATGTTGTTCACATAGAAACAAGTGAATGTGAAAAAATCATTTTCCAATGCGACAAGCATCCGAGCAGAATGATTGTTGCAGATGGTGAACCAATTACATCTGCTCAAAGAGAATTAAAGGATGAATACGAATACATCCGTGCAACAGTTATTGATAAGGACGGCAGAAGAGCCTGGACAAATCCCATATTCATAAAATAAACAAATGACCCTGTCAAACAAAATCTTGTTTGACAGGGTCATAAATTTTTTACATGCTTTCGGGAGCTTCTATTTTAAGCATTGAAAGAACGTTTTTCATTGTGCGCTTAACACATTCGCAAAGGAAAATTCTTGCCTGCATAAGTGCTTCATCATCAACCATAACACGCTGAGCATTGTAGAAGCGGTGGAATTTTGTTGCAAGCTCTGTTGCATAATGTGTAATTCTTGCAGGGTCATAAGAATTTGCTGCAAAAATGATAACATTTGTAAGTGAAGCAAGGTGAGCGATAAGGTCAGTTTCTTCGTCGCTTGAAAGAAGAGTAAGCTCTGCTTTTTCAGGCTTTCTGATGTTTACGCCTTCATTCTGAAGCTTTCTTAAAATACTGCAGATTCTTGCGTGAGCATACTGGCAGTAGTAAACAGGGTTCTGATTGGACTGCTCAACTGCAAGGTCAAGGTCAAAGTCCATAGCTGAGCCTGCTTCTCTCATATTGAAGAGGAAACGAACTGCATCAATCGGTACTTCATCAAGAAGGTCAACAAGTGTGATTGCCTTACCTGTTCTTTTTGACATTTTAACGGGTTTGCCGTCTTTCATAAGGTTAACAAGCTGCATAAGAACAACATCAAGTCTGTTGCCGTCAATACCAACTGCTTCCATTGCACCCTTCATACGGGCAACATGACCATGGTGGTCTGCGCCCCAAACATCGATACCTGTATCGAAGCCACGCTTCTCAAATTTGTTTCGGTGGTATGCAATATCTGCAGCAAAGTAAGTGGGATTACCATTCTGACGAACAAGAACATCATCCTTAAGCTCAAGGTTGTCAATATATTCCTGTGACTTGCCCTCTCTTTTGAGAATTGCAGTCTGAACTTCAATATTCTTGTACCATAAAGCACCGTCTTTTTCGTATGTGTAGCCGTTCTTTTTGAGAATTTCGATTGTTTCCTGAAGCTCGCCGCCATTGTGAAGAGAAAGCTCAGAGAACCAAGTGTTGTAATCAATGCGGTATTTTGCCATTGCGGCTTTCATTGTTGCAATATTTTTAGGAAGAGCAAATTCAACAAGAGCTTTTCTTCTGTCTTCCTCAGAAGCATCAAGAAGCTTGTCACCATTTTCGTCAATATAGCTCTGAGCGAGAACTCTTATATCGTCACCGTGGTAACTATCCTCGGGAAGCTCAATAAAATCTTCACCTTTAAGAATCTGCTGATAACGAACGGAAAGTGAAAGACCGAATTTGTCAATCTGGTTACCTGCATCGTTAACATAGAATTCTCTTTCAACATAGTAGCCTGCCCAGTCGAGAACTGCTGCAAGGCAGTCACCTAAAGCACCACCACGAGCATTACCCATGTGCATAGGACCAGTAGGGTTAGCGGAAACGAATTCAACATTGATTTTCTTGCCTTTACCGAAATCGCTTCTGCCGTAAGCATCGCCACAAGCATCAATATCAAGAAGGATATCTGCATAGAATTCAGGCTTTAAGAAGAAGTTGATAAAGCCGGGACCTGCAACCTCACATTTCTGGAAAAATGTGTTTTCAAGGTCGATTTTTTCAAGAATACATTCAGCAATTTTTCTTGGGGGCATACGGAGTGCTTTTGAAAGCATAAATGCACCGTTTGCAGAATAGTCGCCATTTTTTCTGTCTGCAGGGATTTCTGTTTTGAAATTGGGGATGTCTGCTTCAATAAATGTGCCGTCTGCAATATTGCTTTTGATTGCCGCTGTAACAGATGAGATGATTTGCTCTTCTGCAATTTTAACTAATTTTGACATTTTTAAACCTCATTTATTTTCATTAAAAGATTATTTTCACCAATGATTTCTCCGTTGCTTTCAAGTCGGTAGCAAAGAAGAATTTTACCTGAACAATCGGGTATCTGAGCGTTAACTCGCTCTGCTACAATATCCATATTCATTTCACCGAAGGGTGTTCTGTAAATGCAGGAATGGGATTTACCCTCTTCAATAAGGAAGGTGGTTTCATACACGCCACTTCGTCGCATTTCAATAAAGTTATTGTTTATAACCTTAACAAATGTTTCGCATTTGCCCATTTCGTCATCGGGCTCGGTGTAAGAAATGACCTTCATTCCGTCAATTTCCTGCATAGTGCCCCTTGCCTTGAGCTTACTGCTTTCTCTGTCGTCGTGATACTGCTGTTCGCTGACGAACTCTATTTCAACTTTTCTCATTTCATTCTTTCCTCAGCGTATTCAATGAGCTTATCAATAAGGTCAGAGTATGCAACGCCAACCTGACCGAAAAGCTTGGGGAACATTGAAATTGATGTGAAACCGGGAAGAGTGTTGATTTCGTTGAGATAAATTGTTCCGTCTTCTGCTAAGAAGAAATCAACTCTTGAAAGTCCGGTACAACCCATTGTTCTGTAAGCATTAACTGCTTCCTCGCGAACTTTTTCGCTCACCTCAACGGGTAAATCTGCAGGAATTGCAAGACCTGTTGAGTTGTCTATGTATTTTGCTTCATAGTCATAAAATTCTGCAGTAGGAAGAATTTCACCGATACAGGATGCTATGGGCTGATCGTTGCCCATAACAGCACATTCAATTTCTCTGCCGATAAGAGTTTCCTCAAGAACAACCTTGTAGTCATTAGCAAAGGCAACATCAAAAGCCTTTAAAAGCTCGTCGCGGTTATGTGCCTTTGAAATACCAACGGAAGAGCCTGCGTTTGCGGGCTTAACGAATATGGGGTAGCCTAATTTTTCTTCAACAGCCTCAAAATCAACCCTGCCGTCCGTGTAATCGGTTTCGGTAAATGCAACCCATTTTGCGCCATTGATGCCTGCCGCATCAGCGAGAGTATTTGTTACTGCTTTGTCCATGCACATACCGCTTGCAAGAGGTGTGCAACCTACATAGGGAATACCTGCAAGCTCGAAGATACCCTGAATTGTTCCATCCTCACCATTTTTTCCGTGAAGAACAGGGAAGATAACATCAATCTTGATTTTTTCGTAAGCACCGTTTTTAAGAATGATAAGTGCTTTATCTTTTTTGTCGGGTGAAAGGATAGCGGGTGTTGCATTTCCATTATTGAGCCAGGTGTTGTTTTCAATTGAGTCAATGTCACCTGTGTAGAAATACCATTCGCCGTCCTTTGTGATACCGAGAGTGAGAACATTATATTTCTCTCTGTCGATATTTCTTAAAACAGAAGCGGAGGAGCGAAGAGATACCTCATATTCGCTGGAGCAACCGCCGAAAATAACAAGTAAGTTTTTCAAGATTATCACCTTATTTAATTACATAAATATACATTTTAAATAATAACACAGAAATTTCCTTAAATCAATCATTAAATACTATGATATTTTAATAATACTGTTTACCTTTTTAGATAAAAATGCTACAATTATAAATATAAAAGATAAAAAGGCGGTTTAGTTATGGAGCTTAAATCAATTCTTACTCATGTTGACCACACTCTTTTAAAGCAGGAATCAACCTGGGAGCAAATAAAATCAATTTGCGATGACGGTATTAAATTCAATACCGCAAGCGTTTGTATTCCACCAAGCTATGTTAAGGAGTGTGCAAATTATTGCGGTGATAAGCTTGCAATTTGCACTGTTATCGGCTTCCCCAATGGCTACAACACAACTGCTTGCAAGGTTTTTGAAACAGCAGATGCAGTTAAAAACGGCGCGGAAGAAATTGATATGGTTATAAATATCGGTTGGCTTAAGGACAAAAGATATGATGATATTTTAAACGAAATCAAAGAAATCAAGAAGGCTTGTGACGGCAGAATTTTAAAGGTTATTATTGAAACCTGCCTTCTGACAGATGAAGAAAAGGTTAAAATGTGTGAGCTTGTTACTGAAGCGGGCGCGGATTTTATCAAAACCTCAACAGGCTTCTCAACTGCAGGTGCAACCTTCAGCGACATTGAGCTTTTCTCAAAAAATATCGGTGAAAATGTTAAAATGAAGGCTGCAGGTGGTATCGCATCCCTTGATGATGCAAAAAAATTCCTTTCTCTCGGTGCAGAACGCCTTGGCACAAGCAGAATTGTATCAATTGCTAAAAGCGAAGAGGGTAGCGGTTATTAATAGTGAGAATAGTGAAAAAGTATGATAGGAGGGTTGAGCAATGAAGTTGAGTATGGAAACAATGTATGTCCCCGTTGCCAATATAAACCAGAAAAAGGATATGATTTCAGATTGGCGGGCAACAAGTGACAATGCTTCGAAATTTTCTTTTCTGGCAACGCTTGTTTCAATTCTCGCGGCCATTTCTATGAAATTTTTTCATAATGACTTCTATTTTATATTTCTCGGAAGCGGTGCGCTATTTCTTTTGGGCGCCTTGTTCTGTAAAAAATGGCATTTCTCTGCTTATATTTCTGTAATTATAGGGCTTCTTGTTACTTGCTCATGGGTGTCCTTTGGCTTAAGGAAGGATAATATATCCGAAATTCTTTGTTTTGCGGTGGTGGTTATAATTCAGAGCATACCCGTTTTTTATAGCTACAGATGTATTCATAATTATAGCCCTGTATTTAAAGAACTGAAAAAATGCAAGGGCTTTCCCAATTTTATTGCAAATACAGCAGATATTTACGGCGATAAAATGCATATTAAGGAAAAAACCAACTCAGATAATGTACAGGTTTCATATAATCCCTTTAATACTCAGAATGATATTCGTTCAGAAAAATTCCGCAGAGAGCAGGATTTAAAATTTTCGGGTAAGAAAAAATGGGTTGAGCAGGACTGTGAGAAATCTAATTTACAGGAACGAATAAGAATTGAACAAAACATAGAGTATAAATATGGATTTACTATATTGGGTAAGGAAATTAAATTTTTGCATAATGATATTCCATCTTCATCGTTTGAAGAAAAGAAGAAACTTATGTATCAGTGGAACTACTATATAAAAGAAGCGGAAAAGGATTTTTTTATACCATTGTTTTTAATGATGGTAAGCATTATGGGAGCGGGTATCGGCAGCTTCAGCGGATTCTTTTTGTATGCTTTTGTACCTCTTTATATTATGTTCTTTAATTATCTTAAAATGAGCAAAGCTTTTGCACCCTACGGGATTTTTGTTGTTGTAGCGTTTTATCTTGTTTCGGTTATGAATAATTTTATTTCAGCAGGACTTGCAATTGGCTTCTTGGTTTGCTCCTATAGAGTATGGCGGGCGTGTATTATGTGTATCATCAACAGGCCCATATATAAAGCTTTGTCAAAAGAAGAAGGTTTTCCGTCTTTTATCAGAAATACAGCAGATTTGTATGGAGAACAAGCGTATATTGTTGAAAAACATGAGCCTATAAAAAGACGAGTTTTAAGCGACAATGAAAAAATAGTAATGAATATAGGTTTAGATGAAGAACCGAAAAAAGCAGATAAGGCTTGGAATGCCTTTGATTATATGGATGAAGAAAAGGAGAAAGAAAATGAAAATTGAAGCAAAAAGAACAGTAAATGAATTTATCTACCCTCCAAAAACAGTAACCGACAGTTGTCATGCTTCAACTGTTTTACCCTTACCCGATGGCACAGTTGTTGCCGCTTGGTTTGGTGGTACTAAAGAGGGGAATGATGATGTCAAAATATGGGTAAGTGTCCGTGAAAATGAAAAATGGGCAGAGCCATATAGTGTTGCGGTAAATGGTGAAAGTTTACCCCATTGGAACCCTGTTCTTTTCTTGAGAGAAAACGGAGAAATAATTTTATATTTCAAATATGGTAAACCTATTCCCAAGTGGGTAACATATTACTGTATTTCAAAAGATGGAGGCAGAAGCTTTTCTGAACCAAAAGTTCTTGTGGAGGGCGATTTTGACGGTGGCAGAGGTCCTGTTAAGAACAAAGCAATTCGCCTTTCTGACGGAACTGTTATTGCACCTGCATCAAAAGAAGATTTTAAAATAAAAAGAAACTGGAAATGCTTTGTAGATATTTCAAAGGATGACGGCCTTACCTTCGAACACTCTAATTTTGTTATAAGACCGAAGAAAAATCTTAAACCGGTCAGTATGATTCAGCCTACCTTATGGGAAGATGAAAAAGGCCTTCATATGCTTGTGAGGACAGGCGTTGGCTCTATTTATAAAAGCGACAGTAAGGACGGCGGTAAAACCTGGTGCAAGGCTTATGATACAGGTATGCCTAACCCCAACAGCGGTATTGATGTTGTAAAACTTGATAACGGAGTTTTAGTTCTTATAATGAACCCGATTTCAGAAAACTGGGGCGACAGAGCACCTCTTGTGCTTATGTATTCTGAAGACAGCGGAGATAACTTTACAGAGTTTTTCTCTTGCGAGCCTACTACAGGAGATCACGAATTCAGCTACCCTGCAATTACTGCAGTTGAAAACACTCTTCATATTACATATACTCACGAGCGTGAGGGTATTGTTTATCAAAAAATTGAGTTAACATTCTGAGGCTTTTATGAAGAAAAATGAATTGAAAAATTTAGTCCTTGCGGCTATGTTTTTAGCATTAGGTCTTGTTTTACCGTTTTTGACAGGACAGATTCAGCAAATAGGTAATATGCTTTTGCCTATGCATTTTCCCGTTATTCTCTGTGGTCTTATCTGCGGTTGGAAATATGGCTTGGGCGTGGGCTTTATATTGCCCATTTTGCGTTCGGCAATATTCGGAATGCCGGTTATGTACCCCAATGCATTTGCTATGGCGTTTGAGCTTGCGTCATACGGCTTTTTTGTAGGCTTTCTATTCTCCCACGCAAAATGGCAATGCATAAAATCCCTCTATCGTTGCCTTATAATGTCAATGCTTTTAGGCAGGGCTGTCTGGGGCGTTGTGATGACTGCTATTTTGGGTCTTGGTGCAAACGGTTTTACTCTCACAGCCTTTTTAACAAGTGCATTTATAAATGCTATTCCCGGAATTATTGCACAGCTTGTTTTAATTCCCGGAATTATGTTGGCACTTGATAAAACTCACTTTGTTAAGTTTAAAAAAACACAAAAAACATAAAAAACTACACCGAAACGGTTTTTATCGTTTCGGTGTGGTTACTTTATGTATCTAATATTTCTTTATTATCTCCCCAGATAATCTCAATAGTAACAGGGATATTTGATTTTATTGTTATATTTGGCTTTTCATCGGTAGAATTTCTTTTTTCACAGATAAGGGTTAATTCACCTTCTGTACCGAAGGGGTATTTTTCAATTCCGTGCTTATCAAGAAGGTTCACATGCCATGTGATTTTGTTGTTTGCAGCATCAGGCTTAATGCCGAAAACATATTCGAACATAACTGAAATGGGTATAAGTCCTGTCCAACCAACAAAGTCAGGTAATGCAGTATTACCTTTCATAAACTTGCTTGCTTTCTTTTCGGGGGCATAGTTTTCAAAAACTGTTCCCGTATCCTTGAATACACTTACAGCAGCATCCAGATGAGTGCAGGCAATTTCGTGAGAAAGGTCATATTTTCCGTAGGCATCAAGACCCTTTAAAACCATGTAGTTTGTAGGAGCCCATACAGAACCGCACCAATAACCGCCTTGGCTATCGTATTCGGGATGGTCCTTCGAAAGCGTTGGAACTCTGTGTTCGGTTTTAAATTCATTTTCGTTATTAAGATGAGCTATAAAGCTTTCTTTTCTGTCTTCGGGAACGCATTTAGCAAGAAGAGCCCAGAAAGCGCCGATATGCTTAACACCATTAAAGGTGTCATCATTTCTAAGGTCATAATAAAACTGTGTTTTTTCGTCCCAGAGCTTTTCGTTTATAACCTTAAAGAGATGGTCGCTTTCCTCTTGGAGTGCAGGAATAAAATCCTCTCTGCCAAGCTCATTTGCCATTTTTATGAGAAGATTACAAGCATTAAGCTCCTGCATACAAGCGTCTACCCATATCATATGACCGTGACTGTAGCAAACGTGGTATTTTTCGTCGAGTCTTGGGCAATTATCCATACCGCAACCGTAGCCTGATGAAAAATATGTGCCGTCGCGCCAAGTGAAATGCTCCTGCATCCATTGATGATAGGCAACAAGGCAGGGGAAAACTCTTGCGAGTCTTTCCTTATCGCCAAAATTAAGGTAATATTCCCATTCGCACCAGGTCATAACCTCGGGACCTGTTGATGCAGGGTCGTGACGAGCAAAAATATCCAAGCCCGTTTCCTCTTCAATCTGGCGGCAGATAAAACCATCTACATGCTGATGAGAGTAGAAATTATCAAAGGTTTCCTGAAACTTGAAAATTCTGTCCGCATATTTTCCAAACATAAGCATAAAAGCGGAATCCCACATAAAAATGCAACCATTGAAAGCTGCATCAATGTAGTTTTTTATAAATCCTGTATTTTCTTTAGGTTGGCGGAGATTTCTGAAAGCAATTTCCCAGACCTTCCAATAGCAGTTAAGATAATCTGTATGGTTTTCCCACAGTGGCTGAGGTAGTTTTTCTTTAATTTCGCTGAAAATCGGAAGAGGCGTTTTATCAATCTTCGCATCTATAAAGGAATTTTCTTCCATTAATTCTTTATCGTCATATGTAATTTCATTATTTTGTTTAAATGCTATCATAACATCACCTATTATATAAGCCCCACAAAAAATGTGGGGCTTTTTTAATTGTTTTATTCTACTCCAAAGTATTTAACAGCGTTGTTGTAGGAAATGTCCTGAACAACCTTTGAAAGGAATTCGATATCTTCGGGGTATTTGCCCTCTTCAACAAGGTCGCCTAAAAGCTCGCAGAGAATTCTGCGGAAATATTCGTGACGAGGGTAGGAGAGGAAGCTTCTTGAGTCGGTAATCATACCAACGAATTTAGAAATAACGCCAAGGTTCATAAGAGTCTGCATCTGAGTTCTCATACCATCGTAGTTATCATTAAACCACCATGCAGAGCCGAACTGAATTTTACTCTCTGCTTCGTCGCTCTGGAAGTTACCAAGCATTGTGCCGAGAACATAATTGTCCTTGGGATTAAGGGTAAAGAGAACAGTTTTGGGAAGTTTATATTCTGTATTCATTGCATCAAGAAGTCTTGAAAGGTTAACTGCAATTTCATAGTCTGCAACAGAATCATAGCCGGTGTCAGGTCCAAGCTTTTTGAACATAATTCCGTTATTGTTTCTCATAGCACCGATATGAATTTCCATACCCCAACCAAGACGAGCATATTCATTTGCAAGGAAGAGCATAAGCTCTGTTTTATATTTGTCAATTTCTTCAGTTAAAAGGGTTTCACCTGCAAGGCGTTTTTTGAATATAACATTCAATTCCTCTTCGTTTGCTCTCTTATAAGGAACATAAGTGAAAGCGTGGTCGGAGGCTCTACAGCCCATTTCTGCAAAAAATTCAATTCTTGAAAGAAGAGCAGTCTTAAGCTCTGTAAAAGAGGGAACAGCCTTACCCATAACATTTTCGAGAGCCTTTACCCAATCATTATAGCCGTCAAGCTCAATGCCTAAAGCCTTGTCAGGACGGAAAGCAGGAAGAACCTTGCACTTGAATGTTTTATCTTCTTGAAGAAGCTTGTGGTATTCAAGAGTATCTGCTGCATCATCAGTTGTGCAAACATATTTTACATTACTTTTTTCGATAAGCTCACGGGGAGTGAAGCCACCTGCTTTGATTTTTGCATTTGCCTTTTCCCAGATTTCATCGCATGTAGCGGGTGAAAGAGGCTCATAAATGTCAAAATATCTCTGTAATTCAAGGTGAGTCCAATGGTAAAGAGGATTACCGATAAGGTTAGGCATAGCGTTTGCCCAAGCCTTGAATTTTTCATAAGGTGATTTGTCACCTGTAATATAATCCTCGCTTATACCGCAGGAGCGCATACCGCGCCATTTGTAATGGTCGCCTGCAAGCCAAAGGAATGCGATATCCTCAGGAGTTTTGTTTTCATAGATTTCTTTAGGCTGTAAATGACAATGCCAGTCAAAAATAGGTGTATTTTCGCAAGCAGCATAAAGCTTTTTAGCAGTTTCGGTGGAAAGAAGAAAATCCACTTCCATAAATTTTTTCATAAAATCGCCTCCGAAAAATTTCTTTTAATATATTAACACACAAAAGTAATATTTTCAACGAAATCGCCTAAAAATAATGTTGATTACAATATTTTACAAGAGGTGATTTTTTGTTTATAGAAAGCGAGGGTGTAATTGACGAAGCAAGGCTTTTGGAAATTATAAAAAGGTCTGTTGAAAATAAAAAACTAAAAAAAGTTCTTCTTTTACCACCTGATTATACAAGAATGTATTCAGGTGCAGGAAAAATTACAAATATATATTATAACCTTCTGAAAGATGAGTGTGAAGTTGATATTATGCCAGCTTTAGGAACTCATCGCCCTGTTACAAAGGAGGAAAGTGAGGCCTTTTTCGGAAAAGATATACCCTATGAAAAGCTTATTGTTCACAACTGGCGTGAGGATGTTGTAAAAATAGGTGAGGTGACGGGTGAATTTGTTAAAGCGGTTTCCGAGGGGCTTATTGATACAAAAATTGATGTTGAAATAAATAAAAGGCTTTTAGATAAATCCTATAACCTTATTATTTCTATCGGTCAGGTTGTACCTCACGAGGTTGTGGGTATGGCAAACTATTCAAAAAATATTTTCGTAGGCTGCGGCGGAAGCAGTATGATAAATTCTTCTCATATGCTTGGAGCTTTTTATGGCCTTGAAAAGATTATGGGAAAAGATTTTTCACCTGTAAGAAGAGTTTTCGATTACGCAGAAGAAAATTTTATAAAAGATATTCCATTGATGTATGTTCTGACGGTTACTACCACCAACGAAAAGGACGAAACCCTTATTCACGGCATATATATCGGAAGAAACAGAGAGCTTTTCGAGATGTCTGTGGGCAAAAGTCAGGAAAAGAATATGGCTAAGCTTAGTAAACCAATTAAAAAAGTGGTTGTTTTTCTTGACCCGAGAGAATTCAGAAGCACCTGGCTTGGTAACAAGGCGGTTTACAGAACCCGAATGGCAATGGCAGAAGGCGGAGAGCTTATTGTTCTTGCACCCAATGTTAAAAAATTCGGGGAAGACGATGAAAATGACAGACTTATAAGAAAATATGGGTATGTTGGCAGAAAAAAGATTCTTGAGCTTGTGAAAACCGAAGACGAGTTAAAAAACAATCTGTCTGTGGCGGCGCATCTTATTCACGGCTCTTCGGATGGCAAATTCAAGGTCACATATTGCACAAAATATCTCTCAAAAGAAGAAATTGAGAGTGTTGGTTTTGATTATATGCCATACGATGAAGCGGTTAATAAATATAATCCTGAAATTTTAAAAGACGGATATAACATAGTCGATGGCGAAGAGATTTATTATATAAGCAATCCGGCACTGGGTCTTTGGACAGTATAATTATTATCATCCCTGTTTTGTCATAGACAAAATAGGGAGGGGGACCGCGTCAGCGGTGGTGGGTTGCCCCGTTCCCCCTTTACTTTGTTGATGAAAGGAAAAAACCAATGAAAAAAGCAGATATTGGACTTATCGGTCTTGCGGTTATGGGTGAAAATCTTGCAATGAATATGGAAAGCAAGGGTTTTACCGTTGCAGTTTTTAACAGAGAAACCGAAACTGTTGATAAATTTGTAAACGGCAGAGGAAAAAACAAACATTTTATAGGTGCTCATTCTTTGGAGGAATTAGTTGAAGCAACAGAAAAGCCGAGAAAAATAATGATGATGATAAGAGCAGGCGAGCCCGTTGATGAGGTTATAGAAAAGCTCATTCCATTACTCGAAAAAGACGATATTATCATTGACGGCGGTAACTCTCATTTCAAAGATACCGAAAGAAGAACTGATTATGTTGAAAGCAAAGGTTTTCTTTATATCGGTACGGGCGTTTCAGGTGGAGAAGAGGGTGCTTTGAAGGGTCCGTCTATGATGCCCGGTGGTTCCCAAAAAGCTTGGGAATATGTAAGGCCCATTTTTCAGGCGATCTGTGCTAAAACTGAGGATGGTACACCCTGCTGCGATTGGGTAGGCTCAGGTGGTGCAGGGCATTTTGTGAAAATGGTTCATAACGGTATTGAGTATGGGGATATGCAGTTAATAAGCGAAATCTACCTTTTTATGAAAGTGATTTTAGAATTTTCTGCGGAGGATATGCACAGAATTTTTTCTGAATGGAATAAAGGTAGGCTTGATAGCTTTCTTATTGATATTACAAGCAAAATTTTCACAGTAAAGGATGAGGATGGCTCACCCCTTGTTGAGAAAATCCTTGATTCTGCAGGTCAGAAAGGAACGGGCAAATGGACAGGTATCACCGCACTTGATGAGGGTGTTCCACTTACACTTATAACCGAAGCAGTATATGCCAGATATTTAAGCTCAATGAAAGAGGAAAGAATTGAAGCATCAAAGGAACTTACAGGTCCGTTTGTTGATTTCAAGGGAGAAAAGGGTGAGTATATCGGAAGAATGGAGGAAGCCCTTTATTGCGCAAAAATAATTTCCTATGCTCAGGGTTATGCACTTATGAAAGCAGCATCTGAAAAATATAATTGGAACTTAGATTTTGGTGCAATCGCGCTCATGTGGCGAGGAGGTTGCATCATTAGAAGTGTGTTTTTAGATAAAATTAAAGAAGCATTTGATAAAAAGCCTGATTTAAAAAATATTTTGCTGGATGGTTATTTTAAGAACGATGTGCTGAATGGTATGGAAAGCCTCAGAAAAATCTGCGCAATTTGTATGCTAAATGGAGTTTATGCTCCTGCTTTGACATCGGCTCTGACTTATTTTGACGGCTACCGCTCTGAAAAGCTTTCTGCAAATCTCATTCAGGCACAAAGAGATTTCTTTGGTGCTCATACCTACGAAAGAACCGACTTCCCAAGAGATAAATTCTTTCATACGAATTGGAGCGGAAACGGTGGGAATACGGCGTCAACCTCCTATAACGCATAGTGCAAAATGCAAAACGCAAAGTGCAAAGTGTCGGGTCTGCGACAGCATTTTATAATATTTGGAAGCAAAGCTTTCCCGAAACCTGCCACTTAATAAATGAGGAATATAAATGATAGAAATAAAAAAAGATTATAAATATGCTTTGGTTGTTCCAACAAGTATGGGTGTTCGGCTTTTGCCACCTGACAGGCAGACTGTTTTTTCTTCTGATATTTTCTATATGCAGGCAACCTCTGCGGAAACCAATGTTGCATCAATTTGCTCTTATTTAGGCTTACCCGTAAAGGTGCTTACAACCTTTGTTAAGGACAGCCCTATTGCTCATTTTATAAAATCAAATCTTCGCTCTCGAAATATGGAGTTTGAGGGCAAGGATGTTGAGCAGGGTGGACCCTGGGGGTATCGTCATCAATTCAATATTGCCGATAGTGGCTTCGGTCTTCGTGGTCCGAGAGTTCATAATGACCGCGCAGGCGAGGTGGGAAAAACTCTTAATATCAAGGATTTCGATTTGGAAAAGCTGTTCGGTGAGGATGGTGTCGGTATTCTGCATATTACGGGGCTTATATGTGCTCTTTCAAAGGAAACGGGAGAATTCTGCCTTGAGCTTGCAAAAAAAGCAAAGGAATACGGAACGGTTGTTTCCTTCGATTTTAATTATCGTGCATCTTTTTGGAAAAACCGAGAGGAGGAGCTGAGAGAAATCTTTCAGAAAATCGCAGAGACTTCCGATATAATTATCGGAAATCAGTCGGATTTCAGTCTTTGTCTGGGAATGAAATTTGATGTGACGAAATATATGCCTGATTCAACACCCGTTGAGCAGTTTAAGGAAACTATAAATCAGGTGAAGGGCAAATTCCCCAACACAAGCGTTTTTGCAACAAATCTTCGTGAGGTGAAGCACGCCAATCGTCATTTATGGGGTGCGGCTATGCTCAATGGTGATGTGTGGGAGTCAATAGACCTCAGACAGATTGCGGTAATTGACCGTATCGGTGGCGGTGATGCCTTTGTCGGTGGAATTCTTTACGGCATTTTAAAGGGCTTCAGCCCCGAAAAACAGCTCCAATTCGGGTGGGCGTGTGGTGCTCTCGCCTGCACATATTTAACTGACTATGCTCAGCCTACTGATGAAGAACAAGTATGGAATATATGGCGGGGCAATACTCGTATAATAAGATAGAACGGCATCTTTTAGCGCATAAATTTTCTTTGCTTGGAGCGAAGCCTATCATCCCTATGCTTACGCACAGGGATGATAGGCTTCGCGTATATTTAGCATGTCAGCTTAAAAACACCCAAAAATTACAAAAAACTGCCCGAAAATTACATTTCGAGCAGTTTTTTATTCCATTTTGCTATGATATAGATAAAGAAAGGGGATGGAAAATATGAAAAAACTTAACCCGTATATTCAATTTATTATAGGCTTTTTCAGTATAATGTTGTTGTGGGGTATAGGAGCATTATTTAACACATATACAGTTGATATGTGGTTAGATGATAATATAGATACAGAAAATTTGATTTTTTCTTGTATTGTACCGATGGTTGTTATAATACTTATCCCCATAATTTTACTTGTTTTTACTATTATCAGTAAAAGAAAATCATTGAAAGTAATGTATATATCGGCTTTGACAGCCACAGCTCTTCCTGTATTATCAAGCATGTTCTCAATGCTATTCAGCAACGATGGTAATATTTTAAGCTGGATATTTGGTTTAACAATTGGGATAATTTTATATCCCTTTGGAAGAATGGCGTTTGAAGTATATGATGGCGTAAGTTCTTTCTATTGGGTTTATAAAGATAGTTTTATGGAGGATAGCACTATAATCGTTTTTTTAGTTGTAGCTATGATAATTTCACTTGTATTATATAAAAAGATAAAACCTAAGAAATCAGTAGCAATAACAGAATAAATATGCTATATTAAAATTAACCTGAATTCCGAGGTGGGAATATGCTTAAAATTGCAATATGCGATGATGAGAAAAATGTTTGCGATTACATAGAGAAAAGAGTTATGGATTTTCTTGCAAAAGCTGATTCAGAGGGCGAAGCATCCGTTTTTTATGACTCTGCACCCTTGATTGAATTCTGCAAAGAAAATCCAAATGATTTTGATATTATTTTTCTTGATATAAAAATGAAAACAGTCAACGGAGTTGACTGTGCAAAGCAGCTTCGTGACTTGGGGGTTGAGGCTCTCATTGTTTTTGTTACCTCTTCGGCGGAATATGTTTTCTCAGGCTATGAGGTAAAGGCTTTCAGGTATATTCTTAAAACCGACCTTGTTAATGCTTTTGACAGGATTTTCGGTGAATGCCTGAAAGAGCTTTCAAAATCCGATGAAAGCTTTTATACAGTAAAAACTGCATCGGCAGTTAAAAATATACCATTAAACGATATTTTTTATTTTGAAAGCAACAAAAGAGTTCTTATTGTTCACACTAAAAATGATGAATATTCCTTCTACGGCAAGCTTGATCAGGTTGAAAAGGACCTTGACGGTAAGGATTTTATAAGAACTCATCAGAGCTATTTTGTAAATGCCAAGAAAATCAAGAGCGTTTCCAAGGATTGCGCCGAGCTTCTGAACGGAGAGCTTCTTCCTGTCAGCAAGAGCAAGGCTACAGCGGTTAAAAACGCATACCTATGGGCGAAAAGGTGATAAAAAATGCTTGAATTCATTGAAACAACCTTGTTCTATCTCATAAGGCTATTTTCATCAACCCTTGAAATGCTTTTTGCATTTCTCCTGATGCAAGCCTTTTTTGATGAGAAATATAAAAGTAAATGGCCTAAATGGATTGCCTTTGCAGTAAGCTCAGGTGTTCTTTTAGCACTCCAGGAAACAGGGCAGAGCGGTAATATCAAAACCGGTGTGCAGATGCTTCTGATTTTCGTTGTTGCACTTGTAATTTTTGATGGTCAGAAGCGTTTGAAGGCTCTTTTCTTTATAGTTTATTCTTTATTCGTTGCCCTTTCAAAGCTTCTTTCATATTTCACCTTCTCTCTTTTTGTAGACGAGATTTTTGAAAGAATCCCGTATTTATATACTGACGGATTTTTCTACCGTATACTTTCAATCGAGCTACCCAACATATTTATGCTTGTCATAATTATGCTTGTTGGTATGTTCACAAAGTCAAAGAACAAAGCCGTTCCTATCAGATACTGGCTTCTTCTTCTGACAGTTCCTGTTACAACTCTTGGTACACTTACTGTTTATCAGTATTATATTGATTTATTAGCACCCGGAGAGGAAATCAATATTTATATTATTATTTCAACTGTTGGTCTTGTATTTATTAATGTTCTTGTTTTCACTCTTTTCTCAAAGCTTCAGAATCAGCTTGAAATCAGACGAAATGCAGATCTTCTCAATACTCAGATGCGACTCGAAAAAGAGTCCTTCAAGAGAATTGAAGAAAGCTATAACAGAACTCGAGAGCTTCGTCACGACCTTAAGAATCATATATTTGTTCTTAAAGGCATAGCAGAAAACGGTACAAAGGAAGAAATGCTTTCCTACCTTGAAAAAATGACTGATGCGGTTGAAGAAGCAACCTATGTTTCAATGAGTAAGAATTCTGCTGTTGATGCGATTTTAAATGAAAAGCTTTTATATGCGCAAAAAAACGGCATTTCAACTCAGTTTGATGTTACACCACTTGAAAACACAGAAATTCCTGCTATGGATGTTTGTACAATTCTCAGCAATGCCCTTGATAATGCGGTTGAGGCTTGTGTGAAATTCGAAAAGCAAAGCGACCGATATATTGATATTAAAATTGATGATTCAGAAAATGAAATGATTATTTCTGTTAAGAATCCATCAACTGAAGCACCGAAGCGCAGAGCGGGGATGTATATTTCAAGAAAAAAAGACCATGAAAATCATGGTCTTGGTCTTAAGAGCATCAAGAGGACGGTTGATAAGCACAAGGGCGATATGCTTGTAAAATATGAAGACGGAATTTTCAATCTTGTGGTTTCATTACCACATAAATAAAAAAGAACCACATTCGATTTTGTTTCGAATGTGGTTTAATTTTTTATAATTTTATCTTGAACACTAACTTATGAGCGAAATCGGAGTTTTCACTTTTTCTGCAGGGTGCATGAGCATCCTGAGGGAAGAACACCATAAAATAGCCTTTTCTCAAAGCAAGGAACTGACCATTTGGTGCATCCATAAATGCAATATCAGAGCCTTCTTCGAAATCCTCGGTTATATTGCATTCGTCAAAGCTTGCCCAACCGATATTTTCTTCACCCTCAAACATAAGCTGAACATCAGCGTATGCCTTGTGGGATTCGTATTTCAAGGGATTGTCGGGATTGATATCATATTTGCAAACATTGCACCAGGCATTTTCACCGTCGATTTCGATTTTGCCATTTTCAAAGGGTGCCTTGCAGAATTCCTTGTAAGCCTCTTCAACCTTTTGGAAGCCTTCGAGCTTGTCAAAATAAAGGCTCATATTTTCAACCTTATCGTAAATCATTCGTCATCCGCCTCGCCTAACATCAATTTTCTTTCTCTCTTTTCTTTTTCAGGGAGAGTATAGTTATAAAGCACAGTCCAGAGAATTATTCCTCCGAAAATTGCAGGAATGAACCAGAAATTTGTTGACAATGATACCTCATCAATATTACCTAATAAGCCTGCCCACATACTGTCAAGCAAGGTGGAAAGACTTACTGTGCCTTCAATAACGGGTGCTGCAATATCTTTAAAGATGCAGCTGAGCATAAATGAAAGACCGATACCAACAATGCTTGAATAAATAACCTTACGGTTGTTTTTTACAATAATTGCAAGAACAGCAGTAACAATAGCACAGATTACAAGCATCAATGCAACTACTGCAAAAAGAACTACGGGAGTAAATACACCACCAAGGGTTTCTTGGAGAGTTCTGTCGCCGTTGCCACTGAGGTCACCAAGCATACCATAAATGTCATAGAAAGAGAAGGTATCAGCTATTCCTGTGGGTGTTTTACCACCTGTTTGCTCAAGAATGTTTGTTTTTCCCGTTGCTTGTGCAATATAGGCGAGAAGCTGGAGAGCAATTGAAGACATACTGAAATAGAAAATCTTTGTAAAGAACAATACAGGTACAATCGCTAATGCGCCTAATGCTGCAACGATTTTATATACATATTTCATTTTTTATTCATCCTTTCGGAAGATTATTTCCAGGAAGAGTTAAGCTCTACTGTTCTGTTGAAAATGGGATTTTCTTCTGTTGAATCCTTGTCAACGCAGAAATAACCATTTCTCATAAACTGGAATGCGTCAGGATTTTTTGCATCTCTGATGCCCTCTTCAATAAGGCAGTCCTTAAGAACAATAAGAGAATTGGGGTTGATTGCATTAACAAATTCATCATCGGGAACGCCGGCAGGGTCTTCAACATTGAAGAGTCTGTCATAAAGGCGAACCTCTGCCTTGAATGCTTTAGGACCAACCCAGTGAATTGTGCCCTTAACCTTTCTTCCGTCAGGAGCGTTACCGCCCTTTGTTTCGGGGTCATAGGTACAATGGAGAACTGTTACATTGCCATTTTCATCGGTTTCGTAAGAATTACAGGTGATGAAATATGCACCCTTAAGTCTTACCTCATTGCCGGGGAAAAGACGGAAATATTTTTTAACGGGCTCTGCCATAAAGTCAGTTCTTTCAACAAAGATTTCCTTGCCGAAGGTAACTGTTCTCTTGCCCATTTCGGGTTTGTTGGGATGGATTTCAACCTCGATTTCCTCTGTCTGACCCTCGGGGTAGTTATCAATTATAACCTTAATGGGGTCAAGAACTGCCATTGCACGAGGTGCATTTTCGTTAAGCTCGTCCCTTACGCAAGCCTCGAGAAGACCGTAGTCAACAACGCTGTATGCCTTTGAAACGCCAACCTTTTCAATGAAGGTACGAAGAGCCTTTGCAGGGTAGCCTCGTCTTCTCATACCGCAGATTGTAGCCATTCGGGGATCATCCCAACCGCTAACAAGATTATCTGTAACAAGACGGATGTTTCTTCTTTTACTTGTGATGCAGTAGTTAAGGTTAAGACGAGCGAACTCAATCTGTCTGGGAGGCTCTTCAAAGCCGATCTGCTCAATGAACCAGTTGTAAAGAGGTCTGTGGTTTTCAAATTCGAGAGAGCAAAGTGAATATGTTACGCCCTCACAAGCATCAGAAAGAGGATGAGCAAAGTCATAAATGGGGTATACGCACCATTTGTCACCTGTCTGATGGTGGCTGACATGCATAATTCTGTAAATTGCAGGGTCACGCATATTCATATTGGGTGTCGCCATATCAATTTTTGCACGGAGAACCTTTGCACCGTCAGGGAATTCGCCGTCAGTCATTCTCTTGAAGAGATCAAGGTTTTCCTCAACGCTTCTGTCGCGATAGGGGCTGTTTTTACCGGGTTCTGTAAGAGTTCCGCGGTATTCTCTCATTTCCTCTGCGGAAAGGTCATCAACATAAGCCTTGCCGTCCTTGATAAGCTTGATTGCACATTCATAAAGGAAATCAAAGTAGCTTGAAGCATAAAGGCATTTTTCCCATTTAAAGCCAAGCCATTCAATGTCTTCTTTAATGGATTCAACATATTCAAGGTCTTCCTTTGAAGGGTTTGTATCGTCAAGACGAAGGTTACAAACACCGCCGTATTTCATAGCAGTTGTAAAGTCAATGCATATAGCTTTTGCGTGACCGATATGAAGATAACCGTTGGGTTCAGGAGGGAAACGGGTCTGAACCTTGGTGTTGACACCGCTTGCCAATTCTTCGTCAATAATATCGTGGATAAAATTACCCGCGGTTTCGTTAATAATTTCTTCCATTGTAATATCTCCTTAAAGTGATTCAATTACTTTATTAATTCTTTCGCTAACCTTGTCCTGACCTAAAAGGCTCATAATTGAGCAAAGGTCGGGAGTGTTTTTTCTTGAGGTTACTGCAAGGCGGATGATTGTTGAAACATCACCAACATGACCCTTGAAAAGCTCGGGAGTTTTCTTGTACTCCTTAACATTTGGAGTGAAGCCTAAGGGTTCACAAAGGTCTTTGATTTTGGAGAACCAAATGTCTTTATCATCATCTGAAGAGTAAACCTTGAGATAATTTTCAAGAATTGCCTTTGCATCCTCTTTTTTGATGTTTTCGGGAAGCTCGAAGGAAGCTTCGTAATATTCGTCAAACATATATGAGAAATAGTCCTTGACCTCTTCCCATTTTGCAATATCTTTTCTGGGCTTCGGGCTTTCTCTGTCAATATTAACCATTGCCTTTGAGCGCTCGGGATTTGCAGTAAATACCTTGAAGAAATCCTCGTCATATTTTTCTGCCCATTCTGCAATATAGTCATAAACAGCCTGCGCATTCATAACAGAAATAACATTTTTGCTAATGTCATTGAGCTTGATAAGGTCGAAAAGGCATCCGCTGGGACTCATTTTCTTAAGGTTGAAGGGGAAGGCAAAAAGGCTTTCCTTGGGATTTGCTCTTCTCCATTCCTCGAAGTTTGAGTTAATAAGAGTTAATAGATATTCGAGAATACTCTCTCTTGGGAAGCCTGCCTCGAAGAAGAAGCTTACTGCTGCTTCGGGGTCCTTTCTCTTGGAGATTTTTCTCTTGTTGCCGTCCTCTTCGTCAAGCTTCATAACCTGAGAAAGATGAGCGTATTTAGGAACCTTGAATCCGCAAGCCTTGAAAATTGCGATATGCTTGGGTACGGAGGAAAGCCATTCCTCTGCACGAATAACATGAGTTGTTCTCATAAAATGGTCGTCGCAGATATGAGCGAAATGGTATGTGGGAATACCGTCGGATTTTAAAAGAACCTCGTCAATTACATTTTCGGGCATTTCAATTTTGCCACGGATCATATCATCAAAGGTGATTTTCTTGTCCTCACTACCGTTTGAACGGAAACGGAGAACATAGGTTTTACCATCCTGAAGATTTTTTTCAATTTCTTCTAAAGAAAGGTCACGGCATTTTGCATACTTACCGAAATAGCCGGTGATAAGCGCACCGTCTGTTTCCTGTTGAGCACGAAGCTCTGTAAGCTCTTCGGAGGAGCAGAAGCAAGGGTATGCAAGTCCTTCCTGAACAAGCTTTTTCGCAACGATGTGGTAAATTTCTGCACGCTTGCTCTGAGTGTAGGGACCGTAAGCACCGCTTTCGGAATCAAAGCCTGTAACACCCTCGGCAAATTCAATACCGAAATCCTTAAAGCCGTCGATAATAGCGGAAACGCCATCCTCGATTTCGCGCTTTTTGTCGGTGTCCTCAATTCTTAAAAATGCTTTACCGCCTGAAACATCTGCGGTGAGAATGTTGACAAGGGCAGTATAGAAGGCACCAATATGAAGATAGCCTGTAGGAGAAGGTGCAAATCGTGTAACACGAGCGCCTTCCTTCAAATCTCTTTCAGGGTATCTTGCTTCAAGGTCTTCTACTGTTCCTGTTACATTGGGGAAGAGAAGCTCTG
The DNA here is from genome assembly GCA_045660345.1 of Acutalibacteraceae bacterium. Lineage (GTDB taxonomy): Bacteria > Bacillota > Clostridia > Oscillospirales > Acutalibacteraceae > DTU089. The sequence continues at coordinate 26,032 of JAZRDP010000016.1, forward strand.
CTAATTTGTTGCAGTCGTAATTCATATTAAAAACTCCATTAAATAAGATTGCATAATTTAACACCCTACATTATTGCAGAAAACAGAAAAAGTATCAATAGTTTTTGATGAATTTTTTGTCATTTATCTTGTAATTATACATATTATCTGATAGAATTTTTCTAAAGTATACGAAAAGAGGTGCTTTTTATGGATAGCAATTTAGTTACTTTGGGAAAAAGAGAGAACGCGGTGTTTATTTTAACACCTATTTATCTCGTCTTGTTTTATTTCTTCAGAGAGTTCTATCTTACGGATGAAAGCGGGATTCATATGCTTTTGAGGATACCCTATATTATCTGTTGTTTAGTTGCTATTGTAGCAATTCTGCGCTTTTTCAGAAGACTTATTTTGCCGAACAAAATTCTTGAATATGATTCAATGAATTTATATATAAACAAAGGCTTGAAGGGCTCTCAGATTATTCCTTGGACAGATGTCAGAAGCATTGATAATCTTCAGCAAAATGGTAATTACGAAGCTATTCGTGATGGCTTGAGACGATATTCAGGTCTCAAGAAAATCTGGGGTATGTTCGTTGCGCTTTGGGAGTTGTCTGAAACAGGTATTGTAGTTATCAATTGCAAAAGCGAATTAGTCAGAATTCACGGCATAAAAAACGCCCGAGAAGTGAGAAATGAGCTTCATAAAATCATTTCTACAAAAAGAAGAAGTATCGAAAAGGGATTCAGGGTGTGAAAGTATGAAGCTATATATCATCCGTCACGGAGAAACTTTTGGAAACTTAAATGGTGACGGCTTTTCGGAAACTGACCTTACACCAAAGGGTGAAAGGCAAATTGCACTTTTAGGCGAAAGATTTAAAGAAGAAAGCATAGATAAATTCTATGTCAGCCCTTTAGTCAGAGCCGTTAAAAGTGCAAATGCAGCAAGAGAATATCATAAAAACACACCGATTATTATTGACTCTCTTCTTCTTGAAAAAGGAACTGCACCCGATTACATAGGTCTTCCCGATGAAGAAATAAAAAAGCTTTGCCCTGATGCGGATATTAATCACCGCACTCCTTTAGGTGAGGAGGACGATGAAAAAGCATATAGCAGAGCAAAGGCAATAATAGAAAAAATTAAAGCTGAAAATGATTTTGAAGATACAGTTGTTATAGTAGCTCACGGTACATTTAATAGCTATCTTGTTCTTGCAGCATTGGATTTCCCGTTAAAAGAAAATTTCAATTTTTCCCATGTGAATACAGGGGTTTCATTGGTTCAGACTATAAAAGAAAATGGTGTGATAAAAACCAAGCTCAAATTCCTTAACGATTATTCACATCTTGATGAATTACCGCAATTATAAAAAAGAAGAGCAGACTTGATTGTCTGCCCTTGTTTTTATTTTGGCTGAGATTTTAAAATAGAACGCCGATTTGATGAACGAAGGCATTTAAGAATATGTGAGAAGCTATTAAATTGAGATGCAGAATGAGTTTTCTTTACCCCGAAGGTGTATATGGATACTCCGAGTGGGTAAGAAAACACATAGAAAAGAAGAACAGAAAAAATCTGCTCTTCTTTTCGTTCTGCGCTTAATTTAAAGCTTATCGGTAAAACTGTAAGCCGGGTTCTGTCGTTTAAGGCAATCATCTATCTACGCCATTTGTTGCCAAATGGCTCTAGCCACCCTTCGGGGTTGCGAATAAATTCGCTGCACGGCGCACCCCAGTCGGTGTTGCATCGGGTAGGGTTTACATGGCCATAATGTCTCCACTATGCCGGTGAGCTCTTACCTCGCCTTTCCACCCTTACCGAATAAATTCGGCGGTATCTCTCTGTTGCACTTTCCCTAAGGTTTCCCTCGGCTGCCGTTAGCAGTTACCCTGCCGTGAGATGCCCGGACTTTCCTCGTCTATGAAAATTCATATCCGCGACTGCCCATTTTACCGAGGAAAATTCTACAACAGAATTGCTTCTGTGTCAAGAGGTAAAAGATGCCGACAAATTGCAGTTGAAAGTGACAAAAAGTTATAGTATAATGTATCTGTATAACTATGCAAAAACTTGTTAAGAGGTAGTAATTATGAAGCTTGAAGAAAAGAAACTTTCTTCCGAAGAGATTTTTGACGGAGTTGCAATTCACCTTTTTAAGGATGAAATCCTTCTTCCTAACGGAAATAAAGGTGTCCGCGAGGTTATCCGCCATCCCGGTGCAGTTTGCGTTTTGCCCTTTACTGATGATGGACAGGTTGTTTTTGTAAATCAGTTCAGATATGCCTTGAATAAGGTGACATTAGAGGTTCCTGCAGGTAAGCTCGAAAAGGGCGAGGACCCTATGGAAGCAGCTCTCCGTGAGCTTTCTGAAGAAACAGGTCTTGATGCAAAAAACATTTTTCATATCGGCGACTTATATACAACTCCCGCTCTTATTGATGAGGTGATTCATATGTATATTGCAACGGATTTGGTTCAGGGCGAGCAGCATCTTGACGAGGACGAGTTTGTCAATACTCTTAAGATGCCATTGAGCGAAGCTGTTGACATGGTTATGAATGGCGAAATCAAGGACTCTAAAACTCAGACAATAATCCTTAAGGCAGATAAATATTTTGAGAGGCAGGGCGACAAAAAATGAAAATTATGAAAAGGTCACTTGCAGTATTTCTTGCAATAGTATGCTTGATTTCTACTTTTACAGTAACAAGCCTTGCGGCAACAAAATATAAATCCTATAATGGTAAATATGGCTTGATGATTCCTGTTGAATCGGATTATAAAACCAATTGCGACACCTATTATGTAAAGGATGATAAAGGCTCTTTAAGCTTTAAGTTCGATAGTAAGGGAAAGTCAAACGCATATTTTGGTTTTACTATTTATTCTGATGCAGAAAGACAGAATATTATAATAAATAAAAATGGCGCTTTCCCCAAGGTTGACAGTAAGGGTAGCCTTACCATTGATTTTTCAAGCCTTGAAAGCGGTACATATTACGGCTTGACCTTTACTTATATTCAAAAGGATGGCGACCTTATAATTGATAAGGACAGTATTTATCAGTTTGAAATAAGCCTTAATAAAATTGCAAATATAACTCCTAAAATAGTTGAGGCCGATGCCCTTTATTCAGGTAACTATATAAAGTGGAAAAAGGTTACTTATGCGGATTTTTACAGAGTTTACAGAAAGCAAGAGGGTACAGATTACGAAATTATTGCAGATGTAAGAATGCTTGAATACACTGATAAAACTGCAGTTAAGGGCGAAAAATACATTTACACTATCAGAGCATTCGACGAGGATTGCTACAGTAAACGAAATAAAAACGGTGTTGATCTGATTTATCTTGCTCCGCCTAAATTTTCAGATAGTCCTGAAATTCTTGAAGACAACAAAATCAAGGTTTCTTGGGAAGCAGTCAATGGTGCGAAAAAATATAGGGTTTATAGAAAAACTGCGGATGCAGAAAAATATACCCGTATCGCAACTGTTTCCAAGAATGTTCTGGAATATACCGATACATCCTCTAAAAAGGATGGAGAAACCTATATTTATGCAGTTAAAGCAGTGAACGGAACAAGTGCAGGTATTCTTTCGGCAAAAAACAAGGTTACACTTTTTGGTGTAAAAAAAGTGGTTGCCTACTGCGTTGGTGAAGAGGTTACAGTTAAATGGGATGCCATTGAAAATGCAACCGATTATAAGCTTTTTAAGAAAAACAGCGATGGTCAATGGGATTTGGTTTATTCAGGTGCAGACGAAACAGAATATATTGACACAGATGCTTCAACAGGTAATAAATATAACTATTCATTAGTTGTTGAAAAGGATGGTCGGTATAGCAGCTTTGATACAAAGGGTGTTACCGCTTACTGCCTTGCAGAGCCGAAAATTTCATCAATAAAATCAAGCGAGAATAACAGCGTGCTTCTTAAATGGAATGCTGTTGAGGGTGCAACAAAATATAATATTTACAGAGAATCACCCTTTGAGGATTATACGCTTATCGGTACCACAACAAAACTGAGCTTCTATGACAAAACAGAAAAAGATAGCAACTATTTCTACACCTATTATGTAGCTGCTGCTAACGAATATGGTGAGGGCGTTTCAGGAAATAATATGCGTATGCATTTATTTATGAAAGCACCTGAGCTTACCTCGGCAAAGTGGAGCAGTGACGGTAATGTTATTAAGTGGAAAAGAGTTGCAGGCGCAACCTCTTATGTGGTTATGAGAAGAACCTCATCAGGAGATTACAAGAAAATCGCCGAGGTGAAGGATGCTCTTTCTTATAAAGATAAAACTGCTAAAAAAGGCACAAAATATTATTACACAGTTGCCGCAATGAACGGCAAATATCAGGGCGCTTATAAAAGCGGATTAAAGGTTAATTAACAGTAAAAAAGACCCCATCAGTTTAAAACTGATGGGGTTGATTTTTGCTTTGAAGCTTTTATTTAACTCTGTCAAGTAAACCTTTTTTATACATAAATAATGCGCCACCTACGGAAGCGATAATACCTACGAAAAGGAGTGTGCTTGCGCCCATTGAGCCTGCAAAAACGAGAACGATTATCATAATGATAATTGGGAAGAAGGAAATTCTCCAATGCTTGATGAAATAGCCTGCACCGAGAGCACCGAAAAGTGCGGGAAGAACCTGAGCGAATGCGGGCTTGAGAAGAGCATTGTTGGTGAAATCCTGAAGGAAGGGAGCAAAAGCAATAATACCTATTGCAAGAACGATTGTTGTAACAATAGATGATGTTGCGATAGCGATTGTTGAAACAACCTCGCCCTCTTCAGAGTTTGCTTTAACATTTGCACCCTCCATAGCGTTGATAGCACAAGGAAGCTTGAGGTTTGCGATGTTACCTGTAACGAATGAAAGATAAGTACCGCCTGCACCGAGCATGGGAGTGTAAACGATAACCTCTACAACTGCAACTGTCCAGTATGTAGGAATAAGCTTAAGAAGACCTTGAAGAACACCGCTTATTGGTGGGAAAACATCAAGATAAAGGCAGATAGCCACAGGGAACATAAGAAGCACGCAAAGTGCTGTAACTGTCGAAATTCTGCCCCATGAATGAACGCGGTCAATATATGATTTGTTTTTATTTTTAGCCATTTTTTAACCCCTCCATTCAAACATAGCAATTTCTTCAGGAAGAACATTGAAGAAAACAATTGCGGCAATCATTGCAATTATCATACCAATGGGCATAACGAAGGGCTCTAACCATGTGAGCTTGAGCTTCTTTGCAAGAATTTCAAGTGCGATTGAAACAACGATTGCAACAACAAGTGTAATTACAGAAAGAACACCTGCGCCATCGCCAAAGGTTTCAGGCTTACCGCTACCGATAATAGCGCGGGCGATAAACGCACCGATAAGACCGATGAATATTGCGGGAGTTGCGAAATTATTTATAAATCCGTTAAGACTTCTTTTTTTCTTACCTTCTGCAGGAGTAGTTTCTGTTGCTTCTGCCTGAGTCTCTTCTTTTTTACTTGCCTGAAGCAATTTTTTGTGAAGGGGCTTTGCAACAAAGGGAAGAATAACCAAAGAGAAGCAGATACCGAGAGTCATAACCCATGCAACGCCTGCATAAACTGTCGGGTCTGTAACCTCTACAGCCATACCGCCCTGATGGCCCATAGCTTCCATAGCAGCCTCTGCAGCGGTTGTTTCATACATTAAGTTACCGATAACAGAAAGGCGTACCCAAGGAATTACAAGACCTAAAGCGGGTGCGAGAGCAATAACTGTTGCGAGAACGGAAAGAGCTGACGGAACTGTGAAGAGTGCGCTTGATGTAATAGCGTTACGCAGCTTGGATTTGTCTAAGCCGAGTGCTCTGCCTTGCTTATAAGCTTTAACAAGGAAGAAAATTGACTGGGCAAGGACAAAAAGGATAACTGCACCGGCTATAAGATAAAGCACGGAAGAACTTTTGAAATCCATATTTATCACTACCTTTTTAAAAATATGTTATAATTTTAACAGTATATCTTGAAATTGTCAATTAATTATAACTTTTTATTTATACAAATAACACCATTATCGGTTATGTCAACAACTCCAAAGCAGCCCTCTCTTAAGCTTCCGGGATTGAAATAATAAATACCGTCCTTATATACGCTTTCAGGCTTGTGGGTGTGACCGAAAAGAACTATGTCGCATTTTTCGTTGACTGCTTCAAGCTGTAAATCCATTAAACCGAATTTAACATTCTGAATATAACCGTGGGTTGCTAAAATTCTTTTCCCTCCGATTGTTCTTATATCTCTTTCGGGTAAAGAGGTGAAGGAGTCACAATTACCTCTCACACCGATAAAAGCTTGCTCTTTACCATAAATAAGTTGAGCTTCTTCAAATTCATTTGCACCGTCACCTAAAAAATAAACAACCTCGGCGGTTGGTTCTTCGTTAATAGCCGTGAAAAGGTTAAAATTATGACGATGAGAATCAGAAAGTACGAGTATTCGCATACATAATCAACCCCTTAGTTAAATATATTGTAATGATTATAAACAATTAAGTGGGGGATTTCAATGAACAATTTGAATAATGATAAAATTAATGTAAATGAGCTTATGAACAAAGCAAAAAACAGTAAAAATCTTAATACCAATGAGGGATTAAATGATTTTATAAATAAAAATTTAAGCGAAGAACAGGCGAGTGCTGTAAAAAATCTTCTTCAGGATGAAGAGAAGACTAAAGCACTTTTGAATAGTGATGCGGCAAAAGCTATGTTCAATAAATTCTTCGGAGGAAAAAACAATGGCTGATTTTGATTTGAATGCCATTTTAAACTCCTTAACCCCTGATGATATTGAAAATTTAAAGCAGACTGCCGCTTCGGTTTTGGGTGGCATGGAAAACAACAAACCGCCCAGACAAGAGCCTGAAATAAAGCATAGTAAGCAAGAAGCATCACAAATAAATTTTGACGATTTGTTGAAAAATATGGGTGGTTTTGGAAATTTGGGTATGCCCGATTTGAGTCAGCTTTCTGCAATAATGCCGATTTTACAAGCTTTTAATTCTCAGGATGAAAGATTGGATTTTATAAATGCTTTAAAACCGCTTTTATCGGAGGAACGGCAGAAAAAAGCCGATGAAGCAACAAAGCTTGTGAAGCTGATGTCTGTTTTACCTCTTTTGAGAGAAAGGGGAATAATGTAAATGGCTGATTATTCATACCAGGACCTTATGAAAATGCAGAATGATGCAATACGCAGAGCAGAGGAAATGCAAAGAAGAGCAAGGCAAAGCGCAGGACTTGAAAGGGAGAAACGGGAAAATCAAACTAACACAACAGCAAAAAAAGAAGAACCCCGAAGGGTTCCCATGCCAAATGATTATTTAGAAAATTTAAAGAATTACGGTTCTAATTCTTCAAAAAATGAAAATGAATATAAAGAAAAAGAAGAAAATAAAAAAGAAAATAAAAAAGAATACAAAAACGAACAAAACAACAATCGCCCGAATTTTCAAAACAGCTTTGAAGATAAAATGAAAAGTGTTTTCGGTGATTTGAATATAGATAGCGACAAGGCACTTTTGCTTTCGTTAATTCTTCTTTTATCAGAAGAAAAGGTGGATGAGCTTTTAATAATGGCTCTTATCTATATGCTTACTTGAAATAAAAGTGAAGCGGAGCATATCATCCCTGTTTTGTTGAAAACAAAATAGGGAGGGGGACCGCGTCAGCGGTGGTGGGTTGCCCAGTAAAGATTACCCTTTGTAGATGAGAGAAATAATGAATTAGTAAATTGAATTATTAACTCTCCTCATCAACGAAGGAAAGAGGGTGCGTGGCAACCCACCACCACCCCGATTGAGTTTGTTTGTAACTGCACAGATAAGCACGAAATAAACTGATTTATGATTAAAGCTAATTAAAGGGCGGTCCCCCTCCCTATCCGCCGAGGCGGACAGGGATGATAAGCTTCGCAAAACTTTTACAAGACCACTTTATGAAACAATCAACTAAATGAGCAATTCTTACGATTACAGTATATAAAATGCAAAAGAAAAAAGATGCCCAATGTAATAATTGGACATCTTTTTGTAATTTTTGGAATATTAAAGGTCAAGAAATTCTTTCTTGCACTGATCTTCAAGAGCAAATCTTTCAACAATTGCCCAGAGGTTTTCGTCTGTGATTGTGTTGATTCTTTTGCCACTTGCAGTTGCGAGCATATAAAGCTGAGCTGCTTTTTCAACAGTTTCGATAAGACCGAAGGTTTCGTCCATATCCTTACCTGCACCGTAGATACCATGAAGACCCCAGATAACAAGTCTGTATTCTTCCATTTTCTTTGCAGTTGCAATACCGATTTCGTTGTTACCACAAACCATCCAGGGAAGAACACCAACACCATCAGGGAAAACAACGATACATTCAGTACACATTTCCCAAAGAGTGTGAGTGAATTTCTTTTCATCAAGCTCATGAATGTGGTTCATTGCAAGAGTATATGTAGGATGAGAGTGCATAACAACTCTGTTTTCGGGATTTGCTTTAAGTCTTGAAATATGGCTCATAAGGTGAGCGGGAAGCTCACTTGTGAATTTACCGCCATCTTTATAACCCCAGAGAAGCTCTGCAGTTGTGCCGTCTTTTGCAATACGGATGATACCAAGGTTTGTTTCAGGGTCAACCTCAACATTCTTGAAGTATTTACCTGTACCTGTAACAATAAAGATTTTGCCTGTAAGGTAAGTTGCATCAAAGCCTGTGGGGATTTCGCGGATAACATTGTTAAGGTCGAGGTATTCTGCAACCTGTTCCTCTTCGAGCATATAGCTGATGTTACCGCCGTTTCTTTCGTCCCAACCAAGACGATACATATTAGCAGTTGCGCGTTTCATTTCTTCCACAAAGGGAGCTGTTAAAATATCTTTCATACTCTTTTCACCAATACCTTTTCTTCATATTCTTTGATTTCTTTAAAGTAATCATTATTAACATTTTCTCTTGCGAGATATTCTGCCCAGATGTCACCAAATGGAGCAGTTTTCATTTCTTCCTGAAGGCACATAAGCTCTGTGAATGAGCTTTCTTCCTGAAGTGCTTTCATTTTATCTGTGGGTAAAAGAAGTGCATTAAGAAGAGCTTTCTGAACATTTCTTACACCTGTTACCCAAGCGGAAATTCTGTTTATTGAAGCATCGAAATAGTCTGTTGCGATGAACACTCTGTTAAGCGCATTGTGAGAAACAATTTCCTTTGCAATTTCCTTTGTTTCGTCATCAAGAAGAATAACGTGGTCAGAGTCCCAACGAACACCTCTTGTTATGTGAAGAGCGATTTTCTCGTTGAAGAGAAGAAGAGAGGAGATTTTGTCGGAAACTAATTCTGTGGGGTGATAGTGACCGTTATCCATAAGGGGAGTAATGCCCTTGCTTGCAGAATAGGAAAGGCAGAATTCTGCAGAACCAACAGTGTAGCTTTCAACACCGATACCGAAAACCTTTGATTCAAGGGTTACATAAACCTTTGATTTATCGTAATCTGTTGCAAGGATTTCATCAAGAGATTTTTTGAATCTTGCTCGGGGAGCTAATCTGTCTGCAGGAATATCCTTGTAGCCGTCAGGAATCCAGATATTCATAACGCAGGGAATTCCTGTTTCCTCTGCGAAATATTCAGAAATTTTAAGACAAGCCTTGCCGTGCTCAACCCAGAATTTTCTTACATCTTCATCGGGAGACGAAAGAGTAAGACCATCCTTAACCATAGCGTGAGAGAAATATGTGGGGTTAAAGTCAATACCCATATTTCTTTCCTTTGCATATTCAACCCATTTTTTGAAATGCTCAGGTCTGAGAGCGTCTCTGTCAGCAAATTCGCCCTTTTCAAAAATAGCGTAGCAGGCGTGAAGATTAAGCTTCTTCTTACCGGGAATAAGAGAGAAGGCTTTGTCTAAGTCTGCCATAAGCTCCTCGGGGGTAGTAGCCTTGCCGGGATAGTTACCTGTTGTCTGAATACCGCCGGAAAGACTTTCCTTACTGTCAAATCCGCCAACATCGTCACCCTGCCAGCAATGGACGGAAATTGTTACATCCTTAAGGGCTTCGAGGGCTTTTTCTGTATCAACGCCAAAAGAAGAATAAATCTTCCTTGCCTCTTCATATCTTGACATTAGAAAACCTCTTTTCAATAAAAGTTTACATACACAAATAGTATATATTTACTACAAAGAAATGTCAATGAAGAGTGTAACAAAATTTGCCATTTATCATAGAATAGAGTGGGTAAAGCGTATCCGAATCAGATTTTGGGATAGTCTTTTCCACTCATATTTCGTTAAAATACTCGCCAATCCGTTAGGATTAGCTGCGTTTTTGCCTCATCTGAGTGAAAAATACTTAATCACAAAATTCTCCGA
>JAZRDP010000017.1:0-41703 GCA_045660345.1 Acutalibacteraceae bacterium
ATGAAACTGACGCTAAGGCATTTGAAGTCGTTAAAAAAGGTGTTGATATACCCCTTGTTGCAGATATTCATTTTGATTATAAACTTGCACTAAAAGCCATTGACGGTGGTGCTGATAAAATTCGTATAAACCCAGGCAACATCGGTGGAGAGCAAAACGTTGAAGCCGTTGCAAAGGCGTTAAAAGCCAACAATATTCCCGTGCGTGTTGGTTCAAACACAGGTAGTATTGAAAAAGAATTTTTGGCAAAATACGGCAAAAATGAAGTTTCTTTAGGCGAAAGTGCCCTTAAAAACGTTGCTATTTTAGAAAAATACGGTGTAAACGATATCGTCGTTTCAGTAAAGGCGTCTGACGTTGCGCTTATGATTAAGGCTTACGAATATATCGCTAAAAAAACTGATTATCCATTGCATTTAGGGGTAACTGAGGCAGGGAGAGAATATCACGGCGTAATTAAAAATTCAATCGGGATAGGCTCTTTGCTACTTAAAGGAATAGGCGATACTATAAGGGTTAGTTTATCGGCTGACCCAGTAAAAGAAGTTATTGCAGGGCGTTCAATTCTATCCGCTATTGATATGTATGATAGTGCAGTTAAAATCATTGCTTGTCCGACTTGTGGTAGATGTGAGTGGGACTGTATAGGATTTGCGGAAAAGGTAGAAAGATATACCTTAAATATAAAAAAGCCGTTAAAAATTGCCGTTATGGGTTGTGTTGTAAACGGACCCGGAGAGGCAAAGGAAGCTGATATCGGTATAGCAGGCGGAGATGGATGTGCCGTTCTCTTCAAGAAAGGCGAAATTCTTAGAAAGGTTTCAGAAGAAAATGTCCTCAAAGAGCTTCTTGAGGAAATTGATAAAATATGATGAATAATTTTTTAGAAATATTCGGTGAATATATTGCTACTCCCAAGTATCGCGATATGCTCAGTAGCACAAGCTTCACCGATTTAGAGATAAATAGAGATGCAATGTCTATGAAGGCGCTTCTTCATGTTGACGCTTTTTCTAACATTATGTGTCTTAAGGCAGTTGCAAATGAAATTAAAACTGCATTGAAATTTAAAACAGTTGAATTTGAATATGTTCTGCCACCTGAAGCATTGACAGAAAGCTGTTTCCCAATGCTTTTAAAGGTTATGAGAGTAAATGTACCTCAGACAAACGGGTTTCTCGAAAATATAGATACAAGCTTTACAGGTGATACTTTTACTGTTAATTTCCTAAAAAGCGGTAGAGATATTTGTAAAAATGCAGGTGCTGATAAATTCCTCGAAGAATACATAAAATCACATTTTAATCGTGATATTACGGTTGAATTTATCGGACAGGACTCAAATGAAGAGGAGTTTTTGAGAAAACAACAGGAGATTGACTCTTCCAATAAAACTCTTCGTCCTCAGGCACAGTATGATAATTTCCCAGATGTTCCTCTTGATTTTAATACAGTTAAGACAATTTTCGGTAACTTTAAATATCAGAAGCCGAAGCCTATGTCCGAGGTTGGCTATGAGGATGGTCAGGTTTTCGTTTGGGGTGATGTCTTCAAATATGAGAAGAGAGAAACCAAGGACGGAAAGAGATATATTATTGAGTTCAATATAACTGATAACACAGGCTCCTTTGGTTGTAAATTCTTTGATACCAAGGAACAGCTTGAGTATCTTGACAGTCAGCTTAAGGACGGCGTTACTGTTCTTGTTCGCGGTGTTTTAGGCTATGACGATTACAAGAAGGATTTCGTTATCAAGCCTAATTGCGTTGCAACAATTCAGAAGGTTGACTTTGTTGACGAAGCAGAGGAAAAACGAGTTGAGCTTCATCTTCATACAAATATGTCTGCAATGGACGCTATGAGTAGCGCAAAATCTATTGTTAAAAGAGCTATGAAATGGGGACATAAGGCTATTGCCATTACTGACCACGGCTGTGTTCAGGCATTCCCCGAAGCTTGTAATACTGCAAGAGGTAGCGACTTTAAAATCATTTATGGCTGCGAATGTTATCTTGTAAATGACTATAACTCAGACGGTTCAAAGAAAACCGACGAGGAAATCAAAGCAGATAAGAGCTACCACTGTATTCTTCTTGTTAAAAATAAAGTTGGTCTTAAGAACCTTTATAAGCTTATTTCCGACTCGAATATCAAATATTTCCATAAAAGACCGAGAATGCCCAAGAGTCTTATTGAAGAAAGACGAGAAGGTCTTATTATTGGTAGTGCTTGTGAAGCAGGTGAGCTTTATCGAGCAATTTTAGCAGGGGAAAGTAAAGAGAAGCTTCTTGAAATCGCCTCATTCTATGATTATCTTGAAATTCAGCCAACGGGCAACAATGAATTTATGATAACAAAAAATGAAGGGGATTATGAGAGTATCAATTCCTATGCCGATATTGAAAACATCAACCGAATGATTATAAATCTCGGTGATGAATTAGGCAAAAAGACAGTTGCTACAGGCGACGTTCATTTTCTTGATAAAAATGATGCCAAGTACAGAGCAATTCTTCAGGCAGGACAAGGCTTCTCCGATGCAGATAATCAGGCTCCCTTGTATTTCAAAACAACAACAGAAATGCTTGAGGACTTCGCATATTTAGGCGAAGAAACTGCAAAAGAGGTTGTTATTACTAACACAAATTATATTGCAGATATGATTGAGCCCGGTATTCTTCCGATTCCTGACGGTACATTCAACCCCGTTATTCCCGGTGCGGAAGAGGATTTGACAAAGCATTGTTGGGACAGAGCAAAGGAATGGTATGGTGACCCTGTTCCGAAGGTTGTTGCAGACCGACTCGAAAAAGAGCTTAAATCCATTATTGAAAACGGATTTGCAGGACTTTATATGATTGCCCGTCTTCTTGTTAAGCATTCAGAAGAATGTGGCTATTACGTTGGCTCCCGAGGTTCAGTTGGTTCGTCCTTCGTTGCTATTATGGCGGGTATTTCCGAGGTTAACCCATTACAACCTCACTATCGTTGTACTAATTGTAAATATTCCGAATTCTTCTTGCATAATGAGGTAGGTTCAGGTTTTGACTTGCCTGAAAAGAATTGTCCTGAATGTGGTACACCCTTGTTCCGTGACGGACACGAAATTCCATTCGAAACCTTCCTTGGGTTCTTCGGTGATAAATCTCCTGATATCGACCTTAACTTTGCAGGCGAGTATCAGAGCCAATCTCACAGATATACAGAAGAGCTTTTCGGTAAGGCGTACGTTTTCAAAGCAGGTACAATTTCAGGTGTTGCTGAAAAAACTGCCTATGGCTTTGTTAAGAAATATGTTGAAGAACGCGGTCTTAATGTTACAAAGGCAGAAATTGACAGACTTACTCTCGGCTGTACCGGTGTTAAGAGAACAACCGGTCAGCATCCCGGTGGTATGGTTGTTGTTCCCAATACCTACGAGGTTGAGGATTTCACACCTGTTCAGCGACCTGCAGATGATGCAACTAAAGACATTATCACAACGCACTTTGACTTTAACTCAATGCACGATACATTGTTAAAGCTTGACGAGCTTGGCCATGATGTTCCCACAATTTATAAGCATTTAACAGACTTAACAGGCATTGATGTCCTTGATATTGATATCAGTGACAGAAAGCTTTATGAGCTTTGTACCTCACCTGAACCTCTTGGCGTAACTGCAGAGGAATTAGGGTGGCCTACAGGTACACTTTCAATTCCTGAAATGGGAACTGATTTCACAAAGGGAATGCTTCTCGAAGCAAGACCACAGACCTTTGCTGACCTTATTCAGATTGCCGGTCTTTCCCATGGTACAGCCGTGTGGCTCGGTAACGCGCAGGATTTGATTCGTGACGGTATCTGTACTATTTCCGAGGTTATCGGTACTCGTGACAGTATTATGGTTTATCTTCTTCATAAGGGTCTTGAGCCAAAGCAAGCTTTCGATATTATGGAGGATGTCCGTAAGAAAAATAAACAGCTTAAGCCTGAGCAAGAGCAGATGATGAGGGACCACGATGTTCCCGAATGGTACATTGACTCTTGTCGTAAAATCCAGTATATGTTCCCCAAGGCACACGCGGCAGCATATATTATTGCCTCTCTTCGTCTTGCTTGGTTCAAGGTTTATAAGCCACTTGAATATTACTGTGCTTATCTTACTGTACGTGGTGGCGACGTTGATGCAGAGTCAATGTCAAAGGGTAAAGAAGCAGTTAAAACTCTTCTTCAGATGATAAGAAATAAAGGTAAAGAAGCCTCAAATGCAGAAAAAGATAAGGAAACAATTATGATGATTGTTTATGAAGCTATGGTTCGTGGCATTGAGTTCTTACCCATTGATATTTATAAATCAACTGCCCATTCCTATGAGCCTGAGGACGGCAAAATCAGAATGCCTTTCTCTGCTCTTGCTGGTGTTGGTGATGCTGCTGCCGAGCAGTTGGCAAAGGCTAGGGATGACGGCGGTCCTGCATTCTCTTCAATTGAGGATTTTGAGGTTCGTTCAGGTGCAGGAAGATCAACTGTTGCAGTTCTTAAGGCTTGCGGTGCTTTTGGTGATTTACCCGATAGCGATCAGATATCATTATTTGAATTTTAATAGATTTAAGTAGGGGAAATTCTTATGAAAAAATCAAAGATTATTAAAACAGGATTAGGCGTTGCTGCTTTGGCAGGTGTTGGCGTGAGTATGGTTCGTGCTGCAACAAGCTATAAGGCAAAGCCTATTGATAATGCAAATATTGGCGAGGAAGAAAAGGTTGATGTTGATAGATTTATAAAAAATCTTTCCGACGCAATTAAAATTCCTACAATTGCAAACAGGGACGAAAGTCTTGTTGATTGGGCTCCCTTTGATGAGTTCCATGCTATGCTCGAAAAGGCATACCCTCTTATGCACGAAAAGCTTACTAAAGAGGTTATTTCAACCCGTAGCCTTTTGTATCATTGGAAGAGTGAGCATCCCGAAAAAGAGCCTATCGCTCTTCTTTCGCATCAGGATGTTGTGCCTGTTACTCCCGGTACAGAGGGTGACTGGAAATACCCTGCATATAGCGGTGAGGTAGCTGAAGGCTTCCTTTGGGGCAGAGGCGCAATTGATATGAAAAATCACCTTATCGGTGTTTGTGAAGCAGTTGAAACTCTTCTCGAGGAAGGCTATGTTCCTGAAAGAGATATTTACCTTTGCTTCGGTCATAATGAAGAGGTTATGGCAGAGGGTGAAATCTGCGGTGCTGACTGTATGATGCGTTGGTTCAAGGAACGCGGAATCAAGCTTGATAGCGTTCTTGACGAAGGAGGCGCTATTCTTCAGGTAAAGGTTGATAAGGTTATTGATGGTCACCTTGCAGGCGTTGGTATTGCAGAAAAGGGTCATGTTGACTTTGAAATTTCAGTTAATGCAAAGGGCGGTCACTCTTCTCAGCCACCCAAGCATAGTGCTTTAGGTGAGCTTTCAAGAATTGTTTGTAAATTAGAAAACAATCAGTTCAAGGCAGAGCTTACTCCTCAGCTTTATTCACTTTTCAATGAAATCGGTAAAAACACAACTTACCCTGTAAGATGTGTTATGAGCAATCTTCCTGTTCTTAAACCTCTTGTAACAAAGATTTGCTCCGAAATTCCACCTGTTGCTTCAATGATGAGAACAACAACTGCAGTTACTATGGCTAATGGTAGCCCTGCACCTAATGTTCTTCCTCAGAAGGCAACTGTTAATGTGAATTTCCGCATTATGCCCGGTCAGACAATTGAAGATGTTGAAAACCATATCAGAAAAATTGCAGGACCTAAAGCAGAGGTTAAAATGGTAAGCGGTAAGAATCCCTCAAAGATTTCTCCCACAGATTCAAGAGCGTTCAATGCTATCAGAGAAATCTGCAAGGAAATGGATCCCAAGGCAATTGTTGCGCCTTATCTTGTTATGGGTGGTACTGATGCCCGAAATTATGAAGATGTATGCGATAATATTTATCGTTATTCACCATTCCTTATGGACACAGGTCTTCTTCTTACCTGTCATGGAACAAATGAAAGAATACCCGTTTCATCACTTAAGGATGGCGTAGTGTTCTTTAAGAAGTATATCAAGGCTTTAACTAATGATTAATAAAATAACCCGCACAGAAAATCCCGAGATTTTTTGTGTGGGTTATAAATTTTTAAAAGCTTTTTATATTGTTTTCATATTCGGTGAAGAATCTTTGTAAGATTTCTTCATCCTTTTTATTGCCACGAAGACAAATTGAAATGCTTAAATCTCCGTTGATGCTGAGAGCAGTCATAACTGCACAGGGCTTGTTTTTTGCAGCACCTGCAACAAATGCAGAGAACGGCTTGTTGCCTGCAAGAGAGAATGCAGCAGTATCGATTTTACCGACATTACTAACAGAAAGAGTAGGGTTGCGGTAAAAGAGGTTTACTATTGGCTCTGCTTGTGCATAAACCATTGTTTTATATGCAAAGTTCAGAAGTGGTATTCCGTGAAGTCCCATAAATTCGTCGGCTTTAAGCTCCTTGGTTTTATTTGAAACAATTGAAAGTGTTTCCTTTAAATCTTTTCCCATTCTGTCAATAGCACAATGACTGAATGAAACATGGTTGGTATAGCCTATAGTGCTTAAATCCTTTATATGTCTTCTTAAATCAGTTGCACAGGAAACGCTTATGCCTTCTTCATTGTCAAAGCCTGCAATCTTTTTAAGTGCATCAATATATGAAGCAACAAGCAAATCGTTTACAGTTCCGCCCATAGCCTTTGTGTAAGCAACCGCATTATCAAAATACTCTTTTTCAACTCTTCTTGAAACAATAACAACATCACTTTCGATTTTATCATTTTCAAAGGGGAATCGATGCTTGTCTCGAGGTGAAACATTGGCTAATTGCTTTTTGGCTTTCTTTTGGAAGTCCTTTGGCATATCTTTATATACTTCGGTATATTTTCTTGAGCCGATAGAGAAGCAAAGAGGTGAGATACCGTTTAAAGCGTAATCGGAATAGGCTTTGCAAAAGTCGCTCCAGAACGCCTTAAAACCGCCACCATCCATACACATATGATTCCATATAAAAAGTATGTATGTCTTGTCCTGATGGTAGAAAAGACCGATGTTGAATTGAATATTGCTTTTAAGAGGAATTTGTCTTGAAAAGAATTCTTTTTTAGCCTTTTCTAAGTCCTCAACCTCTTTTGCAAAAACAAACTCATTTACATTATAATCCGCAAGTCTCCAATATGGCGCAATCGGATTTCTTATAACCTGAGAATGCAAGAAAGGCGCGCTTTCAAGGGCGCAGACCGCAACATTTTTGAAGGTTTCTTCATCAACTATAAAATCATAGTCAACCTCAAAACGTGCAAGTCTGTCCATATATTTACGGCACATAAGGTTGATTTTATCATACATTTCACAGGGTAGAGTCTTTTTTAATAATTGGGGATTTTGCTCCTTGAATGTGATTAAATCCTTAATAACCTTTTCATCAGTAAGCCCTTTTCTTTTTAGAGAAAGGGCTTCTGCATTATAGTCTAATTTCATATTCAGTCCTCAACATGATTGAAGAAGAAATCTCTCTTCTCGTCAGTATCAATAACCTTAATGGGCTTAACCTGATTGAGGTTTGCACCGCGCTTTCTTAATACCTCGCGGTAGTCGTCGTAAGTACCTTTGCTAAGGAAGCAAACCTCGGGATGACCTAATGCACCACTTTTGATAAGAGGTTCAACAGAAACATTACCCTGACAAAGCTTTTCTTCAAAAAGAGCGTTGTAGGTTGCTTTTTTCTCGTCACTTATATCTTCAGCAAGCTCGATGAAAAGCTTATAGTGACCGGGAGAGGTGCTTCTGTCGGCATAAATGCTGTAGCCGATGTATAAGTCGCCTGAAGCCTCGGACATATTTGCAACAATTTCGTCAAATGCCATTGAGCTTACCTTTTCACCGCTGATGTTTGCAATCTGATTAAGACGGTAGCAGAAGGTGATTTTAGGTGACTGATTATAGTAGCCTGTAACCTTGATAACATCCTGAATTCTGTATCGATAGAAGCCACTCATATTTGTGAGAATGATTTCATATTCCTTGCCAACCTCAAGGTCTTTAATGGTAAGAAGATTATCGTAGCCTTCTTGGTCGATGGGTCTGAATTCGTAAAAGCCGTTCTGAGGAAGAATAACATATTCAAAGGAGTTGAATTCAAGGGGAATTGCCATAAAAGCTTCTGTTGCGGTGTAGCCAAGATAGTGCATGGGAATATCTTCACCAAGATATCTTCTCAATTTCTTTTGATAGAAGCTGAGTGAGCCTGTACCCATACCATACATCCAACCAACATTGGGCCAGATACGAGGAATGATAGGGGATTCGTCAAAGCCCTTTCTGAATTCTCTTCTTAATTCCTCAGCTCTCTTGGGATCGGGCTTAAGCTTTTTATTGTATTTTTCTCTGATATGGTCAGGTACAACAACATTATCATTGATAATACCTTTTTCAATATCGTCGCAAAGCATTTCCCAGTTTTCTTCCATATAGAAGAACATTGATTCAAGTGTTGTGATGAAAATAGTGCCGAGATAACTAACCTTTTTGCTTGGGAGAGAGAAGCGCAGTTTCATATAGTGCATATCCATATCAACACCGGGTTCAGGGAAAAGCACCTCTCTTGGTGATGTTGTAAAGGCTTCAACAATGGGGCTGACATTAAGAAGAGGGATTGATGAAAGACAGCTTATTGTACCGCCTTTAACCCTTCTGCAACCTATTTCAGCAGTTAAAAGACCCTTCTGTGCAGGTAAGGTCTTACCTTGCTTTGCAAACCATTTTACCGCACAGCCAACGGGCGCGGAAAAGCTGAAGCACTGGCAAACCCATTCAGCCCAGTATGAAAGAGGTACGAGCTTCTGTTTGCCTGTACTACCTGAGCTTTCTGTGAAACGACGGACATACATATTTGTAATAAGACCCTTTTCACCGTTAGCCATTCTCCATACATAATCATCATAATCTGCATAAACAGAAAGTGGAACGATTTTCTGATAATCTTCAATTGATTTAACATCCTTGAAATTATGGAGCTTACCATATTCAGTTGTTTTGTTTTTTCTCATAAGCCTTTTAACGCAGGTTTCCTGCATTTTATTGGCTCTTTTGGAGTAGATGAAGATTTTGATATGCTCGCACATACCAACGAAGCCACCCCAACCTGAAAGAAATTTATCTAACATAAGTACACCTCAATGAATTTATAGAATTTTAACTTATCTCATATAAAGATGAGCAAGGAAATTGAAAACTTTATTATTGTGTGGATTATATCTTACGGGAAAATCAAACCAGGTAACTTTTTTATGAATACTCTTTTCATGGGAAAAGGCATCAAAACCTGCTTTTCCGTGATATGCACCCATACCGCTTTCACCAACACCGCCGAAGCCAAAGCTGTTAAGAGCGATTTGCATAATTGTATCGTTAATGCAGCCACCACCGAACTGGCATTTTTCAAGTGTTTGGTCAATTGCTTTCTTGTCCTCGGAGAAGATGTATAAGCCAAGTGGCTTAGGCCTGCTTGCGAATATTGAGTAAAGCGCCTCGTATGTATCAAAGGTAAGAATAGGAAGAACAGGTCCGAAAATCTCTTCCTGCATAACCTTGTCATCCCAAGTTACATTATCCATAACAGTTGGCGCAATTTTTAGAATATTTATATCTTTTTCGCCACCGCAAACAACCTTGCTTTCGTCAATCAAATTGCAAATTCTGTTAAAATGCTTTTCGTTGACGATTTTGCCCCATTCATCATTTTCGAGAATGTTATCACCGAATTGCTTTTTAATCTGCTTTTTTACTTCTGCTATAAACTCATCCTTTACACTACTGTGACAAATAACATAGTCAGGAGCAACGCAGGTTTGTCCGCAGTTTAAGAATTTACCGAAAACAATTCTCTTTGCGGCTAACTTGATTTTAGCAGTAGAATCAACAATACAAGGGTTTTTGCCACCAAGCTCAAGTACAACGGGAGTTAAATTATCCGCAGCCTTGTGAAGTATTTCTTTACCCACAGACTGACTACCTGTGAAGAAAATCATATCGAATTTCTGGTTAAGAAGTTCTTTGTTTTCTTCTCTGCCACCTGTTACAACTGCAACATATTCAGGTGGGAAGCACTCTTCAATAATCTTCTTTATTACTTCGCTTGAAGCAGGGGAATAAGCACTTGGCTTAACTATAATAGTATTACCTGCCGCAATGGCATCAGAAATAGGAGTCATTGTTAAAAGAAAAGGATAATTCCAAGGACTCATTATAAGAATATTTCCATAGGGTGAAGCCTTTTTATAACCGCTGCCGATACATTGACCGATAGGTGTATATACTCTGTGCTTTTTAGCGTAGAGGGCAGTATAGCGAATCATATAGTTAAGCTCCATAAGAACCAAGCCTGTTTCGCACATAAAGCCGTCAAACTCGCATTTGCCTAAGTCCTTTTTTACTGCTTCATTGATTTCATTTTCATATTTCTGAATACATTTATAAAGTTTCAAAAGCATTTGAATACGGAATTTAACAGGTAAGGTTTTACCGCTCTGATAAAATTTCCTTTGCTTTTTTAATATTTCTTCAATGTTCAAAATATCACTTCCTGAATACACTTGTTTGTGGCTTTTTAGATACCGCACAATTATATAAATTATACTATATATAATTATAACTTTCAAGCAAAAAACACCACAGTCATAAAAGACTGTGGTGTAAACTGAATTTATTTCATAAGTCCGTTTGCTACGCACCAATCGTAGAATGCCTTGATTGAGCGGATTCTTGCGGATGAAAGGTTGTGACCGCATCTTGTGCGCCAATCAAAGTTCTTAACGCCCTGGAGTCTGATAAGCTCCTTAGCACTTGCCATAAAGCCGCTGTCAATAGCGTTATCAAGAAGGATGATTTCGTTATACCTCTGCTCTGCAAGAGCCATATCGCCACTTAAGAAAGCCTCGTGGAATCTCTGGAAGAATGCACCGCCACAGCTTGTGGGTGTAGCCATAACGCCACGCGCACCAGCCTTATAGGAATCAAAGAGGAAGGGCATATTTGCCTGAATAATTGTTGAATTGTGCTTATTATCAATCTTTGCCTGAATGCCTTCCATTGTGCTTGTGGTATCCTTGATACCCCAGATAAGGTCATTCTTTGTAAGCTCGCCATAAGCCTTACCACTCATTTTGTGGGGATTAAAGCCGGGGAACTCGTATAGGAAAAGGGGGATTGTAGCACTCTCTGCAAGCTTTGTGATGTATTCAACAAGCTTGTCATCATCGTTGCCGAGGCCCTTTGTTGTGAGAACAAGGCCGTCAACACCTGTTGCTTCCATTTTCTTGATTTCTTCAAGGTTATCCTCAACAGAGGGTTCAAGGTTTGCTGTTGCTACAATTGTTGTTTCGCCCTTGTGCTTAACAGTAAGCTCTGCAAGCTTGAGTCTTTCCTCGAGGGAGAGCTCTCTCATTTCGGAGCTGCCGCAAACTGCAAAAAGGTGTTCAACACCCTGTGAAACCTGCCACTCTGTATATTCTTCGTATGTATCATAGTCAATGCTTAAATCCTCTTTATAAGGTGTAAGCATAAGTGAATAAATACCATCTTTTGTTTCTCTTGTAAGCTTTGCCATTGTAAACGACTTCTTTCTTAATGTATTTTTACAAGTTTTAATGTGGCATAAGGGCTATGCCGAAGCACAACCCTTATAACTTAATTTATATTACTGAACGTTCTTTTTAAGAGTAGCAAGCTCTGCTGCAAGCTCAGCGGGAATCTTGTCGCCGAATTTTGCGTAGAATTCTTCAATACCCTTTGCATCTTCCTGCCAGAGTTCTTTTTCAACTGCAAGGATGCTTTCGAGAGATTCGAGAGATACTTCACCTTCGAGACCTTCGATGTTGATGTCTTTAGCGTAGGGGATATAACCAATCTCTGTTTCTTTAGCATCTACCTTGCCTTCGCAACGGTCGATAATCCAGTCAAGAACACGAAGGTTGTCACCGAAGCCGGGCCACATAAAGTTGCCTTCGTCATCTTTACGGAACCAGTTTACATTAAAGATTTTGGGAGCTTTATCGGGGTCAAGAGTTGCACCGATATCGATCCAATGCTGCCAGTAGTCTGCCATATTGTAACCGCAGAAGGGAAGCATAGCCATGGGATCACGACGAACAACGCCAACTGCACCAGCAGCTGCAGCAGTTGTTTCAGAAGCCATAATTGAACCTACGAATACACCATGGTTCCAGTCACGAGACTGGTAAACAAGAGGAGCAAGCTTTGCACGTCTGCCACCGAATACGATAGCGCTGATCGGAACACCATTGGGGTTTTCGAATTCAGAGCTAAGGCAAGGACAGTTTACAGCAGGAGCTGTGAAACGGCTGTTAGGATGAGCGCCTTTTTCTTCGCTTTCCTGACCATTCCAGGGGTTGCCCTTCCATTCAACTGCATTTGCAGGAGGATTCTTGTCAAGACCTTCCCACCAAACTGTGTTGTCGTCAAGATTGTGAACAACGTTTGTGAAGATTGTACCCTTCTTTGTAGAAGCAAGAGCATTGGGGTTGGATTTTACATTAGTACCGGGAGCAACGCCGAAGAAACCGTTTTCGGGGTTGATAGCGTAAAGTCTTCCGTCGGGACCTTTAAGGATCCAGGAAATATCGTCACCAACGCACCATACTTTGTAGCCTTTTTCCTTATAAAGTTCCGGAGGAATAAGCATAGCAAGGTTTGTTTTACCGCAAGCTGAGGGGAATGCTGCACAGGTGTATTTAACCTCGCCCTGAGGATTTTCAATACCGAGGATGAGCATATGCTCTGCCTGCCAGCCTTCTTTCCAACCCTGGTAAGAAGCGATACGAAGTGCGAAGCATTTCTTACCGAGAAGAACGTTTCCGCCGTAACCGGAGTTAACGGAGATAATTGTGTTGTCCTGAGGGAACTGACAGATATATCTCTTTTCTTCGTCAATATCGCAACGGCAGTGAAGACCACGAACCCAATCGTCGCTGTCGCCGAGTACATCGAGAACATCTTTGCCAACTCTTGTCATGATAGCCATGTTGAGAACAACATAGATAGAGTCAGTAAGCTCAATACCAACCTTTGCAAAGGGAGAGCCAACGGGACCCATTGAGTAAGGGATTACATACATTGTTCTGCCTTTATAGCTGTCACGAGCAATATCATAAAGCATTTCATAAGCTTCAGCGGGATCCATCCAGTTATTTGTGGGGCCTGCTTCTTCTTTTGTAGAAGCGCAGATAAATGTTCTGCCTTCAACACGAGCAACGTCGTTAACTGCAGTTCTGTGAAGATAGCAGTCGGGGAGAAGTTCCTGATTAAGTTTGATAAGTTCGCCTGTAGAACATGCAGTTGCTCTGAGTTCTTCAAGCTGTTCATTAGAGCCGTCGATCCAAACAATTCTGTCGGGCTTTACAAGGTCAACTTTTTCGTCGATCCAAGCAAGGACGCTCTTGTTGTTTGTTAATGCTGACATATTACGACCTCCTGTAAATTAGTCCAAAATTACCTATTTTGTAATCGTAGCAATTATACAACATTTTGCGCATAATTTCAACAGAAAATACTAAATATTAATGTTTAATCAAATTTTTTATGTTTTTACCAATGTTTTACCAATATAGTATATGCTTTTTTATACAAAAAACTCCCCGAAAAAATCGGAGAGTAAAAAAAATGATTATTTTACATATTTTTCAACGAAATTGAAAACAGCGTCCCAATATAATTCGGGGTGAACAAGATGAGCTTCAGCATGCTCTGCATCAGGAATTGAAACCTTTTCTTTTTCGCAGGCAGCAGCGTTATAGTTAAGGTCAAGCATTCTATAAGGAACAAACAAGTCCTTTTCACCATGAAGGAAAATTGTTGGTGTTTTGCTCTTTTTCAACTGCTCAACGCAGGATGCTTTTTTGAAATCAAAGCCTGAAAGAACATTGGTAACGAGATTTGCAGCATAAAGAACGGGGAATGCAGGCATATGATAGCTTTGCTTTGTTTCGTTTTTGAACTCGTCCCATACTGATGAATAGCCACAGTCTGCAACGGCACATTTAACATTGTCAGGAAGATTTTCGCCTGTTGTCATCATAGTTGTTGCAGCACCCATTGAAACACCGTGAATAACTATCTGTGGGTTGTTATATGTTTTAGATAAGTAAGCGATCCAATCAAGAATATCAAGTCTGTCCAGCCAACCCATTGTGATGTATTTGTGCTCGCTTATATCGTGACCGCGAAGACAGGGAAGAAGAATGTTGTAGCCTCTCTTATGGTAATGAAGAGCGTAGCTACCCATACCCTTTGGTGAGCTTGTGTAACCGTGAATGCAGATAAGCCATTTGTCGCTTTCTTCATCAGCTTTAACTGTGAGAGCGTGAATAGGCTCGTTTTTGTTGTTTTTTATAACAACATGGTCATAATCCTTTGAGTCAACCCAAGCATCGCCCTCGGCTCTGAGAATCTCTTTAGGTATTGTCATATCAGTGGGATTGTTTTTCTGTTCAAAACCTTTTTTTATGTTATCAATTTTCTTTGATGCTCTTGTGAGAACAAAGGTGTTCATAGCAAGACCTGAGCCAAAGAAAAGAGCGCCTGCACCAAGTAATGCTTTTGCAGTTTTTTTCATATGTTCCACAACCTTTCGGCATTTTTTTACATTGTACTACATTTACACAAAAAAATAAATATAAATTTTTGTTGTTTTATATATTTTATTCTGCTATAATTCAATTGTTAATATAATTTATATTTAGATGAGGTTTTTTTATGTCAAGAGACTTAATATTCAGAACTGCTACTTTTGGAGGCTTCAAAAAAGATGATGTTATGGTCTTTATCGAAAATGTTCTTAAAGAAAAAGACTTTCTTGAAAAACAGCTTGCAAGTACTTCTGCTAAGACAACTCAGCTTAATAACGAAATTGCGAGCTTGCAGAGTGAGATAGCTGATATTGGTAAGCTCCGTTCAGAAATTGCAGAGCTTTCTGCTAAGCTCAACGAATGCGAGATAGCTATGGACGATAAAGATACTCTTATAAATGAGCTTACAATAAAGCTTTCTGAGGCTCAGTCAAAAATGATTGATGAGGATGAAATTGCCACTCTCAGAATGGAAAACGAAAGACTCCAGAATGAGCTTAAGAAAAAGGGCGATTTAGAGCGTCAGGTTGGTGCGGCTATGCTTGATGCAAGGGTTCATTCAGAAGAGCTTGTTGAGCATGCTAAAGAAAAAGCAAATGCAGTTACTAAAGCTGTTTATGCAGCTATTGGTGATACAGCAGTTAAGATTGACGACCTTTCTGCAGGTATTGGTGAAATCGCTCGTAATTTCACAAAATCAGTTGAAGAGGTTGAGCTTCGTATTAAAGCGTTGACAGGTGATATGAGTAAAACCGCTCAGGCACTCATTTCTGAAAATGTTTTGACAGAAGAGGTTACTTTTGAAGCTGCGGCTGAATATGATTTTTCAACACCTGTTGTTGATGATGTAGCTTTTGATAGCAAAATTGGTGACGAGGATTATTAATGGGCGAATATTATCTTAACACAGAGAATATTAATGAATGGGTAGAAAATCTCGTTGCAGGTGACAGGGTGCTTTTATCCGGAACTGTATACACCGCGCGAGATGCTGCCCACAAGAGGATTAAGGAATTATTAAATGATGGAAGTGTGTTGCCGTTTGATTTAGTAAATTCTATCGTGTACTTTGCAGGTCCGACACCTGAAAAGAATGGCCTTGCAATCGGTAGCATTGGACCAACTACATCCTCAAGAATGGATTGCTTTTCACCCTTAATGATTTCTCTTGGTCAGAAGGCTATGATAGGTAAGGGCAACAGAAGTGAAGCTGTTGTTGAGGCTATGAAGGAATATGGCGCAGTTTATTTTGCCGCTATAGGTGGTGCAGGTGCGCTTTATTCAAAATGTGTTGAAGAATGTAAGGTTATTGCCTTTGAGGAATTAGGCTGCGAATCAATAAAACAGTTAAAAATCAAAGATTTTCCTTTGTTAGTAGCAATTGATTCTAAAGGTAATTCATTATATAAATAATGAGAGGTGCTCTTGAAAAAATCCTATGATTATTTCAAGACGTTGAAAATTTTATCGGAATCTGTTTCCGAAATTTATGAAAACACCATTTTAAAGAAGGATTTTTCTTCGAGCAGAATTTTATTCTATGCTGAAAAATCAGAGCTTATAAATAATTTGCAAAATGAATTTATTACTCCGCTTGAACGGGGTGATATTTTCTTGTTAGAGGAAAGTCTTGCAGAAGAGCTGAATTCAGTTTTCTCTTTAAGGGAATACTTTGATTTAATCGATAAAAATGATTTTGAAGAGCTTGAAAAATTGAATAATCACTTTGAAGCTCAAAACCTCATTTTTTCTCAATTAAGTAAGTATAAAAGTAATTTAAAGCTTTTTGAACATTGCTCTGAAGAAATCAAGTGTCTGAATACAGAAAAAAAGAATGTTGAAAAATATGTTTTAGATGCACTCCGATGCAGGACAGAGCAGCCCTTGATTAAATATGTGGCTTATTCCGCTTTTCTTGATTTAAACAGAAAAATATATAAAACTATTTTACAAATTGAAAGAATTTTAATAGATAACAGTTAGGTGAATTATGGACTTTTATTCGTTAAGAAAAAAACTAATTGAAAAAGAATTTTCCCGTATGAATGATATGCAGAAGAGTGCCGTTTTTAATGTTAATGGTGCTGTTCTTATTCTTGCAGGTGCAGGTAGCGGTAAAACAACTGTTCTTGTAAACAGAATTGCGTATCTCATAAAATACGGTAATGCATATAATTCTGACTTCTCTTATAGAGTACCTACAGAAGAAGATACAGCAATTCTTCAGAGTTACATAGAAAATGGAGGGACTCTTCCTGACAGCGTTGGCGCGCTTCTTAGTGTGGATGCGCCTCAGCCTTGGCAGATTCTTGCAATTACATTCACAAATAAAGCTGCAAACGAGCTTAAGAGCCGTCTTGAAGCTATGCTTGGTGAAAAGGGAAATGATGTGTGGGCTAGTACCTTCCACTCATGCTGTGTGCGTATTCTTCGCCGTGATAGCGAAAGAATTGGCTTCTCAAAGCATTTTACCATTTATGATACCGACGACTCCAAACGAGTTATGAAAGAGGTTCTTCGCGTACTCGATATTGACGAGAAGCGTTTACCGGTTAAATATGTATTGAACGAAATCGGCAGAGCAAAGGATTCCTTGATGACACCTGATGATTATACTGCAAGCGCAGGCTTTGATACTAATAAAAAGCTTATCGGACAAGCATTTGCAAAGTATGAGGAAATGCTCAAAAAAGCTGATGCTATGGACTTTGACGATATTATTGTCAATACAGTTAAGCTTTTGAAAGAAAATCCCGATGTTCTTGAATACTATCAGCGCCGTTTCAGATATGTTATGGTGGACGAGTATCAGGACACCAACCACGCACAGTATATTCTCACATCCTTACTTGCAAACGGCTATAGAAACATCTGTGTTGTTGGTGATGATGACCAGAGTATTTATAAATTCCGTGGTGCTACAATTGAGAACATTCTTTCTTTTGAAAATCAGTATGAAGATACTGCGGTAATCCGTCTTGAACAGAACTATCGTTCAACCTCTGTTATTCTTGATGCTGCCAATGCTGTTATCAAAAACAATAGAGGCAGAAAAGGTAAAACTCTCTGGACTGAAAAAGAGGGTGGCGATAAAATCAAGGTGAAAATTCTTACCGACGAGCGTGACGAGGGTCGCTATGTTGCGGATGAAATCCTCAATGCTGTTGCTATGGGAAGAAAATTCTCTGATTTTGCAGTACTTTACAGAACTAATGCACAGTCTAGTAGTATTGAGCGTGCTTTAGTTTATAACGCAGTTCCTTATAAGGTTATCGGTGGTCACAGATTCTATGACCGTAAGGAAGTTAAAGATATACTTGCTTATTTGTCAGTAATCGCGAATCCCTCTGATACTGTTCGTTTAAGAAGAATTATTAATGAGCCTAAAAGAGGTATCGGCGATACAACAATCAATAACGCAGCCTCAATTGCGGATGGCTTGGGAACAACATTCTACAATGTTATTCAGAATGCAAATGATTACCCGATGCTTTCCCGTGCTGCAGGCAAGCTTATAGATTTTACTAATCTTTTGAATTCATTGGCTCTTTCTCTTGAAGAGAAATCTATTCAGGATTTCTTTGACGATGTAATTACAAAAACAGGCTACTATGCTTCTCTTGATTTAGACAAGGAAACCGCAGAAGAGCGCAAGGCAAACGTTATGGAGGTTCTTGCTAACCTTGTTCGTTACATGGAAGATAACGAGGGTGGCACGCTTACAGGCTTTCTTGAAGAGGTCGCTTTGATGACAGACCTTGATAACTATAACACCGAAGCAGAATCAACTGTTATGATGACTCTTCACTCTGCAAAAGGTCTTGAATTTCCTGTTGTTTTCATTGTTGGTATGGAAGAGGGACTTTTCCCGGGAAATCAGGTTATGTATGACCCCACAGAGCTTGAAGAAGAACGCAGACTTTGTTATGTTGGTATTACCCGAGCAAAGGAAAAGCTTTATATAACAAATGCCCGTTCGAGAATGCTCTTTGGTAATACAAGCTTCACAAGGCCATCACGCTTCCTTGCAGAAATACCCGATGAACTTACCGATTTTGAGCGTAACGCGCCTCAGCAGACCTTCTACGGCGGTTATTCAGGCTCTTCGTATAGTGGTGGTAGTGGTTCATCCTTTAGTGGTGGAACAAGAATGTTCTCAGGAGAAAAAGCTTATTCCAAACCATCATCTGCCCCTAAAACCAAAGCAAGTGGCTTTGTAAATGGTGGTTTCAGTTCAGCTCCGAAGAAAACAGCAACCGATAATGTTACTCTCGATTTTAAGGTTGGCGACACAGTTGAGCACAAAACCTTTGGTAAGGGTATGATTGTCAGCGCAAAGGCAATGGGCGGCGATATGCTTCTTGAAATTGCATTCGATACCTGCGGAACCAAAAAGGTTATGGCAAAAATGGCGAAGCTGACAAAATGCTGAATAAATTCAGCATTTTAGCCGCCAGTCTCCAGTCCCCAGTCGCCAGCTTATGTAGTGGTAACTTTATTGTTCTGAATTATTTATTTGTTGGCTAAACATTATTATTTATCGTTTATATAAAATTAAAAGGCGGTCCATTCTCTTCGATGAGAGATAAGGACACGCCTTTGTTTTTTATTAAAATGGATTATTTCCTAAATTAAAACAAAAGTAAATTTAGAAGAATAAAGTAACTGTTTTAATACTGGTGGCTGGCGACCGGCGACTGCAGCTAAATTTAATATTCCGAGAATGGTGAAGCGATTCTTGATAACCTGAAATTCACTGTTTCTCTTGAACGATTGTATCTGTAAATACTGAATATAAGTCCGATACCGACATAAAGACAAAGTGTACTTGTACCACCTGCGCTGAAGAATGGGAAGGTAATACCGATAACAGGTAATACCATAAGTACCATACCTGCGTTAATTGCAACCTGAGCGGCAATCATTGAAGCGATACCATAGCACGCAAGCTGAGCAGAAAAGTCTCTAGCTTCTTTACCTGTTTTAATCATTTTATAGCAAATGAAGAAGAGTAAAAGAAGAGCTATAAGGCAACCGAAAAAGCCAGTTTCCTCACCAATTGCGGTAAGTATAAAGTCGTTCTCTCTTTCGGGAACAAGACCTGCTTGAGTGTATGTTCCTTTAAGATAGCCTTGACCAAAGAAACCACCTGAGCCGAGAGCGTTAAGTCCTAATCTTTGTTGATAGCTTTCGTCTGCGAATTCCTCGGGTCTGAATAGTGCCAAAAAGCGTGTTCGCTGATATTCGTCGAAAACATACATCCAGATAAGAGGGGATGCGGCAATACCTAAAATACCGCCCGCAGCAAAGAAGCCGATATGAAGCCCTGCAAAATAAAGCATTGCAATTGTCATAAAAATGAAGACAAGAGCAGAACCCATATCACCTGTGAGAACAACAAGTCCAATGGGGATAACGGCGTGAACACCCAATAAAAGAATAGATTTAAGTGAGTTTATGTTATCTTTACAAAGTTCAAGATGCATAGAAAATGTAATAACATAACCGATTTTAACAAGCTCGGAGGGTTGGAAATAAATTGAACCGAATTGAAGCCAGCATCTTGAGTCCGGTCTTGATTCAGGCGCAACACCGAAAATTAGTGTTATTGCCATTATTCCTATACAGAAAAGGCCTATAATCGGCCATATTTTCATTATCAACTCATAATCAATTGCCGAAATTATAAGTGTTATAACAATACCCATAACTGCAGCAATTATCATAACTATTGCATCACGCTCGATGAATTCACCTTCACCTAAGCGGAACCTTGTGGCACTATGAACCATCATAACTCCGAAAACGGAAGCGGCGGCTATAAGCATAAGAAGAATTTTATCAGTTTCGGCGATAAATCTTCTTGTCAGTGAAAAATATTTTTTCAAGTCCTGCACCTCTTGATTTTATCTTACAATATTGTTATTATACATATATTAAATCTTATTTTCAAGTGTTTGAGGTATTTATGGTAGAAGTGTTTTCTTGTTCACCAAATGAAACCGAGCTTTTCGGTGAGAAATTAGGGGCGGTTTTAAAGGGTGGAGAGGTTGTAGCATATTTTGGTGGTCTTGGTATGGGTAAAACCCGCTTTACCGCAGGTCTTGCAAGAGGAATGGGTATAAATGCAGATGTTTCAAGCCCAACCTTTGCCCTTGTTCATGAATATGGCGGTGAAATTCCTCTTTGTCACTTCGATATGTATAGAATAAGTACATTTGAGGATTTGTGCACAACGGGATTTTTTGATTATCTCGATAATGGATGCGTTCTCGCTGTTGAATGGAGCGAGAATATCGAAAACGCTTTGCCTGAAGATAAGCTTATTAAAATAGAGATTTCCCGCGGTGAAAATGATGATGACAGAATTTTAAGAATGAGTGGTGAGAGTGAATATGAAGATTCTTGGCGTTGACAGCACTGCAACTGCTGCTTCTGCAGCGATTTATTCAGACGGTAAGCTTTTAGCAGTTGATTTTTCAAATACGGGATTAACTCATAGTCAGACTCTTTTACCTATGATTGATAATGTTCTTAAGACTGCTCGTGTTTCTGTCAGTGATATTGATTATTTTGCAGTTTCAAATGGTCCTGGTTCATTTACAGGTGTTCGTATCGGTGTTTCTGCAGTAAAGGGTCTTGCGCAACCACTCAACAAAAAGTGTCTTGGTCTTTCAACTCTTGAGGTTATCGCAAAGCCTCTTGAAAATACGGGTGTATATGCAGTTGCAGTTATGGATGCCCGTTGCAATCAGGTTTATACTGCTCAATTTGACTGTAAAAATGGTTTAGAGAGAAAAACACCTGATGATGCAATTTCTATTGCAGACTTAACAGAACAGCTCAAATCTGTTGATGGCAGAATAATGCTTGTTGGTGACGGTGCTCTTCTTTGCTATAATAAAATGAAAGAGGAATTACCTGAAATTGAAATCGCACCTTTGAATATAAGATATCAGAGTGCTTCCTCTGTTTGCCTTATAGCATCGGAAATCCTCGAAAAAGACGAGAATTTGTCGGTTTCGCCCGATGAACTGTTACCTTGCTATTTAAGACTTTCTCAGGCTGAGAGAGAATTAAAAAATAAAAACAAATAAATTATGTGATTAAACCGAAAGGATGTTAAATATGATTGCTATTGCTTCTGACCATGCAGGTTACCCTCTTAAAGAGGAAATTAAAAAATATCTTACAGAAAAGGGCGTTGAGTTTATCGATTGCGGTACTGATTCAGATGCTTCGGTTGACTATGCAGCATTCGCGCAGAAGGCTTGTTTAAAGGTTATAAGCGGTGAATGTGATAAAGCAGTTCTTTGTTGCGGAACAGGTATCGGTATTTCAATGGCTGCAAACAAAGTTAAAGGTATCCGTGCAGCTTGTTGCTCCGATTATTTCAGCGCGAAGTTTACGAGAGTACATAATGATGCAAATGCTCTTTGCTTGGGTGCAAGAGTTATTGGTGGTGGTCTTGCTTGTGAGCTTGTTGATGTTTTCCTTAATACAGAATTTGAGGGTGGCAGACATCAGCGCAGAGTTGATCAGATTCACGCTATTGAAAATGGCGAAATTCTTTAATAAGCAGGATGAAGACTAACTCGAAAAATATTCCAAAGATAGTTAAAAGAGCGTTAAGTGTTATATTAACGCTCTTTCTTGCTTTTACTGTTGTAACTGTCTGGGGAAATATAACATTATCAGTAGAAAAATTTAATATTGAAACAGATAAGCTTGAAATAGAAAATGGTTTTAAAATCGCTCATATTTCAGATTATCATAACACCCAAAAAACACTTCTCAACAAATTGATTCTTTCGTCCTTAGAAACAGTAAAGCCTGACTTAATTGTTATAACAGGCGATTTGGTTGATAGCAGAAAAACTAATATTGAAAAGGGTATTGATTTTGTTTCAAAAATAATTGAGCTTGCGCCCGTTTATTATGTAACAGGTAACCATGAATGTAATATCAGTATTGATGATCAGTCGGCTTTTGATAATTTGATAAAAGAATTGGACGCTCTTGGTGTTGAGGTTTTAAGAGGAGAAGACTCTGTAATTTCTTTACCCGATAACGAAGAAATCAAAATTTTTGGAATTGATGACCCTTATTTTCATTGTGGCTCTTCAAGTGAGGTTAAGGATACAACTGATTTTTTGTGCGCTTCTTTCGATGTAAATAACGAACAGTTTAATATTCTTCTTGCACATCATCCCGAACAGCTTGATGTATATTCAAAATATAAATTTGATTTGGTTTATTCAGGACACGCTCATGGCGGTCAGGGGCGGTTATTCGGTATGGGTCTTATAGCACCCGACCAAGGCTTTTTCCCGAAATACACCAGCGGACTTTATGAGGAAGAGGACACCAAGCTTGTTGTAAGCAGGGGTATTGGAAATAGTGTTGTCCCTGTAAGAATATTTGACAGACCACATTTGATATATACTATAATCAAATAAAGATAAAAAACTCACTCAACCGAAAAGTTGAGTGAGTAATTTTTTACGCCTTTAATGCTCTTTCAAGCCAGATTGAAGCGATTTCGATTGCCGCATACATACCATTTTTAGTTGAGTTTTTTTCAATAGCGGCGAGAGGATTTGCCTCTCTGGTATTAACGAGCTGAACCTTAACCTTGTCAGCAATCTTAACGCCGTGAACCTCGTGAGATTCAACAACTGAAAGCATTGTAACATAAGGGTCGTTAATATCACCATAGTAAATTGTATTGCCTTTGCGAACAAGGGGCTTGCCTTTGTAGGTTAAAAAGCTTTTATTATCTGCCAAAGTGAACACTCCTTAGTGAAGATATGCTTTAAGAAGAGCCTGAAGAAGCTCGTCTCTGTCAATCTTACGAATAAGACTTCTTGCATTGTTATGAGTAGTGATGTAGGTAGGGTCTTCGGACAAGATATAACCTACAAGCTGACTTGTGGGGTTGTAGCCCTTCTCAACCAAAGCGTTATAAACGGTTACAAGAATCTCACGCATCTCTCTTTCGTGATCGTCACTGATAGTGAACTGGATTGTTTTATCTGTCATACAAACACCTCCTATGAACTATACAAACATTATAGACTAAATAAATTGAAATTACAACAGATATTTGTTAAGAAATTTCAAACTTTAGTATAAAGTACGGGAAAAAGTACATTATGCTCTCATTTCGATGCCAATTTCTTTAAGATTTGCTAAAATTTCGTCAATCCAAGCCTGAACCTCGTCCATTTCGAGAGTCTTTTCTTTAGATGAGAAGATAAGACGAACTGTTATGCTCTTGATACCGTCTTTTTCGTAAGTGTCAATAACCTTAACACTGTTAAGCTCAGCAAGACCGAGCTTGTTCCAGCATTCAGAAAGCTTTGCGAATGTTACGCCCTCTTTCATTATAAGAGAAAGGTCATAATATGTTGACTGCTGTGTTGAAGGTTCAACGAATGAAATGTTGTCGCCACCAATTGTGATGAAATCATCAACATCGATTTCGATACATACAGCAACAGCATTTTTATCAAGCTTCTGAGCATTTGCAGGGTGAAGAGTATTGATAGAACCAACAGTTACACCATCACATGAGATGCTTGCTGTATTCTTGGGATGCTGCCAAGCGTGAGCAGGAGCAACCTTTGCAAGAACGGGAGCTTTATGCTTAATCTGTAAGAAGATTTCGTTCACCATAGAAATTGCTTTGAAGAACAAATCTTTTTCGGAAATTGTTTTATCAAAGAGAAGGATACCGAGTCTTCTGCGCTCGTTTGCTGTGCCGTCTTCCTTAACTCCTGCTGCAACGCGACCGATTTCAAAGATACCGTAACTGTCAGCGTAATCCTTGTTATCAGCTGCTGCAGAAAGAAGTGTGGGAATCATTGAGTTACGAAGCGTACCGTTGTCGGAGCTTTCAATATTAAGAACCTTAACATTTTCTTCAACCTCAATGCCAAGCTTCTTGTATTTTCTTACATCGCACCAGATGTAAGAATGAACTTCGTGAAGATTATAATGCTTAACGAGAATATCCTTGATTTCGTTACTCTGTGCACGAACAGGGGAGCTTTTAACGGGCTTTAAGGGGCTCTTTGTTGTAATGATGCTGAAGTTATCGTAACCATAGATACGGGTGATTTCTTCGATAATATCAGCCTTGATTGTAACATCCTTTGTTGCACGGAATGAGGGAACCTTTACCTTGAAATCCTCGCCGTCCTTTTCAACAGCAAAGCCAAGTGCAGTAAGAGTTTTGAGGATTCTTTCCTCTGAAATATCAATACCTGTATATTTATCAACATAAGCCTTGTTGAATGTAATATCAATTTCAGGGTATTTCTTTGTATATTCATCAGTGAGCTGAGAAGCAACTCTTGCACCCTCATCAATGCTCTGGAGAAGGTAGGCAAAGCGCTTTGCAGCGGTAACTGTCATTTCTGGGTCAAGCATTTTTTCGTAACGAGCAGAAGCGTCTGTACGAAGACCGAGCTTTGAGCTTGATTTTCTAACACTTACGCCATCAAAGTTTGCACATTCGAGAACAACTGCATTTGTATCGCCAACGATTTCAGAATCAAGACCACCCATAATACCTGCAATCGCAACAGGTGTCGAGCCGTTCTGAATAAGAAGCATATCAGTTGTGATATCGCGTTCTGTGTTATCAAGAGTTGTGAATTTGCAGTTTTCCTTGGGCGTGTCAACAACGATTTCGTCAATCTTATTTGCATCAAATGCGTGAGTGGGCTGACCCATTTCAAGCATAATATAGTTTGTAAGGTCAGCAAGAAGATTGATTCCTCTCATACCGCAGTAATAAAGACGAATCTGTAATGCCATAGGGCTTACATTCTTTGTGATGTTGTCCATCTTAACGCATGAGTATCTGTAAACAAGGTCATCTCTACCAACAGAAACCTTAATCTTTTCGTCTCCGTCATAAGCGAGGTCAGAAAGGGGAAGAGGCTTAAGCTCTCTGTCAGTAAGAGCTGCAAATTCTCTTGCGATACCATAGTGACCCCAGAGGTCAGGACGATTTGTGAGAGATTTGTTATCTACCTCGAAAATAATATCATCAATGGGGTAGATATCCTTAAGATTTGTACCGTTGGGAGCATCTACATCAATTTCCATAAGACCTGATTTGTCATCAGAAAGACCAAGCTCGAATGCAGAACAACACATACCCTCAGATTCAAAACCTGCAACAGTTGCTTTTGTGATTTCACCTGCGGGAACTCTGCCACCAGCTTTAACGAAAGCAATTTTCATATTCTCGCGAACATTGGGTGCACCGCAAACAACATCATAAATTCTGTCGCCGCCGTCAACTTTAAGAAGATGAAGCTTCTTTGAGTTGGGGTGGTTTTCTATTGAAAGAATTTCACCAACAACAACATCTCTTAAATCTTCACCTTTAACGATGATATCTTCAACCTCTGCAGTTGCAAGGGTGAAAGAGTTAATAAGCTTTTTAATGTCAAGACCTTCGAGGTCAACATATTCTTTAATCCAGTTAATTGAAACAAACATTTATTTGACCTCCTTTTCAGAATCTGTGAAAGTAGCGTTTTCGAACTGTGAAAGTGCTTTAAGATTACAAGAATTGAAAACACGAATGTCTTTAATTCCGTATCTCATCATTGCAAGTCTTGTAAGACCAAGACCGAATGCGAAACCTGTGTATTTTTCAGGGTCAAGACCTGCCGCTGTAAGAACATTGGGATGAATCATGCCGCAGGGGCAAAGCTCAAGCCAACCGGAATCCTTACAAGAGGGGCAACCGTCGCCACCGCAGATAAGACACTGAATATCAAGCTCGAAGCCGGGTTCAACGAAGGGGAAGAAGCCGGGACGAAGTCTTACAGTGATATCTCTCTGGAATACTTCTGAGAGCATTGTTTTCATAAAGTAAATAAGGTTGGAGATTGAAATATCTTTATCAACCATAACGCCTTCCATCTGGAAGAAAGTGTTTTCGTGACATGCGTCAATCTTTTCATTTCTGAAGCATCTGCCGGGGAAAATAACACGGATAGGGCGGTCTGCCTCAAGCTCTTTGGTGTATTTAATAAGAATAGCATTCTGAGCTGCAGAAGTGTGAGTTTTTAAAAGCTGATTTGTGCTTAAATAGTAGGTGTCCTGCATATCACGGGCAGGGTGATGCTTAGGAATATTAAGCGCCTCGAAGCAGTGATAGTCATCAACGATTTCGTCATAGTCTTCAATTGAGAAGCCCATACCTGCGAAGATATCCTCAACCTCACGCTGAACGAGAGTGATGGGGTGATAAGAGCCTGTATCTTCAGAAATGGGGAAGGTTACATCATAATCCTCTGCGCTGTTAATAAGGCGCTCTTCCTCTAATTTCATAAGCTCGGTTCTTTTTTCGTTAATGGTAGCCTCAATGAACTGTTTAACATCATTGATAATCTGACCTGCTTCCTTTTTCTGCTCGTTGGGGATGTTACGAAGCTCACCCATAAGAGAAGAAATAGGACCTTTTTTGCCTAAAAATTCAATTCTCAATTGTTCAAGCTCTGCAGGAACTGTTGCCGCTGCAACTTTTTCGCTGAATTGCTCTTTCAACTGCTGTGCCTTTTGAAGCATTTTCTTCATCCTTTCGAAATATATTACTAAAAATTTTTAACGATTTTGTGGGGTGAAAGCAAAAAAATAAAGCCTTCCATCCCAAAAGGGACGAAGACAATCTCCGCGGTACCACCCTTAATTTTTGCATCAGAGCAAACACTCGTCTGTAATATAACGGTTACACCCGTTGCGACCTACTGTGAATTTCAACCGCACTGCTCACAAGTGAACTTCAAAGAAAACATCCGTAACACGCTTCCAGCCAAGGCGCATCTCTCTGAAACATCAATTAACTTCTACTCTCTTGCTCAACGCATTTATATTATAATACCATAAATAATATAAAAATCAATAGTTTTAGCAAAAAAAGGAACAGTGAAATAATCACTGCTCCTTGGTTTACGGGATTAGCCCTTAACAACTCCGCCTTTCATTTTAATAAGCTCTCTATAGCTTATTAACTCAACACCGTTGTCTTTAAGGTATTTATGTACATAGGGATCCTTCATAAGCTGGTATTCCCATACTCTGTCTTTCCATCTGCCTGTAATGCCTTTAAGCTCGTCATTTTCAACAGAGGGATGAACGAAGGTTTCTGTAACCCCACCTTCGGGAATGTCTGTCCAGATTTTGAGAATGGTGTCGCGGTAAACCTCGTAGCTTACGCGCATATCGTCATTCCAATCAGGGAAGAGAAGATAGTCAGGCATAATAACATTATATTTTTTACCCCAAAGCTTTGAAAGGAGTGTAACTGCTGCATATGCGATATAAGGTGTGCCGTTAGGACAAATTCTCTTGTCAGCCTTTGTATAAAGACGATAAGCATAGCCATAGCTACCACAGATTTTAAGAGCAAGCTTTGAAAGACCTAATCTGCCAGTATAGTGACCATAAAGTGAGCCCATATGGTTGTCGACATGGCTGGGCTTCATACCCATTTTGTGAGCAAGGTCAATCTGAGCGCGTACTTCTTTTTCGATATCTTCATTAGAAGCGTTCTTTTCAACCATATCGCTTTCATGCCACATAAAGCCTTCTTCATCAAGAAGAGATTTACCATCTGTCAAGGGCTTCCAACGATATTTTCCCCATTCACTTGTAAGAGTGGTGTGAATACCGATTGCGTATTCCGGATGGTCAATAGAGAACTGAACCGCATGCTCTGCAGTGGGACAGGGCATCATAATGGTTGCAGATTTTAACCAACCGCCTTTAAATAGTTCTTCGACTGCTTCGTTTGCCGCATTGCACATTCCGTAGTCATCAGCATTTACGATAAGATATTTTGCCATAGTTCCGCCTTCTTAAAATAAATTAAGTGTTAAATTATTTCATACAACTTTATTGTATACATTTTTTGGAAAAAATCAAGTAATTTTATAAATAATATGCACAATTTTTTTGATTAATTATAATAAAAAATCTTTACTTTGCCGAATTCTGTGTTACAATGAATACATATAAAACAAGTAGGTGATATTATGTCGGATATTAAATTAGGTGTTCAATTATTTACTTTGCGCGACAGATGTAAAAATGCAGAGGATTTTGAAACAACTCTTAAATTTCTCCAGAGTATTGGTTGTGATGTTGTTCAGATTTCCGCAATTGGTGACATTCATCCTGAAATTGTTGCAGAGTTAATTGATAAATACAAAATGGATGTTTGCGTTACTCATAAGTCATATGACAGAATGAAAAACGATTTGGATGCCCTTATTCATGAGCATAATCTTATTAATTGTAAAAATATTGGTATTGGTGCAATGCCGGGGAATATTCATGAATCCTTTGAGGGTGTAACAGGATTCATTCAGAAATGTAACGAAATCGGTGCTAAAATGAAGGAGCAGGGTAAGCAGCTTTGCTATCATAACCACGCTTTTGAATTTGAAGTTTATGACGGTAAAAGAACTTTTGAAAGATTGCTTGAAGAAACTACTGCTGATACACTTCATTTTATTCCTGATACATATTGGATGCAGGTTGGAGGAGTTAATCCTGCAGAATATCTCAAAAAGCTTGAAGGCAGAGTTGAGGTTTGCCATTTTAAAGATATGAGAATTGTAAATAACCAGCAACGCTTCGCTGAATGTGGAACAGGTAATCTTGATTTAGGAGCTTGTTATAGATCCTGTAAAGAAATTGGTGTTAAGTATATTGTAATTGAACAGGATTTGTGTTATGATTTGGATGTTTATGATTCCGTAAAAATAGGTTTCGAAGGACTTCAGCGTATTGCTGCTGAAAATAAATAATCGGAGGTATATCTTGTGAATCCCGTTTTAAAGAAATTGGTTTTTGTTATCGGCTTTGTTTTAGCAACTCTTATATTACCAGCGGTAGTTTTGTTGCTTTTGGTTGATGCATCTCAGAATTTTGCAGTTTATGTAATTTCTTTTGGTGTTATAATTTTTGGCATTTTAGGTTATATCGTTTCATGTGTTCGTAATGTGGAGAAAAAGATTGAAACAACTATGGATGAAATCAAAATGCAGAATGCCGCAATTGCATATAAAATTTCAAATAATATGAATGAGTTGAATGTTTCCGCACCGCAGCCTGCTCAGGCTCCGGTTCAGGTAACAGAGCCTACTCAGACACCTGCTGTTGATTCAACAAGCGTTCCTCTTAATCCTGCAGATCCCTTAGTAATACCCAAGATAAAGAAAACTGTTAAAGTATCTGATGATGGCTTTGATGATTTTAAATAAGAAGTAATAAAATATGAGAGTATTCAGAAAAGAGGATTTTCTGAATACTCTCTTTTTAGTTGATAATTAATGTTAAGTTGCTCATAGGGTATGAACAACAGGGATGAATAATACCGTGGCTTGAATCTGCAAGTCTTCGGGAATCTATTCCGTTTGGAATAAATACATTACCCTTTGTAAGCCTCGCTCGGCAAAATCCACATTCACCTGAGCGGCAGGATGAAGGTGCTTTTATTCCTTCGCGTTCAAGACTTACAAGCAATGATTCTTCAGTAGAACAAGGTATTGTTGCAACTAATTCTCCGTTTTTAATAACCTTACAGAAATATATTTTTCCTATTTCTTCTTTTGGAAAATCAGGTAAGCTTGAGGGGCTTCCAATCTGACCGCTTAAGCCAAAGCGGATGTATTTTTTCTCTAATTTCAGTTCTGCGATCTGCGGTGTGATTCTGTTATAAAGAGCTGTAGAACCGCAAACGAAAATACTGTATTTTGATGCAGGTGCATATTTTTCAATCAGAGTTTTTGTAACAAAGCCACGCTCACATTTTTCTGCTCTTTCGTCACTGAAAACATAAATTGTGCGGAGCTTATCAGTCGTTTCAGAAAGCTCTGCTAAACGCTCGGCCATTATTGTTTCGTTTCTCTTTCTTGCAGAATAGAGGAGGGTTAAATCAATGTCAAGCGTACCATCTGCAATGGCTTCTGCCATTGATAAAAACGAGGAAATCCCATTACTGTCACATATTGCAACAATATTTCTTGAATCCCTCAATTTTTGATAATAGAAATTACCTTGGGGAGCAGATGCAACAATCTGCGTGCCCTTAGTCCATGTGTTGAAAATATGAGTCGAAGCAAATCCGTGAGGAATTTTCTTAACTATTATTACATATTCATCGTCAACAGATCGGATAGGTGATGAGCAAATAGTATAAGGTCTTGTAACTACTGCAGAGCCTATATTTAATGTAATACTTAAATATTGACCCGGTCTGAAGTAGGCAAGCTTTGCAGTGCCATGAGCAGCATCAGGCTCAAGTACATAAGCGCGTACATCTCTGCCGATTTCTGCAACCTGCTTTACTCTTAAATACTGGGTATGAGGATGGAGAAAGTTTGCTGCAGAGTTTACGGCAAAGTTTGCATTAATTGGTGTTTCGGGAGCTTCTTCGATAACACCTTTTCTATAGGATGGTATATTTATAAAGTTTTTTATATCTCTGAAAGAGGATTCAACCTTGATTTTATTTTTCATCGGCTTTTTCCTCCTTCTTATTTTCATTTTCAATGTCATCAAAGGTTGCAAAAGCAGCGTTTCTGCCACTTGCAATTGCAGAGCTCATACCTGAAAGCTGAGCGCCCCAACCACCGCAGAAGCGAAGACCGTTGGTGTCGCAATCAGAAGCTTCGGTCATAATTCTTGGTATAATTCCGTCCCAATCATCTCCATAATAGCCGTAAACAGTACCTTGAGGTGTGTATGTGTATCGAGCGAAGGTTATAGGAGTTGCAACCTCTAATTCCTCTATATTATTATGAATAGTGATGCCTGTTGCACTTTCAAAGTTGGCAATCAATCTTGCAGCCAGCATATCTTTTTCGTCGAAATAGTTTTCGGGGTTGATATTTGCCCAACAGTTATCGCTGTAAAGAGTGGTAAAACAAAGAATCGTTGTACCTACAGGTGAGCAGTTAGGGTCAGCAATATTAAGACATACCGCGGCCTGCGCATTGTTTGTATCAATGCTCTTCATCAGCTGAAATTGTTTAGCCGAGTTCGCGGTATCAGTTATGAAATAAGAATGCTCGGTTATTCCCAAATCCTTTGGTGAGCGATTTAATCCAAGGTATACACAAGCACCGCGCATACCAAAAGAACGGGCGTTAGTGCGTTTTAAAGCACTTTCAGGAACATCCTTCGATTTCATCATTTTTCCGTATGCAGTTGTAGGTGAGCAGTTAGCAATAATATGGTTACACATTATCTTTTCACCATTTTTTAGAATAACTCCCGATGCTTGTCCGTCTTTAAAAAGTATTCTCGAAACATGAGCATTATAACGAATTTCACCGCCGTTATCTTCAACAACGCCTGCAAGAGCCATACTCATTTCATGGCTTCTTAATTTTGGTGTAACTGCACCGAATGTCAGGTACATATACACCATAGAAATATAGTGGATAAAGCTTAATCTTTCGCAATCTACACCAAGATAAAGCCAATAAGCAGTGAAAATCTCCTGTGCTTTTTTAGGGACCTTCAATGCATCTAAAACCTTATTAACTGAATAAGGTGCGGTTCTTAAAAAGTT
The DNA here is from genome assembly GCA_045660345.1 of Acutalibacteraceae bacterium. Lineage (GTDB taxonomy): Bacteria > Bacillota > Clostridia > Oscillospirales > Acutalibacteraceae > DTU089. The sequence continues at coordinate 32,295 of JAZRDP010000017.1, forward strand.
TCCGTGCTCCTTTAAAACCTTTCTTAAGACAGAAGGGCTTTTTTTGACCTCGAATTCTGCAAAAAACTCGCTTGATTTTACAATTTCTTCTGCTAATTTAAAAAGCTTAGTCATTGATGCCTTGCTACCGGGAACATATTTTTCCATAGCATCAATATAGCTTTCGACACCGAATGGCATTATAACATCAATAGGGGAGCCGTCAGAAGCTTTTGTAATGAGTCTGTAAGCGTCGGGAATTTCAGTCCATTTAATTTTTTTGCTTATTCCAAGATAATCGAAGATCTGACGCAACTCACCAAGCCCTGAAGTTTTAGAAAAGCCACAGAGCTGATGTAAACTGACATCAAATTCAAATCTACCCCTTATAAAGCTTGAAGCGAAGCCACCGGGGGTATTGTGGCGTTCAAGTAAAAGGACTTTTTTGCCTTCTTTAGCAGCACAAGCCGCGGCGGTTAAACCGCCCCAACCTGCACCAATAACTATAATATCATAGTTTTTTTCTGACATTTTTATTTGCTCTCCGATTTAATTAATTTCTGAGAGTTTTACGGGTCTGCCTTCGTTAGCAGATTTTTCAGCAGCAAGAGCAATCTTAACTGACTGAAGACCTGCATGGATACCAACGGGTGTTTCTTTGTCGTTTACGCAGCAGTCAACAAACTGTCTTACCTCTTCTGAGAATGAGCCCATATATCTTTCAAGGAAGAAATAGAGAGGCTTCTCGCCTGTAACACCGTTAGCGTCGGAAACAACTGCAGTTGAAAGTGTATCGTTTGAAGTTGCAACCATACCCTTTGAACCGAAAAGTTCAGCTCTCTGGTCGTAGCCGTACATTGCCTGACGGGAGTTATCAATAACTGCAAGAGCACCGTTTTCCATTTTCATAGAAATGATAGCTGTGTCGAAATCGCCGTATTCACGGATACCGGGATTAATAAGAGCATCAGCATATACATAAAGCTCTTCAACATCACTGTTAGTAAGGAAGCAAGCCATATCAAAATCGTGAATCGTCATATCAAGGAAGATGCTTGCTGCACAGTAGCCAACAGGTGGAGCCTGTGGGTCACGGGATGTGATTTTAAGAATCTGGGCATCACCGATTCTGCCTTCATCATAAGCTTTTCTTACTGCTGCAAAGTTGTGGTCAAAACGACGGTTGAAGCCAACCTGGAATTTAACCTCGGGATGAGCCTTAAGAGCTTCTGCAATTTCAAGGATTTTATCAACTGTATTAGCAAGGGGCTTTTCGCAGAAAACATGCTTGCCTGCGTTGATAGCTTCAATTGAAATGGGAGCGTGAGTGTCGGTTGAAGAGCAAACAAGTACAGCATCAATTGTTTCGTCTTCAATGATTTTTTTGTAATCTGTGTAGATTTTTTCAACACCGAAGCCTTCGCAGAAGGCTTTTGTTTCTTCGTTCATAAAGGGGTCTGCAATTGCAGTTACAACTGCATTTTTAACATGATATGAAATTGATTCAAGGTGAACCTTGCCGATGCGTCCTGCACCTATAATACCAATATTAAGCATAGTTATTATTTCCTTTCAAAATGAATTTAAACAAAAATCAGATAGTGCCATCCCAAGTTGAAACTTCTGTTTTCTTGATTTCGTCTTCATCAAACCAACGGGTTGTTACACATTTGCTTTCTGTAAAGAAGCGATATGAATCCTTACCAAGACAGTGAAGATCGCCAAAGAAGGAGTCTTTATGACCTGAGAAGGGGAAAAAGCCTATCGGAACGGGAATGCCAACGTTGACGCCAACCATACCACCATGAGTATGACGAGCAAATTCTCTTGCGTAGTGACCGCTCTGAGTGAAAATAACGGAGCCGTTAGCATAGGGGTTTGCATTCATCACTGCAAGACCCTCGTGGAAGTCCTTAACTCTCTTAACGCAAAGTACAGGTCCGAAAACCTCATCTCTGCCGATTGTCATATCCTCTGTAACATTATCAAAAATTGTAGGTCCTACAAAGTAACCATTTTTGATTTCATCGGGAAGCTCAGGATTTCTACCGTCAAGAATGAGAGTAGCACCTTCTTTAACACCCTTTTCGATGTCAGCAACAACCTCATCGTAATGCTTTTTATATGTAAGCGGGCCAAGCTTAGAGGTTTTATCAATTGATTTACCAACCTTGATATTCATAGCTTGCTTTTTAAGCTCCGCAACAAATTTATCAGCAATTGATTCCTGAACTACGCAGCAGGAGAGAGCCATACAACGCTGACCTGCACAGCCATAAGCAGAGTTGATAATACCTGCAACTGTTCTTTCAATGGGTGCATCCTCAAGAACAAGAGCATGGTTTTTAGCTTGGCAGAGAGCCTGAACTCTTTTACCTGCTTTAGCAGCTCTTTCATAAATAAGCTTGCCAACGGGAGTTGAACCAACAAATGTAATACCCTTGATGTCAGGATGGTCGAGAAGAGTGTTGATTTCGTTTCTTGAACAAGTAAGAACATTAACAACACCATCAGGCATACCGGCTTCTTTATAAAGCTCTGCGATTCTCAATGCAGTTTTAGGTGTAAGAGAGGCTGCTTTAAGAACGATTGTGTTACCACAAGCAACGCAGGTGGGAACCATCCAACCGAAGGGAATCATAGCAGGGAAGTTTACAGGAACAATACCTGCAAAAACACCCATAGATTCACGATAAAGAGTAGTGTCAAAGCCTGCGGAAGCATCCATAAGGCTTTCGCCCATCATAAGTGAGGGGACTTGAGTAGCAAGCTCTGTGCCTTCCTTTGCTTTGAGAACATCGCCCTCAGCCTCGCTCCATACCTTGCCGTTTTCTTCAGCGACAAGAGTTGTAAGCTCATCCATATGCTTGATGAGAAGGTCGCGGACATTATAAAGAATCTGTGCTCTCTTGATTGCGGGTGTTGCACTCCAAGCAGGGTACGCAGCTTTTGCCGCTTCAACTGCTTCAAGCACCTCATCATTAGTGCAGCAGGGTGCGTAGCCTGTTATCTCACCTGTGCTTGGGTTATAAAGATCATACCATACATCAGTTTTTGATTCCTTAAACTGACCATTACAAAAGTATTTAATTTTTTCAGCCATTTTATTTACCTCTTAATTAAAGTCCTGCTTTTTCAGCAATATATTTTCTTGCCTTAAGAGCATATTCAAAGGGATTTGCAATTGCAGGATCCTGCTCAGCTTCAACAAGAACATATCCCTCGTAGTTGTTTTCTGCAAGTACTTCGAATATAGGTGCAAAGTCGATTACACCGTCACCGGGAACTGTGAATGTACCTTTACGAACACCCTGAAGGAAGCTTTCACCTTTTGCTTTAACATCAGCGATTACATCAGGACGGATGTCTTTAAGGTGAACGTGTTTGATACGATTGATGTATTTCTTGAGAATATACATATAATCTTCACCGCAGTATGCAAGGTGCCCTGAGTCAAAGAGAAGATTGAAGAGTTCGGGGTCAGTATTTTCCATCATTCTGTCAATTTCTGCAGCAGTCTGAACAACTGTACCCATATGGTGATGGAATGTAAGAGTGATACCCATATCCTTTGCAACCTTACCGAGCTTGTTAAGACCGGTGCAAAGCATATCCCATTCTTCATCATTCATAACATATTTGTCATCAAAGATAGAAAGGTCTGTGCCCTGGATTGAGTGCCCCTGCTCGGAAACACCAACAACCTTTGCACCCATTTCTTTAAGGAATGTAATGTGCTTGATGAATTCTTTTTCGGTTTCTTCGTAGGGTTTTGTTGTAAGAAATGTTGAGAACCAAGCGTTGCAAATCTGCATACCGCGAAGGTCAAGAGCTTTCTTGAGCACTGCAGTATCTTTGGGGTATTTGTTACCAACCTCGCAGCCTGTAAAGCCTGCAAGAGCCATTTCAGAAATGCACTGTTCGAATGTGTTTTCTGCTCCAAGGTCCGGCATATCGTCGTTTGTCCACGCGATAGGAGCAATACCGAGTTTTACTTTGTTTTTATCAAGCATCAGAACTTCCTCGCTTTTCTAAGATTTTCGTCTTTATTTTTGAAAGCAGTGTTAACTGCTTCTTTTGATGATGTGGATGCGATACCAACATGCCACCAAGCGCCATAACCATCGGTCATTGACTTGGGAAGAACTTTGATATCAATAAGAGTTGAAACATTCTGTTTCTTTGAATCAATAAGCGCTGCTTCAAGCTCATCGAGAGTTTTTGCAGTATATGTTTTAGCACCATAAGCTGCTGCATTCATTGCGAAGTCGATGGACATAAGCTCACCAAGAAGGTTGCCTTTTTCATCGCGTTTACGGAACTCGGTTGCAAGGTTACCTATACCGTTTGACATCTGAAGGTTGTTGATACAACCAAAACCTGAATTGTCGAAGAGGAGAACATTGATTTTCTTGTTTTCCTGAATTGCAGTAACAAGCTCGCTATGAAGCATAAGATAGCTACCGTCACCGCAGAAAGCATAAACCTCTTTATCGGGCTCAGCCATTTTTGAACCGAGAGCACCTGCAATTTCATAACCCATACATGAATAGCCGTATTCCATATTGTAGGAGTTGGGGGCATCAGTTGTCCACATTCTTTGCATACAACCGGGGAGTGAGCCTGCAGCAGCAACTGCGATAGCATCATCGTCAATAATTTTTCTGATAAGAGCAAGAGCAGATGTCTGTGTAATTGTACCGCCGATTTTTTCAACAAACTCAGGGATTGTTTCTTCATATCTTGCTTTTATAATAGGCTCGAAATCTTCTGAATATGAATAATCAGAAAGCTTTTTCATTTCTTCTGCCCAAGCTTTTTTAGCATCCTGAATTTCTGTTGAGTATGCAGTTTTATATTCGCCGATTGCTGTGTCAAGAGCTTCGATACCAAGCTTTGCGTCGCAAACAGCCTTAATAGCTGAAAGCTTATATGCATCAAATCTGTCTGTATTGATTGTAACAAACTTTGCATCTGCCTTGAAAAGTGATTTTGAAGCGGTTGTAAAATCAGAGAAACGAGTACCGATACCGAGAATTACATCAGCTTCTTTTGCAATAACATTAGCAGAAAGGTTGCCTGTAACGCCAACACCGCCAAGGTTAAGAGAGTGTGAGGAAAGAACTGCAGATTTACCATTCTGAGTTTCAGCAAATGGGATGTTATGCTTTTCGCAGAAGGCTTCAACTGTTCTTCCTGCTTCAGAATATCTTACACCGCCACCTGCAATAACAAGAGGCTTTTTAGCGGATTTGAGAATGTTTGCAATATCGCATATTTCATCTTCTGCAGGAGCAATTCTTGTGATTTTATGTACTCTTTTTTCAAAGAAATAGTCGGGATAATCATAGCTCTCACCTTCAACATCCTGACAAAGTGCAATGCATACAGCACCTGTATTAGCAGTATCTGTAAGAACACGCATAGCATTAGTCATAGCGCTCATTAACTGCTCGGGACGAACAATTCTGTCCCAATATCTGCAAACGGGCTTATAAGCGTCGTTTGTTGTAACAGAAAGTGAGTAAGGCTGCTCAAACTGTTGAAGAACAGGGTCGGGCTGACGACACGCGAATGTGTCAGCAGGGAAGAGCAAGAGGGGAACATTGTTAACTGTTGCAGTTGCCGCTGCAGTAATCATATTAGCAGCGCCGGGACCGATAGAAGAAGAACAAGCGATGATTTTTCTTCTGTTGTTCTGCTTTGCAAAGCTTGCGGCAACATGAGCCATACCTTGCTCATTTTTGCCCTGATACACTTTGAGCGAACCAGGGTTTTCATCAAGTGCCTGACCAAGTCCGCATACAATTCCGTGTCCGAAAACGGTGAAAATACCGTCAACGAATTTTGTTTCCTTACCATCAAAAGAAACATATTGATTATCAAGGAATTTTACAAGGGCTTGACCCATTGTCATAATAGCCATTTATATATCACTCCTTAAGGAATAATTTCTTAATTTATTTTGTCAACCAAAGGTGTTCGTCAGAAACAAACCTTGTAGTTTTGTACCAAGGGTCATCGGGAAGATGACGAATCATCCAGATGTAGCACATTTCATAACCGGGAGCAACTGCTTGTTGATGGTCGTTGCCGTCAGTAATATAAACTGCACTGCCCTGAACACTTTTGTAAACATTATCACCCACGAATGCAGCACCAAAGCCCTGAGGCTTATCAAATTGATAATAATAAACTTCGGGTTGAGGATGGTGGTGAGGCGGATAGCTTGACCAGCGCCCCGGTTGATTATAAACCTCGCCTAGAACCATATTTGAATATGGTGCGTTGTCGGGGTCGAAAACAGTTGAAACAATTCTGTAGCCTGTTCCGTCCCACTGGTCTTTGCCGAAATGCTGATATAAAATCATATCGGGTGTATAGAAAACAGGAGAGAAAACAATATCATTATCAGTTTGCTGAATAAGAATTTCAGAAATCTTGTTCGCCTTGATTGTAACTTCTGTGCATTTTGGAACATGTAAGCAATAAGAAGCCTTAACAAAAGGATTTTCTCTTACCATATTTTTTGTTTCGCCGTCCCATGTGATATCAACATCACCATATAGGATTAAAAATGCAGTTTCGCAGTCTTCATCATATACTGTGAAAGTTTCATTTTCGGAAAACTTTTTAACTTTTATTGTCATAAGCATATCGGAATGCTTACCATTCATTTCGCAAACAGTCTTAATACCGTTTTCATTGAATTGGAGTTGTTCGAACATTTTAAAATCTCCTTATTTATCGTCAGTTAAAACACCGCTTGAGCTTATAGGAATCGCTTCACCTAAGTAGGTTGGTTCGGGCTTGAAAATGCACCATATAAAATCTTTGCAACGGGCAATAGACTCTCGGGTGTTGTTGTATGCTCTGACAGGGAGCGAATAATTATATTGCCCATCAGCAGGAACGCCATAAGCGTCAAGACCTAATTTTCTTGCATTATAAACCGCCCTGTATAAATGATATTTCTGAGTAACGATAACAACCTTTTTTACTTGGAAAACTTCTTTAGCGCGATACATAGATTCATAGGTAGAAAAGCCTGCGTGGTCCATAAATACCTCTTCGGCAATTGCACCCTTTTCAATGGCGAAGTTCTTCATAACATTGACCTCGTCGTATTCAACTCTACCATGGTCACCAGTCATAAGGATTCTTTTTGTGCAACCTGTGTTATAAATTTCAATGCCTTTATTCAGTCTTTCTTCAAGTAAATGAGATGGTCCGTTATCCCAGACGCCTGCACCAAGAACAAGAACACAATCAAAATCTTCCGCAGATGCTTCTTCAACTGTCAGAAAATACCTTGAAGAGAATTCATACATATAAGTGTTAATCAGAATCGGAACCTGAGCAAAAATTAAAGCAAGAAGTAAAAGCAGACTAATTGCTTTTTTGAATTTATTTATAAATTCCTTAACCACGAGCGATCATCTCACCATATTCTTCTTTTTCTTTTTTTATAAATTCCTTAACTGCCTCAACTGAGGGCATATCCTGTGAGCAAGCATGACTTGCAACAAGCATAGCAGCAGAAGCTGAACCGAATTCAAGAGCGTCAATAATTTCCCAACCTTCGAAAAGACCATAGAGGAATGCAGAAGCATAGCCATCTCCGCCACCGAAGGATTTGAGAAGCTTAACGGGAAACGGCTTTATGTTATAGCTTTCACCGTCGTTTGTATAAGCGGTTGAGCCTTCTTTACCGTGCTTGATAATTACAATCTTTGCACCCTGAGAATGCCAATAGGAAGCACTTGTTTTATCAGTGCCGTCAAGACCGATAAGCTTTTCTGTTAAATCAAATTCTTCTCTTGAGCCAAGGATGATATCAGCCTTGGAAGCGAGAGTTGAATAGTATATAGCAATTTCATCACTGTTTTTCCAGTTGTATGCACGATAGTCGATATCAAAGATAACGGGGATGTTATTCTTTTTTGCAAGAATTGTTGCTTTGAGTGCTGCTTCTCTTGAGGGGCTTTCGCAAAGAGCAGTACCTGAAATAAGGAGTGCTTTTGTTTTCTTTATGTAGTCTTCGTCAATATCTTCAACAGAAAGCTTAAGGTCGGCAGCATCATTTCGATACATAAGAATTGAACTTTCGGTTTCAGAAAGGATTTCAGTAAAGGTAAGACCGATTTTTTCACCGTTAGTGCAACGGGTAATATGAGAGCAATCAATACCTTCATTTTTGAAGAAGTTCTCAACGAATGTTCCTAATTCATCATCGGAAACTTTAGCGAAGAAACCGCATTTTTTACCGAGTCTTGAAAGACCGACTGCAATGTTAGCAGGGGATCCGCCAAGATATTTTTTGAAGGTTGTACTCTGAGAAAGAGGACAATAATAATCGGTTGGGTTAAAGTCAACAGCAACACGACCTAAAAGGATTAAATCAAATTCTTTTGAGTTGTCAAATTCAATGTATTTCATAATAAGCTCTCCTTATTTTAAATTCTCCATATTGAAAATTCTGATGTGCTTTTTCACATTTTCATAAACTGCATCTGCCATACTTTGCGATAAATTAAAGTAATTTGGTTTATCGGTTGCAGTGGCTTTCTTTGCGGCTCTTGCAGTTGCATCAAAGCTTGCGGTAGCGATGTTAACCTTTCTGACACCGTTTCTGATACATTCCTGAAAGGTTTCCGGAGTTATTCCTGTACCTCCGTGAAGAACCAATGGTGTATTGCATTTTTCGTCAATATCTTTTAACACATCAAGTCTTAATTCAGGCGCAACGGGGTAGTTGCCATGGGCGTTTCCGATTGCAACAGCTAAAGCATCAATTCCTGTTCTTTTACAGAAATCATCAGCAAGCACAGAGTCGGTGCATTGAATTTTATGAGCTTTTCCTCCGCCTTCGTTTCCGCCTACAACGCCAAGCTCGGCTTCGACAGAAGCGCCGTATTCATCGGCTATCTCAACAACTCTTTTGGTTAAGGCAATGTTTTCTTCATAAGAAAGAAGAGAGCCGTCAAGCATAACAGATGAAAAGCCTAAATCTAGAGCTTGTAAAACTGTTTCGTAGTTTAAGCCGTGGTCAAAATGAACGCAGATATCAATATTACTGTCCTCTGCTGCAGCAACCATCATAGGACCGATTATATTCAGCGGAGAGGTAGCGAGCCTAACCTCAGCAATTTGCAATATAATTGGTGTGTCAAGCTCTTCTGCAGCTCTTACAGCACCTAGAATCATTTCCATATTACCAACAGAAAAAGCACCGACAGCAATACCTTTTTCATCAGCTTTGCTTATTAATTCCTTTAATGTTACAAGGGACATAAACAATCCTCTTTTCAAATCACAATAATACGGAATAATTTTACATCAAACGCCGGTTTAAATCAATATCTTATACTGTAAAATAAATTTTAAAATATTTATATATAATAAACAAAACACGCAGAAAACACCGACA
>JAZRDP010000018.1:0-1339 GCA_045660345.1 Acutalibacteraceae bacterium
AACTTGTTTCTTTTTCAATTCTTCTACAAGATAATTTTTTAAATCAGAACAAATTTCTTCGGCTGATTTATCTTTTTCGTCAATTACTTTTTCCACTATGTCAAAAGAGTATAAATCGTCTGCGGTAAGTTTTAATGCATCTGCCGCATCAGAAGCTTTGGAAGAGTCCTTCCACAAAATACTTGCACAGCCTTCAGGTGATATAACAGAATATACAGAGTTTTCAAGCATTACAGTTGTATCACAAACACCGAGTGCTAACGCACCGCCTGAACCACCTTCGCCAACTACAACGGAAATAATAGGAGTTTTAATCCCCATCATTTCAAAAAGATTTTCAGCTATCGCTTCGCCTTGACCTCTTTCTTCAGCGTCAATTCCGCAATATGCACCGGGACTTCCTATAAAGCAGATTATCGGTCTTTTAAATTTCTCAGCTTCTTTCATAAGTCTGAGTGCTTTTCTGTATCCTTCGGGTGTGGGACAACCAAAATGTCTTTGAATTCTTTCTTCAACCGTTGCACCGCGCTCCATCGCAATTGCTGTTACGGGAATGCCGTTAAGCATACCAACGCCGCCTACGATGGCTCCGTCATCACCGAATCTGCGGTCACCGTGGAGTTCAACAAAATCATCTATCATTCTTGAAAGGTAATATCCACCCATATTTCGGTCATTGGCTCTTGCTGCCAATACTCTTGTATATGCATTTACTTTTGTTTCCATCAATTATCACATCCAATCTTAAATGGCTTTTGCTGAATGAATCTTAAGGAGCTTTCCAATTGTATATTTAAGTCTTTGTCTATCCTCAATCATATCAATAAATCCGTGCTCCAACATAAATTCAGCTCTTTGGAATCCTTCAGGTAGTTTTTTTCCTGTGGTCTGTTCAATAACTCTTGCACCGGCAAAGCCAATGAGTGCTTTTGGTTCAGCGATAATAATATCTCCCTGCATAGCAAAACTTGCTGTTACACCGCCGGTTGTAGGATCGGTAATAACAGTAATATATAAGTTACCGCCATCCGAGTGTTTCTTTGCGGCTCCGCTAACCTTTGCCATCTGCATAAGGCTAAAAATTCCTTCCTGCATTCTTGCACCGCCGGAAGTAGTAAAACCGACAACAGGAAGATGTTCCTTTGTTGCTTTTTCAAAAAGTCTTGTTATTTTCTCACCAACAACAGTTCCCATGCTGCCCATCATAAATTTGGAGTCCATAACGAATATTGCACAAGGAAATCCGTTTATTGTAGCTGTTCCGCAGACAACACCTTCGTTAAGACCGCTGTCTTTAACAGCTTTTTTGATTTTTTCATCATATTCAGGGAAATCTATG
>JAZRDP010000019.1:0-6025 GCA_045660345.1 Acutalibacteraceae bacterium
GAGCGGTTTCAGAAATATTCTTATAAGAAAGAAGCTTCTCAAAAAGCTTGGCAGATACAAAATCTTTGCATATGCAAATGTTATTCAATGTATTATAGTGGTTGTTCTTATATGCGAATTACCTCTTTATAAGCTTCCTCTTACAGACAGAGTATGGACTCTTTATCTTCTTTTCCAGCTTTATACAATATTCAATTACGTAGGCTTTACACAGTCTGTTGCAGATAACATCAGCCCCAACCCACAAGAAAGATTGTATGTACGTTCGTTCCCTGTTAAAATCAGTCATTTTGTTCAGAATATAGTAAATGTTATTCTTCCCACAATCGCAGGTGTAATGTTCATTGACGGCATTAAGGATATCGGCACATTCAGATATCTTATCCCTGTATTTTTTGTGGTTTCATCAGGCGTTATGTTCATAGGACTTCGCAATATCAAGGAAAGAATTCCTATGCCACCCATTGAAAACAGAGAATACCTTTCATTCTGGCACTGTGTATCCGGTATTTTCAAAAACAAATATCTCTGGATCGATCAGATTGCTACCTTGTTTGACTCTCTCGGCAACGGTATGCTCGATATGAAAACAATCCTTCTTATTTATACCTGGCGTGAAACAGGACTTATCTTCTCGCTTTGCGAAATACTTTTTAAACTTTCAGGCAATCCGGGAGAATTTCTTGCTCCATGGATAAGAAAGAGATTCCAGTTCAAGCAGCTTATAATTTTCAAGTATATCATATACGCAATCAGAAACGGTGTGTATATTCTTGCTATTCTTTTCCTTGGCAACACGCATATTCTTTGCGGTGTTGCAATCTATCTTGCAATGTTCCTGGCTAATCTCCTTGAATCTGCAGTTGCTATTGCACAGAAGGACACAAAAATCAGAATCACCGATTATCAGATGTATATTTCAGGTGAAAGACTTGAAGAATATCAGAAAATCATCAGCTGGTTTACAACTCCTATCACAACTATTGTTTCTCTTATAATTCCGCTTATGTTCTACCGCGTAGGCTTCACTTCCGACTGGGATGTGCTTTATATGGGTGACGTAAGAGTTCAGTGTATGCTTATCGGTCTTGGCTTTGACCTTGTGGGTTACATACTGATGGCGATTCCGTATCTGCTTATGTGGGATTTCACAGACGAAAAGCATGCTCACATTATGGAGGTTCTCAAGCAGAGAGCGGAGGAAGGAAACAAGGCTGTAGAAAGTAATGGGGCTTCCGTAACTGTTGAGCAGTAAGGAGTAAATATGTTGACACTTAAGAAAAATACTATAGAAATCGGTCTTGAAAAGCCGTTGAAAATTCTGCATATCACAGATTCACATCTGCCGTTTTACTGTGAAACTGATAGCGAAGCTATGATAAGACACGCTAAGAGCAGAGATATAGAATCAAGCGTTCAGGCTCTTAAAGAGGAAATGAAATACGGCGAAGAAAACTGTGACATTATTGTTCATACAGGTGATTTGATTGATTTTATTTCAAAACCTTGTGTTGAATTTGCCCGTGAGTTTCTCAAAAATGAAAAACTGCTTTTTATAGCCGGTAATCATGAGTATGCAAAATATGACGGTGAAACGGAAGATATGGTTTACCGTATGAATAGCCTTCAGGATATGAATGGCGGTTTAGGTGTCAATATTTTCTTCAACTCCCGTATAGTTGGTGGAGTTAACTTTGTTGGAATAGATGATGCATACCATCAGGCTGAAGAAAGTCAGCTTATGCGACTTAAAAAAGAAGTAGCAAAAGGGTATCCTGTAATCCTCTTTATGCACGCGCCATTATATGAAAAAGAGCTTTACAAAAAAAGCTATGATTTCTGGAATGGTGAAATCTGTGTTCTCGGTTCCGATACCAATGCTCACCCTGAGGTAGTAGGGGATATAGGAGAGCCTTACGCTTCTACAAAAAGGTTTTATGATTATGTTACCAATGAGCCACAGATTAAGGTAGTGCTTGCGGGGCATCTTCATTTTGATTTTGAATGCAGATTACCTAGTGGCGCAATGCAGTTTGTAACCAATCGTGGAGATAAGAGCAACGCAAGAGAGATAACGATTATATAAAGAGTGATAGATATGAAATTTATTAATGTAAAGCAGAATAAAGGTGTTTTCGGTGACGGGATTCACGATGACACAAAAGCCTTGCAGGCTTGCATTGACGAATTGAAAGATGGCGGAACTGTCTATTTCCCTGATGGTACATATTTTATTTCTGGTGCTTTGATTTTCTATTCATATCAGCATCTTAAGTTTTCAGACAATGCAGTTATTCTCAGAAGTGACAAAAGTGAGCCTTTGACAAGATATCTGCTTGCGTCCTATTCCGAGCCTGAATGGGGCGAATACACAGGTACTCACGATGTTGTGATTTCAGGCGGTATCTTTGATGGGAACAAAAATCTTGATGAAAGAATAACCCTTGTGAACACAGTTCATTGTAGCAATATTACCATTGAAAATTGCAAATTTCGTCATTGTGCTCATTGGCATTGCATTTAAATTAACGGCACAGAGAATACAACTATTCAGAACTGCATTTTTGACGGCCCTTCATATACCTTCAAGACTGATAATCTCTTTAACGAGCAGATTCAGCTTGATATGTCCCGGGAGGGTTCGTATGGTCCTGTTTATAATTGTGACGGTACTCTCATTGATTTTAAGAGTGATGATACAGTTTGCCGTAATATAGTAATCAGAAACAATATTTTTAAATGTGACGGCTTCCCCGGAGTTGGTCACCATGGGGATATTGATCATCACAATATTCTTATTGAAAACAATATTTTTGACGGACCCTCGGGAAGAATCGGTAAAAGCAGAGGCTACATTTTCTTCAGACCAATGGTTTACGATTTGAAAGTGAAAAACAATGCTTTTATTTCTCCTGAAGAAACCGACTCACCAAGCTACGGCATTATTCTTGAAAACCCCGATGCCAATGCTTTAACAGCAGAAGATAACATCTTTATAGGAAAAATCGATAAAGAAGTTATTATAGGAAACTGATTTACTTGGAGGTATTAAAATGAAAAAAACGAAAAAGATTATACTCTCAGTTGTTTCTGTAGTTGTTATTCTCGGAATTATCGCAGGTGCTTTAGCACTATATTTTACAAGATACCATAAAGACGAAAAAGACACAGAAGAATTATTCAGACAGAATGTTTCTTCAGTTGGCTACGAAAACACAATAGAGACAGCATACCCGACCACTGATGTTTACAATATCATCAACGAACATTTCGAATCTGAATTGCCCGAAGGAAAAACCGAAAAGAAAGTTGCTATTATTGGTTATGACGGTTGCCGTGCAGATATTCTTACAGAAAAGCAGGATAACGGAGCAATAAACTATCTGCTTGATAAGGGTGCATCAATCAACCTCACCTATTGCGGCGGTGTAAATTTCCCTGCAGAAAACACTCAGGCAACTTCAACCGCTCCCGGTTGGTGCTCAATGATCACTGGTGTTTGGTCTGATGTACACGGTATAACAGGCAACGGAATAACAAAAACGGTTGACCCCAAAATGATTATGACTACACTTATTGAAGATGATGTTATTGATAATGCCGCATTCATCACAAAGTGGAAGGGGCACTTCACAAACAGCAACTCAACATATAAAGATGAAAAAGCATACTGCGAAGAAAACAATATTGATGTTGATTTTAACCTTCGTAAAAATAAAACAGATATTCATACAGGTGCTATTGAAGAAGTAACAAGTCAGGATTGTGCAGATTTTGTGTTTATTATTTATGAAAATACCGATTCAGCAGGTCACGATTTCGGCTTTTCATTCAACAACCCTGTTTATAAAGATGAATTCAATAAAGAAGATAATTACGGCTACGAAGTAATTAAAGCCATCGAAGCAAGAGAAACCTATGATACAGAAGATTGGCTCATTATAGTTACTTCAGACCATGGTGGAATCGAAACAGGTCACGGCGGTCCAAGTATTCAGGAAAGAATGACATTTGTCGTTATGAATAAGGAATGGGATTAAACAACCAACTCCCACTTACTGTAAAAACAGTAGGTGGGAGTTGTGCTATTATTATGTTGCAAGTAACGAGTATAGGTAGTATAATATTTTCAAACTATTAATTCCTATATATAACCTACCTGAGAGGTGCCATGATGAAAAAGAAAATGAAGATAGTATTATCAATATTTTTAATAATCGTTTTTGTGGCAGGGGGATATGTTGCTAATATGTTTGGTGCGTTTAATAAAGGGAACTACGGAGAATATTCTCTTAAAAACACTACTGCAAAAGAAGATAGTCCAATCAAGGATAAAACTGTTATTTTCCTTGGCAGTTCTGTAACATTTGGTTACGGTTCTTTAGGGGTCAGCTTCTCAGATTACCTTGAAAAAAACGATGGAATTATAGCAGTTAAGGAAGCGGTTTCTGGTACAACCCTCGTTGATGTTAAATCAAATTCGTATGTTTCAAGAATGAAGACTATTGATAAAAATATTAAGGCAGATGCATTTGTTTGTCAGCTTTCCACTAATGACGCCACAAAGGAAATGCCTCTTGGTGAAATCAGCGAAGGCTTTGATTTGGAATCTTTCGATACAAACACCCTTGCAGGTGCTATTGAATATATAATCGCTTATGCAAAAGCTACATGGGATTGTCCCGTTGTTTTCTATACTCAGGCAAAATATGATAGCGACCACTATGGCGAAATGGTGGATTTGCTTTTGGAAATTCAAAAGAAATGGGATATTACGGTAATCGATTTCTGGAACGATGAAGAAATCAATAATATTACCGAGAGCCAAAAAGAAATATATCTTATCGACCACATTCATCCCACAAAAGCAGGGTATAAAGAATGGTGGCTTCCAAAGTTTCAGGAAGCACTGTATGAAGTGATTGGAAAGTAAGGGGGATTTTAGTGTGAAATTCAATATAGGTCAATGGGTTCTCAAGCCCGGTGTTCAGACATACAATTGCGAGCAGATACGTAAGGTTAGCCTTTCAGAGGACAAAACGGAGCTTTATCTTTTTGTTGTTCCTTACCGTGAGGATATTCGCAGTATGGGTGGCCCTGCTCAGGAGATAGTCATTTCTTCTCCGCAGCCCGATATGATTCGTTTGCAGACGGTGCATTTTAAGGGCGACAGAAGAAAATATCCGAAATTTAAAATCGATGATAAGCGTATTCCCCTTGAATACAGCGAAAACGATGATGAAATAACCGTTAAATCGGGCAACACAAAGCTTGTAATCGGCAAAAAAACGCCTTGCAGCTTTGCCTATTATTACGAAGACAGAAAGCTTACCGAAATTGGCAGACGCTATGGCACATCAATGCTCAGCTATATTACCGCTCTTGAAGGAAGCTTTATGAGAGGTCAGCTTCAGGTTGATGTGGGCGAAAAAATCTATGGCTTCGGCGAGAGATTCACACCGTTTGTACGCAACGGTCAGGTGGTTGAGTGTTGGAATGAGGACGGCGGAACCTCAACCGAAATCAGTTATAAAAATATTCCGTTTTACATAAGCAACCGCAACTACGGTGTGTTTGTTAACGAATCTGGACCCGTTTCCTTTGAGGTCTGCTCGGAAGCTGTCACAAAGGTGCAGTTCAGCATACCGGGCGAAAGGCTTGACTTTATCGTTATCGGCGCACCTGACCGCAAGGGCGTTTTGTCACGCTATACATCTCTCACGGGCAGACCTGCACCTCCTCCTGCGTGGACTTTCGGCTTATGGCTGTCATCTTCTTTCACAACTTCTTATGATGAAGAAACCGTAACACGATTCGTTGACGGAATGGCTGAAAGGGATATCCCCTTAAGCGTATTCCACTTTGATTGCTACTGGATGAAAGAAAATGAATGGTGCGGCTTTGAATGGGATAAGGATGTGTTCCCTGATGTTGAGGGAATGCTCGAGAGAATGCACAAAAAAGGTTTGAAAAATCTGTGTTTGGATAAATCCCTATCTGGGTCAGAAAAGTGCGACCTTTGATG